>CBINBC010000031.1:0-57047 GCA_966248825.1 uncultured Fluviicola sp.
TTCTCAATGTAAGCCCCTCCCGTATTCTGGTTGTTGTTTTTCAGTGCGTCGAATACCCCATTCATTGTAATTCCGTATGAATTCAGCATGTTCGGGTCAATGGCAATTTCGTATTGTTTTACCCCGCCGCCAAAACTGCTGACTTCCGCTACACCTTTTACACTTAATAACTGCCGGCGAACAATCCAATCCTGGATGGTACGCAATTCCGTTTCCGTATATTTTTTCTCGTAGCCTTTTTTAGGACGTACCATGTATTGGTAAATTTCACCTAACCCAGTGGTTACAGGTCCCAGCTTCGGTACACCGATCTCTGTCGGTATCTCATCCTTAATGGCCTGGATACGTTCGTTAACTTGTTGTCTGGCCCAGTAGACGTCTGTTTCATCGTCGAAAACAATGGTTACAACGCTCAATCCGAAGCGGGAAAAACTTCTGATCTCCTTTAGTCCCGGAATGTTGCTGTTTGCCTGTTCAACCGGGAATGTGACCAAACGTTCGATATCTGTTGCACCGTATGATGGCGCAGATGTGATAACCTGGACCTGGTTATCGGTAATATCGGGAACTGCATCAATAGGCAATCGGGTAACTTCATACGCTCCGTAGCCTATCAACACGAGCATAAACAGCCCGATGATAAGTTTCTGTTTGACAGAAAACTCAATGATTTTATTAAACATATTTGTAAAAATTGTTGAGCATTAAAATCGTGCACAATGTAAAAACATCCGTGTCAAAATTCGAATATGGATTGTGCAAGTGGTGCCATCAATTGGCAAACTGACCGAACAGTTATGCTGCAACAGGCGGAGCACGCAAACCGGATGGTGCATGCGACAAGGAATGATAATCAGATTCGTTATTCTGATAGTTTACCTCCTGAGTAAAAACGGGAGTATAATCCGCCCATTTAATAGTGGCTGGCTCACATGCCAGAACAGGTACTTTTTGCTTGACATCCACTTTGATCTCCGCACCATCATCCGATCTGTAGAATGGTTCTCCATGTGAGAAATGAGCAAGAATATCAAATATTCCCGAATGTTCGTCGGATGATTTGTGATGGTGTTTTTTGCCTGGTCCGTGGTCAGAATCATGCTGATCGTAATGGTCCGTGTGACCGTCTGCATTTACCTGATCCCTGCTTTCGGAATGGTCAGGGTGATGCAAATGCGGAATGAAGCTATGTCCGGCATAAATGATCCCGGATATACAGATCAATACTATGGCTGTATATTTTCTTAGCATGTGACTAAGTTAGTAATATTTTTGATGTACGGAAGGCTTGTTTCACTGCCAATCTTGTCCGCTTCATTGTTTTTATGAAATGGAATAAATCAGAAATTGTTCTTGTACACATATAGGTTCTCCCCTTAATTACGACCTTCATCCCGCATTCAATGCTTTCAGGGTTTCATAAACAAGAAATGCGGGCCAAACCAGGGCCTTTAGAAAACCAAGCACCCCCATCCAGAATCCGGTTGCTGCTGAGATATAGTAAACTGCCGCACCGATCATTCCCAAGCCATAGACGGCGCTATTAGGTGCATTTTGCTTTATTTTTTCTTTCATGATCCTTAACTTTTGCACAAGTTCGCTAAAAGTATGTCATCTTAATATGACTTTCCTACTACTAAAAGCTGATGATTGTCATATCGGAATATGCTGTCACCGGGATTTCCTGAAATAAAAAATTAAGACCGGGTTTTGAGAGCAAAAGAAAAAACGAACTGTTGTAGTCCACTTTTAAACTATTTCACGCGTGTAAAACGTTGATGCTTTTGTTTATTGATTGATTTTTTTAATTCATTCAAAAAAACCGCAACAATTTTTAAAACTGTTGCGGCAACCTTTCATTTTTCTATGAAAAAAAATTACTCTATAACCAATTTTTGAGTGCTGGCTTCACCGTTTTTACCCGTTACACGAACGAAGTAAACTCCTGAGTGCATTTCTGAAGAAGACCAGGTAAGCGTTCCGGCTAAAACTGATTCAGCTTTCACTACTCGTCCGGTTTGATCAATTACCTGAACCAAACCTCCGATCGGAAGGTTAGACATCGTATAATTGGTTGAAGTTGGATTAGGGAATATATTAAAAGATAGTTTTTGCTGATTGTTTTCTAGACCTAGTGTTGACATATTCACAATTTCAGTAGAATCCATGGATCTGTTGTAATAGGCTAGTTCGTCCAAATTTCCTATGGCATTCATGGTTGAAGTACTGTTACGACCCATAAATTGAATATTGGTACCGGTACTGTTGTAATCAATCAGATTGTTTACCGCGAAATCAGTTGAAACAACCAAGATACCATTGCAGTAAATGGAAATGTTTCTTGACAAAGCAACAGGATCGTAACTGGTTGTCATCACAATCACATTGTATTCGTTCAAACCTCCGGTTATAAAACCTTCAGCATTATTACCAACGATTCCATTAAAAAAACCGGTTTGAATGAAATCTCTATTCAAAAGTCTTAAATAGATATGTTGGCTATTCGGGTTACCAATTTCAATAATATTGGAGTAGGTTTTTTGAATGTCAGTAGGGTAATATCTTGCATAAATGGTGAAGTTTTGATTTTGAAAGTTGGATTCGAATCCTGTAAAATCAAAATACGTTTCAGGAGCATCGTAATTCGTTAATGCAGAATCTCCTGGTGTTCCCACGGGGCTGAAAATAGTTCCTGCAGTTTGCAAATTGAAATTGTTTCCTGATATATCGTTTACGTTGCCATCAAAGGTGTAATGCATTTGCAAACCATTTGTTGGAATTTGAGCGATGGAAACTCCAGCAATAAAGAGAACGGATAGAAAAGTAATTGTTTTTTTCATAAGATTAATTTTTCAGCAAACGTATGGGGTAAGTTGAAGTTATTTATGCGTTTATTCAGCAATGGACAATTAGATTTAGTAACGACCAAAAGCAAAAAAAATCCGCCTCGTTTGAAGCGGATTTTAAAATCGAAAAATGATTATTGTTTGATTAATTTATGATTCATTCGAGTACCGTTGACTGAAATGAATTGTAAGTTGTACATTCCCTCTGCAAGCTCTGAGATGTCCATTGTTTCCAAATCAGATTTCAGTTGTGCCTGTTTAACTAACTGACCGAATTGGTTGTAAACGGATACCCGGCTTCCATTCATGGCTTCAAAGGTAATTTGATTACTAGCAGGATTCGGATAAATAGCTGTCTTTGCAGACAATTCGTCGATTCCAACGGTAGAAATGATACTACACGCTGAGGCAACGGTACACACTCCGCTTTCAAGAATAACGGCGTAACTTCCATTTGCATTTGGAATGAAACTTTGGCCAGTTGCTCCATTGATTGGCGCATTTCCATTGTTGCAATCGATCCATTGGTAAGAAACTCCATTTTGAGAAGCGGTTAATGTATTATTGACATTAGTAACGGTTGAAACAGGAGTCGCGTTAACGGTTAACGTCAATGTAACTACCGAGTCACAACCGTTCACATTCGTAAATGTTTGCTGATACGTTCCACTGGAAGTATAGTTTTGATTGTTCCAGGAATACGAATCACATGCATTGTCAGTGAAAGAACTGCTGTTGTTGTTCAGAGTCAAATTCAAGGTAATCGTACTATCACAACCCTGGACATTTGGAATAGTTTGAGTATACGTTCCGGATGAAGCATACGTCAGGTTGTTCAATGTAAATGAACCACAAGTTACTTCATTGATTACTGATGAACTTGGATTCAGAATGGTCAATTGCAAGGTCAGTGTACTATCACAACCGTTCACATTGGTAAGGTTCTGAACATACGTCCCACTTGCTGTGTAATTCTGACCATTTAACGAATAACTTCCGCACTCCGAATGTGTAATGGTACTTGAAGTTGGCTGCGCGATGGTTAAGTTTAATGTAACCACACTATCGCAACCGGCTGCATTCGTTAAGGTTTGTGTGTATGTTCCGCTACTTGTGTAGTTTTGACCGTTCCAGGTATATGCATTACATGTTTGATGCGAAAAAGTGGTAGCTGAAGGTTGTAAAATAGTTAAATGTAAGGTTACAACTGAATCACAACCAACACTATTGGTTAATGTGTGTGTGGCCGTTGAATTGCTCGAGGTATAAGTTTGCCCGTTGATCCATTGATACGAATTACAAGTTGAAACGGTATGAATCCCCGTAGATGGTTGATTCACGGTAACTGGAATAGCAGTCATTGCTGAATTACAAGATCCTCCCAAAATTATGGAATAATAGGTTGTAGATGCCGTTAAATTTGGCGTTGCGAAAGTAGAACCTGATTGAACTAAGTTTGTCCCTGCCGCATCTGAATACCAATTGACGGTTCCTGAACCTGAAACGGAAAGTGCTGCAGATTGTCCATTACATATGGTTGAATTAGCTGTTGTATTTACTGGTGCTGTCGGAGCCGGAGAAACAGTAATAGTTACAGGAATAGTATTGGAATAGCATCCATTGGACAATCTAATCGTTTTTAGATAATATGTTGTTGTAGCATTGATGGCTCCGGTTGGCACAATATACGTATTGCCTACTCCTAATGGGGTTGTACTTGAAGCATTATCAAACCATTGGTTTTGATAAGAACTTAATCCAGTTGTATATCCAAGTACAGCTGAAAGCGTTGTACTTTCTCCCGGACAAATGGTCAAACTGTCAGCTGGAGTTGTATTTGTGGGATCATTCGGCGTACCACTCATCGAAACAATCATCGGAACGCGGCTTGATTTACACGAACCAACATTGTTTTCAACGTAATAGGTCGTTTGACTGTTTGCCGGCGGAGTTGTAAATGTAGTTCCGGTTGCCAAAACTGTGGTAGACGATTGCGAAGCGTACCAATTCAAGATTCCTGTTCCTGATGCGGTAAAGGTTGCCGTATTCCCAGGGCATACATATACACTATTTCCCCCTGCAGCGTAGGTTGGAACCGGGACTACTCCACATAAAATTCCGGACCAGGTGTTTTTATAAATATTACTTCCGTTAGATGAAGATGCAACGATAAAAGCCGTGCCGTCAGTTGCAATGGATGCTTGAGTAACACCGGTTGGGGCGCTGAAATCACGTAAAAAGTTCCCGGTAGCCGGATCTTTGTAGTACAACATTCCAGCACGAACAGCCAGTACTTTCGTGGCATCACCTACAGCAACAGATTCCCAGTCGGTAAAAGTTGTCCCCGTGCTTTGTTGCACCCAATCATTTCCAATAAATTGAAATAGTTCGGTGTAGTAATATGGAGGAGGATTACAATTCACAGCCCAAATAATTCCGTCATCACCAATATCAATGCTTTTCATATTGATTTGGCTGCTTGTAATTTGAAGTGTGAAGGCATCAGCAGCATTGGAAAAATTACAATTGTTTCCGGATGGAGAAACTTGTGTTTCGTTATAACCCACTGCCATGGAAGACGAGCGCGATTGAACGGTTTTCATAACCGGTCCTGTTTTTTGAATCGTGTTTTTGTACACCAGGTTTCCGTTCGATGCTGTGGTCCAAACGGTACCATCCGCTGCTACGGATGCATGTCCGACGTAATGATTGGGCCAAAGATCCTGGTATAAATTCCAGCTATTTGTAGTAAAATCATATTTATAGGCCATTTTGAAACCAGACCCATAAATATCATCCGCAACACCAACCAGCTGTGTAGACGATCCAACGTTGATGTTATGGAATCCGCCACTACTTGGTGCGAAAGGTGTTGAAAAAGAGGTCCACTGAGCATTTATTGAAAAAGCCAGGAGACTCATGACTAAGATTAATGTGTTTTTCACGATAGTGTTTTTCTTGATTTAACACAAGATTACTAAGACACCGCCAATCGAAAACACATCTTTTAACTAACAGCCAAAACACTTCATTAATGGATAAAAACAGTAAAAAATGCTTTGCAGAAAGCCTGAATCGCATCAATTGAACTTATTTCTGTCCGATCAATGATTCAAATTCCGCTTTTTTATATTTCGATAATTTGGCCTGAATGCGATCCAACTGAATCAGCATTTCCGATTTATTGTACTTCGAAACGAAATGAGTGTTTATAAACCAGGATTTATGAGTTCGAAAGAATTGAGGAAGCGGTTCCAGCAGGTTTTCGTAGTATTTTAAGTTTTTACTTACGGTAAAATTTCGGGTGGTCGTGTGAATGCAGGAATAGGACTCCATTGCTTCGAAGGCAATTATTTCATTGAAAGGAACGACATGTTGATTACCGCGATCTGTAATTACCAGGTTGGTAAATTGTTTGTGTTCCAGGTTTTCACTCACTAAGGCTAAACGTTGCTTTTGCTGTTCTAACAGAAAACGGTTAGAGGCTCGTTCCACAGCTTGCTTCAATCGATCGATATCAATGGGTTTGAGCAGGTAATCCACCGCTGCTATTTCAAATGCCCGAATGGCGTAATGTTCGTAAGCCGTTACGAAGATGATTTGAAAATGAATATCTTCAAAAAACCGGATAATTTCAAATCCAGCGTATTGGGGCATTTCTATATCTAAAAAGACCAGGTCGGGAGTAAGCTCATTGATTTTTTTTACGGCCTGCTCCACATTTTCACAGGTTGCGAGTACTTCTACCTCCGGACAAAAGCGAGCCAGCAGATTAGAGAGCACATCTCTTGCACTCGCTTCATCATCCACTAAAATGGCTCTCAGATGTTTCATGAGCGCAAAAATAAACTATTCGGGCTCTTTTCCGGGATGCTCTTAAGCAACACCACGTTTTTTTTCAGGAACGGACTAAAATTCATGTTGAACAGGGATACGCAGGATAACTTTCGTCCCGACAACCTGATCGTTTTCTGTGACATTTTCAAAGCGATAACCAAAATCACCTTCCATGAGGTGTTTCAATAATTCGAAGCGTCTTTTCATGGCTTTGCCGGCAAACGATTCGTGATCTTTCCGCTGCCGTTCATTGATCAGTTTTGATTTTTCCCTCCCTATTCCATTATCCGTAATGATGCATTCCAATAAATCCGTAAAGTAGAAATCAATTTGCAGGTGCTTATCCCCTTCTTTATGCAGCAATCCGTGAACCAGTGCATTCTCTACAAAAGGCTGAATAATTAAAGGCGGAATCTTTATTCCATCGGGAAGTTCGTGAATTTCTATCGCATAGGTGAATTGTTGTTTGAAGCGCAGTTCTTCCAGCGTTAGGTAAATGCGCAGAAGTTCAATTTCTTTATCCAAACTGATAAATTCCTGTTCGGAATAATTTAAGGTCTTTCGCACCAGGTTGGCAAATTTAGTAATATAGGTATATGAGTTTTCTACATCCCCTTTGAGCACCAAATCCTGGATGGAATTCAGGGAATTGAACAAGAAATGCGGATTCATTTGGGATTGGATGGCAGTTAACTTGGATAAATTCAATTCGTTTTCGCGTTCTGCTTTCTGCCGGCTCTTTTTCACCTGTCTCTTAAAAATCAAATAGGTTACCAGCAGGAAAATCAAAGCAATGAAGGTCATAAACCACCACGTATTATAGAACAAAGGAATGAGTTGTCCTTGAATGATCTTTACCGGACTTAAATTCTCTTTATTGGAATCCACCACTTTCAAACGAATAGTGAAATGCCCAACAGGTATCCGGTCAAATGGGATGGCTTTTACGGCGCCTGAAATGTATTCCCATTCTTCATTGTTGATGGAGTAAGCATACTGGAAGTCGCGATTTCCCTTGAAATAAATAGTTGTTAAATGGACTTTGAAAGTTGAATTTTCTTTGATTCGAATACTTTTGGCAGGAGCACGTTTTAGTTTGTCAATCAAAAAATAATTCACCAAAAGTTCTGCTTTTCCGCTGTAATGATTCAATGGCAGGGGAATTTGCTGTAACCCGTTTCCGGTGGCCATCCAGATGTTTCCCCGGTGAATGATGAAATCCATCAGGTTGTTTGATGCTAACCCGTTATCGCTATTAATCCACTGTATTTTTTTTGTCTCTAGCTGGTAATGGGCCAATCCATAATTGGTAGCTGCATAAACGGCATTTTTGTGGTAGCGTATACGCTGAACCAGTTCATTTCGATGGAACCTGCACAGAACTTTCAATTGATTTCCGGCATGAATCTGAAGAATTTCACCTTTAAATGAAGCCGCAAAAACCCGGTGATTTTCCGGATCAATATCGATTGATTTTATTAATTCGTTGAATCGGAAAGTACGATCAAGCACCGGTCGATTGTTTTTCCACTTAAAATGAAGGATTCCATTTCCGGAAGCAATCCATAAGCTAGTGTCTGATGCATCTATTTTGATCTCGCGAATCCATGCACCATGAATCTTAACCGCGTCATGCGTTTTATCTTTCCAAAACAAACCATGCGAACTCCCGATCACTTCGTCCCCATTCCATTGAACGATTGTTTTTATAGCTGCAACAGGAGCCGCTTTTTTTGTTAAAACACCGTTTTTATAGCTCGCAATCATATTGGAAATATTGAAACTCAAACGCTGTTCGGTGGGTGAAAAGTCAAAACTTTGGATGTCTGCCTTACGTATTTCCTGAATCAACCGGATGGATTCATTACGTGTTGAAAAGTGATAAACCGAGCCGTTTATTCCGCCAAAAAAAATGTTATCCCCGTAGGCATTTATCCTGGAAATCTTCTCTGTCCGAAGCACACTTGCATCCTTGTTCCAGACCCGGTAGTTTAGGTTTGGAATTTGAATGATCCCAGATTGAAGGGTTGAAAACCAGTAATTCCCATTTTGGTCCAATAGAACATCCGACAATGGATAATTGGGAAAATAAGTCTTCACGGTATTTTCACTGGCATTGTAACAAATAGCACCGGTATAAGTCAGTATCCAAAGGCTTCCGTCAGCAAGTTCACGAACATGGGTTACTTTCTTATTTGCCAGAGCCAATGCCAATCGGGAGTCCGGAAATTCGCGTGCAGTCCCCTTATTAAAATGATAGATTTTCGATTTCTCCTGGGAGAATATGAAGAGCAAGTTGTTGTAGTAACATTCTCTAAAAGGAGAATTCTTTTGGAAGAAATCAGTGGTATAGGTATTGAATTTTTCTCCATCCCAAATAACAACGCTTTTTTCAAGTACGAAAAGATGATGGTTTAATTGAAGTCTCCGGTTACTTGAAACGCGCGATTTCGATTCATCGATTGTTCGGACCAGCGTTTCCCATTTGTGGTTTTTGGGGGAATACAGCGATATTCCATTTAAATGCTTCACCAGGATATTTCCTTCTAAATCAGGTATAAACTTACTTATTCCTGAATAAGGGTGTTTGATCTCCTGTAGCTGATTGTTTTTCAATACAAAAATCTGGTCCTTGAAATTGTGGCAGTATAGTTCACCGGTAGCAGAAAAAAACAATCCCGTTTTGGAATTCGACAATTGCGTTTTACATTCATAAGCAACAAACTCAGCACCGTCAAAACGATAAAGCCCGGCATCGCAACCAATCCAGATAAAACCTTTTGGATCCTGCTCCATACAATAAACCTCATTTGAAGGCAGCCCTTTTTCATCATCATAAACATAATGAAATGGATATTGTCCGAACAAGGCAGTATGACAAACGCAAATTACAGCGGTTAGAACAAAAGTATTTAAGCGCAAAAGCATGCAACTAAAATAATCACAAGAATTTAATTTAATACAAATAGTGATGCATAGTCCCGGAAAGTGGTCTTGATTCAAAATTTGGTCAGAATGAGAAACAGAATGAAAATGAGGAAAAAAGAAAAGCATCATTCGCCGTGGCGGACAATGCTTTTCTTTTTTTGTGACCTTGAGCGGGGAAACTTCTAACTTTTTGATGGAGGATTTGGAGCGTGTATTGCAGTTGGAAACATTAGATAGCACAACAATTTGAAATGAAAATCAAGTATTCTTCTAATCAACAATTCAGAATTTCTTCAGAATTGGAATTGTATCTTTGGTAGGTGAAGATTTTAATCATTGAGGACGAACACGAACTTGCACAAGATGTTATTGGTTATCTGACCAGTCAGGATTATCTGTGTGAACTTGCGGAGGATTACAACCAAGCTATTGATAAAATTTCCGCGTACACTTACGATTGTGTTTTATTGGATTTAATGATTCCTTTTGGGGATGGTTTGGAAGTACTGGAAAAACTGAAAGCTGAAAAACGCACAGATGGAGTGATTATCATTTCTGCAAAAGGTGCGCTTGATGATAAAATTAAGGGTTTACAATTGGGAGCAGATGATTATTTAGCGAAACCCTTTCATTTGTCAGAACTATCCGCGCGCATCTATTCGGTTATTAGAAGAAAGCAATTCGATAATTCGAATACTATTACGCACGATGAACTAACTGTTGATATGCTGTCCAAAACGGTTACGGTTGGTTCAATCATCGTTTCACTCACTAAGAAAGAATTTGATTTGTTATTGCTCTTTTTGGGAAATAAGAATAAGGTCATTTCGAAAAATGCACTGGCTGAACATCTTTCAGGAGATATTGCAGATATGTTCGATAATCATGATTTTGTTTACGCTCACGTAAAGAACCTCAAAAAGAAACTGACCGAAGCAGGATGCGAAAACTATCTCAAAACAATTTACGGAACAGGCTATAAATGGGAACTATGAGTAAACTGCTGGACAAACCTTTCAAATCATTTTCCATTTATGCACTGATTATTCTGGTGTGCAGTATTCCTGTATATTATTTCGTTGTAGATTCAATTTGGTTGGAAGAATTGGACGAACACAACTGGATCATTCGAAAAAGAATGGAGAAGGGAATCCAAACGGCAAACGTGGATGAAAAAGAACTCAACAAAACCCTTAAAATTTGGAACAAACTACAACCAGGAACAGAGTTAATTGCTATTGATCCAAAGGACATTGTAAAAAACCGCATTTACACGACAACAACTTACAACCATTTCGAGCAGGAAATGGATCGTTTTCGGGTACTTTCTACTACTATTTGGGTCAACGAAAAGCCTTATCGATTGACTATTTCAACCAACGTGGAAGAAGCAGACGAAACATTGGTTGCAATTGCCTTTGTTACGGTGTTTTTCTTCTTGTTTTTAGTGCTTGGTTTTGTCTTTCTAAATAAACGAATCTCTAAAAAAAGTTGGAAACCATTTTACAAGACCCTCAATAAACTTAAGAACTTTGATCTAAGCAAAGACCAGCACATTCACTTTGAACAATCCGACATTGAAGAATTTGAAGAGTTGAACAGAGAACTGACAGTATTGATTGAAAAAAATGCTTCAACTTTCAATCAGCAAAAACGCTTCATTGAAAATGCTTCTCATGAATTGCAAACTCCTTTGGCTATTTTAAAAACCAAAATGGATGTCTTGTTGCAGAATAACACCCTATCGGAACAGGAAGCTTCGACTATTGAAACCATCAATTCAAGCCTTTCTAGAATCTCACGGATCAATAAGAATTTGCTACTCTTAGCCAAAATAGAGAATCATCAGTTCACAGAAGAAACTTACGTAAATATTCGGCAAACTCTAACCGAGAACATTGAATTGTTGGACGATTATTTTCAAAGCAAGGGAATTCAAATTCAAATGAATGTTACACCCTATTCAGTCATATGCAATCGGACTTTATTGGAAGTATTATTCAATAATCTGACCACCAACGTTATCAGACATGGCAATCAAGATGATATTTTACAGATTAATCTAATTGGCAAGAAATTGACTTTTTCAAATACAGGAACAGGTTCATTGAATCAGGAAAACTTATTTGTTCGTTTTGGGATTTCATCTTCTGAAACAACCAATAGTGGATTAGGTTTGGCGATTTCCAAAGAGATTTGTGATCGTTACAATTGGAAGCTTTCCTATCTATTTGACAATCATTTACACGCCTTCAGTATCGAATTCTAAATGTCTTCAGAATCTGTTCGGAAGTTTGTCTTATAACTTATAAAACAAACGTCATGAAACGATTATTTTTAACAGGCATAGTGGCTATCTCATTTGCTGGATGCAGCTCAGCTCAGAAAACAGAGAAAGAAGGAAAAGATTCTAAAATTCCTGTAACAGTTCAGGATGCCTTCAAAAAACAATTTCCTACGATTACTGATGTGGATTGGGAACAAGAAGGTCCGAATTATGAAGCCGAATTTGAAAACGGTGAAGTTGAAACTTCTGTAGTAATCAATGCTAATGGCGTTATCTTGGAAACCGAAACAGAAATGGAACCGAGCGCACTTCCAAAAGCAATTTTAGACTATCTCGATGCTAATTACAAAGGACAGAAAATAAAAGAAGCTGCTAAAATTGTACTGAGCAATGGAACGGTGAATTATGAGGCAGAAGTCAATAAAAAAGACCTCATTTTCGACAACACTGGTACATTCATTAAAGTGATCACTGAATAATATGAAAATCATTCATTTCCGAAATTGGATTGCTTTTGTAGGGCTAATCCTTTCATCTCAGGCATTTGCTCAAAGTGGAAATGTAACGATCTCCGGAACAATTAAGGGTAAGGCAGACAATACTGCTCTACCCTATGTTCAGGTTGTTCTTAAAACAGAAATCGATTCTACTCTGGTAATCGGAACAATTACAGATGAAAAAGGTCTCTTTTCACTTTCACCAGTTAAAACTGGCAACTATGTTTTAGTGGTAACTTCCTTTGGATATAAACCATTGAGAAAACCCGTTTATGTCGGTTCACTTTCCGACTTTTTGGATTTGTCGGTTATTGCATTGGAAGAATCGGTTGAGTCTTTAGAGGAAGTTGTAATTACTGGTCAAATCGAAGAAGTAAGCGACAAGTTGGATAAGAAAGTGTTTTCGGTTGAAGACAACGTGAGCCAAAGCGGTGGATCGATTTTACAGGCAATGCAGAACCTCCCCGGCATTACCGTTCAGGATGGTAAAGTACAACTACGCGGAAACGAGAAAGTAACTATTCTGATTGATGGAAAACAAACGGCATTAACAGGATTTGGAGATCAGTACGGGTTAGATAATATTCCCGCTTCCGCTATTGAACGCATTGAAATCATCAATAATCCTTCATCAAAATACGATGCCAACGGAAATGCAGGAATCATCAACATTATAATGAAGAAGAACAAACAGGAAGGTTTTTCAGGCAAAGTTGGAATGAATGGTGGTTTAGGTGCTTTGTGGGTCAAAAAAGAAAACCTTCCTACCATTCGTCCGCAATACCAATACACCCCAAAGATCAATCCAACGCTTTCTTTGAGTTATCGAAAAAACAAAATGAACCTCTTTTTTCAAGGTGATTACTTGTATACGCAGACATTAAACAAGAATGAATTCGTTACACGAACGTATGACGACGGAACCATTATCGACCAACAAACCAAACGAAACAGAAATACACATTTCGCAAATGCCAAATTAGGTTTTGATTATTCTTTCAATGATAAGAACACCTTGACTATTTCGGGTCTTTATGGAATGGAAAAAATTTTAGACAATGGCGACCAACCCTTTTTCAACAGAGATTCTTCCGACCGCATTCGTTTATGGCAATTTTTAGAAGACGAACTCAAGACAACCGTAATGGGAACAGTCATCTATCAGCATAAATTTCAACAAGCAGGTCATGTCTTAAATACTGGGTTCAATTATACCTTTCACCGCGAAAACGAGAAATACTTCTTTGATAATATCTATCCCACTTTCACAGGACACGATGCATTCAAATTGCTTTCTGACGAACAGGTCGCAGATTTCAATTTGGATTATGTAAAACCTTTAAAATTCGGTCGATTGGAAACGGGAGCTAAATTCCGTTACCGGACCATTCCGACAGACATGCAGTTCTATCCTGGAATTAATTCACCTTTAGACACGACTGCAGGTGGATGGGCAAATTACAACGAGGTAATTCCCGCCATTTACGGGAACTATATCGTGGATCGTAAAAAAGTAGAAGCCGAAATTGGTTTGCGCGTGGAATATGTCTTGTTAAACTATCAGGTAAACCCAAATCACAACACATACAAAAGTGATGGGTACAACTACATTCAGCCTTTTCCTACCATGCGATTGGCTTACAAGTTCAATGATAAAAATAAAATCTCCTTGTTTTACAATCGTCGTGTAGACAGACCAAATGAAGTAGATATTCGCATCTTCCCAAAATACGATGATGCTGAAATAATCAAAGTCGGAAATCCTGCTTTGAAACCTCAATTCACCAATTCATTAGAACTAGGCTTTAAATCCGCTTTGGAAAAAGGATATTTCTACGCTGCTTTGTATGGAAGAGAGGCAAACGGAACAATCACGCGTATTTCAAGTACTGTTGCGGGAAGCAATCTGATTTATGCCGTATTTCAGAATGCAGGAAAAAGCTACAATGCAGGTGTTGAAATGACCTACTCTATGGGTGTTGCCAAATGGTATTCATTCAACGTAAACGGAAATGTCTACTACAATCAAATCAATGCTTTTAGCGTTGAAAATAAATATCCAATCCTACATACCTTTTCTGCCGATCAACAAAGCATCTATTCGGGAAATGCAAAACTGAACAATACCTTTCATTTTGCAAAAGATGTAGACGTTCAACTGGTGGCAGTTTATCTTGCGCCTGATATTATCCCACAAGGGAAAATCGATTCACGTTTTTCATTGGATCTGGGGATAAAAAAGAAAATCCAGAAAGGAAAAGGTGAATTGTTTGTCAACGCAACAGACCTGTTAAACACCATGATTGTAAGAAAATCGATTCAAGGTGATGGGTTTAGTTACGTAAGTACCGACTATTACGAAACGCAGGTTGTGAGAATTGGATATAGTTATAAATTTTAGCATCAAATGAATACGACTTTTGAATTAAAAATTAACTGCCCACCATTTGGTGGGCAGTTAATTTTTTTTTGTATTCGTGACCTCTTGCGGAAATAACTCTAGTTATTTATTCGAAGATTTGGACGATCTAATGCGATTGGAGTTACAGATAAATTCAATCTCGGAACAGATCATTGAATAACATCAATCCGCATCATATTATCAACTACATATTTGAGTTTTCTAAGATTTCGATCAATCAAATATTTCTTACAGCACAAAACAACGAAAACGCAATACTCACTATAATCGATGAATGCTGTTACTTCGATATTTCCATCTTGTCGATCAATGAAGCGCAGAATTACTTTTCTATCAGAATATTCTACGGAGAAATCTTCATAAGTGATAATGCAACTGGGGAAATAGTACTTTGTATCATTTTCCTGAAATGCTTTTAATTCCGACAAATCATTAAACTCATGCTCATATAGCGTTATATCAAAATACATGAACTCAGGAATAGTGATAGCATTTTCAAAGGATAATCCTCTTTGATAAGATCGACCAATACCAACGTCAGCTAATGAATTATCGACAATCCATCCAAATGGATTGGGGAATACAAAACCGTATTTGTGCTTATTTACTATCCCGCCAAAACCTTGATATTCCAAAAGATCATCAAATCGTAAAATATCCAGTTCAATGTTAGAAGGATCATTATACGCTCTTTTGTATGCTCCCTCACTATATCCATGATTAGTTATCAAAATCCCATGTGTCGCTTCCACATCTTTAGCCATGGAAATGAAACTATCAACAGCTTTAACATCTAGTTTCTTAGAATAGTTCTTTCCATCAACAATGATCTTGATCTTTTCGTTTAAGATATACCCTTCAATCAACACATCGATCTGGCGTTCTATTTCAGAATATTTTCCAATGATTTTTTGATCAAATGAGATTTTACAGTCTCTGTATAAGTTCTCAAAACTTGAGAGTATTTCTTTTTCGTAATCTTTCCAATTCATATTTCAGCTATGCGTTAATCACGACTCAATTTTTTCTTTAATCCCATTCAAAAACGTTTGAATCCCCTTCAATAAATAAGAATACGACACATACAAAACCAAAGAAAATATACTTGCATAAAAAAGGGTCGTTTCATATTTATTCATAGTTGTGAAAATTTCCCCAAGGAAGCTTAAATCGTTAGAATAAACTTTGAAGAAATTCCCAAAACTCAATCCTAAAAGCAAAACTATTCCACTTACGAAAATCGTCAGAAACGACTGAGCTGTTACCTGTCTCCAAATTTCAAACGAACTTTTTCGCTCGAATGTTTTCAAAAAATTACGATGGAGCCATTCAATTAAGGATCTAAACAGATAGGTAACGAGAACACCAACCCAAAGGAATAAAAACAGTTGAAAAATTTCAGAATATCTAATTGATTCGGAAGAAAGTGATCTTGGAAATCCTTTATCTACTTCCGAAAGGAAATATGGGAGAAATTCGAATATGAATGATATCATAATCAATAGAGAACTAACTCTTAACAGAGGATCTATAATTCGAAATCCAGTTTCGGATAGTAAGGCTTTTGAAACCTTCAATCTGAATGATTCAATTTTAAGTAACGTTTTTCTTTTCATTTTCTAATTATCATTTCTAAAAGAGGTTCAAAATATGTCCTTAAATCAGATATTAGTAATTCGACATCTATATTTCTAAAATCTCTATAAGCACTATAATGACTACCCTTTCTACAATTTTTAAGTTTCATGCCACTTCTGCAATAACATTGATCATGAACATTCAATTTTTTACCATTAATACGCTCATCCATTAGTAAAGCACACTTAAGAACATCGTCAATTTGGTTAATATCCATTTTCAAGATATCCATATATCCTTGAATGATTCCGACTGGACCATGGGCGTATTCATCTGTTTTGTAACGCTTATTTATCTCGAAGTATGAATTATTCTGTAGGTAAGGAATCAGAATCTCTTTTATGAATAATCTTAAACTTCCAATTTTTGTCTTCAATAAAACTTGTGCTTTCGCAGAGGTTGACAAACAGCAAGTCCCTGAATCAACATAAATATGTCGATCCATTTTTTTTGGAATGCGTTCTCCTACTTCATAAACGTCAGGGAAAAACATTGGAAATGGAGAAATGTCTATTTCCAGATCATAAGAATCATGTCTAGAAATAAACAATTCTCCCACAAGCCTATTTCGTGCTTGATCAAACTCCAATGTCGGATATGCTTTTAGTACATCCTGGATTTGGTAATTAATATCCATAGGGTTTAGGAGTTATCGCAGCCGTGGATATCGTTTTAGCTAAATCGTTAGATTTATCATTCTGGTCCTTGTCTTCACCCAATGGAAAACGGTCACCAAATTGATTGTTTCTTAGGATTTCCGAAGCCTTTTTAAAGTTACTCTCGTCTTTGGCTCGATCAAGATCCTTTAACAGACTCGATAAAGCATTCAAAAAATTCGTTTTCCGAGAATCTGAATAACCTTCAAATACATCTTCTCCTTCCGGCACAGTTGGTCTGATACATTTAAACCCATTAAATGAATTTAAGGTCGCATCTATACCTCGAACCATTTCTCTAAATCCCTCATCATCATTATCCTTTTCGACATAACTATTGACTGCCAAAATGGTCAATTCAAAACCGCTAGGTAGTTTTAATGACGTGTTATTGATTTCTCTGTAGTTTTTCCAGGCTTTTAAGTACCGAACAAAACGTTCCAATTGTGGATTCTTCAAATTATTGAACCATTCATAAAATGCCTTCGGATCGCTTTCAATCCATCCTTTAGAACGATGAGCGAGTTCAATTTTATCACCTTTTTTGTAGTAAATCGGTAAATCAATATGACGTCCATTTGCGAAAACAACGCGGATACAAGTTGTCTTTCTTATTGGTGTCTTTCCTGTATGATTCTCAACGGCTTTAAAAACCCAATCGTGCCAGGTATCAATCGCCTTTTTATTGTCTTCTCCATCTTTCTCAATGAAATAAACTCCATCATCCAAATCGAATTTCAGCAATTTGTTCTCTTCCTCATCGTAGACGGGAATTGGATTTACAGATGTATTCATCTCTGACGATCCTTGACTCCCAAATTTAGGTTGTAGTTCGTTTGGCTTGTTTTCCTCAAACCATTTACGAATCTTTCTTCTAAGTTCTTTTTTACTTTTTTGTAAATCTTCTTTGCGACTTTCATTTAACTTAATTTCTTTATTGGAAGCCACGAATTCTTTATGCAATACTGCCATCGTTTCCTAATTTTAATATTCGTGATTCAGATCATAACTAACCCATTTTAGATCTGAAAATTCTCCTTTTGTCTGATATGGTTCTCTTTCCGTAAAATAGCGTCCGGATAACATTTTAGAATCTTTTGTTCGGATAAACTTGATCACTTCTGTCCCATAATGCGGGGATAAACGTTGAGATGTATTTCCGTCGTTCAGATAGGTATAAATCAACCGGAAATGCCTCCCATCTTCTGTTTTTTCAACATGCATACCTCTATTGATTGATTCAGAAGATTTCGTGCCGTCAGGTTGAATAATAAATGACGTGACACATATCTTGCTACCAGTTTGATGAATTGTTTTTATCAGCCTTCTTTCTCCGCTTTGTAGTACCCCATCTTCACCTCGATAACAATATTTCAACACACCTTCATATCTTCCGGAAAAATCGTCAACCCAAAAGAGCCAATTAAACGGTTTATACTTCCAGAGAAATTTGTCAATTGCCCAGAATAAAAACCCTAGGACTGTAGTTATTGAAAGAGCCCATCCCCAATGACTTTTTACCCAGAGAAAAAGCGTTGTGAAATAAACAATCAATAGCAGTAGCTGTTTTGATTTATAATACTTAAAGTAGTCGTTTGTCATTGGCATTCTTTGTTAAAAAACAGGGAGCATTACACTCCCTGAAATAAATACTATTTTGAAATGGCTCTTAAAAAAGCACCAATTCCTACAAGGACCAACATAATGGTTGCTCCCTGGGCTATCATGTCAGCATTCTTCCCTGTCGCATGGATACAATTATCCTTGTGACATAGACTGACACGGTTGTTTTTTGGTAAAAGTTTATTCATAGAATTTCTTTTAACGTTATGTAATTCTCCTTTTCAGGGCGGAGGAGTTTCGCCATTACCACAATTTTATTTCTTGCCATTGCTGTCTTTTCTATTGCTTCTGACATGAGCTTTGACAACAATTGTCTTCCCTCCCACTTTTCTTATGTGTTCCGGAATTCTGTTGAACTTGCGCCCTTCTGAATCTTTAGCCATAACTATTTTTATTACACATTAATAACCACTCCTTCACCTCTCGACAGAAAGAACTTGTCGTTGGTTTTGGAACAAACCAATATCAGTACCTTATGCAGGTACATTTGTACATTGAAGGAATTTCAGTGAGAATTTATTGTTAGGACAAAAATAGTAGTAGATTTGCGCCTTAAAATTCAAAACTCAGGTATCCTTTACCATGTTTTTTGATAATCAACAAAAAGTCCTTGGATTTGGTCGTCGGAGGACTTTTTGCATTTCTAACCAGTCATATTTTGTGCCATTGCATTATTGTAAAGTTGATACTGACAGATTGACAGCGCTTTACGTCTAATATCTTACTGTGATTCATCTTTTATATTCTATTTTTTGTTTAGATTTAATCTCTAAAAATAGAATGCTGATAACTTCACGAAATTTTCAGTTGTTCTGAAAAAAAATCTTTTTCACCAGCATATTTATATGAAGGAACAGAATAAAACATCTTTTCGCATAATTTCTGATTACGATTCAATCGGAAACCAGGAAGTGTTTTCTCCTTTATTAAAAGTACTAATGGCTTATGCTTTAAAGTTGATTGGTGACAGTACCCTGCGCCTTTCAAAAAATAAAGCAGATTTGGCTTATGATTTAGCAATGGAAGCTATAAAAAGATATCTGGAAGACCCTACAAAATTTGATCCGACTAGAAATCCGGATCTTGTTTTTTATTTAAAGTATAACATACTCCGAAGGCTTATTTCAAATCACAAAAATTTAGAGGGGCAACAAAAAGAGGTTTTATATGAATCACATGACACAAATGGAATTTTAGTTGAAAGTGCTTTTTCAGAAGCGTTTGACATACATTCAGCTATTGATTTAAAAGACACGTTAGAAAAAATAAATCTGGAAATCGAAAAAGACCTGAAACTTAAAGCCGTTTTTGAATTACGATATGCCAAAGATTACAAGCCATCAGAAGTGATGGAGGAATTGGAAATCTCGTCGAAAGAATATAGTAATAGAATCCGAAGGGTTGACACTATTAAGAAACGTATTCTAAGTTTAACAAACGAAACAAATTAGATATGAGTTCAAAGAATATAAATAAGTTAATCTTAGACAGCGCCGATGCAGTTAGTCATTGTGAGGAATCTGCTGAACAATATTTAATTGAAGAAGGCATTGATTTTGAAGCCTATTTGTCAAAAGGAATGAGTGATTTGAACATTAAACCGACGGCAAAAGCAAAGAAAGGATTAGATAAACGTCAATCCTATTTTCTACGAGTAGTATTAGCTGCCAAAATTGTTCATGAATGTTACCAAGAATGGACTTTTGGCGCAGTTAAATTTCAAAAATTGGTATACTTATCTGAGCAAGTTAGCTCAATGAATTTCGCCTCGGATTATAGAAAACAGGCTGCTGGACCAATGGATCATAAGTTTATCCATTCAATTAAAGGTGAATTTGAAAAACAAAAATGGTTTTCAGTTAGGCAAGAAGGACAACATAAAAAGTGGTTTTTTACTCCAGGCAGTAACTTAGAAGGTTATAAAAATTACTATCAATCATATTTCAGCGAAGAGAACGAGAATATTCAATTTCTTATTGATTCTTTTCGAAAATGGAAAACGGAAGATGTTGAGTTAATTGCAACTTTATACGCTTGTTGGAAAGAAGCCAAAGATGAAAATGCTCTGATAAATGATGATTTACTGAAACAAAAAGTCTATAAATGGCATACATCAAAGGGGAAATTTAAAGAAGAAGATATAATTAGTAAAATACGGTGGATGGAAGAAAATGGAGTCTACCCTCAATTTTAAATTACAGAAACAATCTTTAAATCAAAAAACAAATGTCGCAAAAAAAATGCGTGGGGGCGTTTGGTTTAATCTTGTATAAATAGCGTGATGTGACAATTGTAGATCATATTAAAGAAAATGGACCCTTACTCTCAAGTGAGTTAATTGACTTTTTGGCAAAAGAAGGAAAAAGTAATGAAGCCGCTAGAAAGCAAATTAGCAGACTTCCAAATAGTATTTACAGGATCAAGGGATTATTTAAGGACAAACAATTCTTATTCTACCATGAAGACATCCACGGTCATGACGAATTCTATTCCGGATTAAAAAAAGCTTTTGAAAAAGCTGGTAAACAATACCAAGTAATAATAGAGGCAATGGATTCTAATAATGGATTTATAAAGAAGGAAACTTTAGCATCCTATTCTATGAGTCCAGTTGAAAAAACCGTTGGACACATTACATTTCAAACAGCTGTATCAAATCTCATCAATCTCAAAATTATTATTGAAGATGATGAATATTATCGGTTGATACCACCCTTATCAAAATACAAGAATAGTTTACGACGTTCTAAAGCCATTGAGATAGCCCGAGATTTATTACTACTCCAATTTAGCGATTGGTCAAGAAAAATAGGTCTTGTTTCTTATAACACTTCCTCTTTTAACTCAACGTTTAGCAGGTATCAATTTAACTTTGTATCTCCATCATTTGTTGGTTCTTTACCGGAATGGCGTAAAGGAAAAAGACCCATTCCTGGATTTGTAATAGCTGATATTCTCGTTGGAAACCCAATTAAGGAAAAACAAGTGATTTTCTTTCTCGAGAAGATTAAGGCTTTAAAATTTCAATCGGCACGCTTTATCCCAATTCTTATCGTTGATTCAATAGATCCAAAATCCATGAATGAACTTAAGGCAAATGGAGTAATTATTGGCTTTACTGATCAGCTCTTCGGCGAACAGTATAAAGAATTACTTAACTCGCTTATTAATCTAGTCACGAATGCCGGAGCAATACTGAAAAAGAATCCTGATGCCTATTTTGATTTAATTAAGAAACTAAATAAATTGGTTGATGGCAAAACAAATAATCTTAGAGGTGACTTATTTGAATTAGCAGTTGGGTACTACTATTCTTTACAAGGAAAGAACATCGACATAGGCAAACTCTTAAATTACGAAGGTAAAACAAGGGAAATCGATGTATATGCCCATGATTCGCATTCTGTTTATGTCTGCGAGTGTAAAGGTTATAATTCGATGATAACTAGAGAGGATGTAGATATTTGGTTAGGTCAAAAAATTCCAATTATTAGGGATTGGATATTGGAGCATCCCTCAATAGCAAATCATAATTTAATATTTCAGTTTTGGTCAACCGGTGGATTTACCCCTGATGCAATTCTACTTTTAAATGAACGCATTGCTAAAACTAGCAAATATCAAATTGAATATTACGATCCACAAAAAATGATTGAAGTAGCTGATAAAATCAATGCGAAAAAATTCATTGAAGTTTTGCAAGAATACTACCTAAAGGAAGTTGATTCACAGAAATAAGACCTATTAAATGTTCTTTGACTTTCTTTTAATTGAATCAAACAAATCGATTTTGAATTTTAATAATGGATGTTTTAAAATATTCTCTTTAGTCAAAGGGATTTCAGAGATAAAGTATTCAACTTTTGTTTTGGAATTAGATTCAGAAGTAATCTTATTTAAACTTGCCTCATAACCATCTGAAGAGAATTTTTTGAACCGACTAACCATTATTTCTGCATTCTCGTCGAAATTCATGTATAGCTTTTGATAGTCTAATTTTTTCGATAGATCAGCAAATTCTTCTTTCTTAGCCTTAATAACTAAATTTTCCAGCGAAGTAAATATAACCTGAGCATTTTTATCAATATCTAAACACCCACTAAAGTCAAATTCATGTTTATGCCTTAAATCAAAAGGATCATACTTGAAAGTTGTTTGACTTTTACGCTGATTACAATGTCCACAAACAGGAACAAGATTATTCAATGAAATTGAAAGATAAGGATTCTTCGATTTCGGAATAATATGATCGAGGTTTCCTTTCAAATAATATTCTCCATCCGATATTCTATAAATGCTGGTGAACTGAGCTAAGCAGTATAAACATACCGCATATTTTTTTGAAGCATAATACTTTAGTAATTCTTTCCTTCTTCCTTCATAATCGAAAATTGAAAGTATTACATCATTTAAGCTAATTTGAGTTATTTTTAACAGTTCCTTTTTCTTTCTTTTTAAAATCGCAATTAATTGGGGATAGTAAGTTTCATTCTCAAATTTCTCCAAATTATAGTTTACGGTTGGCTTGGCTTTTTCTAGATCACTATTTAGCTTTTTAAGCTTTTTCAGAGGCGAACAGATAATAGAATCTCCAACTAAATTTGGATCTTGCTTCAATTCATTATACTGTAATAGAAAAATATCCAAATAATCTTTTGAAGATTTCTCTGTCAACTTGACTTTCAAAGATTCTAAAGCATTGTATAATGTGTTGTGAATAATAACATAATTCAAGGCCAAATCTTTGTGCAATTCATCAAATTTAAATTCTTTAATCGGATACATTTGGTTCTACTTTCGTTGGTCCTTTAGTTTTTGAATTTGGCGATCTATTAATTCTTTATTGGTTAATCTTTCATTAATTTTTTCGGTTAGAACGCCTTTCAACAATGGATCTCCAATTAATTCAATAAAGTCAAGATCAGCATCAGTAATTACTGTTTCAGGTTTCAGAAGTATACTAATCTTTTCTCTTATAAAGTCACCGATAACACCATTTCGGAGAAAAAAATCATCTTTTAGTAAATCGTAAAGATTTGCTCCAAAGGTTTGGTTTCCTTGTGGCATAATAAGACCATTCTCCAATCTTAAAATATTGGAGGATGGAATATCTGAAAGAATAAATGGAGAATGTGTTAAAAACAAAATTTGGATATTATCTATTTCTGATAGATTTAGTTCATCAATCTGTTTCAATAATGTATTTAGAAACACTCTTTGGTATTCAGGATGGTAGTATAATTCAATTTCATCCAGTAAAAGAACAATATTTCGATATTCTTCATTAGAATCTATATTTACGATATGATAAAGAATAGTCTGTAACGCATATATGAATTGCGTTTCACCAGAACTTAACTCGTTTAAGTCAACCCTCTTTGTCTCATCAATAATGTCTTCCAATATACAATTGGTTTGAAAAATTGGAGGTGGTATTCTCCATGCTAGATCATTTATGGCAAAATAATGTTGATCTAAAGAATAAAATTCTTCCTTAGAGTAATTTGGACTGTTCCGTACTTCCTCATAAGAATTTAAATAATTTAAAGATTCTGGTCGTTTTTGTGTCAATTCCTTCAGTGTCCAAGCGATAGCATTATCACTTGTAGACAAATAATTTAGTATGTCTTTTCCTTTTGAGAAGTTCAAAAAGAAATATACTCGTTTAAGTTTAAAACATGCATGCGAATCGCTTGTCAAGGCATGAATCAATGCTGTTTCAAATTCTGTTCCTGAATTAAAACCATTCTGATCTTCATTCAAAAGGTTACCAAACTCTTTACCATAATTAACTCCAATTCTAAATAATTTGCAGATGAAATAGGAAAACAAATCTTCTATAATTCTAATGTTTTCTCCAATTCCAATATTTGTTGTAATTGCTTTTAGATCATATTCGTTTTTAACATTGTAGAAATAACTATGGATAACATTGAAAGCATCTACCGAATTCTGTAAAAGAATTGTTGCATAATTCTTGACACTTAAAAAATTAGTCTTAGGCGGTATAGGGGTTGGAAATTTAACGACGGTTGTTCCAAATGGATTATCTATTATTTTTTCAGTTTTCTCAAAAAAGTCATAAGGGGTGTAATATGTCTCTATTCTCAAAAAGTCGTCCTTGCTAGGTATAGAACTCTCTACGAAGAGGTGTTCATCGATGAAATTTTGAAGCGGTTCAGTCAAATAGGCTCTCTTGGCATTATTAGTCGAATAAAAAATATTTAATTGTCTAAACTTATAATCTTGTGAAAGAATGGGATTGGTAAATGATCTTTTACTCAAATTACTGATCACTCGGGCATTGTTTTGTGTATCTTCTGTATTTACATTTATTCGCCCTGATTCTCGGTAGGGATTGATCACAATAGGCGCATCATACATATCATTTTTATGGAAAATATGCTTAATCCATTTTCCCATCTTTAATTCATTCAAACCGTACATTGAATAATTCATGGAAATCATATAGAACAATTTCTTTAAATCGTAATCAGTTGGTTTTAATTGATCAAAATTGAAAACTGTCGATTTGTCATCTTGAAAGTTTAACTTGAAAAGTCTGATATTTTTAGAGTCATCCTTTTGAGAATATTCATATTCGAAATAATTCAATATTTCAAAATCTAAACACAATATTTCCTTACCTGATTTAACTAACAAATAGGCATTCAAAAAGCCTTTAAAATCCTCGATCTGATTGTCGTCTTCATCGTAAATTAAATTTTTATCAACCGCAAGATTATAAAGCATTAAATAAAGAATTTCACTTAGAGTTGATTTTCCGCTTCCATTTTTCCCAACAATAGCATTTACCTGAATGTTAATTTTTTTGTTCGAGTATAAATCTATCGATTCATTAACCTTTTTAATTTCAACAGTTTTATCTTCATTGTAAACTATTGAATAGTTACTATTTATAGAATAGACTGTATTCTCTTTTATGACTTTTAAAAAATCAAAATAGTTATGTCTTTCAAAACCTTTGGTTATGGATCGAAATTTATTATCATCTGGATAATCTTTCGTAATCACTGCTAAGAGTTCAAAAGAGTCTTTCATTTTTTTGAGTTTTTTTATACTACAAAAGTTTTTTTCATTCTTCACTTCATACAAAATGAAGTTTATATGCGTAATTAATTACATGTAGTAGAAATATTTGTTTGGGGTATTGAATCTTCATCCATGTATTGAATGATCTCACCAACCTTTTGAGCAAATAGTAAAGTAATTGGAAGACTATCATAATAGTTACTTTTTTAAATTCAATTGTCTATTTTAACTTCAAATGCCTTCCCTCAAAACTCACTTTTCTTTTAGTTCTTCTTCTTGTAAAAACAAGTGCATACCTTTTTCTGACGCAAAATTTCTAACGGTTTTATCACCTCGGTGAATATTGTAAAGTAAGTTTTGTGATCGATCAATTCTATCATTTATAATCTTTTTCACGTATTCATCGAATGATAATTTCTCCAACCCTACTACTTGAATTTCAGCATACTCCGCATAATTAAAAATGAATTGATCACGATAATAATTTTCGTCGTAATAAGTCGAACTTTGAAGACTGATATGTCCAGAAGGATCATTATGACTGATTAGAAATGCTTGAAAATTGTTCTCAGCTAAATAGAACCCTATTGTTACATCAATTTCTTTTCCATCATGATCAATATTACCTTGAATAATGTGATTTATTTTTCTAAGGTAAAATTCGTCATAAGGTGCCGAATCACCATCACGCATTAATCCACAAACTTCATCTCTGTTTACAAAAAGAACAAATAAATCTTTTGATGGTAGAACGTATTCAATATTTAACTTGACTTCAAAGTCTTTATCTTTTTTAAGATCGTACAGGTATATTCTCATATTATTTTGAATTAAATTATTTTTTATTGATTTCGTCCCACTTATGAATAACCATAGATTCAATATGATTTTTTGCAGTATAATAGTCTATTTTCCTCCGCGAGTTTTCGCAATCGTAATCGGAACACATATTATCAATTAGTCTTATAGGAACTTTTCCATGTCGGGTACAAAAAAACTCCAAATCGCCTACGAATGGTTTATCAAATTCGAAATAAACTTGCCATTTATAAAGATATCCCTCTTTTGGATTATTGATAAAATTGAAAGACCTGAGAGCCTTCTCTTTTTTTGTATACCCATCCCTTACATTTTTTAAAACACGTCGGACAATCCAATAAGCAATTAAGACAATCAAAATATAAATAAGAGGTACGCCATAGAAAATTATGCCTTTAAACGTAATCCAAAAATTGATTCCTTTAGTTGCGCTTTCAAAGGCACTATATACTGTTGTTCCTAAGGCTATAATTGCAACTGATATTACCTTACTCCAAACTGGATCGGTCCAAATTTTCTTTATCATCTTATGATCTTTATATTTTTAAAATGAACTTGAAGGATTAATTGTGAAAAAGATTACTCGCTTCCCAAACAACCATTTCATCATAATAATCAATCAAAATTGAATGATAATCTCCAAGTGGAGTTTCTAACCAAGAATCAAATAGTTTCTTGTTAATATCAAAAAGCTCCGGATCAACCTCTCGAAGTGCTTTAAGTTCTTTACTATGATCTAGTTCGTTATTCGGATTGGCAAAAATTGAGACTACTGCTCCTATATAGGCATCAGCCATTTTAGGCATTATAATGCCATTTATTCGATAATATTCATTAACTCCTTCAATGTCCTCAGACTCTATTTTCTTTTTTGAATAGTCTTGAATGAATTTCTTCCGATCAAATCCCAAATCCAAATACATTGGTAACATTCTGACATGATCCAAACAGTTACCTATATGCTCTAAAAGTTCATAAGACATTATTCTACTTAACTCACTGCTACATTGTATATGTAATTTGAGAGAAGCACCAATAAGACAACCTTTTAATCTCAGATAGATATGTAATAATTCGTGCGTAAATGAATCGGCGCAGATATTTCGATCAGCATAACGAATTGTTGAACTTTGATTTATGGAATAGACAGAATATTCATCATTTCCAGATTTTAGTACTCTTACTTTATTCCCATATCTAATTTCTTTCCAAAGTGAAAGATTTCGATTATCTAAAAGACCTTTCTGTCGTAGTCGTAGTGTTGTGAACATTTGTTGTGGTTTGAATAGTGGAGGAAGAAGATTTGTCTATTGTTTCGTCGGATTCAATAACTCTCGAATGTCGACATCGAGCAATTCCGAAATACTGTATAAGTGCTCAATACTAGGTTGTCTTCGATTGGTACACCAAGAACTAACAGTTCTAACGTCTTTGCCCAATTGTTCAGCTAACCAAACTTGAGTTTTCTTCTTATTCACCAGTACTTCCTTTATGCGATTATAGTCTTTCATTACTTCGAATATAGCGAAAGATAATACTATAATTGAGGATGAATGCTCTCGTTTCACGTCTATAAATAGACATTAAAAACTCAATAAAGGAAATATTATTTCTATTTATGAATATATTTTATACATTTATGGAAATAATTTGAGTATAAAAAATATTTCAACCATGCAGAAAAAAACTCCAAAAAAGGTTATCATTCAGTTGATAAAAGACGATTTAAAGCACCAACACACCGTTACCGGATTGAACCTTTTAGGGTTCGGAAACGACAATACTGAACTAAACATTTGCATTTCCGTGTTTTCACTCATGGAACTTAATATCAACGATAGACGTTTGGAGCATTTAATTAACGAGTATAATGATCGTGCCTATCATGTAACGGAAATCCACTTCAACGATAAAGAGTCTTTTGAACGCCTGGCGACTGGAATTTATGATTGGCTTGTTTTGGAGCGTAGAAAATATAAGAAACTGTTGAGTAAATCTTGAAGGTTAGAAAAGCCAATATCAATTTTTTTCTATTTGCTCCGCGGGTGGCGGGGCAATTGCGTTTTTATTATCTGCCAAAACCAAATTTTGGGTAATAAAATTCTAGTTGCACCACGGTAGGTGGTGCAACTAAGATTTTTTATCCTTCTAAAATGGAAAATCACCTAATAAAAAGTTACTTGCTCCGGGGAGGGAGGTGCAAATAGCTTTTTATTCTACTTTGAAAAAAAATTGTCTTGGAATAAAATCATAACTGCCCACCATTTAGTGGGCAACTAATTTTTTATTATCCTTCAGGACCAAAAACTGCCTAAAAAAATACTAACTGCCCACTTAGAGGTGGGCAACTAAATTTTTATTAAGCTTTGAAGGTAACTTTTGACCGAATAAAATGCTAACTGCCCACTAAATGATGGGCAGTTATTTTTTTTTGATTAATATTCTAACCAAACCAAAGTCGCATAAGTTTATCATCAAGTTCATTATGTACACTTTCATATTCACTTGCCTGTAATAAACTATATTTCTCATTCAGACTAATAACAGGACATTCAAAATCAACCCCGTAGGTTTCAGCAACACCTAATATCATTTGACTATCTTCAGGCTGATTATCTTTAATGAACTGCATGATCTTATCAATATGCTCAATATCCTGATCCTGCTGATTTGGTGAGTCAATAATTAAGGGGAAGTATGTAGAGGTTGAATATTTTTGAATCAAATGAAAGAATGTAAAATAGTATGCAATTAATGCCCGAGGACGTGAACTACCAGTCTCCAAATTCTCTATTGGAGTAGAAATTGACTTGTAATCATCTTGATTTAATGAATGAACATCAAGTTGCTTTAAGAATGAAGTCATTTTCGATTGATAAAAAATTCTGATTTCTTTTTTACGATCTTTATTTTCACACGATTTCAGCTTTTTATCTAAATCATCTTTCTTTAATGCAGCATCAAACAAAGCTCGATTTAACTCTTCCGCACGTTCTTTAAAAAGCAATTGAACTTGATTCTTCCCTGCACTCTCTATGACATCTTTTAATTGAAGGTCACCTTTTTTCTCTGAAAGAATTTTATCAACTCGTTCTACTTCACTTAAAGTTGAGGTGAGGAGATTAGATTCCGTTTCTATTTTTTCTTCAATACTCCTTGATTCTCTTTGCAATTCAATCAACAAATCCTTACTTCGTTGTTCATCTTGTGCAATCTCAAACCTTTCAGCAAAAGAATTCTCATATTCAGCTCCACAAGTCGGGCAATCAACGGTTTCAGGTAGTTTAGTTGAAATAAACTCTAGATCCTGGTGACTTTCTTTAATGGCTTGTTGAACTATTCCGATTTGAGCATCATAAGTAGCTTTTAAATGATACAAATCATGTAATGTATTTTTGAGTTTATCCTGCTTTTTCTTCAATGTTTCTAATTCAATAAGTAATCCGGTCAATTCATCCTTAAACTGATCTATATCAACATTGAATTGAGCCTGAGACAGCTTTTCTTTAATATCGTCTAAGATTCTTTTCGTAACAGTTTTTTCTTTATCGGTCTCCTCAATTATCTTGATATACTCCTGTATTTCTTTTTTTGTATTGTAATATTCGTTTGGACGTGTACCTGAATGAAAACTAATACAATGCTCTCTATAGCCTTTTATCTGTTGAAGAGATCTGAATGAAAACCAGCTTTTATTCCAACTTTCATCTTGATCAACATAAAATGGTAATAATTGATAAGCTGGTGGAGGAATAATAAAACTGCCTTGAGTGTTAGGAAATAGAGGTGTAAAATTGAATAATCTTCCTAAGTATGGCGCCAACTCATTGGTAACTGAATCAAATCTTGCTAGCTCATTATCGGTCCCATCATAAATAGCAAAACGTTTACCATCTCTTAATATTTGGTATTTGTCACCATTAAATTCAAACTTGACAAGCGAAACACTGTTTGAATCTTTGAACTTCGGATTTAAAAGAGGTTCTGCTCCAAAAGTTCTATAGATACTTTTTATGAGTGATGATTTTCCAGTATGGTTTTTACCGTGAATCAGAGTCCTCTTCCGGTCGAATACCACTCTTTTTGCCTTTTTCTCCTTTTGAGAAAGAAGCAATAGTTCCGATATGTATAAGTTCTTCATTCTTTTTATTTCTAAGGTTTCTAACCAAGGTTTTTAAATTCCCCTTATTCTTCATATAGCTGATATATTATCAAACATTTTACAAAGTATTCTTCATAAATGTTTATCTGAATGATAGGATAACAATGATTAACTATTCCAATCAATGACATGTTATCTGTTATATTCCCATTTAACTTTTCTTCTTCAATCGTCGCTTTAACTTTTGAAATTAGGTTCTTCAATGGAATCTTATTTGTATCCCTAATCAATGTTGCAGATAAATCAACCCAAGCCTTTTTGAACTTCATCAACTCAATATGACCAACATTCGAATTGCTTAAAGAACTACTTATTTCACTCCACTCCTCCTGAACGGTTCTATAAAGTCCTGCCTGCTTTAAATAAGACATGAATTCACTTTTTGCAATTCCTTTTAATTCTATTAAGTCATTAATCGAAGTAATTGATTTGTCGGAAACAGTTGCCTTAGTTTTTCGAGTTACTTCATTCATTATTTGCTGATATGCAAATTCTGGGTTAATTGCATTTTCAGGATTCAGTTTGTTAATTAGTGTATTTAATGCACCAACGCAATGCGTCTTACTGTCTTTACTACTAAGAATAGAAACATAAAACGCTCCTAGAGTACTATATTCAGATCTTGTGACATTAGATGAGTGCTCCGTGAGTATAGCAGTATCTATTATTTTTAAATCATCATCATTAAGTTCGGGAGCAATAATTTCAGTCTTATTTAGAGTCTTACTTCCATCTTTCAAATCATTAAAGCTAAACTGGGCATTAGAAACAAAATTCAATGACTTCGTATGATCCCCGAAACTTACTTTATTCTGATATAGTTTGCCAATAATGGACAGCTTGTTCTTTTCTGCCTTAGTTAATGATCTGACCGTCCAATTACCTCTCTCGTTAGATTTTATTTGATAAAAATCTAATTTATTTGGAGCCGTTGATGAATCCAGAATTACTAGATCATCATGAAAATCAAATAAAAAAACATAATCATCTAAGACCTCATGTTTCTCAAGAAGCAGAAATAATGATAGATCTTTTTGACAATCATATTTGCCTGACGTTTTACTACCTGATTCTTCTCTTGGTGTAACTGTAAGTAATTGATTTGCTAAACTCATATTAGTTGTAATCTGCCTAGCAACTAGTCATAGTGGAATTCAAGTTGAAGGACTGATGCATAGATACGATTAATTGTTGATTTTGTTTCAGTTAAAAAACCGTAAGTGATACTAGTAGAGAATTCGATAAGTGAATAAATGATTATCATAAATGAATGGTTAAGGCAACTAATATACAATTTAAATCAAATAACAGAGTCAAAGACGATTATCACAAAACAATAATTACTCGTCTATCAATAAGTAAACTTGGTCAAGTCGGAAAGAAAGATTCATCTAAAAGGGTTCGAGTCAAATTCGATTTAACCGACTTAAAATAGAGTCGAGTGTAAAGAATTGCAATGGTTCGTCTATCGAAAATTAAAGTTGGGCAAGTCGGATCAATAAGTTTGTTATATCGAAAAGAAAGATTCATCGAAAGCATTTTTATTAAAAACCGAGTAGAACTTGGCTAAAAAATTGACTCGCTTTAAAAATGGAATTCATTCATCTATCGAAAAGTAAACTTTGTCAAATCGGATTAATTGGTTCGTCAAGTTGAAATAAAAGATTCGTCGAAACGGTTCGAGTCGAATTTGAGTGAAAACCGACTCGGATTAAGCTAAACGAAGTAATTAAAATCATTCATCGATTGGAAAGAAAAGTTAGTCAAGTGGGATAGTTGAATTAGACAAGTCGAAATGTCGGATTCGTCGAAACCGTGGTCGAATCGGAATGGACTCGAAACCAACTCCACTGCTCGAAATAAAATCGTTCGTCTATCTAAACGAAAAACTAAGCAAGTTGGATCAATCGATTCGTCAAGTCGAAAAGTCAATTTCATCGAAATTAATCCGAATCAAAAACGAGTCTACACCGACTCGAATTCAAGTTAAAGTAATCTTAGAAGTTGATTCGTGTATTGAAAGTAAAATTAGGCATGTCGTTATTTGTCGAACGATTTTTCTAATAGATCATAGTCGATTTTCAATAATCTAAACTACTATTGCAGATAAAAACTCATAAATGAATTACGAAAATCGAATCACTATTTTTATTGACATATTAGGTTTTAGAAATATTGTCAAAAACACAGAAACAAATCCAAAATATGCCGAAAAAATATTCAGTGTATTAGACTCCATGAAAAGCGAAGAAGTTGCCAAAGAAATGTTTGGGGAAGCTTCCAATGTTGAAGAAAGTGAGGAAGAAAAGAAAAGAGTTAGGGATTTCATGGCTGAAATTTCTGAAAGGTTACTTGGAAAATCTAGTATACAAATAACTCACTTTTCTGACAGTATCGTTATGTCAATAAATATTCAGGATAATGACACAAATGGAATGTCACTAATCGAATATGTTTGTAGGCTACAATATAGACTTTGGAGAGATTTTAAAGTCTTAATCCGTGGTGGAGTTTCAGTAGACAAATTAATACATATTGAAGGGGGACCACTATTTGGACCTGCAATGGTAAGAGCTTATGATTTTGAAACCAATTTAGCAATTTATCCCAGAATTGTTTTAGACGAGCGGTGTCTACAAATAATAAAACATAGTCCTTCTTTTGAAGGAATTAAGAATATGTTTAAGGATTTCAATGGATCAGTTGAAAACAATGGAAAGAAAGTGGAAATTAAAGATGGCTTAGAAATGAATTTGGCTACTTCTTTTTATCACTTATTGACAAGTCACTTCACTTTTAGAGATAGTAAACGAATCGAAGTCTTACGAGAATTAAGTCAATCAATTCCTTACTTAGAGAAGTTAAAAACTGAGACAAATTCTAATCAAGTAAGAGAAAAATACGATTACCTGATAGCTGAAATTCAAGCTATAAAACTACCTCCTTATTTAGATACTCGCTTTTGATAAAAAGGGATATGGCTGTGACATATCCCTTTTAGCTATCAACATAACAAATCAATTACAAAGGAATAACCGCTTGAATGTTATGTGAACATTGAGACTTTACATAAAGAATTTAACTGCCCACTTTTCCATTTTCCCAATCCCGCACCAAATCCATGCTTCAAATCCTATGCACCACTTTTTGTGCTAATCCTGGGCAGTTACCAATTGAACAAAAGTGAAACTTCATCGTTAATGGTAAAAGATCAGTCCATTTTACGAAGATCAATTTAGTATTAGGAAAAACCATCGAAAAAAGAACAACCACCACCCTAAATCGAAAACGCTGAAACAGTTGTAAATAGAGCGATTCAGCGTTTTTATGATTTTTTCACACGTTTGGGGTGGGTCGGAGTTCGAAAACTTCACTTTCATTGTAATGAAAACAACAGTAAAACTGTATTTAAAACGCTCAAATGCTAGTAAATACAATCTATGCAGTACAAATCCATTTGGAGTTCGTACACATTCTACAAAGGGGATTAACACCAAAGTTTGTTCCCATGAGTGCGTTTGCTAAACATCGAATTGAACAAGCGAAAGAACGCTTGCGCAATAAACTCACTTATGAGTACATCACTTCCATTCCCAAATACAAAAAGTACACGAAGGATCAGTATGAAAAACTCATTGCAAGCATTGAAGTGCTTAGCTTGATTTTCCTTGAATCCATCATAAACGGAAACAAACTTTAACCATGAGTAAATTAAGTGATTTCCAATCGTTCACACCCAAAGGGTTGGATAATACAGAACTGGAAAAAACCGCTGTGATCTATACCCGTGTTTCCCATTCATCACAAGAGGATAACACGAGTTTGGAAGCACAGCGTAAACGATGCGAAGAATACGCAAGTACGAACGGGTACAGCGTGGTTCAATATTTTGGTGGAACGCATGAATCCGCAAAAACGGATGATCGAAAAGAGTTTAACCGAATGCTCACGTTCGTAAAACGAAACAAGCGGGTGAATTACATTCTTGTTTACAGCTATGAACGCTTTTCACGCACAGGAGCGGACGGAATGAAGATTGCACAGGATTTACAGAAACAATACAAAGTAACCACACTTTCCGTATCGCAGGGAATTGATCCAAGTACAATCACAGGAGAGTTCCAACGGAATATTATGTTGTTGTTCGGTCATTTGGATAACCAAATGAGAAAGGACAAAACAATCAGCGGAATGCGTGAACTCGTAGAAAAGGGTTATACTCCATATTCCATTCCGCGGGGTTATGTGAATCTGAACAAAGGAAAAGCAGTAAATCAACAAATTGTATTGAGTGAAGAAGGAAAACTCTTACGCAAAGCATTCATTTGGAAAGCAGAAAAGCAAATGCGGAACTCTGAGATCGCTCAACGATTAAAAGAACTCGGTTTGAAGATTGACGAACGTAGATTGACCGAAATTTTTGCGAACCCATACTATTGTGGAATCATTGTTTCGAAACTCACACCAAACAAAGTGATCGAAGGGAAACACGAACCCATGGTTTCACGGGAAGTTTTTCTGAAAGTGAACAACATCATTGCGGACAATCGCTTTCATCCCGTTTCCCACAAACAAGAGGATGATAATCTACCATTGAAGCGTTTCGCTCGTTGTTCTGAATGCGATCAACCAATGACAGGGTATATCGTGCGTAAAAAGAACTTGTGGTATTACAAATGCAGAACGAAAGGATGCAACACCAATAAAAGTGCAAAACAGCTTCACGCAACGTTTAAAAACATCATTTCAGCGTTTCAAGTAGCGGACGAGGAAACAGAACTCATCAAAATTGGAGTTACGGAAAGTTATCAAGCTGTGATTGATGAAGTGAACGAAAATGTAGCAATCTACAAAGCAAAGATTTCAGAGATCAAAAAGAACTTAGAATCAGCAGAAGACAAATTGATAACTGGAGTAATTGATCGACCAATGTATGACCGATTCAAATTGAAATCGGAAAAAGAGATCAACGAAATTCAAAAGAAACTCGCAATAATTGATCAAGCGAGTTCTAACCTCAAAAAATGCTTGAATATAGTAGTGGAATATTGCAAAAACCCTTTAGAATATTGGGAAACTGCTTCAATCGGTGATCGAATGATTTTTCAAAATTTGCTATTCCCTCACGGAATTCTATATGATCGAAAAACAGATAAAGTTCTAACCACAAGAATACACAGCTTATTCTCTCCAATCCCAGAATTAGCGGGGAAAATGAGGGGAAAGAAAAACGGGGATAGTATCATTTCTGATGCTATCCCCGTTAGAGTGACCTCGTCAGGAGTCAAACCTGAAACCTTCAGAGCCGTAATCTGATGCTCTATTCAATTGAGCTACGAGGCCATTATCTTTACTCCTACCATCTTTCAGATGATGAAGAGAAATTTGCTATTTCAAATCCTTTTTGCTCTATTCATCCCAATAGTTATCGGGAGAGCTATGAGGCCTTTTGCGGGCACAAAGATACAGGCTTTTTTTGTTTTTGCAAGCAATCTTTGCGCTTTTTTTCTTTAAAATGTAATTTCCTATTGGATCTCAGCCGTTATTCCTCTTTCTAACAGCGCAGTACACATCGGCTCTAATTTTTCATAGTCGCCGCGTTTTACCTGGCATTTGCCATTAAAATGGATGATCCAGGTACATTGTTCTGCCTGTTCTACTTCGTGCTTACACACTTTGATCAAAGATTCGATCACGTGATCGAAGGTGTTGAAATCATCGTTGTATACTACCAGGTCTTTCTTTTCTGTGAGTAATTCTAAGACCTCTGTTTCGTTCTGTTCAAGCGTTTGCATCTGTTTTGTTTGTTTTACAAAGTTAGTACTTTCTTTACAGAATGAGAAACAGAATGAGAATGGGGCTGGTTCTTCATTCTCACTCTCATTTTCATTCTGACTTGAGTCGGGCTCCGTGAGTCGTCAAAATACCTTCCGCTTCTTTTCGTTCCTCCTCCCCGCTAACGTTCATCGAAATTTCGATGGTAAAAGCGTTGGTCTTTATTTCGTAAGGAAGTGTCAAACGCAACAGCCAGTTTGCCCACGACCCCGGAATATCCTTAAAGTCCCATACTCCTACAACTAACTTTTTATTTGGTTCATCTGTCGCGACTGATTCCTGTTTTGATGGGATACGTACCAAAGTGTCGAATAGCACTGTATTGTTTACCAAACGAGGTAATTCCGTACCTGGCTGGGATTTAATGCGCAAATCTGTCTGATCGAAATAGAAATCTCCCTGAACCCGCAGTTGGTTCACAAGCTTACGCGGATACTCGGAATAGATCTCTTTGGAAGCTAGTGCATATTGGTTCAATACCGGTTTTTCGATCACCGGATTTTCTTTCGCATATTCCTTTGCTACCTGTTCGCTGACCGGCATTTCCGGAACTGTCGGCAATTCCTGTTCTTTAAACAAAATCTCTTCGCCTCGTTCTGCCAGCAAATTTTTCGCTTCCTGCAAAGAAATACGCTCTCCGTTGAAATAAGCTGTGATAAAAGCATCTGAAACACCTTTCTCAACTGCTTCTGCTTTCTTTGGACGTGCTTCGTCTATCGAACGGAAAGTTCCCGTAGAATAACGGATCTGCCCGTTTTCCAAACGGCGGGTCACCAGCGGATTGATATCGTGCAATTGTTCTCTGGTTGCCGGTCGGTTATAAACCCCAACCTGAACGGTATAAAATAATCCTTTGATCTCTTCGATCGCTATCGCTGCAACGGCTCCCGGAGCCCTGTTGTAATCGCTGATTTTAGGTTCCGGTTTGTATTTCGCAATGGTATCTGCAGGAAGCTGTGCAATCGTATTCTGGATCACTTCCATCACGATTGAATCCTGGCGCATCGGTTTACACAAACCCTGTTCCTCCAATTGTCTTGCTTCCGCCAGGCTGATACGTTTTCCGTCACAATAAGCCACTACGAATGCGTCGGTGTACCCTAAAGCACGAATATCCTTTTGTGCATCCAGTACTTTCTGACGATTGCCGAAATAACCAGCCAAATAGCGCGTAATTCCGTTATCCAATTTTTCACCTGTTACCGGACTGAACTCCTTAAACAAAGCTTCCGGAATTGGTTTTGCGAATGCCCCAACCTGTACGCGGTAAACCAATCCTGTCGGTGCCTTCACTCCTACCGGAATGGCTTTCTTAATAACAGCTGGAGCTAATTCCGGATCTTTTTTGATCTCAAAGCCGTTTCCGACTTCAGGTGCCAAAACCGCAGCAATGGTTGTTGAAACAGTTGCTTTCGGTTGTATTTCTCGTGTTAAGACGTTTTTCCAGGACTGCTTGTCTCCATCTACGGAGTTCAAGGTTGTATTCAGGATGTTCTCCTTCTCAGTAATCTGCTGGTTTTTAGCGGTCAATTCACCGGACAGCTGTTGGATCTGTGTTTGCAGTTCGCCGCGATCCGCCGGATCTTTCGCTGCAACGTATGCTTTGCGTTTCTCCTCCAGTTGGGTCTTCAGCTGATTTACCGTTTCTTTTAAGCGGTTGATCTCCTGCTGTTGCTCGCGCAATTGCGGGTAATCCTTGTTTGAAGCAATGGCTTGCTCTTCTTCCACGGAAACGGTTTTCGCCAAAGCCGGATCGTTGATCAGATCATACCTCTTTTCAGCACTCAGCGCAGCTAACTGTTCATCGATCTTCGCAACCGCGTTGACAAATGCCTGTTCCTGTTTCTTTAAATCTTCAGCCTGTTTCGGGTCGGTTGTTGCCTTCTTTAGCTGGCTTTCGATATCCCCGATCTCAATGGAAAAGCGTCTTTTCTGTTCTTTTAAAGCTGTTTCTGACTGAACGATTTGACTACTCTCATCAAATATCTTCTGACCGTTCAGATATTCCGTTGCAGCTTCCAATAGAGTGACCTGGCTTGTTTTTTCCAATACCGGATCTGTTGATTGAGTAGTAACCGAAGTACGCTCCAACACCACATTTTTCAACGGGTCAGAAGTAGACACGGTTTCCAGGGTTTGTTTCTTTTCCGCAGCAGTATTTCCTAAAGCCAGGACCGTACGCTCCTGGATGGCAATCTCGGCTTTTTGCTGTGCTTCTTTGTTGGCTGTTAATTTGTTTTCGATCTCCGTTTTGTCTTTCTCAGAAGCCGCTGTGTTCAATTGTCCTTTCAGCTGTGTTTCTTCTTCTTTCAGCTTAGCTAGATCTGCCTGTGGATTCTTGGAAACAACTGTTTCAACTACAACCGGTGTTTGAGCCTCTATCACTTCTTTGCGTTTGCGGATCTCCTCCAGTTGTTTTTCCAATAATTCAACTTTTTTCGGGTCAGGAGATTCAGAGCGCTTTTCCTCATCGATTCTTGATTCGATACTTTCCGATAATTCATTCAGTACCTGGATTTGTTTCGCGGCTTCTTCCCTGCTTGACGGTTTTTGTGTCATAGCGAAGTTGTACTCGCTTCCCAACACTTTTTCAAGGCTCGTTACTTCTGCAGTTGTATTAACAGCGACCGGAATTGCGGCTTCAACAATCCCTTTTCTAGTCTTAATTTCCTCGAATTGCTTTTCCAGTTTTTCGATCTTTTTCGCATCCGGATTTGCAGCGCGTTTCTCTTCGGCTATTTTAGAAGCGATTGTTTCTGATGTTTCATCCAGAAGTTGGATTTGCTTAACCGCTTCTTCCTTGCTGGAAGGTTTCTGCGTCATGGCGAAGTTGTATTCGTTTCCTAAAACCGTTTCCAGACTCGCTACATCAGCGGTAGGATTGGCGTCGATCGGTGTTTTATTGGCAGAAGCTTTCAACTCTTCTTCCGTTTCTTCAGACTTTTGAAGCAATTCTGTCAACACCTGGTTTTCTGCAATCTTCTCTGCTGAAAATCCTTTTTCAATCGACTTATTGTTTGCCTGGATCTGCTTTTCGATCGCGATCTGCAATTTCAATTCTTCTTCTAACTTTTTTACAGCTTCTTCCCTGCTCAGATCCTGGATTTCATCTGTGCTCAATACCTGGTATTCCGGCATGATCTCCTGGCGCACCTGCTCGTCCTTCAATTTTGCTTTCACCTGTGAAACAGCGGTTTGTCTCTGTTCGTCTAATTTCGCTTCGTGAATGGCTTCCAATCGGTTCAGATCAATCAGCTTATTGATCGCGGTTGAATCCGTCGGAGTTTTTGCAATAATCTTTTTCGTTTTATCCTGCTGGTCTTTAATGGCGGAAAGCAGTTTGGCTTCTTCGTTAATCAGTGCTTCGGTTTTCTCCGAAGGAGAAGTAGTCCCGGCTTCGATCTTAGCCAGATTCTCTTCGTAAGCCGGACTGATTTCTTTCACCAGGTCCGCTTCTGTATTCTTCGGATCAACCATAGCGGTAGTACTCAAAGCTTTGATCTCTTCGTTTCGGGAAGCTATGTTCTCGTCAAACTGTTTTTTCAGATCCTGCAACACTTCTTTACGCTTAGTACTTAAAGCATCTGTCTTTGGATTTAATGCCGCCAATTCTTTGTCAATCGCCTCAACAGTTTTACTTTCCAACTGGTTCAGGGCTTTCAATTCACCCAAACCATTCTTATCACCGATGGCTTTCTTCTCTTCTTCGTAATTCGGAGCAACCTGCAACAATTCTTTTTCAATAGTCACTGATGCCAGCTGTTCGTTCTTACCGGCTTCAATCTCATCCAGTTTTTCCTGCCGGTCTTGCACAGCGGTTTCTTTCTCTTTTTTCAGTCTGGTCAGTGCATCTTTTTTATCCTGCAGTTTTTGGTCCAGAGGATCTTTGGTTAATGATTCGTACACCTTGTCCAATTCCTGATCTACCTGGTCCAGCAACGCTTCATCTACCTTATTCTGATCTGCCAAACGTTCTTCTGCATTCGAATTATTTCCGGCGTTCTTCAGGTTGGTATCGTAATTCGGCATCAAAGCTGCCAGTTCTTTTTCAGGAGTTGTTGAAGCATTAACCGGAAGCTGCGATTCGGACAGAATTGTTTCTTTGTGCTTCGCATTTTCGGATTTAAGTGCCTGTACTTCTTTTTTCTGTTCAACCAATTTCGTGTCTTCCGGATTCTTAGCCAGTCCCTCATCGATCTTAGCCAATTCCTGGGTCAGTTTTTTATCCAGCTGTTCGTTGTTCTTCACTTTCAGCGCTACTTTTTCTTCGTGGGTCAGATTCGTCTGCTTATCAACGGCATCCTGGGAAACAGCATAGTCCTTCTCAAATTCCTCAACCCGCGTTTTGGATTCCTGCACAAGCACATCATTGGTTCCTGCCGTAATTTGCGTAGTATCAATCCCTTTGAGTTGCTCCTTCACATAAGCTTCCAATGCGCGAACGTTATTCGTATTGATGGCTTCCAGTTTTGCATCCGCTTCAGCCTTGGTTACCGTTTTAAGATCATTGGTCTGTTGCAGGTTATTGATAAAAGTGATCTGTTTGGTATTCCCAAGCTCTTTCTTTTCCAGGTCAGCTGCTTTACTTTCCAAACGCTTCGTTTCTTCTGCAACCAATTGCTTTTCGGATTCTTTGGAATCAATTTTAGACTGAAGAGCCGGTTGGTCTTTGGTTTTCGCTGCAGCCAATTCGGTTTTAAGTGCATTTATTTCCTGATCTAATTGCGATTCACTTTTTTTGTACGAATCGAGCTGTTTCTTTAACTGTTCCGATTGTTTTCCCAAACTTTCGTTCTCAGCCAACAAATGATCTACCGGGTGGGATTCCTTTTCACTTTCAATGCTTTTTACGAGCTCAGCTTTTGCAATAACAGCATCTTTCAACTGATCGTAATTTTCTTCCACCACGGATTTGCTGACCGTTTCGTTTAATCCGGTAATGGATTTCAGTTTTTCCTGTTCTTTGGGGATGAGTTTGGAAATACTGTCAGCAAAGGCATTGATGTGCTGAATTTCCTCTTTCAATTCAATGATCTTCGCCACTTTATCGTTGGCTGCTAATAAAATATCGTTCTTTTCAGTATTGGTTTCTGCAACGTTTGCTTTAGCAACGTCTTTTTTTACTTCTGCCTGCAGGGCTTCCACCTGCTCTGCTTTCTCCACAATGGCAACCAGCGAACCGGTTTCCAAACGCGTTAATGCATCCGTTTTTTGCTCCTGTTTCTGTTGGATCAATTCAAATTTTGAAATGATCTCGGAATTCGATGCACCTTCCAAACCGATATCGGCCAATACTTTCTTATTTTCTTTCTGAGCATCCAATGCATGGATGTCAAAATTCCCTGAATTCACATTCAGTTCCGCACGTGTACGGATCACTTCGGCCAAAATACCAGCAGCATCGTCTACAAATTCGTTGAATTGGTCTACAACACGCACCACTCTTCCGTCCGTTCCATTTGCTTCTTCCTGGATTTTCTGCTTCAGTGGCTTGAATTCTTTCAGGAAAGGAACATTTACCTGGGCTTTATAGATTTCTGTTGTTCCGTCGACGGTCATTTCATAGGTATATTTCCCGCCTTTGGGAAGGGTAATCAGATAACTTCCCTTATCATTTGATTTGAAGGTCCCGATCTCGTTTCCGGAAGCAAAGTCGGTTACTTTAATAGCAATCTTCTTATTTTCCGGTTTTACAGTTGAAGCAAACTCGCCTTTAATTATTGCCAATTGAAGCGGCACACGGTCTACACGTACTTTATAGACATGGATCTTCCCGTTCTGACTTTGGCGTGACGAAGCAAAATAAGCGTTCTTCTCCAGGGAATCTACCACATAGAACAAATCATTATCAGGGGAAGATATGGCAAAATCCATGTTTTCCGGTTGACCGAAGGAATTGTTTTCCGGGTCAAACTTAGAACGGAAGACATCAAATCCGCCCATCGAGTTGTGGCCTTTGGAACAGAAATACAGGTACTCTCCATTCGGACTCAGGTATGGAAAATCCTCGTCAAATGTGGTGTTTACATTCCCTGCAACTGGTGCCGGCAATCCCCATTTTCCATCCGGAAGCCGTTTTCTGTAATAAATATCTTTGCTTCCTTTCTCCGAATCACCGTAAGATGAATAATAGATTGTTTGCGCCTGATCCGGGAAATGGATCAAAGGCGTATGATTTTTCTTTTTGTCGATCTTCGACTGATATTCTGCAGTAATCAGCATCACACCGCCGATATCTGCCAGGTTGTACAAGCGGAAGAAAGAAGCGTATTCGATCTCCTTTTTTTCCAACACCACCAAATCAGTAATAGTTGTCAGTAATTTCTTCCCGTTCTGGCACATCTCGATCTGGCGATTGATATCAAAGTTCGGATTCGGTTTCCCGCCGCTTTTTTGAATATAGATATTGTAGTTCTTAATGGCTTCGTTGAACTGGAAATTTAAGTGAAATGCTTTTCCCAGGTAGAAATAAGCTTCCGGAGCAATGTTCGGATCCGTAATGCTATAATTCAAATACTTAAATGCATCTTGTTTTTTATAGGAATTGAATAAGAGACAGGTTCCGTATTTGTAATTGTATTCGGGCGATCTGGGATTGAGTGCAATGAGGTGCAAAAACTGCGGAGTTGCTTCTACAAATTGCTCTGCATCGAAGAGTTTATCAGCTTTTAGCTTTAAATCTGCCTCGGCTTCCTGGGCAAAAGAATGATGAGCTGTCAGGACTAACAGTAATAGTAGGATCCAACCATTTATTCGTTTAAATGACTTCAAGCTCAACTTATTGTTTTAGAGGCAATACGCTTATTTCTTAAAAAGGTTCATTTTACTTTCTGTTCCATCCAATAATCGCTTGATATTTTTACGATGGGCAAAAATTACAATGAACGCCAACAATGACCCAAAGATAGGCAAAGCGTATGTATTTATGGGAAATAACCACAAACAACCTGAAAAGACTATGGCTGCACTGATTGATCCCAAAGAAACATAGTGAGATGTAATAAAGACAATTAAAAAAACAACCAGGCAGATAGCTGCGGCTGCAGGCTGTAACCCCACGATCACTCCCAAAGAAGTTGCGACTCCCTTTCCGCCTTTAAATCCGGCAAAAATGGGAAAAACATGACCCAAAACAGCCATGAAAGAAGCGACCAGCTGAATATGTGTTAAATGCGGATCGGAAAATTCAACTGGCAGTACAAAATAAGGTAACAGTACTGCCAGCATTCCTTTTAAGATATCTATTGTAAGAACAACTCTACCTGCTTTTTTTCCAAGTACGCGAAAAGTATTCGTAGCTCCTGCATTCTTACTTCCGTGTTCCCGTACATCTAAATCATATTTTGCACGACCTACCCAAACTGCGGTTGGTATCGATCCTAAAAAATATGCAGGTATAGCCCATAAAAAATCAGTCCAGTTCATTATTCAAAAATAGCATTTAGTTTGCCTAAATACACGCTATTTGTTGAGATTTGATACAAGAATCCTTTTGATTTTCGCTTGTCTTCTTTCATTGCGTTGATTGAATTAGCCAATTCGGAATCACTGGTGATGATATTCAGGGTACCGTCACGTTTCAACATGGAGTAATCCAAGAGGTAATCCGGCCCTCCCGGAACCTGCATCATCATGGTAAAATGATCGCCGTTTTGAGAATAGATCTGCTCAAATGCACTGCGGAATACGACTTGTCTCATCACAGGTTTCCCATAGAAATTCACAATGGCTGCTCCTTCCAGACTCGACATCAAACCGCGCACATCTTTACTCATCGGGATATTTTTCAAACGAACTCCCGTGATCACGATCGATTTTTCCAGTTCATCCGGTAAACGCTTCACTTTCTTATCCTCGGAAAGCGTATAATCGGATTTGATCTTATCCGCCGTTTTACGGTCGCTCCACATCAGCAGGGCCTGCTCGATATTGGTTGTTTCAAATGACAGCGGTTTTGATCCTTCGTAATCCACAATGCGCTGACCGGCACTTTCCCAAATACCTTTATCCATTGGCAGGTTCAGTTTGATGGTTGCGTTGACATCTGTCTGTCCGTTTTGCTGGTTATAAGAAACCGTTCCGATGGCGTCTACCGTAACATCACCGTAATCCATTCCCATGTTGATCTTTCCTTCTCCATTCATGGAACAGCTTTCCGTATGCAGGGAAATGAAATTACCCGGCTCATTGCGGTTCAATAATTTCTCCTTCGGTCCGATCTGGAATTCTTTGGATGAGAAATCATATTGAAGCACACCGGTAGCGGTAATAAAGATCGGATCATTCGGATCTTCCAGTGAAGAAAGGAATGTCGGATACAAACGAATAGAGTCTTTCTGGCGGGAATCTCTCCAAACGATACCTGCGGCAATTGCCTGTCCGTCCAGCGTTTTCATATTCGGAGTAACCGGGATCTGGATGTTCTTCGGATCAATTTCTGCTGAGAATGACATCCAACTCTTGGCAAATTTCTCACAGTTGTGGTTAATACGAGTTGCTCCTGTAAAGCTAATCAACGGATTTGCCGCCTTAATCTTCATCGGGCCGTAGTAATCAAAATACTTATTCAGTTTAAATCCGGCTTCACTTTTCACTGTTCCGGTTGCAACTGTCTGGGATGTTGAATCAACGGTAATCTTATCCATATGGATCAGTGTTTTAACCGAATCCGCATCGTAATACGGATAATCTCCCTCCGAGGTATATTTTCTGCGTGCGGAAATGGTCGTATTCGCATTTAAGAAGGTGTGGTATTTCGTTACGTAGTTGGCTACGATCTTCGAATTCAAAAGCGGGTCCATCACCGCATTCTTATGGATCGTCACTTTTGCACTATCCGGGTAAATACGTGCATCCGCCACATCAATGAATGTTGTATTGGAACAATAAAGCACTTTTTTCTTCATGGAGAATTTCACCTTCGGAGCTGCAAATTGCAAAGAATCCTGATCCGGATGGATGGAGAACATATTCGGCTGCGCAAGGTTCAGATCGGTGTTGATATTGATATCCCCGGAGCTGTTTCCACCACCTTTTTTAGACAATTCCATTTCGTCCTGATCCATCAGCCAGGTAAATAAATCTACTTTCGCTGCGTATTTGATTACCGGGAAAACTTTCAGTTCTTCCCCGTCATTCGATTTAAAGTCTCCTTTTCTGTCCTTGAAAGAAATGTGAGCGTTGACATTGTTGGAAGAGAATGCCAATGGGCTTTCCCCTTCTTCCGGATACGGGTTTTTCAACTGAAAGACAGAAGTATCGGAATCAATATCGTAGCGCTTGAATTTAAAGTTATCAGATCCCAGGTTTGCTTTCTGCATGGAAATAATCCCGTACCCGGTCATTCCGGTAGGCTGAACAATCGCAGTTCCTTTCATTTTCGCTTCCCCGTTAAAGAAAGTCAATTCATTTTCCTGGGTAGAAGAAGCTTTCAACACGTTTTGTCTTGGAACATAGGTAATAAATGCATCCGGAGATTTTACATCCGGGAATTGAACACCAGCTTCCACCGGTTTGTTCTCAAACTTGGCATAACCAAGGGTTGAATCGGGTAAGAAAGTAAATGCTTTCGAATCGGAAATGGAATGAACGAAATTAATGATTCCGGCTCCCTGTAATCCGTTATTGGACAGAACGATCTTGTTCTTATACATGGCTTTTGTGCCATAAAAAACGTGACCTTCCGGTGGAGCTACCGTACTGAATCCGAGGGAATAATCCGGCATAATCTTCAAATCTTCCTTGATTACCGGGAAAATACCTGCAGAAACCAATTCTCCTTTCAAACGGAATGCTTTTTCAGAGAAGTTATCCAAACTATCCATTTCAAAAGGAATACAGGTATAATAGAAGCGCGCGGAATCGTATGCTCCTTTAAACAATTCTTCCTGGTTGTAATAAACTTTCGACGGTTTCGTGGATTTTAAGATCGGGTATTTTGTGATCTCCTTTTTCATTCCGGAACGGTTCGTAGGGTCATCCACAATGATTTCTCCCACAATTCCATTTAAAGCAGATCCCAATGCAATTGATCTGTTCCCGTCTGCCTGGGAAAGTGGTTTCGCACGGAAATAACTTTTATCCGTTCTTATCAGGTTGATCTTATTCGCATCGTATGCATAATTTGCCTCCAGGGTATGAATCTCGAATTTACCTGAGGAAGCCCACCCCGAAAACTTAAAGTCTCTGTTCTTATTGATTTTCACCTGTGCTCTATCCGGCAAAACAAATGATCCCTGCGCATCTGAAATCGTAACGCGGTCCACTGCTTCCAATGCTATTTCCATAGTTCCAAGGTTCATGGAACCAAAATTCGGCATGGTTCTTCTTTTGATTGCCAAAACAGAATCCTGTGCCGCTACTTTCTGAAGCGCCGGGTTATCTTTCAACTGCTCCGGTGAAAATTTCGGTTTCGGACGCATATCGGAAACAAAGATCAGGTTGTCATAATCGCGTTTACCCGCTCTGGACTCAATAAACACTTTTGTTTTCTGGTTGACTTTAACAATTTTGTTTTCCGTATCATAGCTGATAAACCCGTAAGATGCCAAATCCAGAAGCTGTGTTTTCACCTGGTCCACGGTTTTGCCAAGAGCTGTCGCTGCTTTTCCTTCCGTCAGAGTAAATTCATCGTATTTGTAACAGTAATTGTACAAAGACGCCAACGGATGAACCTGTTCCATTCCCTGAAGACGATCATACAATCTTCCGTCGTAGAAATTCATGGACTCAAAACGCGCAATCCGTTGTTCCTGGCTTGTTCCGAATTCATAGGTAAATAGTAAATCTGTTCCTGTTCTTTTCCACACTACTTTCTGAACATACCATTCCAATTGGTGGTAGGAATCCGTAAAAGGAGATTGCAGTACGCCTGATTTTCCACGCGTTAACTCCACCATATTTGAATCTTTCGTATAGACAAATCCTACTCCCGGGTGCGTAATCGAATCTTTTTCCCCGACGTACAAGGTTGTTTGGGTAATATTCGAAACAATTCTCGCCGGTTCAATGGCAATGTACTGTGTTTTTGCCACCATGAATTTCTTTCCGTTCTTTTTAATGGTAAGCTGTGCGAGTTCAGTAGCATTTCCAAGTCCCACAACACTTGCTCCCTGTAAGGAGAAACCTCCCACATAATCCATATCCGGAAGAACATTATTGATTGTCAACTTTCGTTCAAATGAGATGAATTGCGGGTAGTTACGGTCTGCTTCACGGATGACGCGGAAAGCACGTTCATTCAACGTTCCTTTTACTTTTTTTCCGGGGAAGAACGGGCTGGTTAATGAAACCGTATCAGCTTTAATAAAGTTAGACTTCAGCGAGGCGTCGTAATTCCCCAATTCAGCGAAGGTTTCATTGCTTTTTAACCCGACTTTCACCCAATCGATTTTTCCACCCTGTCCGATCCATTTTTTCAATGCCGGATCATACGTTCCGTTGGTATTGTACACCACAAGCGAGTCTATAAAACGGGGTTCATCTCTTTTCGCTCCTCTATTCGGGAAACCGCAAACCAGGCGTCCGTTCGTAAATTTAATGATCGGTTTATCGATAAATTCGAAAACATAGGAACCGTAGAAATACCATTCTTCATTGGATGAACTTGCCAGCATTCCTTTGGAGAAGAATCCGGCGGATGTCTCAATAAAATCCTTGAATTTATTAATATTCTTAGCATCCAGCAACTTATCTACCGAACTGTGCCAGGCCGTAAAGGAAGATTCCGGCTGTTTGTTCTTTACGAATGAATAAACGGAAAACACATAATTGTAAATCTCCGGATAGACTTTTAAACGCTTACTTTCCATTAGATTGGCTGTTGCAACCATCTTGGAGAAATACTGGTCCGGAAAATCAGTTGATTTAAGCAGCGTAACGGAGAACTCATCTTTCAAGAAGTCCTTCTGTTCTTTATCCAAATAATCACTGGTGAGTGAACTGATTGTTTTCACAAATTTCTCTCTGTCTTCAGGATAGGACTGAGAAAATGAATTTACAGCACACACCAGTACAATTAAAATGAATCCCCATTTTTTCATAGTTCTACTTTTTTTTAAGTTTCATGGATGCCCATGTTTCTTTATCTCTTACTTCTATCAATTCAAAACCTGCTTTTTGGGCAGCATCTTCCAGCTCCGGAACATCGGATGTGAAGAAACCGCTTAAATAAAGCAAACCGTTATCTGAACATAGTTTTGCGTAATCCGATAAATGCCTTTTCAACACATTTTTGTTGATGTTAGCAAGGATCACACCAAAATCTTTTTCAGTAATGGAATCAATATCCCCCAAAAGACCCCGAATTTTGCTGCATCCGTTTCGCTCCGCATTTTCAAGCGTATTTTCTACCGACCAGGATTCTATATCAACAGCCAAAATATCTTTTGCTCCTTTTTTTTCAGCCAAAATAGCCAGTACTCCCGTTCCTGTGCCCATATCCAATACTCTTTCAGGAAGTAAGTGTAAATCAAGCAGGAATTGTGACATGAGGTAGGTAGTTTGATGATGTCCGGTACCAAAAGACATTTGCGGCTGGATCACGATCAACTCCCTGTTTGGAAAGTCTTTCGCATCGTGAAAAGGTGCAATAATTGCCAGGCGCGAATCCACCAGGACAGGATCAAATGATTCTTCCCAGGTTGCATTCCAGTTTTGATGCGGAATTTCTTCCAATTTCCAATCAACTTTAATTTCTTCGTTATTATGGATGCAGGTTTCTTTCAAAATGGAGGAAACATCGCCAATTTGAACAGGAGCGTATGCCTGGATACCGGATTCTGTTTCCACAAAACTTTCGAACCCAAATTCAGCCAGTTCTGCAACGAGAATATCCGACCAGGGATCTCTGGGTTCAATATTAACTGTTAATTCAAAATAGTCCATGTTCCTTCAGCTACTAAAACGGAAAAATCAGCAGCTTTCAAAGACGCCCCTCCGATCAATCCTCCATCTACATTTTCGCATGCGAATAACGCCTGAGCATTGCCAGGGTTACAACTTCCACCGTATAAAATGGAAGAATTCGCCGCAATTTCTTTTCCATAACGCTCTTCGATCCACGATCTGATAGCTGCATGCATTTCTTCTGCCTGCTCTGTACTTGCTGTTTTCCCCGTTCCAATTGCCCAGATAGGTTCATATGCGAGTACTACTTTTGAAAAATCAGCTGCAGAAAGGTGAAATACGCTTTCTTCCAGTTGTTTTTTGACATAGTCCAAAAAAGAACCGTTTTCACGGACCTCAAGGGGTTCGCCACAGCAAAAGAAAGGCCTGATTCCGTGAACCAGCGCCGCATCCAGTTTTTGTTTTAAAAATGCATGGTCTTCGTTGAAATACTCCCTTCTTTCGGAGTGACCTATCAAAACCGCTTCAATGCCGGCTTCTTTCAACTGCCACATGCTTACCTCACCTGTAAAGGCACCGGTATCATTCGGATACGCATTTTGAGCTCCTACTTTTATGTTCGCAGAAAGTGCTTTACAGTCACTCACATACAACATCGGCGGAAAAATATAGACTTCTATCTCCGAACCAATGTTCATGTTGTTTACTTCTTTGCACAATTCTTTTGCCTCGCTTTGAGACAAATTCATCTTCCAATTTCCGGCTACAATTTTTGAGCGCATGTTATTTTGCTAATAAATTACTTTGAATCCAATTAAATGTCGGTAACGAATTACCTGTATATTTTCCTTTTACACGTCCGTGTTTCAATACCATCAATGCCGGATTTGCACGTGAAACCACTTTCAATTCTATTCCGTCATTGATAAAGAAAGGTGCATGCAGGTTGTGTTTCTTTTTAAATGCCGCAATCTCCTCATCTCCCGAACCAACTACCATTACGAAAGGAACACCGGCCTTTTTGGCAGACGCCGCTATAGCCTTGATTTCGTTCAGGTGCCCCAAATCAAACTCTTTCAGGTTTTTGGAGAAAACAACAATCACTTTTGGTGCAGTAAATAAAAACTTGCGGATACTTACATCGGACAATTCCGGATTTTCCACCTCAATGGTATCCAGGACCACATAAGTATCAGGCGGGTATGACTCCACGTTGTATTCTATTTCCGGAATCTCTGTTCGTTCCTTTGTTACTTTATCTTCCAAACGAAGTCCGGCTATTCGGGTATTCTGCAGCTGTTTTTTCACTGCATCCAGCTGCAGCTCGTCTTCAGACAAAGCTTTAATGCTTCTGGACGGATTGAATTGCGCCGTATCAATGGACGGAAGTCTCATCGGAACAATCTCTTTATTGATCATTTCCAGGTATTTCCATTCATTGGTTTTTTCCCAGATTTTGGAAGCCATAAATTCTTTACTCGAACCGTCGTACTCCTTTTTCTCGCCGGTTTTGATGTTTTTGTAGACCAATAAGCTTTGATATTTACCGGGATCCCCGTTTTTGGTCAGATCAGGCAGGTAATTCCCAACTGCGTATGATCGGTAATCGCGCAGCGGATCATATTTCAATACGTACCAGATGAAAATACCACACAAGCATGTCACTATGAGTGCCGAGCTGTAATGGTTCCCGATCCGTTTATTCCGGAAGCGGTAAATCCATAAAGCGGCCAATATAGCTATCAATGAGAAGATAATCGGGAAATACCAATCGAATACCCAGGATAACGCGGCAATCAACAGCAAGGAAACCGGAACATAGATCCAGTTTTGGCGTACATTATTCGGTTTGATAATTCCCTGTGCTGCAAAAATCCAGATAACCAGGTAAAGCAATACGATGTCTTTCCAGAGAGATTCTTTCGGAGTTAAAGATCTTCCTACCGAACCTTTCATAGCATCTCCGAAACAGCCGCAGTCCGTAACGCACTGAGGCGCCTTTAGTTCTTCAACGACCACTTCATTGGCATTTTTTGAAATGATCTTAATCTCCTTATTCGTTTTTGCTTCCTCGATTTTTGTATCCGCAAGGGATGCTTCTTTAGCGTTTGCAAGCGAATACGTATCACGGTCTGTAAATTTCGTTTTTGAATCACAAGTAGACGTATGCCAGGTCAGGAATGTAAAAAACAACATGAGAATTACCAGGGACCAGCTTACCAGGCGCATTTTACCGCCTATCAATACCAAAACTCCCAACACGATCTCGGCAATGCAGATGATAACCGATAGTACCAGCGCATGCTGAATAAAATATTCCAGGGAGAAGCCGGGAGTACCAAAAAATTCTTTGATCCGGTAAGCCAAAGCTCCATCTTCAAAATACTCTTCCAGCTTATAAGAAAATCCAAGCGGGTCATTTGCCTTAATCAATCCAGAAACAATGAAAAGACTTCCAACAATAACGCGGGAAACAGTAGCAATCATCAATTTCCCCTTGAAGAAGATCAAAGCTACTGCGGAAAACAGCATCAAGACAAGACCAATGCTTACAAATAACAATTTCCGAGCTTCAAAGTGGTCGTGAAAGCCCATTGCTGTAAGTGTTAATCCTGCAAGGTTTAAGATAACAAACAAGACATTGAGTGGTAGTGAATGTCCTGAAATGGTTCGTGTAGTTTTCATAGAAACCAAAAGTTTAAAGGGTGAGGTGTATTAAAGCAAAAATAGAATAGTTCAGAATATCAAAATAGTTCGATTCAATTCCTTCCGATGCGATCGTTTTCCCTCCGTTATCCTCAATCTGCTTGATTCGCAGCAGTTTCATCAGGATCATATCAGTCAATGAGCTTACCCGCATATCCCTCCATGCCTCCCCGTAATCGTGGTTCTTTTTCTCCATCAACTCAAAAGCTTCCAGAGCAACCTGGTCGTACAAGATTTCCGCTTGCTCGGCACTCAACTCAAGCCCCATATTATCTGTTGAACGGGACTGAATAATCGCCATGATACAGTAATTTACCATCGCTCCGAATTCACCTTCGATGCTTTCTCCGACTTTATTCTCTCCAGTTTCCTGTATGGTCCGGATTCGGTTTGCCTTTATGAAGATCTGATCCGTTAAACTGCTCGCTCGTGCAATCCGCCAGGAAGTTCCGTAATCGATGGTTTTTTTAAGGAAAATTTCTCTACAACCCTGTACGATGTGTTGATATTGTTCCGATGTTTGTATCATCTATGCAAGTATGGAATTTTTAAGGTCTGAAAATACAACTTTTTCACGAGAACGGGTTCTAAACATCCGTGGTAAGTTATTCACTATTTCCACTCCGCAGGTGATGGGAATTGTCAATTGTACTCCGGATTCTTTTTACTCGGACAGCAGAAGTACTACCATTGAAAAACAGCAAAAACTCATAGATTTGCATGTGAAGGACGGTGCAACTTGGTTAGATATAGGAGGTTACTCGAGTCGGTCGGGTGCTGAGCACATTTCTGAACAGGGGGAGATTGAGCGGATTAAATTCGCAATAGCTTATGCGCTTGAAACCTACCCGGAAATAAAAATCAGTGTTGATACTTTTCAATCCGGAGTTGCTTCTTATGCCCTTGAACAAGGTATTCACCTGATCAATGACATCAGTGGCGGACTAATCAACCCGGAACTATTTTCGATTGCCGCAGAGCACCGGGTCCCGTATGTATTGATGCACATGCGTGGAACTCCGCAAACCATGGCTAAATTGAACCGCTACGACAACATTCTTCGTGACGTAATCGTTGAATTGGGAACACAGCTTGAAAGAGCAAGAGCGGCCGGACTAAACGATATTATTATTGATCCTGGCTTTGGCTTTGCAAAGAACAGCGAGCAGAACCTCGAACTATTTTCATTCCTGGAAGCTTTCCAACTGTTCGAATGCCCGATTTTAGTCGGTATTTCGCGGAAATCCATGATCTACAGAACGCTTGGAATTGACGCCGGAGACTCTTTGAACGGCACCAGTGTTTTGAATACAATTGCTTTGGATAAGGGGGCAAATATTTTGCGGGTGCACGATGTGAAAGAAGCTGTCGAGACGGTGAAACTGTGGGAAATTATCAATCATAAATGACTCAATTATCAAGTCTTTTTTATTGATAATTAATCATTCCTTCATTCATAATTTTCAAAACACCTTCTCGCTGATCTTCGAAACCGGATAAGCATTCATCGTTGCCGAAGCTGTAGCCACCAATTGACCTTTTTGATTCATTACTTTTCCTTCCACGAATAAAATACGTTTTCCGGATTTTGTAACTTTTGCGTCGGCAGTCAACAAATCATCTTTATGAGCCGGATTTAAATAGGAAATTGTCAGATTAACAGTCGAAACCACTTTCATATCCTCACAAACTTCCGTCAGGCAGGCCACTCCAAGCGCAGCATCAATCAGTGCCGCCACGGAACCGCCGTGAGCAGCAAACGGAGTTGCCAAATGCTCTTTCGAAATGGGCATTTTATAAATCACATGTCCCTTTTCGATTACTTCAAAATCCATCCCCAACAGATCACCGAAGCGATTCCAGATGATATATTGCTGAATAATCGGATGTTGCTTGAGGTTTTTCATACACTTTCATTCTTCGTAATATGTATATCCATCTGCGGGAAAGGAAAGGTTAAGCCCATTTCCGGGAAGCTTTCGTAAATCCGTTTATTCATATCGAAATAGACCGGCCAATAATCATCGGTTTTCACCCACCCGCGAATGGTAATATTAATCGATGAATCCATTAAAGAACCAAGTCCTACAAAAGGTTCCGGATCATTTAAAATTCTCTCATCCTCCCTTATAAACTTTAATATGGCGTCATGAGCTATCATGTAATTATCCCCATAAGAGATTCCCACAATCCATTCCACCCGTCTTTTATCGGCTTTTGTAAAATTGATGATATTGCCATTTGCCACCGGACCATTTGGAATAATGATCACCTTATTATCTGCGGTATGCAGGTATGTATAGAAAATATGAATTTCCTTTACAACTCCTTGCTGACCCTGTGTATCCACAAAATCACCGACCTTAAAAGGTTTGAATAACAGGATCATCACTCCTCCGGCAAAATTGGAAAGCGTTCCCGAGAATGCCATACCGATTGCCAAACCTGCAGCTCCAAGGATTGCTACAAAAGAAGTCATTTCAATTCCCAGCTGGGTAATCGCCGTAACTATCACCAGGATCTTCAGCACAATGGTGGCCAAGCTCGACAGGAAGGTTACCAAACCGGCATCTACTTTCCCGCGTGTCAGGATTTTCACTACCAAACGCCCAACCCATTTGGCAATCCAAAAACCGGCCAATAAGATAATCACAGCAAAAATCAGGTTTGTTCCCGATTTCACCAACCACTGCTTGCCTTCTGTTAAGCTAAATCCAAAAATGCGCTGAAAATCAGCTTCGATGTCTAAAAGTGCCATTCTTTAATAATTTCATTATTAAAGGTTCAAATGTTCAACAGTTGAAAAGGTTAAAACCCATGAAATATCTGAACTTTTTGAACGCTTTGATCGTTTGAACTTGTTAAGGAAATTTAGGGAATTGCTGGAAATTCGGTTCTCTTTTTTCTAAGAATGCACGTTTTCCTTCCTGAGCTTCTTCCATCAGGTAATACATCAGAGTAGCATCTCCTGCAAATTCCATCAAACCTCTCTGTCCGTCCAATTCTGCATTCAAACCTCTTTTGATCATACGCACTGCCAAAGGTGAACGCTTCATGATTGTCTGGCACCACTGCACGGTCGTATCCTCCAAATCTTTCAGCGGAACAACCTTGTTGACCATTCCCATTTTTTCTGCTTCATCTGCAGTATACTGTTCACATAGGAACCAAATTTCGCGTGCTTTCTTCTGCCCCACATGGCTTGCCAGGAAAGACGAACCGAAACCGGCGTCAAAACTTCCAACTTTCGGGCCTGTTTGTCCGAACCGTGCATTATCAGAAGCAATTGTTAAATCACAAACTACGTGAAGTACGTGTCCGCCGCCGATTGCATATCCGTTCACCATCGCGATTACCGGTTTAGGCAAAGCACGGATTGCTTTATGTACATCCAATACGTTCAAACGCGGAACACCATTTTCAGAAATGTATCCTCCTACTCCTTTCACGTTCTGATCACCGCCCGAACAAAATGCTTTATCGCCTTCACCGGTTAGAACTACCACACCGACATCCTGTCTTTCCCGACAAATCTCCAATGCATCCAGCATTTCCATGTTTGTTTCGGGACGGAAAGCATTGTATACTTTTGGTCGGTTAATGGTAATCTTTGCGATCCCTTCAAAGAATTCGAATTTGATATCTGTGTAGGACTTAATACTCGTCCAGTTTCTGTTTGACATGTTCTTTTGTTTTTGGTTTTACAAAAATAGCAATGCTTGCATATAATTACTAATGCCATCCCGATAATTATCGGACGCGAATTAGAGATCAATAAATCTTATGATCCGGTGGGAGTATACATGGTTACTCCGTTTTGCTGATATTCATCCATCATGGTTTCCAGCATTTTGGAAGCATCAAATACCAGGGTCGGAGCATTTCCGATAACAGCACGCTTCATCACTCCTTTTGTTTCAAATAGCGGCAATAATCCATCACACTTGCGCTTTGCAGATTGTTCCGGGTTGTGAACTTTCACAGAGACGGGAACAACTGTCCCATCTTCCCGCTTTACCGAAACATGAAATACTTCCGGGTAATAAACCGGGTATTTAAAATCAGGAACGGCATCTTCCAAGACATGCAGAGATGTTCCTGCATTATCCAAAGTCACCCCGATGTATAGGATTTTGCCTCTGGCTTCTGCCAATCGTGCAAAAGGACTGTTCCCGGTATACGGTGTTTCTTCTCCCAAATGCCCGTTCGTAAACCATTCCGCTTTCGGTCCGTAGCAGCAAACCGGTTCTGTGGGACTTTCCGAACGTTTCACTCCGGGAAGTTTCCTGAAATATTCGGTGATCGCCCCCATTTTGGACGAATCATTCAGAACATCAAATTGATTTAGATTTCGGATATAATCCAACTGATAGCCCGGATTCGGGGAACTTGGCATGAGTAAATTCCCTTCGGAACCAATAGCTTCCAAAAGTGCATCGACAATGATTCGCGGGCCGCCTGCCACAAATCCGATCTTTGAAAAACTGCTGTGAACCAACACGGAATCTCCTGCTTTTATCCCACAAGCCTGGATTTGGTGGAACAACTGTGTAAATGTCCATCCTTCTCCTTTCAGCTCCTGTTCACGGATTAATTTACGCTGCTTATCTTTCTTTTTTTCACGATAAGCATTCAGGATCCTTTGCGGAACCAGTGAGCGGATAAAGTTCCTCAACCCCGACATTTATTCCAGGTTTGGTTTGATCAACTTATTTTCCGGAACATAGAAATAATGGAGCTCCGTACCTTTCGTCAGGATATAAAAATCATCCTGTACCTTTCGAATATTGACGTATTCCAGAGGAACAACCAGTTTCCCTTTGTTGGTATAAATTCCGTAAAATGCTCCCAATGAAACCAGGAAATGAGCATCATCCAACGGTTTGATGGTT
>CBINBC010000032.1:0-56880 GCA_966248825.1 uncultured Fluviicola sp.
GGCGCAAAAAGTAACAGTCATGGACGTTAAAGTGCATTCTATCCATTTTAAAGCGGATCAAAAATTAATTAATTTCATTAACGACAAAGTGGAAAAACTTCAGGTTTTTTTTGATCACATCATTGTTGGGGAAGTTTTTTTACGATTGGATAAGAATTCGGACAAGGAAAACAAGATAGCAGAAGTGAAAATATTAATGCCCGGAAAAGAATTATTTGCCAAGAAACAATGCAAATCTTTTGAAGAAGCGGCTGATTTGTGTGTCGATGCCTTGCGAACACAGGTAAAAAAATATAAAGGCAAGTTAGCGAATTAGTAATTGGAAATGAAACATTTAGATAAGCGGTTCTTTGAGCCGCTTATTTTTTTTTAATTTTTTTTCGTTCAAACGCTTGCAGTTGTTTATTTCTTTACTACATTTGCAAACCCAAACGGGAAAACACTTTAAGAATCGTTCTTTAAAATCGTAATAAAAAACCAAACTTTAATGCCGGTGTAGCTCAGCTGGCTAGAGCAGCTGATTTGTAATCAGCAGGTCGGGGGTTCGAGTCCCTCCACCGGCTCGCATTAAAGGATGGGAGTGTCGCATAGTGGCTATTGCAGCAGACTGTAAATCTGTCACCTCACGGTATCGCTGGTTCGAGTCCAGCCACTCCCACGACAAGTTAAGAATTATTATAAGCGGGAGTAGCTCAGTTGGTAGAGCGTCAGCCTTCCAAGCTGAGGGTCGCGAGTTCGAATCTCGTCTCCCGCTCAAATTACGATTCAAGAGAATAGGCCGGTGTAGCTCAGGGGTAGAGCGCTTCCTTGGTAAGGAAGAGGCCACGAGTTCAAATCTCGTCATTGGCTCTGCAAGGGATTCACTCATTTGGTTTATGGGTGAAATTTTGTATTGTAAGAAAAAGGTTTATTAACTACGTAACAAATAAAAACAAATGGCTAAGGAAAGTTTTAATCGTTCCAAACCGCACGTAAACATTGGTACTATTGGTCACGTTGACCACGGTAAGACCACTTTGACTGCGGCTATTTCAAGCGTATTGGCTGCTAAAGGATTAGCTGCCGTTCGTGATTTCTCTTCAATTGACAACGCACCGGAAGAAAAAGAGCGTGGTATTACTATTAACACGTCACACATCGAGTACGAAACAGCTAACCGTCACTACGCACACGTTGACTGTCCAGGTCACGCGGATTACGTAAAGAACATGGTTACTGGAGCTGCGCAGATGGACGGAGCGATCCTTGTAGTTGCTGCTACTGACGGACCGATGCCACAAACTCGCGAGCACATCCTATTAGGAAAACAAGTTGGTGTTCCTCGTTTGGTTGTATTCATGAATAAAGTGGATATGGTTGATGACGCTGAGTTGTTAGAGCTAGTTGAAATGGAAGTTCGTGAATTGTTGTCTTTCTACGATTACGATGGTGACAATGCACCGGTTATTCAAGGTTCTGCACTAGGTGCATTGAACGGAGAAGCTGAGTGGGTTGCTAAAGTTGAAGAGTTGATGGATGCAGTTGATAGCTACATTGAATTACCTCCTCGTGATGTTGATAAGCCATTCTTGATGCCGGTTGAAGACGTATTTACGATTACAGGTCGTGGTACAGTAGCAACAGGACGTATCGAAACAGGGGTTATTAACTCCGGAGATCCGGTTGAGATCTTGGGTATGGGGGAAGAGAAATTGACTTCTACTGTAACTGGGGTTGAGATGTTCCGTAAGATCTTGGATCGTGGAGAAGCTGGTGATAACGTAGGTCTTTTATTACGTGGTATTGAGAAGTCTCAAATCAAGCGTGGTATGGTTATTTGTAAGCCAGGATCTGTTAAGCCTCATGCTGACTTCAAAGCTGAAATCTATGTATTGAAGAAAGAAGAAGGTGGTCGTCACACTCCATTCCATAACAAATACCGTCCTCAGTTCTACTTCCGTACAACTGACGTAACTGGAGAGATTTTCTTGACAGACGGACGTGAGATGGTTATGCCAGGTGATAACGTAACAATCAATGTTAAGTTGATCGTACCTGTAGCAATGGACAAAGGTCTACGTTTCGCTATCCGTGAGGGTGGTCGTACAGTAGGTGCTGGTCAGGTTACTGAAATCATCGCTTAATTCGCGATAACATATGAATTGAAAGGGGAGGTCAACTCCCCTTTTTACACGGGCGTAGCTCAGCTGGTAGAGTAGTGGTCTCCAAAACCATTGGTCGTGGGTTCGAATCCTACCGCCCGTGCAAAACAAAATAAATTGACCATGTCAAAGTTTAGAAATTATTTTAGCGAAACAATTACTGAGATGACTCAGAATGTTACGTGGCCGACGTGGAAAGAATTGCAGAGCAACGCACTGATAGTAGTAGTTGCGTCTGTGATTTTTGCGTTGTTGGTATTCGCAATGGACAATGTCTTTGGAATTACCGGAAGTCCTACTTCTACTTGGAAGGGGGTTGTTGGCTTTATCTATTCTTTCTTTTAATTAGAAAAATGGGAGATATTAAGAAACGTTGGTACGTAGTACGTGCGGTGAGTGGAAAAGAGAAAAAGGTGAAAGAGTACCTGGATCTTGAAATTTCCCGATTGAAACTGGACGATTATGTATCTCAAGTATTGATTCCGACTGAGAAAGTTTTTCAAATCCGTAACGGAAAGAAAATCTCAAAGGAAAAAGCGTATTTGCCAGGATATGTATTGATCGAAGCAGCTTTGATTGGTGAGGTTCCTCACGTGATCAAAGGAATTCCGAATGTAATCGGGTTCTTAGGTGCTGAAAAAGGGGGAGACCCGCAGCCAATGCGTTTGTCCGAAGTAAATCGAATTTTAGGTAAAGTTGACGAATTATCCGAAACAGAAGAGGAAGTGAAAATCCCATTTGTTATCGGAGAATCGGTTAAGGTGATCGACGGACCATTCAACAATTTCTCCGGAGTAATTGACGAGATCAATGAAGAGAAGAAGAAGTTGAAAGTAATGGTTAAGATTTTCGGTCGCAAAAACCTTCTTGAGCTTAGCTACATGCAAGTAGAAAAAGAAGGGTAAACATGTATTAACCGCAGCAGTGGGATTATTGATTAAAGCTTCCCTTTAACGCCCACGTTACGACTGCATAATTTAAATAAACAATGGCTAAAGAAGTAGCAGCATTGATCAAATTACAGATCAAAGGTGGTCAAGCCAATCCAGCTCCTCCAGTTGGTCCTGCACTAGGTGCTAAAGGGGTCAACATTATGGAATTCTGCAAGCAGTATAATGCTCGTACGCAGGATAAGCCAGGAAAGGTTTTGCCATGTGTGATTACTGTGTACAGTGACAAATCTTTTGATTTCGTCATCAAAACTCCTCCAGCAGCTGTGCAAATTATCGAAAGCGCTAAGTTGAAAAAAGGTTCTTCTGAGCCTAACAAGAGCAAAGTTGGTACCATGACCTGGGATCAAATTCGCACTATCGCCGAAGATAAAATGCCGGATATGAATTGTTTTACTGTTGATTCAGCTATGTCTATGGTAGCTGGTACAGCACGTAGTATGGGTGTAACTGTTAAAGGAGGTGAAGCTCCTGCAACTAAATAATCGCAAACATCATGGGAAGAATTTCTAAAAAAAGAAAAGAAGTTTTAGCAAAGTATGACTTGACTAAAACTTACACCTTGGTAGAAGCGTGTGATTTAGTGAAGAACATTACAACTACTAAGTTCGATGCATCAGTAGATATTTCAGTACGCTTAGGAGTAGATCCACGTAAAGCAAACCAAATGGTTCGCGGTACTGTTGCATTGCCTCACGGAACTGGTAAGGACGTACGAGTATTGGTACTTTGTACACCTGACAAGGAAGCTGAAGCAAAAGCAGCTGGTGCAGAATTCGTTGGATTGGATGAATTCATTGACAAAATCAAAGGTGGTTGGACAGACATCGACGTAATTATTACAATGCCTTCAGTGATGGGTAAAGTAGGTGCTTTAGGACGTATCCTTGGACCTCGCGGTTTAATGCCGAACCCAAAAACAGGTACTGTAACAATGGAAGTTGGTAAAGCTGTTGAAGAAGTGAAAGCAGGTAAAATTGATTTCAAAGTTGACAAATTCGGTAACATTCATACATCTGTTGGGAAAGCAAGCTTCGAAGGAGCTAAGATCCGTGACAATGCAAATGAATTGATCCAACAGTTGATCAAATTGAAACCATCTGCTGCAAAAGGTACTTACATTAAAAGTATCTACATCAGCTCTACAATGTCTCCAAGTATCCAGGTTGATGCTAAGTCTGTTGTAGCTTAAAATCTTGAAGTATGAATAAAGATCAAAAAGCACAGTACATTGAAGATCTTGCTCAAGATTTATCGAAAGCAAATGTCTTCTATCTTGCAGATACGGCAGCTCTTACAGTAGAAACAATTAACCAATTACGCCGTCGTTGTTTTCAACAGGGTATCGAACTACGTGTAGTTAAGAATACATTGTTGGCTAAAGCAATGGCTAAGGTTGAAGGTAGAAATTACGATAACTTGGCATCCGTGTTAAGTGGTCCGACATCTATCATGTTCGCTGAAGTAGGAAACGCTCCTGCAAAATTGATTAAAGATTTCCGTAAGAAGAATGATAAGCCTATTCTAAAAGGAGCTTATATTGAAGAAGCAGTTTTCATTGGTGATAACCAATTGGATGCGCTTGAAGCAATCAAGTCCCGTGAAGAATTGATCGGTGATATCATCGGATTACTACAAAGCCCGGCGAAAAATGTTATTTCCGGTCTTACAGGTGGTGGTTCCAAAATTGCTGGAATTCTTAAAACGCTCGAAGAAAGAGCATAATGCTTATAAAGCAGAATTAAACAAATTTATTTAAGAACCTTTTTTAAAAATTAATAAAAATGGCTGATTTAAAACAAATCGCAGAAACGCTAGTAAACTTGACAGTTAAAGAAGTAAACGAACTAGCTACAATCTTGAAAGACGAATACGGTATCGAGCCTGCTGCTGCTGCTCCTGTAATGGTAGCTGGTGGTGCTGCTGGTGGTGGTGAAGCTGCTGCTGAGAAAACTGAATTCGACGTAATCTTGAAATCAGGTGGTGCTAACAAACTTGCTGTAGTTAAGTTGGTTAAAGAACTTACTGGTAACGGATTGAAAGAGTCTAAAGACATCGTTGACGGAGCTCCTGCTACTTTGAAAGAAGCAGTTTCTAAAGACGAGGCTGAAGGTCTTAAGAAAGCACTTGAAGAAGCTGGTGCTGAAGTAGAGATCAAGTAATTAGTTACAACATTTTGCAGGAAAGGTGTCCCGACGATTCTGTCGGGATGCCTATTCCTGTTTTTCGGCGTTTTAGCCAATTTTAAAGTCCTTTTCTCAATTAAATTATTTCGCCTTGGCAACAACAAGCAATACATCAACGAGAATTAATTTTGCTTCCAGCAAAAATCAGTTCGCTTATCCAGATTTTTTGGATATTCAGCTTAAATCCTTCCAGGAGTTCTTCCAATTGGAAACAACGCCTGAGAATCGTGAAAGTGAAGGATTGTTCAAGGTATTTGCGGAAAATTTCCCAATTACTGATACACGAAACCAATTCGTGTTGGAGTTCCTTGATTATTTCATCGACCCACCCCGTTACACTATTGATGAGTGTATCGAAAGAGGTTTAACTTATAGCGTTCCGCTAAAAGCTAAACTAAAATTATATTGTACAGACCCTGAGCACGAAGATTTCGAAACAATCGTGCAGGATGTATACTTAGGTACAATTCCATACATGACTCCAAAAGGATCCTTCGTGATCAATGGTGCCGAGCGTGTAATTGTTTCCCAGTTGCACCGTTCACCAGGGGTATTCTTCGGTCAAAGCCGACATGCTAACGGTACTAAATTGTACTCTGCGCGTGTTATTCCTTTTAAAGGATCTTGGATCGAATTCGCAACGGATATCAACAGCGTAATGTATGCTTACATCGACCGTAAGAAAAAATTGCCTGTTACAACTCTTTTCCGTGCGATCGGATATGAAACAGATAAAGATATTTTAGAAATATTCGGATTAGCTGACGAAGTGAAAGCTAACAAAGCTAATTTGAAAAAATGCGTTGGTAGAAGACTGGCTGCTCGTGTATTGAAGTCTTGGATTGAGGACTTTGGAGACGAAGATACAGGAGAAGTAGTATCTATCGAACGTAATGAGGTTATCCTTGACCGTGAAACTGTATTGGAAGATCAACACATTGATGAGATCATTGATGCTGGTGTGAAAACAGTTATTTTTCACAAAGAGGATGCTAACACAGCTGATTACACGATTATCTACAACACGCTTCAGAAAGATACTTCAAACTCTGAAAAAGAAGCTGTAGAACACATTTACCGTCAGTTGCGTAATGCTGAACCACCAGATTATGAAACAGCAAAAGGTGTATTCGAGAAGCTGTTCTTCTCTGATGCGCGTTACGATTTAGGTGAAGTAGGTCGTTACAGAATGAACAAGAAGTTGAATATCGATAACTCGGAAGAGTCTCGTGTTTTGACTAAGAATGATATTCTTTCTATCATCAAGTATTTGATCGAATTGATCAACTCGAAAGCGGATGTGGATGATATTGACCACTTGTCAAATCGTCGTGTTCGTACCGTAGGTGAACAATTATACGCTCAATTTGGTGTTGGTTTGGCTCGTATGGCTCGTACTATCCGTGAACGTATGAACGTTCGTGATAACGAAGTCTTTACTCCGATTGACTTGATCAACGCGAAGACTTTGTCTTCTGTAATCAATTCATTCTTCGGAACGAACCAGTTGTCTCAATTTATGGATCAGACGAACCCGCTTTCCGAGGTAACTCATAAGCGTCGTTTGTCTGCACTAGGACCAGGTGGACTTTCCCGTGAAAGAGCAGGTTTCGAGGTTCGTGACGTTCACTATACGCACTACGGTCGTTTGTGTACGATTGAGACTCCTGAAGGACCGAACATCGGTTTGATCTCTTCTTTGTGTGTATTCGCGAAGGTGAACAAACTAGGTTTCATCGAAACGCCATACCGCCCGGTGGTTAACGGTAAGGTAGATATTTCTTCCGAGCCGGTTTATTTATCTGCTGAAGAGGAAGATGCAAAAATGATCGCTCAGGCAAATGCGAAGGTGGATGAAAAAGGAAATTTCCTTTCTGAGGTTGTAAAAGCTCGTTACGAAGGTGACTTCCCGGTTGTTCCGCCAACAGATTTGAACCTGATGGACGTTGGTGCTAACCAGATTGCATCGATTGCGGCATCTTCTATTCCGTTCCTGGAGCACGATGATGCGAACCGTGCCTTGATGGGATCAAACATGCAGCGCCAGGCTGTTCCGTTATTGAAACCACAGTCACCGGTTGTTGGTACAGGAATTGAGCAATTGGTTGCTCGCGATTCTCGTGTATTGATTAACGCTGAAGGACCTGGAACAGTTGAATACGTTGATGCGAATGAAATCGTAATCCGTTACGACTGGTCTGAGGATGATAAATTAGTTAGCTTTGATAGTGAAGTGACTCGTTACTCATTAACAAAATTCCAGAAAACAAACCAAAGTACAACAATCAACTTGAAGCCGATTGTTCGCAAAGGGGACCGCATTGAGAAAGGACAGGTTCTATGTGAAGGATATGCTACACAAGGAGGAGAGTTGGCATTGGGACAAAACCTGAAAGTTGCATTCATGCCTTGGAAAGGGTATAACTTTGAGGATGCGATCGTTATTTCTGAGCGTGTTGTTCGTGACGATATCTTTACTTCAATCCATATTGACGAATACTCCCTGGAGGTTCGTGATACAAAACGAGGAATGGAAGAATTAACTTCTGATATTCCAAACGTTTCTGAAGAAGCAACAAAAGATTTGGATGAGAACGGTTTGATCCGCATAGGTGCTGAGATCAAAGAGGGAGACATCCTGATCGGTAAAATTACTCCGAAAGGTGAAACAGATCCTTCTCCGGAAGAGAAGTTGTTACGCGCAATCTTCGGTGATAAAGCGGGTGACGTGAAAGATGCTTCTTTGAAAGCAGGTCCGTCTCTTCGTGGTGTTGTTATTGAGAAAAAATTGTTCTCTCGCGCTATCAAAGATCGCAAGTCTAAAGCTCAGGATAAGCCGGTATTGGAAGTTCTTGACACAGAGTACGACAAAGATTACGCAGAGTTGAAAGAAAAATTAGCTGATAAATTGATGACCGTATTGGGTGAGAATAAATCAGCTGGTGTATTCAACAACTTCAAAGAAGAGATCATTAAGAAAGGAACGAAGTTCACGCATAAGAATTTGTTGATGATCGATTACACAATCGTGAATCCTACAAACTGGACAACTGATTCCCACGTAAATGCATTGATTAGTCGTTTGTTGCACAACTTTACGATTAAGGCTAATGATTTATTGGGAATCTACAAACGTAAGAAATTCCATATTTCAGTTGGAGATGAACTACCTGCAGGTATCGTGAAAATGGCGAAAGTATATGTTGCTCAGAAACGTAAGTTGAAAGTGGGTGATAAGATGGCTGGTCGTCACGGTAACAAAGGGATCGTTGCAAACATCGTTCGTGCTGAAGACATGCCGTTCCTGGAGGATGGAACACCGGTAGATATCGTATTGAATCCACTAGGGGTACCTTCTCGTATGAACTTGGGTCAGATTTACGAAACAGTACTTGGTTGGGCCGGAGAAAAATTGGGAGTGAAATTCGCTACTCCGATTTTCGATGGTGCTAAACCGGAAGAAATCAATGAATGGACAGATAAAGCGGGAGTTCCTCGTTCAGGTAAAACATACTTGTACGATGGAGGTACCGGAGATCGTTTCCATCAACCGGCAACTGTGGGTGTAATTTACATGTTGAAATTATCTCACATGGTTGATGACAAAATGCACGCGCGTTCAATCGGACCATACTCATTAATTACACAACAGCCATTGGGTGGTAAAGCTCAATTCGGAGGTCAGCGTTTTGGTGAGATGGAGGTTTGGGCTCTTGAAGCATTTGGAGCGGCGAATATCCTACAGGAAATCTTGACAGTTAAATCCGATGACGTAATGGGTCGTGCGAAAGCATACGAAGCAATCGTTAAAGGTGATAACATTCCGGAACCGGGAATTCCAGAATCATTCAACGTATTGTTGCATGAATTGAGAGGTCTTGGATTGAATGTATCAATGGATTAAGATCAGACCTAGTTAGGAAACAAATTGTCAAATTGAATTAAAGAAAGTTATAACATGGCTTACAGAAAAGAAACACCGAAAAAACAAAGTAGCTTTAACAAGATCACGATCTCGTTGGCTTCTCCTGAGGTGATCCGCGATCAGTCAAGCGGTGAGGTACTCAAGCCTGAGACAATTAACTATCGTACATACAAACCGGAAAGAGATGGATTGTTCTGTGAACGCATCTTCGGACCGGTAAAAGATTACGAATGTCATTGTGGTAAGTACAAGCGTATCCGATACAAAGGAATCGTTTGTGACCGTTGTGGTGTTGAGGTTACCGAGAAAAAAGTACGTCGTGAGCGTATGGGACACATCTCTTTGGTGGTTCCGGTAGCACACATTTGGTATTTCCGTTCATTGCCGAACAAAATCGGTTATTTGTTAGGATTGCCGACAAAAAAATTGGATCAAATCATCTATTACGAGCGTTATGTAGTTATTCAGGCTGGTATCGCAAATAATTTGGATGGAACTTCCCTTTCCGAGAAAGATTTCTTGACGGAAGAAGAATACCTGGATATTTTGGATACGCTTCCAAGAGAAAACCAGTATTTGGAAGATACAGATCCGAACAAATTCATCGCTAAGATGGGTGCAGAGGCATTGTATGACTTGTTGCGTAAATTGGATTTGGAAGATCTTTCTTACAAATTACGCCACCAGGCAAATACAGAAACATCTGTTCAACGTAAGCACGAAGCTCTGAAAAGACTTCAGGTTGTTGAAGCAATGCGTGAGTCTCAAACTCGTATCGAGAACCGCCCTGAGTGGATGATCGTGAAAGTGGTTCCGGTTATTCCACCGGAATTGCGTCCGTTGGTTCCACTAGATGGTGGACGTTTCGCAACATCGGATTTGAACGACCTTTACCGTCGTGTAATTATCCGTAACAACCGTTTGAAGCGTTTGATCGAGATCAAGGCTCCGGAAGTAATCTTGCGTAACGAGAAGCGTATGTTGCAAGAGGCTGTTGACTCATTGTTCGACAACTCCCGTAAAGCTTCTGCTGTTAAAACAGAATCAAACCGTCCGTTGAAATCCCTTTCCGATTCCTTGAAAGGTAAGCAGGGACGTTTCCGTCAAAACTTATTAGGAAAACGTGTTGACTATTCTGCACGTTCCGTAATTGTTGTTGGACCGGATTTGAAACTGCATGAATGTGGTTTGCCAAAAGACATGGCAGCGGAACTTTACAAACCGTTTATCATCCGCAAGATGATCGAGCGTGGTATTGTAAAAACGGTTAAATCTGCGAAGAAAATTGTTGACCGCAAAGAGCCTGTAGTTTGGGATATCTTAGAAAACGTATTGAAAGGACACCCGGTATTATTAAACCGTGCTCCTACGCTTCACCGTTTGGGTATCCAGGCATTCCAGCCTAAATTGATCGAAGGAAAAGCAATTCGTTTGCACCCGTTGGTAACTACGGCATTCAACGCCGATTTCGACGGTGACCAGATGGCGGTTCACTTACCGTTAGGTAACGCTGCAATTTTGGAAGCACAATTGCTGATGCTTGCTTCTCACAACATTTTGAACCCTGCGAACGGAGCACCGATTGCGGTACCTTCCCAGGATATGGTTTTGGGTCTTTACTACATCACTAAGATGCGCACAAGTACCCCTGAACACAAAGTAAAAGGTGAAGGAAGTATTTTCTATTCTCCGGAAGAAGTAATTATCGCGAATAACGAAGGTAAATTGGATCTTCATGCTCCTATCAAAGTAAAATCTTACGATTTGAACGAGGAGGGAATTCCAACCCTTCAAATGATCGATACAACATGTGGACGTGTACTTTTCAACGAGGTAGTTCCACGTGAAGTTGGATTCTTGAACGATGTCTTGACTAAAAAAGCGCTTCGTGATATTATCGGACACGTATTGAAAATCTGTGGAACAGCTAAAACAGCTAAGTTCCTGGATGATATCAAAGAATTGGGTTACGGTATGGCATTCCGCGGTGGATTGTCGTTCAACCTGGATCATATTATCATCCCGAAAGAAAAAGAAATTTTGGTAGCGAAAGCAGAAACGGACGTGAAAGAGGTAATGGCCAATTACAACATGGGTCTTATCACGAACAACGAACGTTACAACCAAATTATTGATATTTGGACGCATACAAACATCCGTTTGACGAATACGTTGATGGATCAGTTGAAGAATGACGATCAAGGATTCAACTCCATCTACATGATGTTTGACTCCGGAGCCCGTGGTTCGAAAGAGCAGATCCGTCAGTTATCCGGTATGCGTGGATTGATGGCGAAACCTCAGAAATCAGGAGCTTCTGCACAGGAAATTATCGAGAACCCGATCCTTTCCAACTTTAAGGAAGGTCTGTCGATTTTGGAGTACTTTATCTCTACTCACGGTGCGCGTAAAGGTTTGGCCGATACGGCATTGAAAACGGCGGATGCGGGTTACCTGACTCGTCGTTTGGTGGACGTTGCACAAGATGTTGTAATTAACGCTGTGGATTGTGGAACATTGAGAGGTTTGGTTGCGACAGCGTTGAAGAAGAACGACGAGATCGTTGAGCCGTTGGTTGACCGTATTTTAGGGAGAACATCTGTTCACGATATTTACAACCCTGAAACAGAGCAATTGATTGTTGCTGCAGGTGAGTTGATCTCTGAAACAGTTGCTGATGAAATCGAAAAAGCAGGTATTGAAGAAGTTGAGATCCGTTCGGTATTGACTTGTGAAATGCGCCGCGGAGTTTGTTCTAAGTGTTACGGACGTAACCTTGCAACACACCGCCCTGCACAGGATGGAGATGCTGTTGGTGTAGTTGCTGCTCAGTCAATTGGTGAGCCGGGAACACAGTTAACACTACGTACATTCCACGTGGGGGGTACTGCATCGAACATTACGGATGAATCAGATTTGAAAGCAAAATCTGCCGGTAAATTGGAAATCGACGAATTACGTACAATTACACGTAAAGGTTCTGATGGAACAACTAAAACGATCGTTGTTGGTCGTTCTGCAGAATTGAAAATTACGGATCCGAAAACCGGAGTTGCTTTGATGACTTCAAACATCCCTTACGGTGCCGAGTTATTGATCGACAATAACACGAACGTGAAAAAAGGTGATGTGATCTGTAAATGGGACCAGTATAACGCGGTGATCATTTCAGAGGTTGCGGGTAAAGTAGTATTCGAAAATATTATTGATGGGGTTACTTACCGTGAGGAAGTCGATGAGCAAACAGGATTTACTGAAAAAGTGATCATTGAATCCCGTGATAAGAAGAAAAACCCTGCGATTCACATTATTGATCCTAAGACGAAAGAAGTATTGCGCGAATACAACATTCCGGTTGATTCCCATATTTCCGTAAACGAAGGCGATAAGATCGAAGAAGGTGTGATCCTTGTTAAGATTCCTCGTGTTGCTGGTAAAACAGGGGATATCACCGGAGGTCTTCCTCGTGTAACGGAATTATTCGAAGCACGTAACCCTTCTAACCCGGCTGTGGTTTCTGAAATCGACGGTATCGTTGAATTCGGTAAGATCAAGCGTGGTAACCGTGAGATCCAGGTGACTTCCAAAGCAGGTGATGTTCGCAAGTATTTGGTACCGCTTTCCAAGCACATCTTAGTACAGGAGAACGATTTCACCCGTGCTGGACAACCATTATCAGACGGTGCAATTACACCAAACGATATCTTGAATATCCAAGGTCCGACGAAAGTACAGGAGTACATCGTAAATGAAATCCAGGAGGTTTACCGTCTACAAGGGGTAAAAATCAATGATAAGCATTTCGAAGTAATCGTTCGTCAGATGATGTTGAAAGTGGAAATCGTAGACGCGGGAGATACTCGCTTCCTGGAAGGACAATCTGTTCACAAAGCAGACTTCATGGAAGAGAATGATTCGATCTACGGAATGAAAGTAGTAGTTGACGCCGGTGATTCTACGACATTGAAAGCAGGTCAGATTGTTTCCGCACGTAAATTACGTGATGAGAACTCTCAGTTGAAGCGTGCTGACAAGCAGTTGGTTGAATCCCGTGATGCAGTTCCTGCAACTTCAACTCCATTGTTACAGGGTATTACACGTGCATCATTGCAGACACAATCGTTTATCTCAGCTGCTTCCTTCCAGGAAACAACGAAAGTATTGAACGAGGCTGCAATCTCCGGAAAAGAAGATCACTTATTAGGTTTGAAAGAAAACGTAATCGTTGGTCACTTGATCCCGGCTGGTACAGGTGTACGCCGCTTCCAAAAAGTACTTGTTGCAAACAAGGAAGAAATGGACGCAATCTCTTAAGATTTGATTATCTGAAAATAGTGATCCCCGAATTAGTTAATAATTCGGGGATTTTTTTTCCAACCATTGGTGCTTTTGTGCATTAATAAAGAAACAACTAAATCGATTTTTTATGAAAAACAGGTTGCTTTTTTCATTCTGTGTCTTTTCTTTCCTGACACTGAATGCCCAAACTGTTAGTTATCAACCTATCCATGGAGATTACACACAATATGTGTATCATCAGCAACATTGGAATGGAAGTGAGAACGTGGAAACTTATGGGAAAGTCATTTGGTCTGGCGATACCATAATCAACGGTGAAAGCTATACACGAATGTTTGGAGGAGGAGTCTCTTATTATGGAGGAATTAGAGAAGATGTTGGTACTCAACAGCGGTATTTTATTGATAGTTATGATGTTGAACATAACATTACCATCAGTCCGTTTTTATCTGTAGGAACTATCCTGACCGATAGTTCAGTTTATTTGAATGCTTTTAGAGCCTATACTTTTATTAATTCAGACCCTAATTATGATACATTGATGATTACGCATGTAGATAGCATTTTGGAAACCAATGGAAATTATAGTGTTACCTACCACATGGAGTGTTTGCCATTACCCAATGTGTATTTTGAATACAATACCTATAGAGGTTTGCTTATGGTACAGGGATTTGAGTTTAGTGAGAGTCAGTATTGTTATCGTGAAGATGGTGAACAGACTCCTCCTGGTCAGGAAACACCATGGACACCAATGTGCGATTTGGGAGTGGATGAGAAAGAGTTGCTTAAAATCGATCTGTTTCCAAACCCGTCATCCGAATCACTTAATATTTCAGGAGATTTGCAAAGGATAACCGATTTGGTCATTTACGACCTAAACGGGAAAATGATCAAACAAGTTCCTTTGTCGGATGTTTATTCCGGGGTTTCCCTAAAAGAATTAGAAAAAGGTATTTATTTGCTTTCAGTGAATGAGCATCAAAAAGTATTGAGATTCCAGAAGATGTGATACATCTAAAGTAGAAATCCCCTTCAGTTCAACTGAGGGGGATTTTTTATTGCTGTAAATGAAGTTCTATTCAGCAGTTTTTCCTTTTTTAAACGTGTAATACATTCCAACGGAGAAGCGGCTGCCTAAAGTACTTGCGTTGAATCCCAAATCTCTATAGACCTGACCGCCAACTTTCATATGATTGTAGCCAAGAACATTCATGGAACCGTACAATGAAAATCTTGGAGACAGGTTGTAGAAGAATCCGGCAGTCAAACTGGCATTGAAAGTTTGTTGTTTTGAAGCACCACCAAGAGGTATATACCCGTCATTCGGTCCTAGATAAGTTCCCGTAATTGAGGAACCATTACTGTAAGAAACTGCGATTCCTAAAAAGGGTCTAAACGTATTTTCTCCGAATAAGTATCGGGAATGGATATTTCCTCCAAAACCTTCCATTTTGGTCTCGTATTGGTCCTTGACCGAGATGCTGTTGCTTCCGTAGCCAACTCCCAATCCAAGCTGGATGTTATTCGTTAAAAAAGTTCCCACTTCAGGAGAAACATTCCAGGCACTTCTTTTTTGAGAAACACCGCCATTTCTGGAATCTCCTATCGAAGCACCGGCACTACCTCCCAAATACCAGGACCCTTTTTGACCGTAAACAGTTGCGCCAAGAATTAATGCGGGGATTAAGATGATTTTTTTCATAAAAATGATTTTGTTGAGGACCAAAATTAGAAAGATTGCCACTTCGTGTGAAAAGCTTAGCATTTATTGGGAAATAAAAAAGGAGCCCTGTAAAGAACTCCTTTTATAATCAATTAGTTATTAATTATTGGGTAATAATCGGTTTCAACCCTCTTAACCCCATATCAGTCGGATAGTCTCCTGCTCCCGGTTCGTACTTGTGATCCCCGTTTGCGTCATACCATTCAAAGCTTTTGTTGGTTGAAAGCGACATGGTACAAATAATGTCTTCTGTTTCATTTCCTGTAATGGTAAACGGTGTATCAAAGTTTCCTGTTACAACGCAAGAACCGGCAGGTACCGGTGATGTTGCTGATAATGGATTCGGAACTGTAGTTGCCGCAGCCTGTCCCTGTACTACAACTCCAAGGTTCTCAAATCCCCAATATCCTTGCAATTTGTTGGCGTTCAATGTTACGGTTTGATTCCAGATCTTATAATTCGTGATGTAAGTATTAAATCCGACAAAAGAGGCCAGTCTTCCATTGTAATCTACTCCGTTGTAGCGGTAATCCAGCGAATAATTTTGGTAAGTCAAAGACATTCTTACCCAATTGTAAGTATCCGGAGAAATATTTTTCAAAGGAATCTTCATAAATACTTCGTTATCACCTTTGATAATTGCCTTACTGAAATCAACCGCATTAGAACCACCGGCAGTTGTCTCTGCTCCATGGTAAAGAATTTCTCCCGCTCCCAATTGGGTATACATGTTTTGTGCAAATTCAATGTAGTGAGCACTCATCCCGTAAAATACCGGCGATTGTGCCCAGTGATTAGAAGGAATGGTAGCAGGATTCCCGAAGTTGTCCAGACGAGGTGCTAAAGAATCAAAATGCAATTTTACGATCAAATAAGGACCGGTTTCAGTCTCTGCCGGATACGTACAGCTCCCGTCATCGGAATTTGCGTTGGCGTTATAGTTCGTTGCGTTGGCATCCGTACAGCCTTTTTTCTTACATCCTACAGAGATTGCTGCAAGCAGGACAAGTAGAAGCGTTAGTTTTTTCATGTTTAGTGTTTTCGTGTGGTAAAAATAGAGAAAATAAAAGACTTGTTATCGTGTGATAGCGAATTCGGAATAATCATGTTACTTCCGGTTAATCATATAAACAGCTGCGATTCCCAGTAATCCGCCTATAATCGTATGGATTTCCAGTTTTTCACCCAAAATGGCAAAAGAGAATATAGCTGCACTGAAGGGTACGATAAAAATAAAGCTGCTCGCTTTTTCAGCGCCGATTTTGGAAGTGGCAAAAAAGTACGTGGTAGTCGCCACCGTTACAGTAATAACACTTGAGTAAAGAACGTTGCCCCAAAAACGGATATCCGTTGTTTGGGTTAATTCGCTAATTTCTATGAATTCGCAGAATGGAAGAAGACAAATGAGTGTTACAACATACATCCACCAGGTGAAAGCAAAAGGAGAACCGTATTTCGCAGATTTCGATGTAAATTTGCTCATAACAGCCCAGGTCAGCGCACTTATCAGGAAATAAAGATTTCCCGGTTCTGCAAAAACATCCTTGTTTCCCCAGACTTTTAAAAGGCTCAATCCTGCTGCCACTCCGAACATCAAACCGATGAATTCATTTCTTTTCGGTCTCTTCCAGTCAATTAACATTCCGATACCATAAGCCATTACAGGGTTTAAGGTCGTTACAAGGATTCCGCCTGCTCCCGGACTTCCGTTCTTTAATCCGGCAAGGAAGGTGTAGTTGTAACTGGCCATTAGAATGCCTGCAATAACAAGAAAGGGGATGCCATTTTTAGAAATGAGAAGTTTGGTCTTAAAAAAGATCAGAACAAATAAAAAGCTGATAACCACAAAGCCATAACGAAAAAAACCGATATTGAACGGCGTTCCGAAGGACGCCAGAACCTTGTTGGAGGGCCAGCTTATCCCCCAGATAATCATACTGATAATAAGTGCAGCGGTAAGATTAATACCTTTATCAACTTTTGGCAATTCGTTTTCTTTTAGAGCGCAAAAGTAATCAATGGATTATTTGCGTGAATCATTTCGAAAACTAAAATGCACTTTCAGGGAAGAAAGCAGAATCAAAGATGCGGGATTCGTGCTTTTCGGAGCATCACCCGGTGCACGATACTATAAGCTAATATGGCTGAACTTAATCCGAAAATATTGGCATCTAAATTCCAGGGTAAGGTCCATTCTGATAAAATCAGGGTCAAAGTTACACCGCCACCGATGATCATGGAAAACAGAGCGGGTTGCGGAAAACGCCGTCTTAAAAATAAAGCGGCTATCACCGGAACAAACAAACCGGATACCATAAATGCATAAGCATAAAGCATCAGAGAAATAACATTTTGCATAACCGATGCCAATAAGATAGCCATGACCCCTATTAAAAGAGTCGTGATTTGGGAGATTCTGACCACTGATGAATTGTTCAGTTTCCAGCTTTTAGGAATGAGATCGCCGACTACACTTCCCGATGCAGCCATCAAACAGCTGTCTGCGGTTGAAAGAACGGCTGAGAAATAGGCGGCAATGACAATTCCCGCGAACCCTACCGGTAATACCTGGTGTATCAGTAAAGGCAGTCCCATTTCACTGTCAATTGTCACTCCTTCTGCAACCGGGATGATCCCTTTTTGAATAGCAACATTTGCAAGCATTCCCAGTATGACCCCGGTAAATGCCATAAATGGCCATTCAAGTGCTCCCGCAAGATACCAGGCTTTTTTTGCAGCTTTTTCATCTTTACAGGCGAAGATCCGTTGATATAAAGTCATTCCTACAAACCAGATAGGAATAATAGTAACACTCCAGTTAATGATCTGGCTCCAGGTAATATTCGTTAAGGATAACATATCTTTGCTCAAGTATGGAGCAATACCTTCATATCCTCCCAAAGCCGACCAGGAAAGGGGAATTGCGACTCCCATTAATCCCACCAGGAGAATGATCCATTGAAAAGTATCGGTATAAATAACTGCTTTCATCCCACCCAGCATGGTATAAAAAACAACAACTATACCCATGACCCACAGCATGATTTCACCACTTACGGAAGGAATAATAGCTGCAGACAATTTTGATCCGGCCAATAATTGGGAACTCGTAAAACCACTGTACCCTATAATGCAAATGATTGCCGCAACAAATGCTACTTTTTTGTTGTACAGAAAACCAAATACCTGCGGCAATGTAAGAAAATGCCTGCCGTGAGCACGTTGCCAATAAAATACTTTAGGAATAAGGAACACAGCACTGATCCATGCTCCAATCAGACCTGTAAAAAGCATCCATGAGCCTGAAAGCCCCATAGTGAAGCCAATTCCTCCCAAACCAATGGAGAACCCGCCACCTACATCAGTTGCTACAACCGACAGGCCTATATGAGTGCTGCTCATAGTTCCTCCTCCGGTAAAATAATCCCTTTCGTTAGTATGCTTTCCTGAAAAATAAAAACCAACAGCAAGCATTAAAAGAAAGTAAATAATGAAAATAGTAATATCGATCCAGCTCATAAGTTTATGCATTTACTCCTTCTTCAGGGATACCCTCCTCAGATTTAATGAATAACGTTCGTGTAGGGTATGCGAATTCAATCCCGCATTGTTCAAAAAGGCTGTAAATCTCCAAATAGATTTTTTCCTGTTTATCCATGTAAAATGCAAAATCGGTGGACAAAACATGGTAGACAAATTCAAAATTCAGACTTGAATCCCCGAAACCTGAAAAATTGCCTCTTTCATAATCTATTTCCGACTCGGATTCAATGATTGTTCTGACCATTTTCGGGATCTGTTTTAACTGCTCGGATGTAGTTTGGTAAGTTACCCCAAGCTGGAAAACGATCCGGCGGCGTTCCAGGCGTTTGTAATTGTGCACCCGGGCATTTGTAAGGTCTGTATTTGAACAGATCAGCTGTTCCCCGCCTAATGTTCTGATCCTTGTTGTTTTAATCCCGATTTGTTCGATTGTACCGGACTTATCATCTACAATAATAAAGTCTCCGATCTCAAAAGGGCGGTCAAAGAAAATAACAAAATAGCTGAAAAGGTCTCCTAAAATGGCTTGAGCAGCTAAAGCAATAGCAATACCACCTATTCCCAATCCAGCTAAAAGTGTTGTAACATCGTAACCGAGATTGTCGAATAGAAACAGAAAACCGACAAACCAAATGAGAATATTAACGACGATAATCAATCCGTTGGCTTGCTCTATTTTACCTTCAACGTGACTTCTGCGTTTTACGAAGGCACTCACAAATTTCTTAAAAGCATTGCTTATAATCCGCAAGATAAAGAAGGTACAGATAATCAAATATCCAGCATGAATAATGGATCTCGTCTTAAGTGTAAATTGAAGGTAATAGCTGCTGAAAAAAATAGCACTGAAATATAATACGGGAATTACAAAGCGCTGAATGCTGTCAATAATTACATCGTCCCAGGTATTTTCTGTTTTCAATGAATGCATTTTTAGCTTGCGAATAACCAGGAAACTAAATAATTTGATGACAATAAATGACCCTGTAATGATCCCAAGGGCAACAAGCCAGGAGTAAAGACTGTTGCCTAAAAAATGATAGCTTAATAGTTCTTTCATGAATTGTTTTCTATTGAATGGCTGCTTTAGTTGAATTTTCGAATTCAAAACGTTTATCGACATAATCTGAATTCATAATACGAAGGATACCCATGTAGTTCATACTGAATTCAATTAAATTCCCGACTTTCAATTCAAGGGGATTCGTTCCCAGGTCCAGTACAATCATGTCTGAACTCACACCAACAATATTCATATCCGGATCAACAGGTTTGATATTCGTTTCATCGATGTCCAGCAATCCGATATCAACAATGGCCCGAAAGGATGAAGTTCCCAATAAGGTTTCATCAATTTCAAGTTCCTGCATTTGCAAATTTTTACCCATCTCTCCGTTCGGGACCAGGGGTTTTTCACTTAATTCAATAATCTCGGCATATAGCTTGAAAATATCCTGGTGCAAATTTTTATGAGGGCTGTTTTTATAAACATCTGTTCCAAGAAATAAAGTTTCACCTACTCTGAAGTGATTGATTCCCAGTGGAAGCAAGCCTTGTTCAATAAGTGGAATAGTCACTGAAGCTCCACCCGATATAAAGGGAATGACTTTATTAAAGCGTGCTTCAATGAGTTGCTTGTATAAGCAAAGCTGAATCAATTTGTCCTGGTTAGGAAGAACTCCCGACATACACGTTAGGTTTGTCCCGATTCCAATGACAGTTATATTCGGTAAATCAAAAACAGCAGCATAGAAATCAATAAATTGCTCACGAACCACTCCTTCTCTTAATTCACCCATCTCAATCATGATGACAATTTTGTGAACCTTGTTACGAAGAACAGCTTCTTGTGAAAGAAGTTTAATGGTTTCCAGTTCGGTATTAAAACTGATGTCCGCAAACTCTATGATCCTTGATACCATCCGCTTGGGAGGCGGTTTTATAAAAACAGTTTCAATATCCGGCGTGATTGATTTAATGATCTTCAGGTTGGTGATCCGGCTATCACAAACCTGTTTTAAATTCAATTCCTGAATGACTGCAGCCAGGAATTTTCGGTTTCCGCAAAACATTTTTACTACTACAGACCATTCAATTCCATGTGTTTTGAAAAGATCGCTTAAGTAGTTAAAATTTGCTTTAAGCTTTTGTGTGTTTAGTGAAATAAAGGCCATGTTATCAGGAATGTTTGATTAATCTCATTTCAAGATATTTATTTACGAAACCGATTTTCTCATACAAGTGCAGAGCGGGGTTGTCGGCTTCCACATGTAAGGCAATACTTCCGGTTGTTCTTTCGATAGTCGCTTTCATGAGTTTCTTTCCGATTCCCATTCCGCGATAATCCTTATGCGTAGCAATATAAACCAGGATGTTTTCAGGAATGTATCCATCCATTCCGGTGAAATTTACTACCACGGCACCGGTCAGTAAACTGTCGAAATGAGAAGTAATGATAAGTCCTCCTTTGTTTTCTTCTGAAGACAAAGCATAGTCGATTGCTTTCAGGATGTCTTGTTTTGAATCACCGTATTGATCGAGATGATTGTATAGAAAATCAGCCAGATCAGCTTTCTCATTCTCTTTCGGGAGTTGCTCGGGGGTATAAATATGTTGTACCATATAAAAAATATTTAGTGTTCCCGGGATAACTTTCCATGGGCACACTTACAGTTGCAGACTTTGAAGTCTTTATTTTAGCTTAATTATTCCGGGACCTTAACCCGGATTGGCGACACAATCAATAAATGCGTCTAATGAGGAATTGACTATTGTCTTTTGGATGGAATCTTAACTTAGATTACTAGACATGAATGGCAATTCGAAACTTTTTATCCCAAGCAAGTTACTAATAAAATGTGTTTTTTAAAAATGGAATGTCAGATCAAATAGCTGATTTTGCTGGATTTTTCAAAATTTCTGATCAAAGAATGCTCCCGCCCCGTCCATGTTAAGATCATACGGGAAATGGTGTTGTCAGGACTTTTGAAGGGTTTTGCTACGACCTGTTAAAGATTGGTTGTTCCTGTAGAATGTTAAAAAATCATAAGAATTCCTGTAGCATGAATGCAAGCTTTCTTTTGAGATACATAAAGATGCTTTATGCAAAGTTAAAGAAGCAATAGTTGGAAAGTTATTCAAAAAGCTTTTAACTTCGCAAGCATGGAAAAAAATGACAATCAGATCAACATTGAGCTAAACGAAGAATTGGCAGAAGGTGTTTATTCGAATTTGGCAATCATTACACATTCACAGTCTGAATTTGTGGTGGATTTTATTCAAATGATGCCTGGAATGCCGAAAGCAAAAGTACGCTCAAGAGTAGTGATGTCTCCGCAGAATGCAAAACGCCTGATGCGTGCATTGGCTGAGAACGTTCAAAAGTACGAACAAATGAACGGGGTAATTAACGATACGGATGCACCTCCGTTCCCACCTATGAATTTTGGAGGAACAACAAACCAGGCATAATTTAAACGGATTAATCATTGCGTTTTTTACGAATGCCCAGGAATAAAAACTATATAGTCACTTTTGGAACAGAATTTTTGATCATGTTCCTGAGCTTTATGGTTTTTCGCCTGGCAAATACCAACCTCGAGGATACCGGATTTAGTGAATATACATTAATTCGTAGATCCATTTCTTTCCTACAGCCGCTTTTGATGATCGGATTAGGAGTTGCTATTCCCCGCTATGTCAGTTTGGAACCAGGAAGGAGTTCTCTACTGCCATCCGGCCTAATCTGGATGTTCTTGTCCATATTGATCATCTGTTCTGCATTGTGGCTCAGCAGGTCCCATGTTTCTAACCTGTTCTTTGGTTCCGGAAATTATACCCATTATATTCTGCCGATTGCCGTAATGCTTTCGCTTTATGGGCTCCATGCCATTATTTATGGCTTTCTGAGAGGAATGTTTAAGGTATTCCAGGCGAATTTTGTTCAATTGATCAATGTTGGATTGATACCAACCCTGTCTGTTTATTTTACAGATAATGTAAATGATCTTTTATTCTGGAATATTGTCCTGTTGACGGGATCACTTGTGGTGTTTATCTCTTACCACATGATCCGTATGAAAATCCGTTTTACGAAGGAGCAATTCATAGCCGACAGCAAACTGCTTTTGGTTTATGGATTACCTCGTGTATTGGGTGATTTTGCACTTTTAGGATTGTTGACCTTACCAACATTCTTAATTCTGAATATCGAAAAAAATGTATTGGTAGGCGGAGATGTAGCCTATTCGCTTACTTTGTTGAATCTTGCCGGTGCAGCATTCGGACCGCTGGGATTAATCCTGCTTCCTGAAATTGTGAGCGCCATGCGGACAAAAGACCTGCAGTTAATTCGCAGGCGCTTTTTTGTTTTTACAGGTTTGTGTTTGGGTTTGACACTTTTGGGAGTAGCCGTTTTTTACCTGTTCTCAGAAACGATCCTCGCTATTTTGCTGGGAGAAGAATATCGTGCTTCAATCATCCCGGTTGCTAAAATTGTTTTATTGTCTGCATTCGGTTATTGTCTTTACATCGTATTGAGAAGTTTCCTGGATGCCCTGAAAGTAAAAGCGAGCAATGCGATCAACCTGCTGGTTTGTTTGGGGGTATATGGAATCCTGATCGGAATCGGGAAATACCTGGACCTTGATTTTACTTATTACCTCTTTTCCTTTGCCGGAGTTATGACCCTGCTGGGAATTATTACTTTTATCGAAACCTATCAATCAATCAAAAAATTATGACCGCCTTATTAATCTTAATCGCAATTACCATAGCCATTGGCTTTGTGCAGGTACGAATCTGGAGAATTTACAAAAACCTTACTTTTCCCATTGTAACTGCCGTACTTTATTTCTGGTCTCTGATGGGAGCCTGGTTATTTGTTTTTGACCGTTTGACGGGATTCGGAAAAGATATCGGGTTTGCATATTACTATTTGCTCGATAAAATGTTCTATGTAAACTTGGATGGAACCTATAATCTTGTCATTTTAAGCTATGGGCTTTTTATTTTGCTGTTCCAGGGTTTTGTTTTCTTCGGTGTAAAAAAAATAAAACGAAGATTTCCGGAGCAGCCTCTTATAGGGACAGATTCCGGAAAAGCTTTTACAGCCTCACAGGTCCCATTTCTGCTGATTGGTATGGTTTGCCTGCTTTGTTCTTTAATCCTGGTCAAAGATATATTGATTAGTGCTCTGCTGCTGCATGAATCAATTTACTCGAATGTGCGTTCAGGAGGAGTTCCGTTATACAGTCTGCACCAGTATTTTAACTGGATAATGGTTTTCTCATTTGCCTGGTACCTGGCGCTTTATTACCGGAAAGACAAGGAGGTTGCAGACGTAAAGAAACCGACAGTGATATTCTGGATCTGTTTCTTGCTGATGGTCTCTTACCTATCGATCATTGGTACACGTCATGAATTGTTTCTGGGAGGATTGTTTTTCATTCTGTTTGTTTCATACCCTCATCGTTCAATGCGTAAGAGCAAATTATTTTATGGAGTGTTTTTCGTTGTTTTCTTTTTTGTTCTTGCATTGAATGACCCGATGCGTGGTATGGCATCTAACCTGATGCAGAAAATGGGGATTACAGCAATGGTAGATTCCCCGGAAAACCGGAAAATGGCTGGTATTTATTCCAGCGACCGGACATTTTTCCTGCACCGGGATTTGGAGAAATCGGAAAGAATTATCGAATCGTTGAAGTACCGAGATACAACTTTTGTTGCAAAAGGAGATACCATTGTCATGAAGCTGACAGAGTTTATTGCCCAGACCAAGGAACATCCGGATAAGATCTTCTTTCAAGGGAAGAAATATAAGATCAACAACCAGTTTGTGTCATTCGGGTACAAAAAATTGGGGTTAGCACAACGCATAATGAAAGCAGGGACCAATATCTTGTTCTCCAATGAGTTGTTTGCAGGTCATTTTTCCATGTATGGAATTTATAGCCACCAGGTAAGGCCATCTTATGGAATTGCCCTCAGGAACCTGATTGGAAGTGAAAAACAAGATACTTACACGTATTATGCAAGCCAGCTTCAGCTTCCCCATGACCAAGGATTCACGATCAATCACATTTCTTCCTGGTACCTGAACTTCGGTTATTTCGGTTTTATTCTTGGGGCATTACTTCTGGCGATTTGTTACCTTGTGCCGGTCTACCTGATGCATTCTTTCAAAAAGAAAAAGAAACAAGTATTCTTTGTCCTGACAGTATTGCTCGGAATGGTAGCTTATATGCCCTTGATTATTCGTTCGGACATGTTGGTTTTTGAAGGAATGATCAAACAGGTAATCATAGTCCCTGCTTTGATACTGTTGGCAGTGATTATTTACGGACGTTTGTTCCAGCGAAAAAAACAAAAGGATGCAGGATAAAGAAAAGATACTGATTACAGGAGCAAGCGGCTTTATCGGGAAAAGTCTGTTGAAGAAAATCGACTATGATAAATACGATGTGACAATCCTGACAAGAAATCCTCAAAAATTCGGAAAAGAAGAGCGTTTTCGGGTAGTAGAAGGAGATCTTTCCGACCAGGAATCATTGAATCGTGCACTTTCAGGTATAAGGGTATTGATCAACCTTGCAGCAGAAGTTCGTAACCAGGACAAACTGGAAGAAACCAATGTTGGAGGAACAAAACGGTTGATCGCAGCGATTAGGGAGGCTAAAACGGTAAAACAAATAGTCCACCTAAGCAGTGTTGGCGTGGTTGGAATGAATTATAACCTGAATCCAACCAGTGTTGATGAACAGTTTCCGGCAGAACCAAAAAACGAATACGAACGGACCAAACTGCTTTCCGAACAGTTGTTTTTGGAATTCTTCAAGGAGAACCCGGATTTAAAATGGTCGGTATTAAGACCAACCAATGTATTCGGTGAATCTCATCCGTTCGACGCACTTTTAAACCTGATGCAGCATGTAAAAAACGGGAAGAAGATCTTATACACGCAGACTGCTAAGGTGAATTACGTATATGTTGAAGATTTGACGGCATTTATTTTAAACCGTTTGGAATCGGATGAAAAAGGAATTTATAATGTAGGTAATTCTATGGGTTTGAAAGAATTCCTTGACAGTATCGCCGATGAATTAAAAACTTCCCTGAATACTTCCCGGATACCTAAATGGATTGTAGGCCTGCTTTATGGTTTGAAAATCCGTAAATTGGATGCTATAAGTAATGAAGTTGTTTATTCGGATAAAGCTCTTCGAACACATTTTCAATATCCCTTTGGAACAAAACATGGTATCCGGAAAACGATAGAGTATTACAAACATTTAAATAAACTTTGATGAGAATATGCTACTTTGCAGATAGTGAAAGTATTCATACGGAACGCTGGTGCAGGCATTTCCAGGCGCTCGGACATGATATACATTTGATTACTTATAAAACAAAAGTCATTGAAGGGGTCAAAACTTATTCTGTAAATACTGGTAAAATTGATGTTTCGGGTGGAAATTGGAAAGTTTTGCTGACTTTCAGACAAGTGCGCAAACTGCTTAAGGAGATCAAGCCGGATGTTTTTCATGCGTTGTATGCAACCAGTTATGGAATTACCGGTTCACTTTGCCGTTTTCATCCTTACATTATTTCATCATTGGGATCGGATATCCTCATCAGTCCGAATAGATCAACTATTTATCGGAAATTATTGAGGTTTGCATTTAAACGTGCCGACCTGGTAATGGTAATGGCAGATCACATGATTCCGGCGGCGAAGAATCTGGGGGCAGCAGCAAATAAGATAATAGCACTCCCGTTTGGGATCGATCAGCAGATTTTTAATTCGGATAACCGGAACTTACCTGAAAACCAATTCGTCATTACCTGTACCCGGAATTTCGAACCTATTTATAATATTCCGCACCTATTGAAAGCATTGCAAAAAGTCGTTGGTGAGATTCCTGAAATCCATGTGAACCTCATTGGTGCAGGAAGCCAAAAAGAAGAATTGGTACACATGACAGAAGAATTCGGACTGAAAGCCCATGTTACTTTTGTTGGAAAACTTACGCAGCCTGAAATAGCAGCATATTTAAATAAGAGCCATGTGTTTGTCAGCCTGTCGCTTTCGGACGGGAATAACATCTCTTTGAATGAAGCAATGGCTTGTGGTACCTGGAATATTGTAACTGATATACCGGCCAATCATCAGTGGATCAGGGAGGGCGAGAATGGCTTTTTCGTGAAAATCGACGACGTGGATACTTTGGCTGAAAAACTCGTAAAAAGCAGGAATGAATACCATCAACTGATGGAAAAAGCAGTTCTATTGAATGATCGACTGCTTCGGGAAAAAGGAATCTGGCAGATCAATATGCAGAAAGCAGAAAAGTTGTATCTTCAGCTCACCAATGGTTAAAGTTGCAGTTATAGGCGGCGGCGGGCATGCCCGCGTTTTATCGGAGATCATTTCTCAGGATCCGGAATTGAGTTTAGCAGGTTTTTTTGACGATTCACTGGAGCGTGGTGCCGAGCTATGGAATGGTGCTAAAGTCCTGGGCTCTGTCAATGAGCTTGGAGAAACTACCGATGAGATTGATGGGTATGTCATTGGGATCGGTAACAATTCGGTCCGTAAGAAAATCAACGGGCAACACCCGGACTTAAACTGGATTTCTCTGGTACATCCCCGCGCAATTGTTAGCCCGAGCGCGAAAATAGGCGCAGGTTCGGTTATTTTAGCCGGTGCGGTTGTCAGTGCAAATGCTGTTATCGGACGCCAGGTTATAGTGAACGCCAATGTAACAGTAGACCATGATTCCAAAATCGGGAATTATGTGCATTTATCCATTGGAAGCCAGGTAGGAAGCAATAGTACAATTGATGAATCCTGCCTGATCGGAATTGGTCAGATTGTTCCATCGTTTTCAACAATTGTAGAATGAGGACCGTCATTCCAATACTTGAAAAAGCACAAAGCTGGTTTCCGGCGTTATTGATCTTTGTCTTTAGTTTTGCTCCGAAGCCTTCTTCCATTATTATCGTTTTATGGTTGATCAACAACCTCGTTTTATGGTCACAAAGAGCTGTTAAATTCCAGTGGAACAAAATCTTTTCTGCGATAGTTGCACTTTACATCGTATTTGTTATCGGAGCATTTTTTACACATAATCCGGAAATTGCAGGTGGAATATTGAGTAAAAAACTGTCCTTGCTGGTCTTTCCGCTGATATTTGCGCTTCAAAAGAAAGAAAGCTTTCAACTGAAACCCTTTTTACTTGCTTTCATAGCGGGTTTATTGGTGGTCGTAGCACTTGGATTTATAAATAGTTATCAGGTTTACCTGGAAACGGAGTATTTGAATGGGAGTTTTACCAGTTCTGTGTTTTCCTACATCCATCATCCGACCTACCTGGCAGTTCTCCTAACCATGTCCATTTTCTTTTTCCGGATAGGAGTGAAGGCAGGCTGGAAAGGATTTAATACCTGGACAATACTGCTTTGGATTGCATTTGTGTGTTTTATCCAATTCATTATTTTTTCCTTTGCAGGAGTATTGTTCCATTTTGCAGTGCTTGCTTATCTGACATTAAGCTACCTGAAGAAAAAACTTCCGGGAATAGCATTTTTGATCGTCTTGGCGGTTGTTGCAGCACTTCCGTTCGGAGCTTATTTCGGAGTAACACGTGTTCGGAATGAGGTAAACAATACGCTGACCGACCTGAAAACCTATTTATCCGATCCGGACCATATTTACGAACAAGCCAAAGCGGCTCCTCACGGGAACAACATCCGTATTTTAATGTGGACTACCTCTTTTCAACAGTTTTCAGAACATCCCATGGGAACCGGAACAGGGAATTTTGACGAAGTAATGGGGGCGCGTCTGCGAGGAAGAGGATTAGACGAAATTGCCAAAATCGAATACAATTCACACAACCAGTTCCTGCAGCTGGCAGTAGAAACCGGGGTTTTTGGACTGATTACTTTGTTAGTAATACTGGTAATGCTTTTCCGAATAGGAGTTCGTTACAAAAACGAGCTTCTCATCTGGATCGGGCTGAATTTTGTTTTCAATGGTTTTTTTGAATCCATGCTTCAGCAACAAAGCGGTATTGTTTTTTACATTTTGAGTATTTGTATCGGTATATTGCTGGTGCAACAAAAACAAGCTCTTAAGAGCGCATAATCAGTTGTAAATAATATTTTCTGCACACATCTTATCTTAAAAATGTTGTAGAATTGGTTTTACCTGCTATTTTTGTACAAACGCTTATTGGATGACGTCTGAGTTGAAATCTTTAATTGAACAAATTGGCGCGAAATCTCGTCAGTTACACCAATCGTTGGTGACTGAAAGAGAGCGTGTTCGTTCTATGACAGATGAAATTAATCGTCTTAATTCTGAAATTTCAGGATATCAAAACCAGAAAAAGGCAATGGAGGATGAGCTCCAAAGCTTGAAATCAGAATTGGACCAAGCGCGTGAACAAGTTCAGGCACAGCCTGTTTCGACCAATGGAGTTGAGATTGATGTGCTTGTGAAAGAGATTGATTTCTGCATTCAACAATTAAAAATAGCGAATGAGTAAGGTGTCTTTGAAAGTAGTGGTTGCAGGTCGCACGTATCCTTTAACTGTCCAGGAAACGGAAGTGGAAAAGGTACAGCGTGCTGCTGATGATATCAATAAAGCGATCAAACAACTACAGGATAACTTTGCCGTACGCGATATGCAAGACTTATTGGCGATGACCGCCTTACAATTGTCTACAAGAGGAGCAAAAACGCCGGCAGCTGCGGGCAGCGCTCTTCAAGCTGATTTCTCTGAAGCAACTGCTGCATTGAAAGCACTTTCCGATGATTTGGATGCATTGAATTAATTACGTTCCGGCTACCCGGGATTTGCAGTCTTTTTCTCACTTGTTTACGTGACATCTCCGTAAGCAGTGGGATTTTTTTATTTAAGAACTATGGTAAATGTAATTATTGGAGCATTGATCGGATTGATAGGAGGTGGTGTAGCTACTTTCATTATCCAGAATACGATGCTCAAGAAACGAAAAGAGCAAATCTTGAAAGAGGCAGAACTGGAAGGTGAGGCCATGAAAAAAGACAAGATCCTTCAGGCGAAAGAACGCTTCCTGAAATTAAAAGAAGAGCATGAAGAAAATGTGAAAGAGCGCGAAAGACGCATGCAGTCTACCGAGGATAGAGTGAAAAGCAAAGAAAAATCACTTACTCAGAAAATCGAAGAAGTTTCCCGTAAAGAAAAGGATACAGATCGCATGCAGACTGAGTTGGCGAGTAAGATCGAAGCAAACGAGATCCGCCACCAGGAATTGGATAAAATGCACCAAAAGCGCGTGGCTGAGCTGACGAAGATTACAGGAATGTCCATTGATGAAGCGAAGAACCTGCTTATGGAATCGTTGAAGGACGAGGCACGTACTTCGGCAATGGCACACATTAAGGAGATTACAGAAGAGGCAAAGTTGAATGCAAACCGTGAAGCAAAACGCATCGTGATCCAAACCATTCAGCGTGTAGCTTCCGAGCAGGCTGTTGAAAATGCAGTTTCTGTTTTCAACATTGATTCGGATGAGGTAAAAGGACGTATTATCGGTCGTGAAGGTCGAAATATCCGGGCACTGGAAGCAGCTACCGGAGTTGAGATCATTGTAGACGATACTCCGGAAGCAATTATCCTTTCCTGCTTCGACCCGGTAAGAAGAGAGATCGCGCGTTTGGCTTTACACCAATTGGTTTCCGACGGACGTATCCACCCGGCTCGTATTGAAGAGGTAGTTGCTAAAACGAAAAAATCTTTGGAAGAAGAAATTGCCGAAACAGGACGAAGAACTTGTATCGACCTTGGAATCCATGGATTGCATCCTGAACTGATCCGCATGGTAGGGCGTATGAAATACCGCTCTTCTTACGGACAAAATTTGTTACAGCACAGCCGTGAAGTTGCAAACTTATGTGCGATTATGGCAGCTGAGCTAGGCTTGAACGTAAAAGTGGCAAAACGTGCAGGATTGTTACACGATATCGGTAAAGTTCCGGATGAAGAACCGGAATTGCCGCATGCCATCCTGGGTATGAAGATTGCTGAGAAATTCGGTGAAAAACCCGATGTATTGAACGCAATCGGTGCTCACCACGACGAAATTGAAATGACCTCTTTGATCTCACCGATCGTTCAGATCTGTGACTCCATTTCAGGAGCGCGTCCGGGAGCACGCCGTGAGGTGGTTGAATCTTATATCAAACGAATCAAAGATCTGGAGAATTTGGCATTATCTTACGATGGGGTAAATTCAGCTTACGCTATCCAGGCGGGTCGCGAATTGCGCGTATTGGTTGAAAGTGAAAAAGTAACCGATTTGCGTGCAGATGAATTGTCGTTTGCAATTTCTCAGAAAATTCAAACGGAAATGACTTATCCGGGACAAGTTAAAGTAACTGTGATCCGTGAAAAACGTTCCGTGAATTACGCGAAGTAGTATGAATCAAATTCAGTTGATATCTGATCAATTAAAGCATAAAACCATTTTGGTGACCGGCGGTGCCGGCTTCATCGGTTCAAATTTAACAGAGGCCCTATTGAAAATAGGAGCCTCTGTTATTGTTTTGGATAACCTGGAAACAGGACTTCAATCCAATATTGACCGCCTGTCTCACTACGAAAATTACCGCTTTGTTAAAGGAGATATTTGCAACCCGGATGATTACCGCGATCTGCTGAAAGAAGTGGATGCGATCTCAAACCAGGCTGCTTTGGGTTCTGTTCCGAGATCTATTGAATTTCCTCTGAATACGCACCGTGTAAATGCTACCGGTTTTCTAACGATCCTTCACGAAGCAAAGCTGGCAGGTGTAAAACGTTTTGTGTATGCAAGTTCTTCATCGGTTTATGGGGATTCTCTTGCTTCTCCCAAACACGAAGGCCAGGAGGGAAAAGTACTTTCGCCTTATGCTGCTACGAAGCAGTTAAACGAAGAGTACGGACAGGTTTATCACCAATTGCACGGTATGGAAACAATCGGTCTGCGTTATTTCAATGTTTTCGGTCCTTTTCAGAATCCTAACGGCGTTTATGCTGCCGCTATCCCGAAATTCCTGGATAAAATGCTCCAGGGTGGCGAAATTGTGGTCAACGGAGACGGAGAACAATCCCGTGATTTTACTTATGTGAAAAACGCTATTCATGCAAACCTGCTCTCCCTTATCTCAGAAAACAAGGAAGCATACGGACAGGTTTACAATGTGGCCTGCGGGCGTAGTTTGACTTTGAATACTGTAATCAACAGCTTGCAGGAAGGGCTGAAAGAATTGGGAACCGCTCCGAAAAACACCTTGACTTACGGTCCGCCAAGAAAAGGAGATATCAAAGATTCATTGGCCTCAACAGCTAAGATGGAGCAATATTTGGATTATAAACCCGTATATACTTTTGAAGAAGGGATCAATGAATACCTTCGTCATGTGTTGCAATGCAAATAAAAGCGTTTAAATCTGACTTTGTAAGATCAGTACTCACTTTGATGACAGGTACTGCAATTGCTCAGTTGATAGCTTACCTCATTTATCCGTTTCTTACACGAATTTATTCCACAGCCGATATGGGGGAGCTGGGAGTTTATACACGTTTGGTTGCTTTTATTGCTGCTATTGCAACTGCGCGTTATGAAGCAGCACTGCCGGTAGCAAAACAAGACAATCACGCATTCTCATTATATCGTTTGTCTTTCCGGATTTCATTGATTGTACTAACTGCTGTTTTTTTAGTAGGACTGACCTATTTCTTTTTAAGGCCTTATAATTTTTCCAATTATATCTTCCTGATTGTTTCCATATTGAGCGCTTATGTGAGTGTTTGGATTAATCTGGGTACGAATTGGTCCGTAAGGAAAAAGCTCTTCAAACAGATTTCTGTTCAGCGCATGCTGAACTCTGTTTCCGTGAATGCTCTCCGTTTAATTTTTGGCGTGTTGAACTGGGGAGCGTTCGGATTGATCTTCGGGACATTGCTGGGTTCTTTTTTGTCCATTTTTGCATTTGTAAAAACCTTTTTAGCGAATAAAAAAAGTCATGCATCCACTGCTGATTTAAGAAGAATGCGGATTTTGGCAAAGGAATACAGATCGTATCCGGTTGTTTATTTGCCGCATGTGCTACTGGATTTAGCCGTTGATCTGGCGTTGGCAGTACTGATCGTGGAATTTTATGGCAAAGGAACATTTGGTTCTTATAGTTATGCTTATTTAATGCTGAAACTGCCTTTGGGGTTGTTCGGACAGTCATTGGGACAGGTTTTCTTCAATAAAAGCTCCGAAATGTTTCATAAAAAACAGTCGCTGCATTCATTGACACTAAAAACATTGCGAACATTGTTTTTTCTTTCCATTGTTCCGTTTACAGTGCTTTTCTTTTTCGGAAGTGAATTGTTCGGGTTTGTTTTCGGAGAACGGTGGATAGAAGCAGGAAGAATAGCAGAGATACTGGCTCCTGCACTGATGCTGAATTTTATTGTATCCCCGATTTCGTCCCTGTCACTTGTGTTGTCGAAACAAAAATTGATGTTCGGCTTCGGGATAGCGGTTGCTTTCTTCCAGCTTTTCAATTTCGGAGTGCTCCCGATCCTTTTAAATCTTTTGGATAAATTCAATGTCACGGATCGCGGTTTTGACCCTTTTCATTGGATACTTGGTTTTAATTCAATCCTGCTTTCTATTGTTTACCTGGTAATCATTCTGCTTTTTTTGAGAATGACCAAAAGGATCTATGCAGATGGGGCGTAAACAGTATATTTGATAGCAGATCTAAAGTTCAAGTGTTCAAAAAAGTTCAAACGTGGAATTTTGATGAATTGGAACCTTTTGAACACTTTTAACCTTTTGAACTTGTATGGTAGTAATTGTGGATTATGGTTTGGGAAATTTGGGTTCGATTCGGAATATGCTTCAGTATATCGGATTTGATGCGGTTATCTCAGGCGATAAAGAAATCGTTTCAAAAGCGGACAAGTTAATCCTTCCGGGAGTTGGATCATTCGATCAGGGCATGATGAATCTGCGTGAAAGGGAATTAATCCCGGTTTTGAACCAGCGTGTATTGACGGATAAAGTACCGATTCTTGGAATTTGTTTGGGAATGCAGCTCCTCGGATTGAAAAGTGAGGAAGGAACCTTGCCTGGGTTGTCCTGGGTTGAACTGGAAAGTAAAAAATTCAATCCTTCCGACCCGCGATTGTTTCCGGTTCCGCATTTGGGCTGGGAATACGTCTCTATCAAAAATATTGACAGCGGGCTTTTAACCGGGTTCAACGATGAAACCAAGTTTTATTTTGCTCATTCTTATTATGTGAGCTGTAAAAACCGCGAAGAAGTTCTTTTGGAAGCAAATTACATCCATTTTTTTGATGCGTCTGTCCAAAAAGGGAATATTGCGGGGGTACAGTTCCACCCGGAAAAAAGCCACAAGCACGGCATGCAGTTATTAACCAATTTTGTTTCGCATTTCTGATGGCATTACCTAGGTGTATTCCGGTCCTTCTGCTTCAAAACGGAGCTTTGGTAAAAACGGTTCAGTTCCAAAGCCCAAAGTATATCGGCGATCCGCTAAATGCCGTTCGGATTTTCAATGAAAAAGAAGTGGATGAATTGGTTTTTCTGAATTTGGATGCTTCTATCAAAGGGACTTCCATCCCGTTTCAGTTGTTGGAAGAAATTTCAGGAGAATGTTTCATGCCTTTAGCTTACGGCGGAGGAATAAAAACTATGGAAGATATTCGCCGGATCATCCAAATCGGGATCGAGAAAGTAATCATTGGAACTGAAGCGGTAGAGAACCCTGAATTTGTAAAACAAGCGGTAGTTGAATTCGGAAGCTCTACAGTTTGTGTTTCATTGGATATTCAAAAAATAGCTACCGGTTATCAGTTGTATACGCGGTCGGGAACAAAACTAATGCCGAAAGATCCGATTGATTTTGCACAGGAATTAGAGAAATTGGGTGTTGGTGAGTTACTAATCCATTCGATCGATAGGGAAGGGATGGGAGATGGTTATGACCTGGATTTGATTCAGTCTCTTCGTAAAGCATTGAAAATACCGATTATAGCAAGTGGCGGTGCCGCAACGCTGGAGCATTTGTGTGAGGGTATTCGGAATGGTGCTTCTGCAGTTGCCGCCGGAAGTATGTTTGTGTTCCACGGAAGGCATCGTGCGGTGTTAATTTCTTACCCGGATCAGCCCGCTTTAAAAAGAATTTATTCAAGTATTCAAAGGAAATAGCTTATTTTGTCCTCAATGGGAAAATTGAAAATTGTCACAATACTCGGAGCCAGACCTCAATTCATTAAGGCTGCGGCTGTTTCTTCCGTATTCAGTGAACATTTTGAAGAGATCCTGGTGCATACCGGTCAGCATTACGACCCGAATATGTCGGATGTTTTCTTTGAAGAACTCCACATTCCCAAACCGAAATACCATTTGAATATCGGTTCTGGTACACACGGTGCCATGACCGGTTCCATGCTCACAAGAATCGAAAAAGTCCTGGAAACCGAAAAACCCGATTTTGTGATGGTTTATGGTGATACAAACTCCACGTTGGCTGGAGCTTTGGCTGCTTCAAAAATGCTTATTCCGGTTATTCATGTGGAAGCCGGTTTGAGAAGTTTTAATAAAGCCATGCCCGAAGAACAAAACCGTATTTTAACCGATCATATATCGCAATTATTGTTTGCGCCCACACATACTGCAGTGAAAAACCTCAAACTGGAAGGGATCAGTGGAGGTGTGCACCTGGTGGGAGATGTCATGTATGACGGGATCTTGCACTTCCGTGAAATTGCACGGCAAAAGAGTGTTGTTTTGGATACTCTCGGGCTTTCTGAAAAAGAATACATCCTCTGCACAGTCCACCGGGCAGAAAACACCAATGATCCGGAGCGGCTAAGATCTATAGTAGATGGGTTGAATGCTGTTCGAGAGAAAATTGTGTTTCCGCTTCACCCTCGAACAAAGAAATGCCTGCAGGCTTATGACATACAGCTCGCGGAACATATTCAGGCTGTAGATCCACTTGGTTACTTAGATATCGTAATGCTTGAAGCATCTGCCAAAAAGATAGTGACAGACAGCGGGGGAATCCAAAAAGAAGCCTTTTTCCTCGGGGTTCCTTGTATCACTTTGAGAGAAGAAACCGAATGGGTGGAGACCGTCGAGAATGGCTGGAATGTGCTGGTTGGCGCAGATGAACAAAAGATAGTTGAGGCCATTACTGGCTTTAATCCTGTAAAGGAAAGGAGCGATTATTTCGGAAAAGGAAATGCCGCTGCTGAAATAGCGGCCATTATTCGTAATACACTAAAGAATTAAAATGAATACGATCAAGTTGTCAGTGATTATTCCTTGCAGGAATGAAAGTATCTATATCGAAGAGTGTATCCATGCAATTTACGCATCACAAATCTCAGAGCAGGTCCATATTTCTGTTTTCATCGTAGATGGGATGTCCGATGACGGAACACGGGAAAAAATATATGCACTACAAACAAATTATAGGTCCCTGAAATTGATCGACAATAAAAAGCAGTTGACTCCATACGCCTTTAATTTGGGGATTTATGCTGATATGACAGCAGATTACATTCAAATTGTAGGAGCGCGACATATTCTGAGTCCGAACTATTTGAGCGAATGCCTGAATCAACTGCAGACAGATTCTGCTACCTGGTGTGTCGGAGGGAAGATAGTTAACCAGTACATCAATCAAACAGGGGAACATATTGCGAAAGCCATGTCGACCAGTTTTGGAATGGGATTGGGGAATTTCCGGACGTTAAACGAATCGGGTTATACAGATACGGTCACCAGTCCGATGTACCCGATGTGGGTTTTTGAGAAGATCGGGTATTTTGATGAAGAATTGGTACGCAACCAGGATGATGATTTTAATTACCGGGTTTCTAAAAATGGAGGTAAGATCTTCTTCCATGCAGGAATTTTCCTGAAATATTACGTGCGTGGAAACCTGAAGCAGCTGTGGAAACAATTCATGCAGTATGGTTACTGGAAGGTATACGTAAACAAAAAGCATAAGGCTGTAACAACGCTTCGGCAATTGGTTCCGCCGTTGTTTGTATTGTTTTTAATACTCCTCCCGTTTTCATTTTTGATCCACCCGTTAATTGGCTTGATTGGGCTTGGGTTTCTGGGACTCTATGTGCTTTTGGACCTGCTGGTGACCACAAAAATTGCCAAAGGAGTTTCTGAATTCAATAAGATCCTGATCATTTTTCCCATCCTGCATATCAGTTACGGATGGGGATACCTGAAAGGAATAGCAGCCTTTTTGATTGCCAATAAGAAACCGGGGGACAAGTACAAAAAAATGTCCCGATAAAAACTATTTTTTACCTTTGAAATATAAATTTTCCAAATGATTCCATTTTCACCGCCCCGTATAGATCAGCGTGTAATTGATGAGGTAACAAGTGCCTTAACTTCCGGTTGGATCACAACTGGTCCGAGAACAAAGCTGTTCGAAAAACAATTGACAGAATACTGCGGTAATAAATGTACGGTTGCAGTTTCTTCCTGGACAGCAGGAATGGAAGTGGTGTTGCGCTGGTGGGGAATCGGTCCGGGTGATGAAGTGATCATTCCCGCAATTACTTATTGTGCTTCGGCAAATGTGGTGATACATACCGGGGCAAAACCAGTGATGGTGGATATTAATCCGGATGATTTTAATATTTCTGTTGAAGCAATCCGAAAAGCAGTTACACCAAGAACCAAAGCGATTATGCCGGTTGATATTGCCGGATTTCCCTGTGATTATGACGGAATCTTTGAGATCGTTAATGATCCTGAAATAAAAAGCATGTTCCAGCCGAATTCGGATTTCCAAAAGCAATTGGGCCGTATCCTGGTTGCGGCCGATGCAGCACATTCTTTCGGTGCGACTTATAGAGGAAAACGTTCCGGAGCTATAGCGGATGTGAGCTGTTTTTCCTTTCATGCGGTAAAAAACCTGACAACGGCGGAAGGTGGCACGATGTCCATTAACCTGCCTGATGGTTTTGATCACGAGGAAATTTACAAAGACTTATGCGTAAAGATCCTTCACGGGCAAAATAAAGATGCTTTGGCAAAAGCTCAGAAAGGCAACTGGCGTTATGACGTAACAGAGCCCGGATTCAAATGCAATATGACGGATATCCAGGCCGCAATAGGATTGGTGGAACTGGAGCGTTTCCAGGAAAATTTAGACCGAAGAAGAACCATTTGTCTGGCTTATAACGAAGGATTGAAAAATGAACCCTGGGCGATACTTCCTAAAATGAAGGATGAGAAGCGCGAAACCTGTTATCATTTATATCAGCTTCGCATAGCAGGTGCGTCTGAGGCGCAAAGAGATGCAATTATTCAGGCAATCTTTGATCAGGATGTTTCCGTAAATGTACATTTTCAGCCGCTTCCTGTTTTGACAGCTTACAAGAGCAGAGGATATAAGATGGAAGATTACCCGGAAGCTTGGGATAAATATTCCAATGAAATTACCTTGCCGGTTTATTTTGATTTGACGGATGAACAAGTACAAATCGTGATCCGGGCCGTTAAAAATGCTGTAAAACAAGTAATGAGATAATGAAACGTCTTTTCGACATATTCGTTTCGTTCATTGTACTGACGCTGTTTCTTCCTTTCGGAATTATTATTTCGATTGCAATTCTGTGCGAAAGTAAAGGCGGCGTTTTTTATCGGCAGCAGCGTGTTGGAAAGAACAGTGTTCCTTTCCGCTTGTGGAAGTTCCGTACCATGCGTGTTAATGCGGACAAACTGGGAAAACTGACGGTTGGTATGCGTGATCCGAGAATTACACGGGTGGGCTACTTTATCCGCAAATCAAAGCTCGATGAATTTCCGCAGTTTATAAATGTTTTAGTTGGAGAAATGAGTGTGGTTGGTCCGCGCCCTGAAGTGCAGGAATACGTAGATCTGTATACGCCGGAACAACGCGAGGTTCTTTCTGTAAAGCCAGGAATTACCGATTATGCGTCATTGGAATATTTCAAGGAGAATGAGTTGCTCGGTCAATCCGAAAATCCGCGGGAAACTTACATCCAAGAAATTATGCCGGCCAAAATAGCATTGAATAAAAAATACATTGCAAATCCCACCTTAAGTCAGGATATCAAAATTATGTGGCTGACGTTTTTGAAAATGGTTAAATAGTTCAAATGTTCAAATGTTCAAATGTTCAAATGTTCAAATGAAATATTTAAACTCTTTGAACCTTCGAAGTTCGAAGAACGAAGAAGATTTGAACTCTTTTTGAACCTTACTTCTTAAACACCAGATAAACCGCGATCAAAATCAGCAAAAAAGCCAATGCGTGATTCCATTTGAGCGCTTCATCCTTAAAAAAGATCAGGGAAAAGACCATGAAGATGAGTATGGAAGAAACTTCCTGGATAATTTTTAACTGTATAAGTGAAAAAGGACCGCCATTTCCCTGGTAGCCCAATTTATTCGCCGGGACCATAAAGATATACTCAAAGAAAGCAATTCCCCAGCTGATCAGGATCGTTGTCGCAAAAACCCAAAAGCCGGTTTTCTTTGCTTCCGGATTTTCCCTTAAATGCCCGTACCAGGCGTAAGTCATGAATGAATTGGAAATAAGCAGTAATGCAACGGTAAGAAGCGCTCTCATGATTCTTTTCTTGCAAATGTAAAATATGCTTATGAATTCCGGATAAAAAAGTAGGTCCGCAATGCGTTGCGGACCTACCGATATTGTCAATTTTTATAAACGTTTTTCTTTTCGATACGTCCGTCGACACTCTCTATGTAAACGAAAATCCATCCCTGCGGAAGATCATGCAATGAGAAACACCAATTCGGCATCGCATGATTTTTCAGAACCTGGCCGTTCAGATCTATCAAAGTAATGTCTTTAATCTCGATAGAGGAAGTAACCATTAATAAATCACTGGTTGGATTCGGATAAACTTTTAAGTCCCAGGAAGGTAATTGGCTCTCTTCCGGTGGTTCCGACAATTGTGCGTGTAATGAAGTGGAAATAAGGAATAGTCCACTTAGTAAAACTAAGGTTTTCATGGTATCTTGGATTTAACCTTATAATTCCCCAAAATTTTGAATGTTACATTATTTCGATAAAAAGTTCAAAAGTTCAAAAGTTCAAATAACCTCTTAAAAGTATTTTGCTTTGAACCCTTTGAACCTTTTTGAACATTTTCTACTTTTAAAGCATGGTAAAACCTATCAAACTCTCAGAAGCAAATGCCGATTTTTTTGACCGGGTGTACCAGGTTGTACAATTAATCCCGAAGGGAAGAGCAACTTCTTATGGTGCAATTGCCAAATACCTGGGGGCAAAAAGTGGGAGCCGGATGGTGGGCTGGGCAATGAACGCTGCGCATAATATTCCGGATATACCTGCTCAGAGGGTCGTGAACCGAAATGGTATGTTAACAGGGAAAATGCATTTTGAAACGCCCACACAAATGGAAGAACTGCTTCTAATGGATGGTATTTCCGTAGAGAACGACCAAATCGTTCATTGGAAAGAGGTTTTTTGGGATCCCTTAACGGAACTGCAGATTGATTAAGGGAACTTTGAAATAAGTTTTTGATTATCACCAACCTTGATTTCGCAATCGCTCCGGTAATCCGCAATCTGTTCATTGAAAAGTTCTTCATTCCCGGAAAGATGTGCGCGGAATGAAAGCTCCTTTTGAATCGCTTCAAGAGCCGCATAACTGTAAGAAATGGTTTCCATTTCTCCCATTTGGTTCAATAAGGTCCGTTCTTTCTCGACTAATTTTTTGGCATGTTCAACCTGGCGCTCATATTCCGACTGACATGAACTCATTAACGCAAGAATTGAAATGACTTGTAGTAGATTTTTCCATTTCATGTATCAAAGGTACGTACAATCCAATTAATTAAAAAAACTGGTTGTTTCTCCAAAATCGTTAAATATTCATTTTTTCTGATAAAATATTCAAATTAATAAACACGCCATTCCATTTTACACTCAAGAATCCTGCTTACATTTGTAAAAGCATGATTTTGGTAACCGGTTCAACTGGACTTCTCGGATCACATGTAGTGGTTGAATTGCTTCATAAAGGTTATGAGGTAAGAGCACTGTATCGAGATGAGGCGAGGAAACAGGTTGTTTACAGGTTATTGGATTTTTATCATCCGGAAGAAAAAGAGATGCTGCTTCAAAATCTGCACTGGTTTAAGGGGGATGTTCTCGACCTTTCGGATGTGGAAGATTCTCTGTTAGGAATTGCAAAAGTGGTTCATTGTGCAGCGCTTGTTTCTTTTCATCGCAGGGATTTTAATATGCTTTTCAAAGTCAATAGACGTGGAACTGCCAATATGGTCAATTTCGCTTTGGATGCTGATGTTAGCCAATTCATCCATGTTTCTTCTACAGCAGCTATTGGAAGTGATTCTCAATTTACCGATGGTTTAAAACGCGAAAGTAACGGGTGGAATCCTAATGATGAGGTGAGCGGTTATTCGCTGTCAAAATTCAGCGCGGAAAAAGAAGTCTGGAGGGCCAGTGAAGAAGGATTGAATGTTTCAATTGTAAATCCGAGTGTGATGTTTGGTCCCGGCTCCTGGGAAGAAAGCTCTCTCAAAATCTTTAGGACTCTCCATGAAGGATTGAAGTACTATACGAAAGGCTCCAATGCCTTTGTAGATGTGCGGGACGTTACAGCGGTGATCCTAAAACTTATTGAAACGGAAAATACAGGTGAACGCTACCTGGTAACCGGCTCCAATTTGAAGTTCAAAGAATTGTTCGATCGAATTTGTAAGCAGTTGGGGGTTAAAGCTCCATCTAAATTAGCAGGATCATTCTTAACGGGCTTGGCTTGGCGTCTATCAGGAATTATCGGTAGAATCCGGGGCAAAAGACCTACAATCACCAAAGAAAGTGCCCGGAGCTCGCAAAATGATTCTAAATTTTCCAATGAAAAATTGCTGCGTGATTTTCCGGATTTCGAATTCACAGACCTCGAAGATACCATCGCCTCAACGATTCGCGGAAGAATGGATCTTTAAATTGAAAACAGATTAAACCAGTAGCGGCGCGATTAATCGCGCCGCTACGTTTTTTTGTATTATGTATATACTCGATCAGGATTTACTGTTTAGTAAATCCGTGTTGATCTGTTCAATATAATTCAAGAGCTTCTCACGTCCGAATTGTGATTCGCTGGAAGTTGTAAATACCGGTGGCAGGGCTTCCCAATACTTCAACATTTCTTTTTTATAAGCGGCAAGATTCTTCTGAAGCGCTGAACTGGAAAGTTTGTCGATTTTGGTAAAAACCATGGAGAAAGGCAGCTGTTTTTCAGCACACCAGGTCATGAATTCCAGGTCGATTTTTTGTGGTTCCAACCGTGAATCGATCAAAACAAAGATGTTGATCAGCATTTCACGTTTGGTCAAATACTCGGAAATAAATTTTTCCCACTGGTTTCTGCTGGATTTAGAAGCTTTTGCATATCCGTAACCCGGAAGATCGACCAAATACCATTCGTCATTAATCAAAAAGTGATTGATTAACTGTGTTTTTCCCGGTTTTCCCGAGGTTTTGGCAAGATCCTTTTTATCGACCAGCATGTTGATCAAAGAAGATTTTCCTACGTTCGATCGTCCGATAAATGCATATTCCGGTTTGCCATCTGTCGGACAAAGTTTAATATCGGTATTACTGATAACGAATTTGGCTTCTTTGATAATCATTGCTCATTTGTATTTGACTGCAAAGTTACGAGAATAATTCGGCTTGGTAGTGATCAGTTGTGACCGATCACTACCAAATTGGTTCAAAAAAATACGGCAAATGAAGTATTGAATGGTCTCTTTTGATGGAATAAGTTTGCAGGAACCAATAAATGATATCGGATGAAAAATTCAAAAACAACTTTATTTGCTTTGCTCTGTTCACTGAGCGTGGTTATGTCTGCCTGTAAAAAAGAAGACATTATCCCGGAAGAACCAACACCAGCCCCCGTAAGTACACCTGCAGGGAACACAACGCCTGTTCCAGCCAACGCCGACGGTGTTATGTGGGCGATCAAATCTTCCAGTACGGTTCAGGGTTTCACTATTGAGATCGGCACTGCGGTCGGGGTTTTTATGAACGGAACAACTGATTTGGTAGATGTAGGTGCCGTTTCGGTGAATTCCCAAAACCTGACAAAAGCATCTAACAATGCATATACTTTCAGCCCGAGCCAAACAATGCCTACCGGATTGGATTTCTCTTCCGCTACGGATTGGTCTGTTGCAGGAGGAAACGGACATACCGGGTTTACATATGATGCAGGTTCGCTGGTGTTCCCTACAGGATCTGCAATTACAAGTTCTGCTACTGTAAATAGAGCAAATGGTTATACGTTGACTTCTTCTAACGTTTCGGGCGCTGATTCTACACTGTTTATGGTTGGAAATGTATCCAAAACAGTTGTCGGAAGCGCTAACTCTTGTACATTCTCGGCTTCTGAATTGAGCGGATTGAATGCCGGTAGTTCGGTGGTGATGATTGTGCCGTACAAATTGGTGCAGGCAACAATTAACGGAAAGAATTATTATTTCGGAAAAGAACGTGTGAACCAATTGGCGGTTACGATCGAATAATTAAAACCAAAGCCAACCTGTAAGCGTGGGAGAGAGTTATCTTCCACGTTTTTTGTTTCTGAATTTTCGGAATACCTTTGCGGACTTATGTGGGAATTGTGAACAAAGATTCGGTTAAAGTACTTTTTGAAGACGAATGGTGTTTGGTGGTTTTTAAGCCAAATAACCTGATCGTACACCATTCTTACTATGCACGGAATATCGAAGAAACATCTTTGACGGATTTGATCAGGGAGCAGGGATGGTCTGAAGCTTGTCCGGTACATCGCCTGGATAGGAAAACCTCCGGATTACTGCTGTTTGCAAAACAACCTGCCTGGGTAGCTGATTTCCAGAGTTTATTTGAGAATAGAACAATCGAAAAAAAGTACCTGGCGCTGTTGCGCGGGCATTTGGAAACTGAAGGAGAAATAGATTCTCCGGTAAAGAATGATCGGGGTAATTATAAGGAAGCACTCACGAAATTTAGATGTTTAGAGCATTTTGAGCGTGATTATGTCATTCCGCCTTATGAAAGACAGCGTTACAGTTTAGTGGAAATGCTTCCCGTAACGGGCAGAATGCATCAATTGCGGATCCATGCAAATAAAATGGCTCATCCGATTATCAATGATCCGAAATACGGGAATCGGCATCACAATCATTATTTTCAAAATGAGCTCGGTATTCATGAATTGTTCCTGCATGCCAGTAGTTTGAAGTTTGAACATCCGTTTACAGGTGATATAATCGAGTTGCAGGAACCGCTTCCTGATTTTTGGAAAACATTTTTAGAGTTATAATAGTGCGCTTTACGAGACTCTATTAAGGTAGAGCTTGCATTTAAAGTGAAAAAGAAAAAGCCCCGATATCGCTACCGAGGCTTTTCTACTACAACTTAACCTAACTAACTCTTGCGTAAGAGTATCTTTAATACTTGCTATTTTGCGCTGTTTGAATAGCAAGCACTTTCTATCTTTAGTGTCGAATAGTGCATCCTGGTGAATAGACTGGAAAATTAATTTTATTGATTCTAAATTTCCCAGTCATATTCAATTCTTTAAAGGTCTTCTAATACCTGCCAGACAACGCTCCTGTTTCCTTGACAAACGGTGTGCCCAAATCAGTTTTCCGACTCTTTTTGCGAATAGTGTATGACAAAGGTAAATACTTTGTAAAGCCTGTGCAACCGTATAAATACTGAAAATGCAAATGTGGTTTTCCGCAAGTAAAACGATTTTGTATTAAAGAATTCGTTGAACTAGTGTTTTAAATTGCTGAAAACCAATGTAATTGGGTTTTGGTTTAATTCAAGATGTACTTGACTAAATTTTAATTGAATAAGCAACTTTTCAGGAATTTCCTCTTTATTATCAAAGGTTTCGAGTTAATACGCCCTTCAATGTTTTAGATTCATGAGCTCATAAGTCGAGTCCCGGCCAGGTTTTTCCTGAGCTGTCTGTGAAACCGAAATCTTCCGTCAGTTCGTGCTTTCAATAAGGTGATTGGTGTTCTTGTAAATATTCCATAAGTAGATAAGGTTAATGGTTTAATGCTGTTAAAATTAACAGTTTACAACTTTTTTTTGATTTTTTACTTTCGGCAAGATCACTGTCAGTTCCAGAAGGAAATGAAAAAAATCCACCCGAAATCCGACCCGTTCTCACAGAAGTTGTTGAAAAATAATACAGAAGAAGATGAAAAAAAGGTATAAATTGAGTGAAGTAATTGAAAACGTGGCAAAAAGAGGACTCATAGTAAAATACCAATCACTCTCGGGATTGTTTCCGAGCGAAAAAATGGACTCCATGATTTGGTTTGAGTCCAGTCTGGAAAAGGACTTCGCAATTGCCTTGGAGTTTCATACCTTAGTGAACTACTACGAGGAGCAGCCGTTGGTAATTGAATATTGGGATGGTGAAAAGCTACGTACTTATACTCCTGATTTTCTAATTCACTTCCACGAAAACGAAAATTTGAAGCCTTGGCTTTGTGAAGTCAAGTACAAGGCAGATCTCCGTGACAATTTACACAAGTACAAGATGAAGTTTAAAGCCGCGATGGATTATTGCAAGCAGCAAGGTTGGGAATTTAAGTTAATCACCGAAGAATACATCCGGACAACATTCCTGGAGAATGCTAAATTCCTGATGCGCTATAAATACGACATGGTCGATCAGGGTTGCTACGCGCGAATGATGAAAACTATGCAAGATCTCCGATTCACCACTCCGGAGGAATTCATGTTAACATTGAAAGATGCTCATTTCAATGTGAAAGGCCGTTGTTTGTATGCGCTTTGGTATGCGATCAAGATCGGAGAAATTAATTGCGACACGACTCAAAAGCTCACGATGAAAACGGAAATATGGCCCACAACTATAAAATCTATTGCTGATTAATGGAAGAAAGAAAAAACGTCGGGAAACAATACTACTACAATTCAGAGAAGGTTGTGTTAGAGAAATTCCTGGATTTCAAGAAGGGAATTGTTCGGAATGTTCATACCCAGGAACTCGAAATTGTAGAGTTATCTCAGTTAATGACTTCGAATGATGAGAGTTCCGAAGAGCTACTTTTTCTGGATGGAATTTCAGACAAAGATTGGGAAATCGCTCAGGAACGGTTTTCTATTATTGAATCGATTGTAAGAGCTGATCGTGAAGGGACAACTATTCCAAATAGGACGGAGTGGATCAAGGGAATTGCGAAAGAGAATAATATCAGTATGGTGACAATTTATCGCTGGTTGAATGATTACAATGTAACCAGTATGGTTTCGTCACTAGCTCCCTTGGATAAACCTGGTGGAAGGGGAAAGAGTCGTTTAGATGAAACACTTGATTTGATCATCAACGACACGATTAGAGATATTTATATTACTTCTCAGAAGAAATCACAAACAAAAGTGGTGGAAGAAGTGCTTTTGAGATGCAGAAATGCAGGCATAAATCCACCTCATGAAAATACGATCAGAAACAGAATTGCAAGATACAGCCAAAAACAAAAATTGGAGAAGAGGGCAGGAAAAGTTTTGACAGATAGAAAAGTTGGTCCTGCTCCCGGTACTTTTTCATTAGCGAAACACCCACTGGACGTTGTGCAAATCGATCATACGTTGCTAGATATTATTGTTGTTTCCGATAGGGATCGTGAACCTATCGGAAGACCATGTATAACAGTGGGAATAGATGTGTTTAGCCGGATGATAACGGGCTTATATATTTCAATGGATCCTCCAGGATCATTAGGTACAGGTATTTGTCTTTCGAATTCGATTCTCCCTAAGGACCATTTATTAGCTAAATATAATTTGAAAGGTGACTGGCCGCTTTACGGAGTGATGGGTTCAATCCACATGGATAACGCCAAGGAGTTTAGAGGGAATATGTTGAAAAGATCATGCAAGGAATATGGTATTTCAATCAATTGGAGACCCGTTACGAAACCGCACTGGGGAGGATATATTGAACGACTATTGGGAACCTTTGCGAAGGAAACTCATGCATTACCGGGAGCTACTTTTTCTGATCCGAAATACCGGCAGAATTATGATAGTGAAGCTAAAGCTATTATGACACTCACTGAATTGGAAGAATGGCTTTATACTTACATAGTTGACAAGTATCATCAAAGAATTCACGAAGGAATTGGTACGGCTCCAATTCTCAGATACGCGGAAGGGATTTTTGGTTCAGCTCAGTTTGATGGAATTGGTTTGCAAACCTTATCATTAGATGAGGAGAAGGTGAAGTTGGATTTTTTGCCATACTTTGAACGAACCATTCGGAGAACTGGCGTTACGATTGATCATATCACCTATTATCACGATGTTTTCAAGAGATACCTTTATGATTCGGTCTCTTTTCGGGGTGATAGTTTTGTGAAAACGAAAACACCTACAAAGTTTGTCTTTAAACGAGATCCGCGAGACATTAGTAAAATCTATTTTTTTGATCCAACTGAAAAAAAGTATGTTTCTGTGTTTTTGGAAGACAGAAGCAAACCCGGGATAAGTATTTGGGAGCATCGTGAAGCTCTACGTTACATTCGCAAAACGAATCCAAAAGCGGAGATCAACCAGGATCTTATATTTGATGCAATCGAGCGAATGAAAGAAATCGAAACCAGGGCACAAAAAAACAAACGTGAAGCTAAACGGGAGAATCGCGCTAGAAAAGTAGAGGAGTTTACTCCTACAGCTGCTACCGAACAAACGTATTCTTCTCGTCCGGAAATTGACTTATCTGCTATAAAACCTTTTGACATAGATGAAAACATTTGATATAAATGATGAACGAATACTGGAGATCCAAAAAGCAAAATGGATTGGGTATTCTAAAGCAAATGAGGTTATCAAAATGCTGGAAGAGCTACTTGCTTTTCCGAGGACACATCGGATGCCAAATCTCCTGATCATTGGTGATACCAACAACGGGAAGACTTTGATCGGTAAACGGTTTGAATCTATGAATCCACCTCGGTTTGTTGATGCTATTGATCCGCAGTCAAAAACACCCTATCAGCGAATTGTGATGGAGGTAATGATGATACAATGTCCACCGGTTCCGAGCGAAAAACGATTATACATTTCGATATTGGATAAGCTGCAGGTGCCGTACAAAAGTTCGGGAAGAGTTGAGTACTTACAATCTGCTGTTATCGGAGGAATGCGGAGATTGGGAGTGAAAATTCTTATCCTGGATGAGTTCCACAACGTCTTGCTAGGAAGTTCTGCTAAACAACGCGAATTCCTCCAGGTAATCAAATTTATTGCAAATGAACTGGAGCTTTCGATTGTTGGTTCAGGAACGAATGATGCCTTTTATGTGGTTAACTCAGATGACCAGCTTGCCAACAGATTCGATAAGGTCATTTTAGGAAAGTGGAAATATGATACGGAATATCTTCGAATGTTAGCTTCCCTGGAGAAAGTGATTGCCTTAAAAGAACCATCCAACTTGATCGAAGAAAAGTTGGCGTTGAAGATCCTGGAAATGAGCGAAGGATTGTTGGGAGAGATCATTAAAATTATTCGGAAAGCTGCAGTCCATGAAATTCAATCCGGAAAAGAGAAAATTACCTTGAAGACGCTTTCCGAAATTAGTTGGAATGCTCCGTCTGTTCGCCGGAGTCGCGAGCTCTTGCGTTAAGTGATTATTCAACCCGGACAAACAAGTTTCCTTTATGTTCCTCCACTGGAAGAGGAATCACTTACTTCTTGGGTATTTCGTTTGGTGAATGCTCATTATTGCGACCTACAGACTTATTTTGAAGGTCGGGTTGATCCCAAATTACTTAGACTTGCAGATTTTGATCTTCTCCCGAGTCAGTTCCTCCTTCAGGAGATTTCCAAGTATACGCCGATACCATCAAATGACTTAAGAGCTTTTACACTAAGTAATCCCAATTTATCAGGTTTTGATAAGTTAATGGATCGAAAGTTTGTTCCCTGGTTGATTCCAAGGGCCAGAAAAACAATTCGTTCATTTGGGCTACAGATCTGTCCTGATTGTTGGTCCAAAGATAAAATCGCTTACCATCGAATACATTGGCGCTTGTCTTTATTCTTCTTTTGTCTGGAATGTCGGGTTTACCTTCAAGATCATTGTTCGGTTTGTGATCACCCAATAGTTTATTTCCATCCGGATATCCCAAAATTCAAAGAAGATCCATTAGATGCATTGCGTTATTGTTTTTACTGCAGTAATAAACTGATTGGTGAATCTATACCTCTTTCCCTAAAGCATCAAATCGTTGCGGACCGAGTTTTGAATCTCATGTCCGGAAAAGCAAATTTACCATGCTCAATTGAAGATTACCTGGTTGTACTGCACTACTTCACCCAAAGAGCCTTTTCCGAATATCAACGCCAAACAGATCTGAAATATCTCATTCAAACAAGAGACCGATCCCGGTTCCTGGAAGTTAATTCCATTCTCCGAGCCGATTTTCTTGCTATAGCGTTTGAGAGTTTTGATGAGTTTCCTGAGATCATAACTAAAACCAAACGGAATCACTTGTCTGCGAAGGCGTTTTGGATGAGAGGGTTTGTGGAACCGCCGGATTGGTACATGCAATTGTTTAATCAAGGATAAAAATAAATGAACTGATGGCATTGTTCGTAAATAGTTTACGGACTGATTCAGGAACTTTGTGAACATGATATTTTTGAAATCTGCGTTAATATCATCGGATACTAATTATATTAAAAGAGTATATTTGAAAATGAATTTAGCTGTGAAAATTGAAGAACAATCTTGTAGTCTTAATATTAGACATGATCTTCCACACATCATCAAATATATGGGAGCAAAAAGGGAACTAATTCACTTTTTGTATGACTCCATTTCTGAAATTTTTGACGGTGAAACCATTTGTGACCTGTTTGCGGGAACGGGAATTGTTGGTGGATCCTTTGCTAATAGTGCGAATATTCGTTCTAATGACATACAAGAATACTCTGCAGTTCTCTCCAAAACATATTTGGTCAATATTGATTGGAAGACCAATCAGCATGTAATTGATCGGGTGTTAGAACTAGCCAATCGCCATGTAAAAAGAGTAAAACGACTTTACCCGAATCTAAATTTCATATATAGAGATGATCTTGACTTGAATGAATTTAATGCAATTGAAGAACTCCAGCAAAACTTAATTTATTCGAAATTTGCTGGAATCAAGCATCATCTATTCATAAAAAACTATTCAGGAACATATTGGTCTTATGACCAATGTCTTTGGATAGATGCTATGCGCGTCGCTATTGAAAATTATAAAGAGCTGCCGATATACTATCCGCTACTTTCTAGCTTGATGTACGCCATGGCTTATAATGCTCAGAGTACTGGGCATTATGCTCAATACAGAGATGCTAATAATGTGGCATCGATGCAAGATATTTTGATTTATCGGAAAAGGGAGATTCTTCCTTTCTTTTTAAGCAAACTTGAGGGGTTAAAAAAGATTTCTCATACTGAATTTGATCATCAGGTTACCTCAATGGACTACCGAGACTGCTTGGATTCTTTACCAGAAAGATCGCTGATATATGCAGACCCACCATATGCATTTGTTCATTACTCTCGATTCTATCATGCATTAGAAACTTTAGTGAAATATGATTACCCGAAAGTAAATTTTAAGGGGAGATATAGAGATGATCGTCATCAATCACCGTTTTGCAAGCGCACAGAGGTTGAAGATGCCTTTAAGCAACTGTTTGAAAAAGTAGCAATTAAACATTCAAAACTGGTTTTGAGCTATAGTAATACTGGGATGATCTCATTGGAAAGAATATGTGCAATTGCTCGTGAATCGTTTGGTTCTAGTTACAATATATACACACGTGAGGTTGACTATAATCATAGTACTATGGGACGAAGCGATGAAAAACATAAAATAGTAAAAGAAATTCTTATTATTGCATTACCAATGTTGTAAATACCTAAATACCACATTCATGGATATTACTAAACTTAGATCCTCTTGGACAAAGTATGACGCAGTAAAAATGATTAATATCGCTTCCTCTGGAATAGAAGAAATTCAAAAGTTTATTTCTGGAGAAGCTGGTATTGACGAGCCAAGTCTGAGAAATTTTCTTGGAATGGATAATTTATCAGAACCGATTCCTGAGTTTTGGATGGAAATTCAGGAGTATCCGGCACAAAAACGATTATTTTCTCTTTTGGCTGCTATTTTTACGCACCACGAAAACATCGAATATTTTGCGGATTTTTATTCTCAGGAAGGGAAGATGGGAGGGAAATTTACTATTTCACCTGGAAAACAGTTTACTAATCTTCGCAGTGCACTAGTAGAGTCAGGTGCTGCTCCTAATAGTTCACGAAGAAATGACGAGGTCGAATTTGATCTTTCTCCACTTTTCGAAAAAGGTGAAGTTGGAATACTCTTTAGAAAATTGTTGGAAAATAGACTTTATAAAATAGGTTGGAACGGTTCAGATTTCTTAAAAACTTCTATTGAATACAAATTTCATCGGGCAATTGGTTTAGATGTTAAACAGTTTGAAAGTTGGGTGTCTGGAAACAGTCTTAAAGAGAGTTCTCTTAAAGTGAATCTTAATCAATTGAAGGATAAATATTCAGTTTTTCAAGCGTACAAGGTTAATCAATGGCTAAACGAATGGAATGAAATAGATTTTAAAACTGAGGAAAAGCGCACTCAACCTAAACCTTACTATCTAATGTTCAAGATGGACGCACGACTTTTGAAAAGATTATCAGATGTTCATCGACGTAAAGCCAATACACCGAGAAGTGAAGACATGCAGGTGCAGCGTAAGCACACTGAGAGTCGATCACAAGAAATAAGGAATTATATTCGAGGGGGTTTTCCTTGGTCAACTATTTCAGAAGACCAACGTATTTCGGAAGAATATAAGAATTTAAAAATGCCTGGAATGCTTCCAACCGCAGTGATTGCTAATATCATTGGGCTTGGAGCTGAAAGAAATGGAAGGTCGGTCGATTCATCAAACGTTATCAAGATAACAAATCAAGATACAGATTTTCCAACAATTGAACTTCCGGGTGGAGTCTTCGAAGAAGACTGGGAACCAGAATTGAAACCACTGGAGATTATTGATGGTCAACATAGATTGTGGGCATTTGAGGAAGGTGATGTTCTGGATGGAAATTACGAACTACCAGTAATTGCTTATTTTGATTTGGATTTGGCTTGGCAAGCATATTTATTCTACACTATTAATATTAAGCCGGTAAAAATAAACACCAGCCTTGGTTACGATCTTTATCCGTTATTACGGACTCAAAAATGGCTGGAAAATTCTAAGGAAGGATTAATGTTTTACCGGGAGAACAGGGCGCAAGAACTTGTGGAGGTGCTATGGTCTTATCCTGAAAGTCCTTGGTTCAGTAGAATTAAAATGCTGGGAGAGGGCGATGGAAATATTAGTCAGGCAGCATTTATCAAAGCACTTACGAGCTCATTTCTTAAAAAAAGTTCGGAGAGAACATCGCGAACAATGGGCGGGCTTTTTTCTGATTCAATTAAAGCAAAAACCTTTCAGGTGTTAGATTGGAATAGGACGCAGCAAGCTGCTTTTATCGTTCTTATTTGGGATTCAATATCCATTGCATTGAACGATACTTTGGATTCGGAAAAAGAATTGACAGAGCCGCATTGGGCACAAAAAATTCGAGAAATAGAAGAAGAAAAAGTTATTAATATTCATCCTGGGCTTACTTCGAAGAACTCCTTTCTTTCTAGGGATCAAGGAGTACGAGGTTCAAGTATGTTTATGAATGATTTTTTCTATGTGCTTGCTTCATTGGACGATTGGAACTTTAATGAATTAGATTGGGAAGGTGAAGTTGATGATAAGAAAATTAGATCTTCTGATATTGATATTGCTATTGAGCAGTTTAAGTCACATAAATTGTATCCGGTGATACTAGAGTTCAGTAAGAAGTTTATTGAATTTGATTGGAGAACACCTTCTGCTCCCTTTACCGATGATGAAAATCAAATGCAGTCGCTGATTCAAAATCAATACAAAGGTAGTAGTGGTTATTCCCTTATATGGAAAGCGTTAATTGAGCTCTTTAAAAGTTCTGACAATGAGCTTTTGAGAGCTGTAAATTCTCAACTTGAAGAAATAGTCAAAAATTGATTTAATTCATCACTCATGTCTCAAGCCACTATGCAAGCATTCATCGACGGTGCTTCCAGCATTCCAATTATAAATGGTGCTTTGCTTATTAAGCAACTGAATATTCCTACTGGGGTCTTATTGGAAAACAATCATCCATTAATTGGTGATTGTATAAACAATATCAAAAATCGAAGTTCTGTTGCAATAAGTGATGATCACTTCAAGACATATATAGCTTTATCAACTGTTGTCCATTCTATGGATGGCTGGGAATACTTAGCAAGTGCTATTGATGCCTTAGTGAATGGCAATCATTCTGTTGCGATTCATTTGGCTTACTACTCTGAACTGCGTGGTTCTATGTCATTTCTAGCATCTGAAGGTATAGGTGTTTTTGATAAGGAGCACTTTAGTCTTAGTTCAGCAAGCGTTCTCACAGCAAGTAGTAGTTTTAGCGGTACGCATCAAGCTGTGTGGGAAATGATAGAAAGGTGGTCCAATTCATCTCAAAAACCCGAGAATAGTGATATACTTAGCATTTTTAGTGTTTCTGGCAAAACATTTCAAGAATGGATTGATGCTTTTCCTCATGGAACAACATTGAGTGCAAAAATGATAATTCAAAGTTGGATCCGGGAATGGAATCTAGATGTTAGCTTATTGAGAACAGATAGAAATACTAGGAATGAAGTTAGTTACCGTCCTCAAAGAAATACAGTTACAAGTAGAATGGTGATGACGTACGGGGAGTCGGTAGCTGAAATTCAGAACTTTTGGCGGCTTATTGAGCCATCGGGGACCAATCGATTTAATTTACTCGATAAGCATCTATTGAAAATGTTCTTGAAGCAAGTATATGACAATTTTTCCCAAGATGTTAGGGAGGCGAATCCATTTGAGGATTTGTTGACTCAAACGCTTTCTAATCTAGGTTTGCAAACGGATGACAGCTTTTCTGACTTTTTGAAAGGAAATTCTCAGCATTCCATTTTTAACTTCGCTAGCCAAGCAGCATATGATAATGTTGCTAACACTTTAAATGTCGTGGCAATTCTTGCTAGAGCATTATTAATGCTTCGGCTCTCTACAGGTAGGGCAAGTCTAATATTTAAAAAAGCTGGATATGATATTCATGATTTAAATTTGCTTTGGGGGAGTTACGGAGTTGAGAATGGTTTTTGGAAGGTTGGAAATGCGCCGGAGAACTTTGAGCTTCTATGGGAAGAAATTTATGATCATGTGGAAACAATTAATGACTGGCTAGAAGGTTCTAACATTAATGACTTAGATGCAAATGATGTTTTTGGAGATGAATCTTTAATCATGTCAATGCAATACTTTAAGCAGATTCACAGAGCTATGCTTTGGGGAGTTGATATCTGATTAATATTGGGTTTTATGCACAGTTGAATTTCTTGTTTTTTAAAGTATTTTTTTTGTCAATTTAGAGGTGTGTCTTTGAAGGGCTTCTCTTACAGTCAACTTAATGTTGTCAGTCTTTTTCACTTTACTTCCGGATTCAGTTAAAACTTCTTTTTCCTGTTTTTTAACCACTTCATGATTCGTAGCATCAAGCCTAAATTGAGTACGGATATAATCAAACTTCTCCATGGCAATTTTCACTCCGCCAGCCTGAATGTAAATATGGAAAAGTCGCATTAATTCATCTTTGCTAACTGCCAGGTTAGATGTCTTGTGAAAAAGCAGTGTAGTTGTCGTCGTTGTTAACGATTTGAATTCAGGTTCCAAAAGGTAGATGTAACGATTGTCGATTTTGAATTCAATCAAATAGACGAAACGGGGGCGTTTTGTTGTGCTACGAAAGAGAAATGGAGTTCTTTTTCCGGACATCATTTTATACAATTTGAATTTTTCAGGTGTTGAATCGAAATTCAGATTTTCATCTGAATAGCGGATAGAAGCCCTGTTGCCGAAATTCTTTTTGAGTTCTTCTCCGATTTTTCCAATAATTTTTTCCCAATCCTGGAAAAATCGATCCGGATATATTAACGAGTTTTCGGATTCATCCCGTTGAGCGTTGGGATCGTAAACTGTTTTTCCACCACCTTCATCAAATTGAATGGGTTGAACAGTTCCACTTTTATTGCTCTCTTCTGTTTGAAGCGCTTTATCGTTTGCTTCAATCTCATTGATGATAATGTTTACCGGTTTAGGCTTGGTTTCTTCTTCATTGATTTTCTTGTAAGGTACAATTTCTGAATCTTCCGCAAAGACTGCCATCAATGGAGGAACAGGGGTAATGATTGGATCGATATCATTGTTCGTGAGGTCTTCGTCATTATAATTTTCTGATGTACCGGTATTAATTATTTGAGTTCTGTCCGTAGCTTCTTCTTCCCAGTCGTCCACGTTCTCATTAGTGGATTTCTTTTTACTAGGGTTTTCGTGATCAACTTCCACTTGATCAAAGTTTCGGTAACCGGTGCAATTCAAGATTGCCATTACCAACAATCCCCATTTGCCATCCTGGTTTTGAACTCTTTTTGCACTGAAGGTCATCTTTTTAAATCGATCAATCGGGAGTTCGATTCCTGAGAAAGGATCTTTGTTCTGAAGGAATGCCTGCAGCTTCATGGCTTGCTTTCTGAATTTTGCTGACGAAGCTAAATCCGAAACGTTTAAATACCTTCTATAAGGTACTCCTTCTTTTAATTTGATGTGAAGCTGTTGGTAGTCATCCTCATTGTTAGTCCACCAGGTTTCGTCATTATCGAAAAGTTTATTGTACTCGCTACGCGTGATATCTGAACGGAGTAATTTATCATTATAGGTCCCGATGCTGAATAAAAAGAAACGTGCTATTTCGAAACAGGGAAAAGCAATGAATGAAACTTTGAGTTTTTTTGAATCTTCTGTGTTCGCCCAAAATGAGTCGGAATTTTCGTAAACGCATAAAGAAGAAGGAAAGTGGTATTTGTCTCCTTTTGTCTCTATTGTTGGTTGGAATTTTTTTTTGATATAATCCGTATTGTTTTTCGGATTGCTCGGATCTACGTATGTAATTCGGCTGTTTTTTGAGAATAGACAGCTTTTTTGAATGGTGAATGTTTCGAAATAATCCAAACCCTGGACCATGGTATCATTTTCCCAAATGGAACCTAAAGGGAAATACTTTATTTGACTAATATTCATTTCCACAGTTTTATACTGATTGGAAGTGAGTTTTGTCACAGCTTCGCCATCTATTTTCTGGAATGTTACTTCAGCCAGGTAATAGGCCTTAGAATTGTTTAAACGTATTTTACGTGATCGTATAACACGCCATTTCGTGTCTTCAGGAAGTTTTAGTGGATGCATTTGTGAATAGTGTTTCTTAATCTTTAATCAAATCCTTCTGAAAAGAACTCGGAAATAGGAATATCCAATTTGTTCAATACTTCAACCATTGTTAAATAGTTGAGATTTGACTTTCCGGATTCATAGCGTGTATACTGAGCTCGTTGTATCTCAAGTTTGTATGCAGCAGCTTCTGCGGTTTTAAAACCTTTTGCTTTTCTGATTTCGCGCAATCTTTTTCCAAACTTTTCTAGGGCTAATTGATTTATTTCTTCGCGTTTTGGTTTGTTCTCCATGAAAACAAATAACTCTGAATGTGACTTTTTAATCAACTACTGATAAATAGTCTACTTATAAGTATAATTTTTTAATTTTGTCGGTGTCGATTAAATTTTTAAATCAAACCATTATGAAGCTAATTACTCTATTATCCCTGACCTTAATTCTATTCTGTTTTAGCTGTAGGGAAAAACGCATGTTAAAATTTGCAGATGGAACCTTTGAAAAACCATACCCATCTCCATGCAT
>CBINBC010000033.1:0-55574 GCA_966248825.1 uncultured Fluviicola sp.
TAAACCCCATAAATTCGTAGGGGATAACCCCATGACGGATAATCGGAGATTTTCCTCTTTTTTTATCGCTTCTTAGTGTATAACGATCAATCAGTATTTTGTCCTTTCCCCGGGTAATAATTAATTTTCCTTTTTTGTCAAAGCTAACGGTTGTTTTGTAAGCATATACTTCCCAGGTCCCGGACATTTTGTCTGCAAGGAAATTTCCTGAAGTCATTAATTCCTGGTTCCAGTGCATGGTATATGGACCGTTTTTTAATCCGTCCAGGAAGGTGATAGTTGTTTTTGTGGTATCGTAAACCAATTTTTGGAAACGGCTTTCTAAAGATTCTTTCGGGTTATAGGCATAAGTCTCATCAAGTTTTTGAGAATACTCAAACCACTCCCAGGACCCGGTTTTTTCGCTGTTCCGGTAATTACCGGTTTTCACTATTTTCCCATCGGGAGTATACCAGGTACTGTTTCCTTCGATCACATTGTTCCTGATTGAAAAGTAAGCCGCAACAATGTCATTCTTGTAGCGCAGAACGCGTTTCGAAATGTAAGGTATATCACGGTAGAACATCACATAATCACCATCCGGAAGATTCACAAGTGAGGGTGTCGGATCAATGGTGATACTATAGTCTGTTGAAACCATGAAATAGGGATACTTCTCCAGGATTTCTTCGAACTCTTTGATGTACTTTTTATAGGATTTCGGGAATTTGATTGCCTTTTTTTTCTCCAGTTCCGTAATAGGTTCTTCGGTAACCGAAACTATTTTTTCATTGCGGTCGTCTCTTTGAATGACTTCTTTCCTGTCAGCGAAGTTCAGGTAATAATCCTGTATTCCGACAACTGCCTGCTGATGCGGATAGACATAATAGCTTTTACCTTCAATAGTAACCTGGTCTGTTTGCGAATAAACGAACAGGGAAGAAAGCGAAAGAATGATCATCGAAATGAATTTTCTTTCTAAGGCATTGTTGATCATGGAATTGATGAATTAGTTTTATGCGAAATTACAGGAATTTATGGATAGTAAGTATATGTAAACAATTCGTGTGTTTGGTAATTATTGACTCCTTCTGCATGTTCTTTTTGATGAATCATTTTTGTCGGCAATCGTTTATTGTCATAATAAATCAATGATTTCACAGAAGTTACAAATGTTTTGTCGATGAATGTTGAATCTATGTAACCGTTGAAATGGCCGTTTTGATAATAGAAGCTACGTTTCCTGAAGAACGGATAATCTTCGCTGGTAACCGTTTTGGGGAAGTTCGATTGGTAATAGGTGTAGTTTGAGATCGAAGTTTCCTTGACTTTATTTCTCACTTTATAGCGTTTGATAGGTTTGTCCGGGTATCCGAGAACGATCCAATCATTGGGAAGCGGACTTGCAAGCGAATCCACGGAAAGCGGACCGAAGAATTTTTTATTCAGTATAAAATGGATCAGGTCCAGGTCATTGGATGCTACGAAAGAAGCATAATCGGAAGACATCTTGCCAGGATCATACGTGAAGGTATTGTTCTCCACACCGTAAAAATTGTCCTTTTGAACGGCTTCACAGTAATTCAGCGGACCGGATTTGCTGAATCGGAACGATTGATTCGAAATGACAATTCCCTCGGAAAAATCGGTGATCTGAAGCTGAATCAGCCTTCCGGATTGATTGAAGGTATAGATGAGTGTCCGCTTGGGGAAGGTCTCATCTTCGGACTCCGGATTGTATACACTGGTGTCGGAAATAACTCCTTTGAAAGACGTCACGGTCAACTGCTGGATTTTATGCTGAGCAATAAGACTGTCATTGAACCAGAACGGGAAATTGATCAGGGACGAAATTTCTTCCTGGAAATACAGCGGGTGAATTAAATCTGCAACAATTGCTGTTTTTCGGACTGGAACTTTCTTTTTTTGCGTGCAATTCGAAAGTAAAAATCCGCTTAAAATCAACAGGTAAACAAGGGTTCGTTTCATCGGATTAAAGATAATGTGTTTTGTTTCGTGTTAGAACAGAGTCGATTTGAAGTTTTTAGTTCTTAATTGTTCAAATGTTCAAATTCTCGTAAACAACATTTCATGTTGAACTATTTTGAACCTTTTTGAACTTTTCGACCTGCTTCAGTTCCGTTAATGTAATACAAAACCTTCATTTATAAGGCTTACACAGCTCTTTTTCCGTAACTTTGCATCATGGAAATCGAAAGGCCGATAACAGACTGGTTGCCGCTGACAAAAAAGGAGGTTGAAAAAAGGGGATGGGATGAACTGGATGTGATCCTGATCTCCGGTGATGCGTATGTGGATCACCCGGCTTTCGGTACGGCGGTTATCGGAAGGATCATTGAAAGTGAAGGATTTAAAATCGGTGTCATCGCACAGCCAAACTGGAGAGATGACCTGCGTGATTTCAAGAAATTGGGTAAACCGAAGTATTTCTTTGGAGTGACAGCAGGATGCATGGATTCCATGGTGAACCATTACACTGCCGGAAAGCGTCTCCGTTCTACGGATGCTTACACTCCGGGGGGTGTTTCCGGCTTCAGGCCCGATTATGCCACGACGGTTTATACCAAAATACTCAAAGAATTGTATCCCGATGTTCCGGTTTTAATCGGTGGAATTGAAGCTTCTTTGCGAAGGGTAACCCATTATGATTACTGGAAAAATGAACTGATGCCTTCTATTTTGGTCGATTCCGGGGCTGATTTGCTGGTTTACGGCATGGGAGAGCAGCCCTTGAGGGATGTACTTCGCCTGCTAAAAAAAGGAGTTCCGTTCAGTTCACTTACGACGGTGAACCAGGTCGCATTTCTCCAGGATGCTTCCAAAGAACTTCCCAAGAATAAACAATGGGAAACGGTTGAATTGGCAAGCCATGAGGTTTGTAAAAAAGACAAATTGGCTTATGCGGCTAATTTCAAAATTGTGGAGGTCGAATCCAATAAATTGAAAGCCAATCGAATTACACAGCAAGTCGGTTCTAAAACCCTGGTGATCAATCCACCGTACCGAACTATGACGGAACAGGAAATGGACCAGTCGTTCGACATGCCTTACACACGCTTACCGCATCCGAAATACAAGAAGCGCGGAGCGATCCCGGCTTATGAGATGATCAAGTTTTCGATCAATATGCACCGCGGTTGTTTCGGAGGCTGTAGTTTTTGTACGATTTCGGCCCACCAGGGAAAGTTCATCTCATCAAGATCTGAGAAAAGTATTTTGAATGAGATCGATGAGGTGGTAAAACACCCCGAGTTCAAAGGTTATTTGTCGGATATAGGCGGACCTTCTGCGAATATGTACCGCATGAAGGGCAAGGTCGAAGCGATTTGCGAACGCTGTTCAAGCCCCAGCTGTATTCACCCGGTTATTTGCAACAACCTGGATACTTCACACAAGGCAATGACGGATTTATACCGCAAAATAGATGCACATCCGAAAATCAAAAAGGCATTTGTCGGTTCCGGAGTGCGCTACGATTTGCTGGTGGACGATTTCAATAAGAACAACGAAGACGGAAACCACGACGAATATATTGAGCAGTTGATCACGCGCCACGTGAGCGGACGTTTGAAAGTTGCACCGGAACACACTTCGGATGCGACTTTGCGGGTGATGCGAAAACCGTCGTTCAAGTATTTCCACAAATTCAAAGAGAAGTACGACCGCATTTCGGAGAAAAACAAGCTGAATCAGCCTTTGATCCCTTATTTCATATCTTCTCACCCGGGCTGTGAAGAGGCTGATATGGCCAACCTGGCTGCAGAAACCAAGGACATGGGATTCCAATTGGAACAGGTGCAGGATTTCACTCCAACACCCATGACGGTTTCGGAAGTCATCTATTATACCGGAGTTCATCCCTATACTCTGAAACCGATTTACACGGCAAAAGGTACGGATGAGAAGAAAAACCAAAATCGTTTCTTCTTTTGGTACAAGCGGGAAAACAGGGATTGGATCAAGGATCGGTTGACGAAAGCAAAAAGACCTGAGCTAATCTCCCGGCTTTTGGGAGATCAACACGGTCAAGCTATGAATAGTGGTAAAAGAAATAGCAGCGGTAATTCGGCTAAATCCAGCGCTAACGTACCAAACTGGCTAAGTGAGCGCAGGAAGAAAAAATAAGCAACAGGCCGCGAAAATTCAGTGAAAGTGGAAGTGGTAATTTCTTAACGACCTGTTGCTGTAATATGTTGCTTATTTTATCCTGCCATGTTGCGCGAAGACCAAACCTGAAGCAATGACTTGTTCATGTGTAAGTAACTTTCGATAGCATTGATCGAGGAACCAACCTTCGAAATGCAATAAAGCAACTCTTCTTCGGAACACTTCAATTCACCGCTCCAATAAGCGATATTCACCTTGCTGTGAACATCTACTCTCGGTTTATTTATTAGTTCGTGTAACATCTTAAACAGTGATTAATTTCGTATTGTTGAAACAAATGTAGGTGCTCATTTCGTACCAAACAACCGTATTTTTACGGAAAATGCATTGCGGAAAACCACATTTTTTTGATTTTGTGAAAATTTTAAAACCATTAAAATCAGGGAACTGGTCAATTTCGCCGTTTTAGCGGTTTGGAAGTTCAATTTATTCCAGTTATAATTGACCTCGTATAACTTAAACTATATTATTATGTCATTTACTGGAAATGAAGGTCAACCGATCACACTAGAACAAGGGGGAGAATTTACTGCAAAACATCGCGCTAGCGATCCGTCAGGAATCAAAGGGGTTTTTTTCGGAAGAAACCACATTGAAAAGATTTTAGCTCAGGGAGAATGCAAGGGGTTGCGGTTTTACTTTGCTAAGGGGGATGATAATAATCCTACGTTAGTAATGGTTGGTGCGGATTCGAATGAGAATGATCTTTTAGATTTAATTGTAGATTTTGCACAACCATGTCCTGTGAGATGCAGTAGTCCAAACTTATTGAATGGTGGTTCGACATTAAGATAAGGAATGGTAGACTGGATGCAATTAGCCATTTTGTCGTATGTTTTTCCTATTGGAATAGGGTGGGCGCTTTTTATTAAAAGGCGCCTTCCTTTTATTGGGATGATATTGATTATATACCTCATGTTTGTACTTTGCATTGAAGTGACGGCAGTTTTTCTTGCAAAGAAGGGGATAAATAATTTGTGGCTATACCGTGTTTATTTATATGGCGAATTAATATTTCCAACCTTATTTTTTTATAATCAATTTTCAAAAGTATGGAGAAGGACATTATTATTGTTTGTATTTATTTCTTCAATAATATTGACAACATTATCCAACTTTGTTGACGATTGGCAGAGTCATGCTTCTTTACAAACAGGTATTACATTCGGATATATAGCATTTCTCATTATAACCTATTTTGTAGAGATGTTCCAAATGGAAAAAGTATTTAATCCTTTTAAGGATATCTACTTTGTTGTTGGAGCAACTTTATTCCTTTCGCAATCTTGTAGTTTAATTTATAACGTACTTTACAATCATCTTGCCTCGGGGTATTTCGGTTCTGATATTCTTCCCATTCTGTATAATGTTAATCTGAGCCTTATTGTATTTTATAATATCTTATATTCATACCCACTATGGATCAGCAGACTCCCTCGAACTTAGGATTGATGTTAATCATTGCCACCCTGGCAATGTTCATCATGGCTTTGAGTATCATTGTCTTTGCCGTGCTGTACCAGCAGAAGATGCGCCGTAAAAGACAGGAAATGATCCAGATGGAACTGAACTACAAAAATGAAATGGTTCAGGCTACATTGGATGCCAAGGAACTGGAACAGCGCAGGATCGCCATTGAATTGCATGACGATATCGGGTCTTCGCTCACCGCACTCAAACTATCATTCGTAGGTCTGCCCATTGATGAAGAAGAACGCAGGTTATTGAATGAAGGTGTTCAGAATACCATCAACAAAGTGCGAAGCTTATCCAACCGGTTATTGCCAACTATCCTGGAGGAACTGGGATTGATACCGGCTGTTAAAAGCCTCGTGAATACGCTGTCAAATCAGATTCCCAACGTGCAGTTTTCCATTATTGCGGTAAATGACCCCATTCACGATTCTCAAACAAGAGAGGTTAGCTTGGCTGTTTATCGTATCTTGCAGGAATTATTAAACAATATCCTGAAGTATGCAGAGGCGACAATCATAGAAATTGTGCTGGAACAAAACGAAGAAGGGATTCAACTGAGCGTAGTAGATAACGGAAAAGGCTTTGTTCCTACTAAAGAAGATAAACGCAAATCACAAAGTTTGGGGTTAAAGAATATTGAAAGCAGGAGCCAGCAGATCGGTGCGGAAATAACGTACCACTTACTGGAACCCGGAACTAAAGTTATGTTGTTATGGGAGGCGAAGGAAGTATAAAAATTGCAATTGCAGAAGACCAGTCCATTTTTAGAAACGGATTGGCGAAATTATTGAATGACATCGAGGGTTTTGAAGTGGTAATGGCTGTAGAGAACGGTCAGCTGCTCGTAGATGCACTCGAAATAACACCTGTTGACCTGGCGCTGATTGATTTCAGGATGCCGGTGAAGAATGGCATAGAAGCTACCAAGGAAATCCGGGAGAAATTTCCGGAAGTAAGGGTTTTGCTGCTTTCCATGTATGATGATGTGGAATTTGTGGAACTGGCTATTGAGAACGGCGCAAACGGTTATTTGTCGAAAGACGATGATGCGGAGGAAATCCAGCTGGCGATTCGTTCGGCAGTAGAAACGGGTTATTACCTGAACGACCGGACCTCCAAGATGTTTATTGCCAAAATGGTACATTCCGGGAAGATATTACCGGTTTTTCAGGCAACTTCGGGGATTTTTAATGAAAATGAAATGGTGATCCTGGAATTGATCTGCAACGAAATGACAACCCAGGAAATCGCGGATAAATTGTTCAAAAGCCGCCGCACCATTGAAAGTGCCCGAACCATGATGATGAACAAAGTAGGCGCACGAAATGTGGTAGGATTAGTCATGTATGCGATCCAAAATGGAATTGTGAAACAGAAATAATTATCAATTATGAATTATCAAGAGTTCTGAATAAAAAGCCTTGATAATTAACCCATTAATAATTGATAATTCTTGTTACGATCCCATAATACAACTCTTTACCGCTGGTGGTTTTCAACCATAGTTCGGAATTGCTTACCTGCTGATTTGGAATCTTAAGTTCCCGGGTGATTTTCTGAATAAAAGGAATATCTACTTTAGGAGAATACGTATTTAAGATCAATACTCCTGATGGTGTTAACAGCTGTAAAGCTTCACCGATCAGTGTTCCCAACAATTCTTCCAGTTTCCATTTTTCGCCTTTTGCTCCCAATCCCCAGGCTGGCGGGTCCAATTGCACGATGTCGTATTTGTTTCCGCGCTTTACTTCCCGACGGATAAATTTTAAGGCATCTTCATGCACCCATTTGATCCCCTCCAGGTATGATTCTACCTGGTTTTGGTAGCCCCAATCCAGCATAGGCTTAACACTGTCACAATGGATCACTTCAGCGCCTGTTCTTCTGCCGAAAACGGAAGCTGCGCCTGTATAGGCAAAAGCATTCAAAAAACGTTTGGAAGGATCCAGTTTTTCTGAAAGGAAGGTCCAGTTGACCTGTTGTTCAGGGAAAATCCCGATGTGTTTATTGGTTGTAATGCGTAAATGGAAGGTAAGTCCGGAAGTCGTAAAAAGCCACGAATCCGGTGCTTTCGGATTTAATTTTTTCCAGGTTCCCTGCAAAGAGCCTTCCGATTTCGGGATAAATTCCCAGTCGGCCAGATTACTCCATTCTTTCCTGGAGAGAACGGCTCCGAAATAGGCCTGGTGCTCCGGACGAATAGTTGTAACTGTTCCCCAGCGTTCTAATTTCCTTCCGCCTCCGGCATCAATGAGCTCGTAGTTTTCCGGAAAATCAGCAAGTAATTTCATCCGTCGGATTAACGCATTTTAGGCATTTTCTTACGACCACCCATCATTTGCGCCATACGCATTTGATTTTTGGAAGGAGCGTTCTGTAATTGGCCCTGCATCATTTTAATCTGGTCTTTCAACATACCGCTGTCGTCCATTTTCTTAGCTTCTGCCAATAAGGTAACGGCTTCTTGTCTGCGACCGGTTTGAACACAGATTCCTGCCAGGTGCATACGTGCCATTGCTTTGTCGTGGCCTCTTTTCAGTCCTAACTGGATAGCCTGGCGAAGCATTCCTTCTACTTTTACATGAGGAAGTGATTGTGCATTCAAAAGTGCCTGCATATAAATCACATAAGCTCTCTGACGTTTTGAAAGAATATACTGTGGTGCAGTTATACGATTGATAGCGCGTTGTGCTTTATCCTGGTTTCCGGTACGCATGTGGTTTAGCGTAAAAGCCAGGTTTTCATTGTAAATGAAAGAAAGGATAACCAGTGCCAGCGGAATGATCAGGGAAATTCCCCATCCCCAGTAACCGGTGTAAAAAGAGTAAAAAGTTAAGAATAACATCCCTGCAGCGATAATGCTGCGAATAACAAATCCGATCATAATTTATTTAGTCAATTGTTGCGATACATTTTAATTCGATAGCGATAGGAGTGGGAAGCGAGTTGATCTCAACGGTTGTTCTGCAAGGCAGGTTGTCCTTGAAATACTCTGCATAAACACGGTTGTAGACATGGAAGTCGCGTTTCATGTTTACCAAGAAAACAGTCACGTCAACCAACTGGTCCCAGCTTGATCCTGATTCCTCCAGGATGATGCGCACGTTATCAAATACACTGCGGCATTGTGCTTCAAAATCAAACTCGATGAAATTTCCGTTCTTATCCAGCTTCAATCCCGGAACAGCTGAGTCAATATCATCAGATCCCGCAACTCTTGGCCCAACTCCCGATAAAAAGAGAAGGTTGCCGACTTTGCGTGCGTGAGGATACAATCCAACCGGTTTCGGTGCTTTGTTTGTGGAAATACGTGAAACTTCTGCCATAAAATTTTTTAGCAAAGATAAGAAGAAAAAGCGAAGCTTTTGAAGAGTAAATTACAACAAACGTTAGTGCGAAAGTAATTTGGATAATTCCGAATCATTCTTGTCCGACAAAAAAGATTTGTCTTTCTTCCTTTTCCATATTTTAGGAGGTTTTGAATCCATTCTAATTAACAGGGAGGGTGATTTTTGAAATTAAAGATCAAACTTTTTTTGACGGATTGATACCAGATGCTAAAACGCACAATTACACGACCTGTAGGAATATTACTGAATCTTCCAATCATTACCCGCCCTTCAGATTTTTTTTGAAGAAGCGACAACCAGCCGATTCGGTTATCAATCCCGGAAAGTGCTAATTCTGTAGTGTTTGCAAAACAACTACAGGATTGCATTTTGGATCCTGATCCCGCCTTTTCGTGGATTGATTCGGATCGGCTGGTTGGCCGAAAGCTGTAATTGTGTAAAGGCATTTTTGTCTTACTTTTTTTGCCTCGGAAAAAAGTAAGGGGGGGTAAAGAGGATTGTTAGGAGGCGTTGGAAATTTAACCGGACAACAATGATTCCGAATTCCCAATTTCGAGTGCCGGAAATGATGAATTTGAGAAAGATTTATGGAATTGTCCTGGGAAGAGAAGTTCTGTAAATTTACTTACTCGATCAAGCATTAGGGAAGCAAGTTGCATATCCAGCAATTCGTAATTCAGCATTCGGCATGTGCCATCACTGGAGCTTTAGCGCAAGCGTTTCAGAATTATATGTACATTTGTCAGGACTATGAATAAGCGCATGAAAACCGTTGGTGTCATTGGAGGAGGTAGCTGGGCTACCGCTTTGGTGAAGATATTGTGTAATAATTTTGCGCAGGTAAATTGGTTTGTTCGACGAGAGGATCAGGTGGCTCATATCATGAGGTATAAACACAATCCTACTTATTTACAGTCAGTTGAATTTGATCTGAACCAGATCCATGTTTCCAATAACCTGGAAGAAATCATCAAACGATGTGATGTATTGATCGTTGCAACACCATCCGCTTTTTTGGTGGAATTGTTCAAAGACACAACTCCGGAACTTTTCAAAGGGAAAATTGTTTTTTCTGCTGTAAAAGGAATTGTTCCGGAATACAATGCAATTCCTGCTCGTTTTTTTCACAAGACTTTCGGAACGCCTTACAAAGATATCGGGATCATTTGCGGACCCTGCCACGCAGAAGAAGTAGCCCTGGAACGCCTGTCTTACCTGACTGTTGCTTGTCAGCATGAAGGAATTGCTGCTGAAATGGCGCGGATGCTGGCTTGCCGTTATATCAAAACGACTACTTCAGACGATTTATTCGGGACAGAGCTTTCAGCGGTTTTGAAGAACGTTTATGCCCTTGCTTCCGGGATTTGTTCCGGTTTGGGTTATGGAGATAATTTCCAGGCAGTTTTGATTGCAAACGCTATCCAGGAGATCGAGAATTTTATTGATGAAGTAAGTCCGATTCACCGGGATGTGAAATCATCTGCTTACCTGGGAGATTTACTGGTTACAGCTTATTCCAAGTTTTCCCGAAACAGAACTTTCGGTTTCATGATCGGGAAAGGATATTCCGTAAAAACAGCACAGTTGGAAATGGATATGATCGCTGAAGGTTATTACGCAACCAAATGCGTGAAAGAGATCAACAAGAAATTCCAGGTTGAAATGCCTATTCTGGAGGCGGTTTACAATATTCTGTACGAGAAGATCTCGCCGGTAATCGAGATGAAAATCCTTACTGATAAACTTACGTGATAATTATCAATTATGAATGATTGAATTATCAAGAATCAACCTTGATAATTCATTATTTGATCATTCAAAATTCAATTCCGTTCCCTAAACTGTTTTGGTGTTTCTCCGGCATGTTTTTTAAAGAACAAATGAAAATACGGGTAATTATCAAAGCCTAGTTCATCGGCAATTTCCTGGATACTTTTTGAATCACTGACTAATTTCCGTTTAATCTCCAGGATTACTCTTTCGGCAATTAACTGCGAGGTGCTTTTCCCCGCACAGGACAAACAGATCCGGTGCAGATGTTTGGTTGTCATTGCCAGTTCCGAAGCATAGAAAGAAGCATTTTTCTGCTCGATATAATGTTCATCCAGCAGCTTTACGAAGCGGTGAAAATGTTCCTGGTACAGGCTGTTTTTTGAATTATCGGAGAAAGTTTGTTCCCCGTAAATCCGGGCAAGGTCTGCATAGATCAATTGGCTCAGGCCGGCGATCTTTAAAAAAGAATGCCTGGTGTTTTCTTTGTATTCCGACATGATCTCTGAAAAGCGCTGCTGCAGAACAACTGCCGTTTCATTTGTGATTTCCAATTTCGGATTGGAATCCCGCGACTGGAAGAATGGCCATCTATAAAGCTCAAAGTGCGTTACATACAATTTGTAAAAATCTTCCGAATGGAAAAAGATCCAGCCTTCAGCCTCTTCTTCAAATTCCCAATGATGGATTTGTTCCGGCTGCAAAAAAAACACACTATTCGGATGAATGGAATAGGAGTTGAAATCAATATCGTGTCTTCCAAAACCTTTTTCAAAAAAGACTGTTAAGTAAAAATCATGCTTGTGCGGATGATTAATGTCCGAATGATATTTGTGGAGGTGTTCCGAGAAACGATTCACGTAAAAAGCCTGTAACAGACCATTTTCATCGAATTTATCTATGGGAAGTCTTGGTAATTCCATGCTTAAAGATATTGAAAATGTCTGAATAGTGTAATTCTTGGGGATAAAGCGTTAAGAACAAAAGGGATCGTTCCCGGTAACTTTGTAAAAAAAAGTCATGTCAGATTTTAAATGGGTGCTCAATGGAACTTGTCCGATCTGCGGAAAAGGAAAAGTTTTCGAAACAAAGGGATCTTTACTGCGTTTGAAGGCTCCGAAGATGTACGAGCGCTGTTCGGAATGTAATTATAAGTTTGATAAAGAACCGGGTTACTTCTTTGGAGCAATGTATATCAGTTACGGAATGGCCATTGCGGAATTAATCGCTGTTTTCTTACTGATCACCTGGTTTGTTCCCCTTGGAGTCCTCTTCGGAATTATGTTCGCCGTATTGATGTTGACCATGTTTTTCAACTACCGGGTATCACGCATCCTTTGGATCCATATTTTTCATGAGTAAATGGAATTTCACATTGAATAGGTTTAATAAGTACGTTGTACTATGTCTCGTAAAAAGAAATAGGACCTTTCTGTAATCTTAAACCGCGCACACTGTCCCAATTACACGTCCGGGAAATCGATACCAATACTTGAAGTTGTTACCCGTCCTTTGATTGTCAGATGGAAATAAAAGCCTTCCGTTTCGGTTACTTAGGCCGAAAGGGAAGGCTGCTCGAAAGCCGTAATTGGGATAAAGGCTACCTCGTATTACGTTTCAATGAAACTATACTTCGTCTTCAATCCACTTTGTGGCTTTCTTTTGCCTACTTTTTCTGCCTTGGCAAAAAGTAGGAATATCGAGAGGTTGGAAGTGATTGCTTTTATTTTTGAGTGAATGACGGAAGAAATATGAATTTGAAAACTATCCAACATTAAATTTAGCCTACTAAATCCATTTTCGTTCATGTTGATTTTCAGTTGTATATAGAATTAGGTATATTAGTTCCGCGCTACAAAATGAAAACAAATGAAAAGAACCCTACTATTCATAAGCTGTTTATTCAGCTTTGGTTCGATGGCTCAAACCAGCCAGGCAGACTTTGAAAATTATTGTCAACAGGCTTATGCCGCTTATCCCTCGGTTCCAAAAGGAATCCTGGAAGCTGTTTCTTTCACCCAAACCAGGATGTCTTATTTGACAGCATCGGAGTTGGAATCTTGTTCCGGACTTCCCAAATCTTATGGGTTTTTGGGAATGGTTGCCAAAGGGAAGGGCTATTTCAAAGAGAACATGAAACTGGTTTCCCAACTTTCGGGGGTTCCATTGGTTCAGATTAAGCAGGATCCGGCCGCGGAGATTCACGCTTTTGCAAATGTCGTGAATGAGTACATGTCTGAATTGAAAGGCAATTCGCTGCAAAATACCCTGAAGGAAATTTTCGGAAGATTGTCTTATTTATCGGATTCAGGCAGGGTCAATAGTTATGCCCGAGATGCAGAACTGTATGAATTGTTCCGTTTCCTGAATAAGGACGAAAATTCCGCTCAGTATCATTTTCCAAACTACAATTTTGATTTGGTAAGCCTGTTCGGAGCGGATAATTTTACAGTATTAAGTGCTTCAAAAGTCGTTTTTTCAGAAACCGGTATCCAAACACCCTCCGGTCAGAAGTACACGGTGAAGAAGACGGGAAATAGCTTAAAGTCTACGGAATACGGACCGGCAATCTGGAACCCTGCGCCAAGCTGTAATTTCAGTTCCAGGAGCGGAACGGCAATTTCAGCCATTACGATCCATACTATTCAGGGGACATACGCCGGGGCAATTTCCTGGTCGCAGAATTGTTCTTCCAGTGTTTCTTATCATTACGTAGTTCGTTCATCAGACGGACAGGTGACCCAAATGGTCCTGGAGGCGAATAAAGCCTGGCATGTTGGATCTGAGAATCCCTATACTATCGGATACGAACATGAAGGTTATGTAAGCCAGGCACAATGGTATACCAGTGCTTTATACAATGCTTCTGCCGGAATCACAAGAGACATCTGCCAAAGCGGATACGGGATTAATCCGCTAAGGACCTTCTCCGGAGCGGCAACTACCGGTACAAATGTACTGGGCGGCTGTACCAAGATCAAAGGCCATCAGCATTTTCCGAATCAAACACATACTGATCCGGGCATTTACTGGGATTGGGCACTTTACTATCGATTAGTGAATAACAATCCGACACAAAATACTTTGAGTGCGGCAAGCGGAACATTTACCGATACCGGTGGAAGCGGAGCTAATTACAGCAATGATCAACGTTATTTTACCTTGATCCAGCCGGCAAATGCAAGTTCCGTAACTTTGAATTTTACCAGTTTTTCCCTGGAGGCTAATTGGGACTACCTCTACATCTATGATGGAGCGACGAACAGTGCGCCTTTGATCGGAACTTATACCGGAACGACGTCTCCCGGAACCATTACGTCATCCAGTGGAGCTTTGCTGATAGAATTTAGAAGTGATTGTGCAACAACCGCGGCAGGCTGGGTTGCAAACTGGACCAGTGTAATTACTAATCCGACTTTGGGTGACGCAGTTCCGCCTATGACAACTATAAGCGTTCCTGTAACATGGGTCACACAAAATTTCACGGCCAGCTATACCGATACGGATAATTCCGGTGGAAGCGGGATCGATAAGTCATTCTACCAGGTAACGGATCTGAATGGCAGTGACTGGCGCTCAAACGGAACAAAAGGTTTTTTCAATGATAACTTTGACCAGGCTGCGATTCATTCCAGCTGGACATCTCAATCCGGAGTGTGGGGATTGAGTGCCGGTAACCTTGTTCACAGTGATGAATCCAATGGAAATTCGAACCTTTGGGCCAGTGTTACCAGTAATTTGAGTAACCGCTACCTGTATCATTGGTCCGGAGCGATGTCGGGGACCGGAACAAACCGCAGGGCGGGACTGCATTATTTCTGCAGTGACCCTACTTTGCCAAACCGGGGAAATTCCTATTTTGTGTTTTTCCGCCTGGACAACGATAAGATCCAGATTTACGAGGTTACCAATGATGTTTACAGTCTGGTCGATGAGACCACTTATGACTTCAACGCAGATCAATGGTATGATTACAAAGTGGCTTATGACCGGATTACCGGGAAACACCAGGTGTATATCAACAATTTATTGGCAAGGACCTGGACAGATCCGACACCTTTGACAACCGGAAATTATATTTCTTTCCGCACCGGGAATTGTGTTTACAAAGTAAATGATCTGAGGGTTTACCGCTCCCGTAGTTCAAGTACTGCAATTACCGTCGGAGCATCAGGAGATATGCGCTATGAAAGCCCCAATTCTTCTACTGCTGCTGGTCGTATAAAATCCATTGTTCAGGATGTTGCCGGAAATTTATCGGCAGTTGCAGCTCAGGATGTAAAAATTGACTGGACGAGTCCCGCTTCAATCCAGGTTGTCAATGACGGTTTGTTTGCCGATGCCTCAACTACAACCAGTAATTCGATGCTGGAAGCGAATTGGACGGCTTCTTCCGATACCAATTCAGATATTGCAAACTATTGGGTATCGATCGGAACGTCTCCAGGAGCTGAGGATATCGTTCAGTGGACTAATAACTATTGGAATACGAATGTCAGTATCGGTGGGCTGAATCTTACAACAGGAACTACTTATTATGTTTCTGTCAAGGCTGAAAACGGGGCAGGAGCTTTCTCTCCAATCGTTTCTTCAAACGGGCAGACGGTTGTTGCGCCGACAAATCCTCCATCTGCTTCGTTTCAGCTTCAGAATACCTATGTTTGTTCAACAGATTCACTGATGTTCCAGAATACCTCTATAGACGGAACAAGCTATTCCTGGTCCTTCCAGGGTGGATCTCCGGCAACAAGTAATCAGGTAAATCCGTGGGTGCATTTTCCGGTATCCGGATCTTACCAGGTGCAATTGATTGCGTTCGGGCCAATTACTTCAGATACTGTTCAGCAAGTGGTCGATGTGGTGGTTAATTTACCTTCAAATGCCCAATTCAGTATCAATGCGGATACACTTTATCTGCCGAATGCGGTTTTAAATTGTACGAATGAATCGGTGAATGCAAACGGGTACAATTGGGATTTTGGCGATGGAACACAAAGCCAGGACGAAAACCCATGGCACAATTATCAAAGTGCCGGGATCTATGAATTGAAACTAACTGCTGTGAATGATGCCTGTCCGGATGATGTTATGAGCCGTTTTATTCAGGTGATAGACGTAGCTGGTATTACAGACCAGGATGAATTTAAATTGATGGTATATCCGAATCCTGCTTCAGACCATTTGATCATTGAATCGGAGAAAGCGGAAGGTACAGTTTATTTAACCGATTATTTGGGAAGAATAGTTCTCAAGAAACAAATCAATTCGAACATGACTGATTTGCAGGTGGGAGATCTGTCAGGTGGAATGTACCAATTGATCTACCAGGTTGAAGGAAAGACCCGTGTTAGGTCCGTTGTTAAACGCTAAAATCCGGAGATTGAAAAAACGATTTTGTTTAAAATTGACGTTTAAAAAACTGAAAACTGCTTTAGAGAAAAACGGGAGGGTAAAAACCGAAGTTGCATAGTAAATTTGGTTTAGCCTAAGTAGGTGAAGGAATTAGAACCTACTCCTAGATCTAATAGTTAGTTAGTGCCATCTTACATAAAAAGTTAAGATGGCTTTTTTTATCCTAATTTATTATAGCACAAAATAAAGAGGGGACGCGATGCTTCGCGTCCCCTCCGTTTTTGATAAAGTTCTAATAGAATCTTATTTATTCCTCATCCTCGTCATCAGTCTCAGCAGCTTTAGAAGCTCCACGAGCCATTTTAACCGCTACTACAACTGCATTTTTCGCTTCGGAAATAGCTAAACCATCGTTTTCTAAATCTTTCACACGAATAGATTGTCCGATACGTAATTTAGTAATGTCAATTACGATAGCCTCTGGCAAATCTGCCGGAAGACCAACTACACGTAAACGACGGAAAACCTGCATCAAACGACCTCCCGCTAATACACCGCGAGAAGCACCTGTCAAACGAACTGGCAATGCCACTTTAACCGGCTTCTTAGCATCTAATTCCAAGAAGTCAATGTGCATTACTTTATCCGTGATAGGATTTTGTTGGATCTCCTGGATAATCGCATCAGTCTTTTTACCGTCGATATCCAATTCGATTTTGAAAACATCAGGGTTAAAAACCAATTTCTCAACTTTAATGTCCGGAAGAGAAAAATGTGTTTGAGTTCCTTGTCCGTAAAGAACACATGGAACCTGCCCTGAGTCTCTCAAAGCTTTAGCATCTTTCTTCCCTACGTTCGCGCGAGGCGAACCGCTCAATTGTGCTACTTTCATGTTTGTTTTATTTACTATTTATATTATCCGCTGTTGCGGATGGTTATCAGTCAGCCGCGGCTGACTTCTTGTTTACGAAATTATAAAATGTGTGCTGATGGATTCGTTTTTCACCAGGCGATCGATGACATCTGCAAACAGATCAGCCACTGTAATTACACGGATCTTATCACTTTTTTCTTTCAACGGAATTGTATCTGTTACGATCAGCTCCGTTAATTTTGAATTATTGATGCGCTCATAAGCGGGCCCCGACAACACAGCGTGTGTACAGAATGCGCGAACACTATTTGCTCCTTTCTCTATGAATAATTCAGCGGCTTTTGTCAAAGTTCCTGCCGTATCACACATATCATCCACCAAAATCACGTCTTTTCCTGCAACGTCACCGATTACGGTCATTTCCGCAACTTCATTTGCTTTTTTACGGTGCTTGTGACAGATTGCCAGTCCGGTATCCAATTTCTTGGCATAGGCATTGGCACGTTTTGCTCCACCGGCATCGGGAGCAGCCATAATCAGGTTCCCGTTGTCCAAAGCCTTCATTTCATTGAAGAACAAAGTGGATGCGAAAAGGTGATCAACCGGAACCTCAAAGAATCCCTGGATCTGGTCTGCGTGTAAATCCATGGTCATCACACGGTCAACCCCTGCAGCCATCAACATGTTTGCGATCAATTTCGCACCGATAGCTACTCTTGGTTTGTCCTTGCGGTCCTGGCGTGCAAATCCGAAGTAAGGAATTACCGCGATGATCTTGCGTGCAGAAGCACGTTTTGCCGCATCTACCATCAACAGCATTTCGAATAAATTCTCTGTCGGAGGCATGGTAGACTGAACGATAAATACATCCTGGCCACGAACGGTCTCTTCAAAGGAAGGTTGAAACTCACCATCACTGAATTCAGTAACTTTTACATCACCCAAACTAGCACCGAACTTGGTTGCTATTTGTTCTGCAAGCGATTTGGACGCTCTTCCCGCAAAAATTTTGACGCCGTAAGACATGGTTTTTACCGTTTTAAGAGCGCAAAGATAGGAATAATATCCGAAACGACATTATTTTTTTGCGCCGGTTCAAAACGATTTAGTTCCTGCTTTTTTTCTGCCGGGATAACCACCTCGGAAGGATGATCGAACCGATGATCAAATAAGGGAAGTAAGAGATCAAACGCCACAATACAGCCATGGTTCCCAAAAGCACAATACTCGTACTGAATTCGGACAGCAACTCACCGAATGCCCACTCTGCAACTCCGCTTCCACCAGGAGTAGGGGAAATGCGCAGGAACATCCACAAAACAAACTGCTTGGTGAAGATTTGTGCCTGCTGCAGGAATCCCAGATTCAGAAAAGCCTGCATGATGAAATTGATGACCAGGAATCGGGACGACCACGAAAAAACAGTAGCTCCGAATGCTTTCAGCCAAAAAGAGAAAGGTTCTTTTTTCATTTCCGAAGCTGTTGCAATGACATCGTTCCCTGTTTTTACTGCTCCTTCCCGGAATCGTTTTAAAAACGGAATGCGCGTAATGAATGTGAGCAGGTGGAGGACCAGTTTCGGGTAAAGTACAATGCTTGAAAAAAGAACCACACAAAGAAGTGCAAAGACGGAAAAACCGGTCCAGAATACGGCCATCATGGATTCGTTTCCGGTGCTTGGGAATAATTTTCCGGCGGGGATGAAGAGGAATAAAAGTGGTATGATGACCACGTAGAACAAGTTGTCCAGGAAAGCCGTCAATATGACAATTGCAGTTGCTCTTCCCAAAGCAATTTTTTCCCGGTTCAGGATGAACATGGCAACGGTTGCTCCGCTCATGACACCAGGGGCAAGAGCTGAAGCAAATTCCCAAATCATGATTACATGAAAAGATTGAGTCCAGGTCAGTTGGTTCCTGGTCAGGATTCGTATACGCAGCATGTATCCAAAATCGCGTCCAACCATTCCGAGAAGCGCTAGAAAGAGCCAGAAAAACGTACTGCTGTCCCAGGAAATATCGGAAAGGACATCATAAGCTGATTTTTTTTGGAAATCTCCCCGGGGAACGGCTATGAATTCTTCCGGGTCTGAATAATCAATCTTTTTATTGCCGTTAGTGTCTTTCCAGGTGTAATCGCCTTTTCCTTTTTCTGCCCGGTGAAATTCTGAGCGTGTAAAACTGTAAATGAGTATCCCTCCCGAAATTGAAATCCCAATCAGCAAAGCGAGATAGATTCTCCATTTACTAAAGGTTTTTTCGAAAGAATCACTCATTCGGTTTCAGTTCAAGCGTTTCTTCGATATCCCAGTTTGGTCTGAGTTTGGATTTGATATCAAAACGAACCACTTCTTCAGGCTGCGTTTTTTGTTCCCAATTACCGGCATCCCATTTTCCGTTGCCATTCACGTCGCGGATACATCGGACCTGGTAAACGGCAGGGATCAGGTTTACCCAATCGATTATGGTATCCGAGTCTGTTTTTTGGAAAGTCCGGATTGCAGTTGCTCCGTCCATTAACTGGACAACCCAGCGGCCTTTTAGGCTTTCAACATTCAATCTGAGGTTCGACAGGTCGGAAGTCCGGAACGTTTTCAATTCCACTTTAACGGAATCATTTTGATTGGCCAGTCCTTTTAAGGCTCCCATTTTAAAGTTTACAAGCAATTCAAAAGCAGTTGCTGTTTTGGGAATAATTCGCACCTGGTTCACGGAAAATGAATAATCGTAGTCAATTTTAATCTTTGTTTTGTCTTCTACAACAATGAGGGAAGTATCTACTTCGCTAATGGACTCATTGGTCTCAAAAAGAAGCGTATCTCCAAGCAGCCACGAGTTTTTATAAATTTTAGCGGCAATGGAAAAATTCTTGCTGCGATCCTTTAACGGGATGATCTTGGTAATCGTGTCCGTACCGGCTATAAAGGTGTAGATATCATTCTGAACACTTGGCAGTTCAGCCAGTACCGAATCCGGTGCATAGCGATTTATAATTCGGATCGGTTGCGAATTAATGGTCGGGTTTGACTCGTCGACCTCTTTTCCATAGGCAATGAAAGTTCCGGGATTGAGGATTTTAACCTGAAGTTGTTTCAGCGGACTTTTCGGTTTGTATGCCAGGATGTGGGCAAAGGTGCTATCACCGCTGGAAATAAGTTTGGAAGTATACGCAATTTCTTCCCCGATAGAAGGAAGCCGGTCTTTGTTGGAGTCGAGAAAAGCAAATAACTGGTACTCGCCCTGTTTCAGGTAAGTGAATTCAAATTCGCCCTTGGTATTGCTTTTACAAATGTAGCTTGGGGCCTCTTTGTACGGATCTTTCAACGAATCATACAGACCGATCGTAAAAGCATTGGATGGCTTATTGGAAAAACCGTCTGTAATAATCCCGTTGATTTTCAAAGAATCGATTTGGTCACCGGTCGAAAATACGAATTGGTGAATGGTATCGTTCTTTTCATTCAGGTCTTTGATCGTTCCATTTAACTGAATAATGTAGGTTGTGTTCGGTTTAAGAGCTCCGTCCCATTTGATGGTCAAATCTCTTTTGCTTGAAGTAACATCCAGTTTTCCGGCATTCGGGTTCATCACTGCCGTGTTTGCCGGATCGTTTAAAGTGAAAAACTCGTTGAATTTTACCGTCAGCTCGTTTTGGTTCACATGCAGTGCGCCCTGTTCGGGGTTTTGAGTTCCTTCTACCGGAACTGCAGCGCGTTCATCAGCAGGACCACCCGTTAATGGAACGACTTCGGCACAACCGGCCAAAAAAAGTAAAAGACCTAGAAACAGTGAGTACCTACCCATTCGCAAAGTTCATTTAAATAGCGTGCATCAATAGTGTCAAAATCATTGAGCACATTGCTGTCGACGTCCAGGATAGCAATAACCTGACCGTTTTTTCGGATCGGAACAACGACCTCACTTTTACTTTCACTCGAACAGGCAATATGCCCGGGAAAAGCTTCTACATCCGGAACAAGCAGAGTCTCATTTTGTTTCCAGGAAGCCCCGCAAACTCCTTTTCCGTATGCAATGCGTGTGCAGGCAATTGGTCCCTGGAAGGGCCCGAGCACTAATTGGTCATTTTCAACCAGGTAAAAACCTACCCAAAAAAAGTCGAAAGTCATTTTAAGGGCAGAAGCAATATTGGCCAAATTAGCGACTAAATTTGGTTCACCTGCACAAAGTGCTTTGGCTTGAGGAAGCAAAGTCCGGTATTTTTCCTCTTTGGAAGTTTGAGCTATGATTAATTCTTCTGCCATAAAGCACAAAAATAAAGAATACTATTCTTTAAGTCGAAAAAATGGATTTATTTGGGAAAAAAATTGAAAAAACGCGTTCCCGTAAATGATATTTTTACATAACTTAAATGGAAAACGAAAATTAGTATGCTTGATTTGAGCCAATTAGACAAAATTCTATTCTTAGACATTGAGACAGTTCCGGAAGTTTACAACTATGCAGACTTAGACTTAGAAACAACCAAATTATTTGATGCGAAAAACGCCCGATACCTGACCGAAGACAAAACCAAAGCAGATGTTTACAATGAGAAGGCGGGTATTTATGCAGAATTCGGAAAGATTGTCTGTATTTCTGTCGGGTTTGTACATCACTCCGTAACCGGGAGGTCAATCCGGATGACCTCTTTTGCGCATGAAGACGAAGAAACACTCTTGAAGCAGTTTGTGCGCCTATTGGAAAACAATTACAACACGCCGAAACACGTTTTATGCGGACACAATTCCAAGGAGTTTGACATCCCTTTTATTTGCCGCCGCTTATTAATCCATGGGATAAGTTTACCGAATGTGTTGAATCTTGCAGGGAAGAAACCCTGGGAAATTCAGCACTTGGATACCATGGAGCTTTGGAAGTTCGGCGATTATAAAGCTTATACAAGTTTGGCACTGCTTTGTCACATTTTCAAAATCCCTACTCCAAAGGATGATATTTCGGGAGCTGATGTAGCGCGTGTTTATTATGAAGAAAATGACCTTAACCGCATACGTATTTATTGCGAAAAGGATGTAGTTGCATTAATTCAATTATTTTTGAGAATGAACGGAGAGCCTTTAGTGGACGAAGGCGAAATTTATATTAAGTAATTACTACAACAAACAACTACAATTTATGATTCTTACCAAAAAAGTGATGCTTGCCGGCATCTTTCTCATGAGCCTGAGCTGTCTGAATGCACAGGAGGTGATCAAGTACAATAACAAATCCATTACAATCCAGGGTCCGAAGTGTTTCATGATGGAGATCAACGGAACAGTCCTGGAATACCATCAAAAAGTGGTGGGTGATGATCTATATGCTACAGTTTTGACAAAAAGCGCAGCCGGCACTATTCGTGAGCTGACGGTACGCAAAGTTTCGGTAAAGGTAATTATGGACAACGTATTTAAAATTGAGCATTTTGATAAATACGGAGAGATGTATTCGTGCACTATTCTGACGGATTTAGATAAAGTAGAAGCCAGTGTTTATGAAAAGGCGGGATCGAAAATATTTCACGAAACAAATGTGGCGGTTTATTTTGCAGATAAAAAACAGCTGACAGATTTTATTGCCGAGATCAAAAAACAGCGAGGGTTTTAATCCCAAAAACAGGATATAAAGCAAAACCCCGACATTAGTCAGCTGACTGATGTCGGGGTTTTTATTTGGTTTCAGTTTAAAGTGACAGCTTTAAATGCCTGTTCTCTTATTTCTTAACAAAGTTCAAAGTTCTCTGACCGTTTGCATCAATCATTTGGATCAAATAAGTTCCTGCAGAAAGATTTTCAGTTGCTATCAGAACCAGGTTGTTTCCTTCGTTAGCATTAATTGTATGCTGTTGAAGACGTTTTCCTGTTAAATCAGTTACGAAGAACTGAATTTGGTTGTTTCCTGTTTGAGAGTTGAATGAAATCTGAACCTCATTATCAGCAGGGTTCGGGAACAAGTTGATATTCGCAACAGTTCCAAGATCAGCTAAACCTGCAGTAACAGGATTTTCTGAAGGAGCTCCCGAATAGACGTTGATGTCATCGATGTAGAAGTTATTTCCGCCTCCTGAAGTTGTCTGGAATTTAAAACGGAAATTATCATTCCAGTATACTGAAGTAATATTCGTTACGTGAACAGTTAACCAGTCAGCTGCTCCCGGAGTCCATGCAGAAGCAACAGTCGTTGATCCGGACATTGTTGCTGCAGTTAGTGTTTTTTTAAGATCCCAAACCTCACCACAATTCGAAGTAGCGAATACTTTCAGGATATCTGTATTCGAAGAAGTTTTCTTTCTGTATGCACACTTGAAGGTCAAAGTAACTCCTGTTCCTGCATTAATACCTGAAAGATCGAGTGGTCCTGAGATTAGCTCATCAACTTGTCCTGTGCTTGACTGACTGAAATTATCCAGTTTTGCCGAATTTGTCCCGGTTTTAGCAGCTGTATTAGTCACTGCCCATGCACTTCCGTTTGAATTGTAAACAAACCAATTTGGACTGTTTAAGTTCATAGAGCCTTCGAAGCTTTCATAGAATGGAAGGCCTCCGCCTGCAGGTAATACTGTAATATAAGAAGCAACGTTTGCTGTATTGCTGTTCGTTCCGTCTGTAGCTTGCAGCTGCACTGCGTAAGTTCCCGGAGTATTGTAAGTTACCGAAGGGTTTTGCTGCGTTGAAGTTGCCGGAGATCCTCCGGTGAAAGACCAGTTCCATCCAGTTGCAATGTTAAAGGATTCATCATTAAATGTAATGGTTTGACCTGCACAGATGACTCTTCTTTCGGTGCTGAATTTAGCTGTACAAAGCGTCAGAGGAGTACCGGCTCCTACTGCAGCCAGGTTGGAAGCGGAAACCACATTAGCTCTTCCTGTTGAGCTTATCGTAAGAGCAGTTCTCATGCGGTTAACTTGCCCTACGGTGAACATTTTTGAACAGTAGGAATAATCCATATAATTCTCTACGTTGTCAATTTGGTCGAAGCCCCAATAAGCGTTATCTGTTGAACACGTATTTGCTGTAAGGTTGCAAGTGGTGGAACCCTGTGTAGCCGGAGTATCCTGAACGTTATCAGTACCTCCGCAACCCGCAGATCCAGGGTTGTTATTCCCGCCCCAAACGTGATCCAGGTTTAACCAGTGACCCACTTCATGCGTTAAAGCGCGGCTTGAGTATTCGGAAGAAGTTCCGATGTTCCCGAAGAAGTTATGAAGGATGAAGATACCGTTTTGCATACTGTTTGCCGACCATCCCGCCGGAAGCATCGTGTAACCGGCAGCACCACCGATGTCTTCACAAACGTAAATATTCAGGTATTTATTTCCCGGCCATTGACCGTTGTAAACATCATTTCCTGCAACAATTGCATTGATTTGTGCACTACCATTTGATCCGTCACTTGTAATGGCGTTCTGGGTGCGGGTAATTCCAGTGAAGCAAGCTCCGTTCGGTGCTTTCGTAGCAAGAACGAACTGGACATCTACTTTACTTCTCAAAGCTTGGAAAGGGGCCTGTACAGATGCAGTATCCGGATTCAACATCGCATAATCGCGGTTCAGAATGTTTAAAGCAGACATAATCTGGTCTTTGGAAACATTTTCAGGTCCGTTATTATGTAAAATGTGGAAAACTACAGGAATGGTATAAACAGTAGCTTTTGTAGTGCTATTGTCACCTTTTTTAGCCAGCATAAGGCTTTCAAATGCTGCCTGTTCCTTGGCATATTCTTTAGCAAACTGAGGATTTGCTTTTAGTTCATTCATTTTTTTGTGAGTAATGCAGTATTCTACATCTTCACCATCGCGCATGTTGCTTTTATCTAAAATGCGCCCTTGCTGTTGAGCAAAACTCCATGTGGTAGAAAGCAGAGAGATACCCAGGAGCGTGTAAAATTGTTTTTTCATTTTTCTAGCTAGTTTATTACTTCAATGATTTAAATGATGGGCAGAAGTTGGAAACAGAATACAGTTCAGAACTCGAAATTTAAGAACTTTTTGAATCGCGTGTAGGGATTTTTGTTTTAAGTGTCCGAATTGTTGATTAAACAGAAAAAGATAAGGTTGAGATTTGTTCTCAACCTTATTATTCTGAGTTACTTTTTATTACTTCTTTACAAAGGTCAATGTTTTTTCTTCCGAGGAACTGATCATCTTTATCAAATAAGTTCCTGCTGAAAGATCCGTGGTTTCGATAAATACCAGGTTGGACCCTTCGTGTGCATTTACAGGGATTGTTCGGATGGTTTTTCCGGCCAAATCAGTAACTGCAAATTCCAACGGATTATTTCCGATCGGGGAATTGAAACTGATCTGTACTTCATGATCTGCAGGATTTGGATAAAGATTGATGTCCTGGAACGATCCAAGGTCATTTATTCCCAGAACAATGTTGTCGGAAGGATCTCCCGAGTAAATATTAATGTCGTCAATATAGAGGTTGTTTCCTCCGCCGGCAGTGAACTGGAATTTGAAACGGAAGTTTTCGTTCCAGTAAGCACTTGTAATATTTGTTACGTGCACGGTAATCCAGTCTGCCGGTGCGGGTGTCCATGAAGTGGTTGCCAGGTTGGACCCGGACATGGTTGAAGCCGTGAAAGTTCTGCGTATGTCCCAGATCTCACCGCAATCCTTGGACGCCAATAATTTCAGAACATCATTGCTTGTAGACGTTCTTTTGCGGTAAGCATATCTAAAGGAAAGAGTTACGTTTGTTGCAGAGGTGATCCCTGACAGGTCAATAGAACGTGATTCCAGTTCATCCACTTGATGCTGGGTTTGATCGAAATTTTCCAGTTTCGCGGAATGTGTGCCCGTTTTACCTACGGTTGTTGTAACGGTCCATGGATTTTCACCGGTGTTTGATACAAACCAGTCAGGGCTTGTGAAATTCGAGAATGTTTCAAAGCTTTCGTAATAAGGGATGCCGGTTGCAGCAGGTAATACGGTAATGTAACCTGCAATATTGGCTGTGTTTGAGGAAGATCCGTCCGTAGCTTCAAGCTGTACGGCATAAGTTCCCGGAGTATTGTAAGTAATTGTAGGATTTTGAACTGTTGAGGTTGCGGGTGAACCACCGGCAAATGACCAGTTCCATCCGTTCGCAGCATTGAAAGACTCGTCTGTAAACTGAAGGGATTCTCCGGCGCAAATGACACGTCTTAGTGCACTGAATTTTGCAGCACAAAGAGCAGGAGCATCTGTTGCTCCTACAGCAGCCAAATTAGCTGCGGAAACCACATTTGCTCTCCCGGTAGAACTAATTGTAAGAGCAGTTCGCATGCGGCTAACCTGACCCTCTGTGAACATTTTGGAACAATAGGAATAATCCATGTAATTCTCTACGTTGTCTACCTGGTCAAATCCCCAATAGGCGTTATCACTGCTGCATGTATTGGAGTTTAAGGAGCAAGAAGTTGAACCTATACAAGCAGGAGTATCTGCTACAGCGTCATTTCCACAGCTTATTCCGGGATTGTTGTTTCCTCCCCACACGTGGGACAGGTTCAACCAGTGTCCTACTTCGTGTGTCAATGTGCGACTGGTGTTTAGAGATGAAGTTCCCATATCTCCCACGTAAGTACTCAAAACCCAGATCCCGTTCCCCATGGAGGAAGCGGACCATCCGCCCGGGTTGAATGTGTAACCTGCTGCTCCGCCTATATCCTTGCAGACAAAAATATTCAGGTATTTATTCCCGGGCCACGTACCGTTGTAAACATCATTTCCTGCAACGATTGCACTGACTTGTGAGCTTCCATCCTCACCATTGAATGTTTCAACGCTCTGTGTTCTGGTGATTCCTGAAAAGCATGCTCCGTTCGGAGCCTTGGTAGCCAAAGCAAATTTAATATCTGCCTTGCTACGGATACTCTGAAATTGGGGCTGTATGGAAAGGGTGTCCTGATTTAGCATGGCGAAATCCCGGTTCAGGATATTCAAAGCTGATAGGATTTGTTCTTTTGAAATATTTTCAGGACCGCCATTGTGCAGCACGTGGAAAACTACCGGAATCGTATAAACAGTGGCTTTGGTAGTACCGTTTTCTCCTTTTTTTGCAAGCACGGCATTGTCGAATTCCTGCTGTTCTTTTGCAAATTGCTTTGCACGTAAAGGATCAGACAAAAGCTGGTTCATTTTTTTATGAGTGATACAGTATTCGACCTGTTCTCCGTGGCGCATGTTCTCCTTGTCTAAAGTCCTTTCATGCGTTTGCGAAAAAACCGAATGGGAGAGGCATAAGGTTAGTGTTAAGAGTGTAGAGAGTTCTTTTTTCATTATCTAAAGTTCTAGCTAGTTTTACTAAATATCCAAATTTGAGTGCAACAAGTTACAACATTTGTTTAAGAAATGAGTCGAACTTTAGCAACTTTCTAAAGATGTGAATAACAATGATTTAATTTTTGCTTCACAAATTAATATCGCGCAGAGAATAAATAACTTGTTCCAGCGGCATTTGATGAACAAGCTTAAATAACTTTTTGGCAACGAGTTCGGGTGAGTAAAGCTGGTTCGAATTCTTGTATTCTTTAAAACGTTCTACTTCCGAAAAAGAAGTTTGCTTTGTATCCCGGATAAGAGCCTGCATATCTGTATCCACCACACCGGGTGCAACCGAAAGGCAGTGAAACCCTGTTCTCCCCAATTGCTGTTCTTCCAATTGAATGGTTTGGCAAAATAAATCGACCGCAGCTTTGGAAGCACAATACGATGCCCAGGATGCAATGGGAGTTTTTCCGGCACCCGAACTGATGAAAATACATTTAAAAGAAGTTGCTTTGGGAAGCTGCTGCAATAATTTTTGCAAAATAGCTGCTCCGGCAAAAAGGTTTACCTGCATCACTTTTGCGATTTCCTGCGGATCCAGTTTCTCGAAATAATCGACTTTCCCCAATATTCCGGCATTGTGAATAAAGATCACCTCTTCACCTTCCAAATCGGGAAAGGAAATTTCTTCCACAGATAAAGGATCGCTAAGGTCGCAATGAATCGATGAATACCCCGGGTGTGAGATCGTGTGGTTCCGACCAATTGCTATTACTTTTTCTCCAAGGCTTAAATAATTTTCGGCAATTGCTTTTCCGATTCCCCTGGAAGTCCCTGTGATAATTACCATGTCATTAAATTCAAAATGATGAATGCAAAATTCAAAAAGTAATTGAAAATTGAGAATGAAAAAGTAAAAAGGTATGGACCGACTTAAAACTTTTCAATTATCCATTTTCAATTCAGTAAGTATTGAGACGAAAAAAGCGTTTCTTTCCAATAATCCGAAGAAACGCTTTATCGAAATACAATTATTTGTTTTTATGCCAATGCCTGTTTCAAATCTGCTATCAGATCATCTACATGTTCAACACCCACGCTCAAACGGAGCAGGTTGTCTACAACACCCGCTTTTTCTCTTTCCTCTTTTGGAATAGAGGCATGTGTCATGGTTGCCGGGTGATTGATCAACGATTCAACTCCTCCTAACGATTCTGCCAAAGAGAATACCTGGAATGAAGAAGCAACGCGGTAAGTATTCTCAATACTTTTGTCTTTCAAAACGATCGAAATCATTCCGCCGAAATCACGCATTTGCTTTTTTGCAATTTCATGGTTCGGATGCTCCGGGAAACCTGGCCAGTAAACTTTTTCAATTGCCGGATGGTCTTTCAGGAAGTGAGCGATCTGTTTCCCGTTCTCGCAATGACGTTGCATGCGCAGGTGAAGGGTTTTGATTCCTCTTAAGACCAAAAAGGAGTCCATCGGTCCGGGATTTGCTCCTGAACTGTTCAATATAAAATACAATTGCTCATGGATAGCAGTATCGTTCGTAATCAAAGCTCCCATAACCACATCCGAGTGTCCGCCCAGGTATTTTGTTACGGAGTGCATTACGATTGTCGCTCCCAAATCCAGCGGATTTTGCAAATAAGGAGAAGCGAAGGTATTGTCAGCAACCAAAATGATGTTGTTCGCCTTCGCAATTTTTGCCACCGCTTCAATATCGATGATCTGCATGGTTGGATTGGTCGGAGTTTCTGCCCAGATCAATTTGGTGTTTGCATTGATGTAGTTGTTTACATTTTCCGCATTGGTCAAATCAATGAAATGGAACTTGATGCCAAATTTCTCATAGATCTTCGTAAACAAGCGGTATGTTCCGCCATACAAATCATCACCTGTAATCACTTCGTCGCCCGGCTGCAATAATTTCAGAACAGCATCCGTTGCTGCAACACCACTGCTGAAACAAACACAGTGCTTTCCATTTTCCAGCGCAGCGATATTCGCCTGAAGTGCTTCACGTGTCGGGTTTTTTCCTCTGGCATATCCGTAACCTTTATTTACTCCCGGTGATTCCTGGACATAAGTAGAAGTTTGAAAAATCGGAGTCATGATTGCCCCGGTAGTCGGATCAGGCTGTACACCCGCATGAATTGCTTTGGTACCGAATTTCATATCTTGTTCTTTCATAGAAAATGGATTCAATTTTATCGAAAGGCAAATTTAATAATTCTGTAGTAGGGGCGAAAAATTTTTCACCCCTACTACTTTTCATTATTTTCGCTTTTCAAATTCAATGAGTTATTCAACAAGAAATATCAGCGATTTTATGCATGTCTTATCGGATATGCCGAAAACGGACATGCTGGTAAACCTGGGAGAATCGGTCCATTCGCTGGTTTATCTGGAGAAACTGCCGACAACTAAATTCCAGGTCCTGTTGGACAGTAAGTGGAAATCCCTTTGGCAGACAGCGAATAAGTTCCGTCTGGAATCCGATGTAAATTCATTGTGCCTGGTTTTGGGTACGGTTTCTTCAAACATCCAATCGGGAAGTATTCAGTCTCCTTTGTTAATCGTTCCTCTGAATTGGGAGTATACGCGTCTAACCAACACGCTTAAATTGGAATTACTGGAAGAGGCTGCGGAAATCAACCCGTATATCCGGTTCCTTTATTCTGAGCTAAACAAAACAGCATTGAATGATTTGCCGGAGGAATTAAGCTTGCCGGAAAAACTGGAATGGATGATTGATCAGTTGAAGGATTTGCACCTGGAAGTGGAAATCTCACACGAGATTTATGCCGGCAATTTCCATTACCACCGGTTTCATCTTTTGCGCGAATTGGAAGGTATCGAACGATCAGAAACCAAAAGTGCACTTGTGGAGCAGTTGTTGGGGAATGATTTTGAACCTGCGAAGGAATTGGACCTACCGGCAGATCTGATTTACCCGGCCGACGTAGATCAAAAGCGGGTTTTTACCACTTTGAACACAAATAATGTATTGCTGCAAGGACCTCCCGGAACAGGTAAATCGCAGGTTTTGATTAATATTCTCGGAAAGTCGCTTAAAAACCAGTTAAATACTTTGGTTGTTTCCGAAAAGAAAGCCGCCCTGGATGTGCTGGTGAAAAAACTTTCCGAACTGGAATTAGACCGGCATGCATTTGTGGTACACAGCCAAACCAAATCGAAGGACTTGCTGGTCCAACTGAAGGCAACCTGGAATTACCTGGAGAGTCAGGAGATAAAGCCTGTTCAGAACCTGAGACTTTCGGAACAGCTTCAGGCAAACCTGCAACTGCTGCTCGACCGACTAAACACGCCGGATTACTTTGCCGGAGTTTCTTATAAAGAATTGCAGGAATTGCTTCGTGAAACCCCCATTCAAACGGAAAAATTCTCCAGTTTGGCCCCTTCTATTGATGAGTGGCTGAAATACAAACCGGCGATTCAGCAAATAGATTTGCAATTGAAGGGTTTTTCTATGTTGAAAGGATTGAAACCGGCATTTTTTGAAAAGTGGAACGGCGATCAACTGGTCAAAGATTCTCTGATCCGATTGAATGTATTGCAGACCAAATTGGATTCACTGATCACATTTGGAGACCTGGAAAATAGGATTGCCGTTTTGGGTCGCTGCCAATTGATAGAAAATGAACACTACAAAGCGTATAGTCAGCTGATTTCGAAACCCAAAGAGTGGAAGAAGTTCCAAAAACAGGTACAACTGCTGCGGAATCTGAATGAACGACTTGCTTCCCTTCAATCTGAAAACAGCATTTGGAAACAGGAACCTTCGAAAAGCCAATTGGAATCCTGGGAACAAGCCCGAACGTGGCTACAGCTTCGGAAACGAAAGAAAGCGATCACCAAATTGTTGAACGATCCGTCGGTTTTGCCGGAAATTGCACTTCAAAACTGGAAAAATTACCTCGCGGAAAGGCAAAAATGGAAGGAGCTGGAATCCTACTTTCAGGAATTGGGACTGGATGCAAGGATACATGCTCTTGAAATGGGGATGTTGTATGCCTCCGGCCTGGAAAAAGAAAGCGGTTCGGTACTGAGTGAGCTTGCTTCCTGGAGTAGGGAAAAACGCTTGGTTATTCTTGCATCTGCTTCGGAACTTACTCAGTTGAGAGCAGACCTGGTGCGTTATTTTGACCTTGACGATGAGGTCGTGCTATCCGACTTTTTAAACCGGAAACAAACAGACTTTGTTGCACTAAGTGCTGCATATGAAACCCTCAAACTACTTCCGCGTTTTTTCTTTCAGTTGGTGGATGATGCTAATTCATGGGAAGCTCTTCAGTCCTTGGTACTGTTCAGCTCTCTTCGAAAAATAGAATCGCTAAACCCGGAGATCGTCAGGTTTTCCGGAGAAACATTGAAGGAACGTTTAGATACATTGATCGAAACCGAAGACACCGAATTTGCTGACTTTGCACAATCACTGCGTGTCCGGATTCAAAGACAATTTGCGGATTACGAAGAATTACTGAGAACTCCGGGGCAAAAGCTTTCTGCCGGTCAGAAGGAACTCAAGGCACGGTTAAAAAGAGGAAAATCATTGTTAGTTAAGGAGTTCGCAAAAACCAGGAACACTATCACCATCCGTAAATTACTGGCGAGCGATGCCAAAGAATGGGTGCAGTTACTGATCCCGGTCTGGCTGGCAACTCCCAACCAGGTGGCGGACCATTTTCCATTGGAAACCGGGTTGTTTGATCTCGTGCTTTTTGATGAAGCCAGTCAGCTTCCTTTTCCGGGGGCTTTGGGTTCTTTGTTCAGGTCAAAACGGGCATTGGTTGCCGGCGACGAACAGCAGATGGCACCTTCTTCCTATTTCGGGAAGAACTTCGGGTTCCACGATTTGCTGCACCAGGCATCTTACTACTTTGAACGCGTTTCCCTGAGACATCATTACCGCTCGGAATACCCGGAATTGATCCGTTTTTCCAACACCCATTTTTACCGGGATGAGTTGATTGTTTATCCGTCGCCGGAACGAAAACAGGTTCTTTTTCACCGGTACGTTGAAAACGGGATTTTTGAAGAGCGCAAGAACCTGCAGGAAGCAGAAGCAGTAGCCGGCTACTTGGAAACCTTCGGTAACTGGGACAAACAATCCGTCGGAATTGTGGCTTTTTCGGAAGAACAGCTGAAAACGATTTGGAAAGCCTGTTCGGTGCGTGTGCAGGAACAGATTACCATCAAACAGGAAGAAAATACCGGTTTTTTCAAAGCATTGGAGAATGTACAGGGAGATGAGGCCGACTGCCTGATCATTAGTTTGGGGTATGCCCGAAACCCGGAAGGCTCGTTTCAAATGCGTTTTGGTCCGCTGAACCAAGCCAACGGTCACAAACGCCTGAATGTACTTTTGACCCGAGCCAAACAGGAAATGCACTTCTTCTCCTCGGTGAAAGCAGCAGATTTCGAACTATCCGAAAACGAATCGGTGAACCTGCTCAGAAGGTTTTTGCAGGAACTGGAAGAAATGCAGGCTTCCCGGCAGGAGTTTGTTTTCCCCTATAACCTGGAAACCGAAACCATCGAAGGCCCGAATGTGCATTTCAGGAACAGCTATTCTCAAATCCCTAACGGACAGGATCTGGTGACTTTTCACCGGGTGATGAAACAAAGAGGTTGGGAGTTGGGGTATTAGATTAGAAAATTTTTATTTTAAAACAATGAACCTCAAACGGTTGCATTTGTGTGTAACTTGTTGCGCGTTGGTAAGATGTTTTTATTGTATTTTTGCCTGATTAAATAATTTAACACTCAAATCATATCCCCGTAAATTGTTTACGATCTCAAGGACTAATTTTGCATTACGAAATCAGTTGATAGGTTCATTTTACGGATACCACAACTTTATCATTAACCATGACATATAAAACCATCATTCCAAAAATCAATATGCTGTTTATCCTTTTAACAAAGCTGTCCTTATAACTATTGGACAAATCACTATTTATTACCCCTAAAAACTGAACGCCTATTGAAGAAATAATCCAACCTTTCAATCGGTGACTCATCTACGGGATGTAGGTAGTTTCCTGTTTGGCAATATGCCGGACGAAAACAAAATACTAACTTTATAAATCAATTCTTATCAATTGCTGAACACATCAAAATATAGTAACCTGTTCAGTCCCGGTTTTTTACCGGGGATAAAACCTGTTTTTTATAGCATTATTATCTCGTTCTTGCTAGTGAACCCATTGGCTGCCCAGCAAAACCTGGTCTATAACGGTGGTTTTGAAGAATATTATTCCTGCCCCGTGGCAAATGATCTCGGAACGAATCAACTGGAACTTGCCAAAGGATGGTGGAAACCAACTTTGGGAACCAGTGATTATTTTAACCGGTGCAATAATACCATCGTGAGTGTTCCAACCAATTTTTGGGGATACCAGGAGGCTTATCAAGGCGATGGATATGTTGGATTAGTTCCAGCAGAATGGCAAATAAGTAATGGAGTATATATTGGATTCGAGTACATCCAAACCCAACTTTTAAGATCTTTAGCTCCTTGTGTAGAGTATCATTTTGAAATGAAGGTCAATTTCTCTAATTATTCACTTTATGCTCATTCTAGAATAGGCGCTTTGTTTACAAAAAACAGAATAAATGAACCCACATGGAATGCGATTACACTAAGCCCGCAGGTAATAAATACTCAAGGATTTCTTACAGATACTGTTAATTGGATAACTATTGGTGGAAATTTCACCGCAACAGGAAATGAACAATATTTGTGCATCGGTTATTTTTTTGACAATGTTCAAAACGACACAATAAAATTTCAGGATCCCGATGTTCCTATTGATACTAGAGCAGGATATTATTATATCGACAATGTTTCGCTGATTGAATTAGGAGCTGTTGAAGATTGTGATTACAGCCTCCCCAATATTGTTACTCCTAACAATGACGGAGCCAATGATACCTGGGATTTCAGTTCAACCACTGAAGGGCATTTGACAATCATTAACCGTTGGGGAAATACTGTTTATGAAAAAACGGGCTATTCCTTTCAATGGGATGGAGAAAATTGCACAGATGGCGTATACTATTTTAGTTATACATCGGATAAATTTTCAAAAACGGGTTTTATTCAATTGATAAGGTAAGTTTTACCTTTATGAAAAAACAATTTTTATTACTAATAACGACTGGCATCAGTCTTCTTGGCTTTTCACAGGCCCCGCCAACAAGTACTACCGGACCCAATGCCGGAGAAGCGAGCCAGGATTTCTGGTCGCGCGCCGGAAATAACTCAAGCGGGAACAATATTTTCGGATTGAAATACAATTCTCCAATCTATACGGTTGCTGGAAATGGATTTAATCTTAGCGGGGCCGGAGCCACTACTTACCGCACGAAAATCAATGCAATTTTTACTGGATTAGCAAACCAGTATCCTATTAATGGTTTTACGTGGACACAAGGAGTAAACACCACCGGCTACATGCTCATCGGGTACAACACCAATAATTTTTACCAAAACATGGGAGCCTTCTCCTTGTTGCACCTGAATGGTCAAAAAAGCGGGAGCATCCAGGAGTTCGGTTATCGTCCATGGATGAAAACTGGGGTTACCTTAACGGATAATGCCGACTTATCTTATTTTGGGTTGCGTCAAATGGGTAACGGCACAGACATTACCGAAACAGCAATTGTATGGTCGGATAACGCTGGAACAACTGCCGGACCGGATGATATGACTTTTCGTTACACGCAAGGGGGATTAGCTCAGGGAGCTGAGACCACGAATCTTGATTTCTTCAATAAGGAGGATTTAGATGGTTTGCATATAGCACGTTTCACAGGTGAAGGTCTTATGGCACTTGGTAATACATTTGGAGTTGATGTACCCGGGCCTGCTACTTTTTATGCTCGTCCGCAATCCTTGTTCCACATGAGTTATCAATTTAGAACAGGAGCAATCTGGGAACCTTATGGCTTCCAGCAGATTACTTATCGCAGACCAAACGGAGCTTCGACAGATATTATCGGACAGGGAGAGGCTGCCACTGACGGTTTGCGTTTTGGGATTGATAACGATATCCTTTCCGGAGGACCTCAAAGTTACCTGAATAGTTATTTGCGCTGGCAGGAAGCTTCCAATTTCATTATTCAAACAGAAGACGATGCCACACCGAATATCCAGGCAAATGAGCGTCTTCGTGTAACTTCTATCGGGGCATTAAATGCAACGCAAAGTACTACTCAGTATGATGGATTAACTACAACAACCAATGCTACGCGGGTTTCCATCAGTGAATCAGGATCAACACCATTGCAAAGACCTAAGAGTTTACTGCACCTGGGATACGATTATGGGGGATTGTTAGGCGTTCAGGGATATCGTAAATGGATGGACTTAGGAGTATTGACCAGCAACCAGCGAGACCATGTATGGCTTGGTTTAAAACCGAGAACTACACTTACAACAACAGTTCCTGTGAACTATGATCAATTGGATGCAGTTGTAGCATGGGGTACGGACAGAGAAGCTACGGCTCCTGCAGCTGTAGATAATATGCGGTTTATATTTACCGGGCACACCTTTGATGCAAACCCTGAGGGATCACCTTCGGTAAGCACAGACGGGTTAGAAATGATGAGAATGTATCCTGCTACTGTTTATACTCACCCGATCTATGATGCCGGAGGCACGTTGATTGGAAATGAAAGAAGTTATGGTAGAGTTGGTATCGGAGATTTTACTGCTTCCGGAGTGAGTGGAAACCCAACTGAGAAACTGGATGTAGTTGGAAATGCTCGTTTACGTTATTTACCTGACTTAACTTACCAGGCTGATAATACTGTTCAAAAGTATGTTATGGTAGACGAGGATGGTGTTTTAAGATGGGGAAATTCTCCAACGGGTCTTGCTTGCTGGGACTTAGATGGAAATGGAATTTTCGATCCGGCTACTGAAGACATGAATAGTAACGGTATTCCAGACGTGGGAGATTGCCAGGGAGTTGCCGGACCGGTGGGTCCAGCAGGTCCGACAGGTGCAACAGGACCGGTTGGACCCATCGGTGCAACCGGATCAACGGGCGCAACTGGACCGGCAGGGCCAATGGGACCAATGGGACCAACAGGCGCACAGGGACCGATCGGTTTAACGGGTCCGCAAGGGCCACAAGGTATTGCAGGACCAACAGGTCCGCAAGGTCCGGCAGGTGGAATTATTGCTGCTCAAAATGGATTGAACTTATTGAATCCTTCAACTGTGGAGTTGGGAGGCCCATTATTGCGTAACACAACAGTTACAGCCAATGGGTATGACATGATTTTCAACAATCTTTACGGAAACTTTATTGTAGGTGCTGCTAACAATGGGAATGCTCCGTTAAACGATGTCAGTCAAAACATTATTCTTGGTCTGGCAAATACCATCAATTACAATACCGCTATTTACCCACAAGGCTGGGGACATAATATCTTTGGGAGTTATAATAAGGTTTATAATCTACAAACCAAAGTATTCGGTGATGGAAATGAGGTTGGAAACGCTACTTATGGAGGTGCTGGTGTAGGAGATTATGTTTTGGGATACAACAACAAATCAAATACACTTACGGCCTCACAAGGTGCGTACACCATTGGAGCAAACAATGAAAACCAGGGATATTTCGGCTACATCTTCGGAAAGTCCAATTATGTAACAGGCCAGGAAGCGTTTGCTTATGGGAATGACAACATTACAAAAGGGTTCAGAGCCCATTCTTTCGGGAATTTTGTGTATTGCCCGGATTACCTTGTCTCCATTGGGAACAGTTATTCACCCAGTTCTACAAATATTCAAAATTACCTGAACAGCGGCGGAGATATTTACACGGCTCATACAGCTATGGCAACAGCAGCACAGGATATTCCGGCAATAAACATCAGCAATTCAAACAATGTTGCTATTAAAAAATACTATGCCGCTTCTGCACTGGATGTTTGGGGAACAATTGTTGAGAACGGAACAGCAGTTACTTCAGACTCAACACTTAAACACAATATCCAGGATTTGCAGGTCAATGCAGATAGCTTATTGAGTTTACTCCGCCCAAGAACCTTTGAATGGAATACGGTTCAGGATACATTCATGATGGGTACTCAATATGGCTTTGTTGCACAAGAATTTGAAATGGTTCTTCCGGATTTAGTGAAAGCAGGGAGAGACAGCATCAAACACATCAGTGCAGGTGGTTTATTTCCGATCTTAGTATCCGGTTACCAGAGCCAAAAAGCTCAAATTGATTCACTGGTAAATCAAAACAATACTTTGCAAACAGGCCAGGATAGTTTGAAACAAATAATAGCAAATCAGGATGCGAAAATTGAGGATCTTAACAACCGTTTGAGCCAGTTGGAAAACTGTTTATCCGGAATTTTACCTTATTTGTGTCAATTGAGCCAAACCGCAATTCAGGCAAATACACCTGAGACCCAGGAAGAAGTTCGCAAGAACCTGAGTGTTACTTTGAACAATCGCAGTGCAATTGTATTGGATCAAAACGTGCCAAATCCATTTGCGGAGCAGACAATTATCAATTTCTCTATTCCTGAAACAGTGAAAAAAGCACAAATTCATTTCTATGATGGAAACGGACGCTTTATGAACTCTGTGGAAGTTACAGAAAGAGGTCTTGGAAGCATTACCGTATTCGGTTCTGACCTGAGCACAGGAGTGTATACATACACACTTGTTGCGGATGGACAGGTTGTTGCAACAAAGAAAATGATGAAACAATAAGAATTCCAAATCTTGGATTTAAGAGGAAGGGGCGCAAAATTTTGCGCCCCTTCCTTATGTTCGGATCAATCAATAACAACAGCACTTAACTCAATGTGAAACCCTTAATCCCTTGATTTAATCGGTCTGGCATTTATCTTTTTTTCAAAGCTTCGTTTGTCTTGTCATTTTTTGTACATTGTGGGCTACTTAAAATACTGAAAATGACAAAGCTACTCTCCTCGGTTTTGTTCCTTGCAATACTAAATGTTTGTCTCGGACAAAATGAAACAGTCTCTATTCAGCGTTATTTGCAGGAACATGCAGGCAGCTGGAACTTAAAATCTTCTGACCTTGCCGACCTGGAAGTTGTTTCCAGTGCTTCTTCCAAAGCGTCGAATACCAAACACGTCAAAGTACGCCAAACGAAAAATGGGGTTTCCATTATTGACGGATTCGGGATTGTTACGGTACGGAATAATGAAGTAATTCACGTCACATCGAATTTTGTTGCTGTTTCGGATCCTGTCAATCATACTGCATTGATTGCGGAAGAAGCAGTAACGGCAGCCATGAAGCATTTGGATCTTGCAGACGTTCCTTTGAAACAGCTTCAGAATACCGGAAACAGTTTTCTTTTCGCAAAAGCCGGTATTTCGAAGGTAGATATTCCGGTGAAATTGTTCCTTGGAAATGACAACGGACAATTGCTTTACATTTGGGACCTAAGCATTTCTCCTTTGAATTCGGACCATTGGTGGTCGATGAGAATCAATGCGGAAACGGGTGAAGTGCTTTTCCAAAACGACTGGGTAACGCATTGTTCGGTAGAACATTGTTCCGGTGAAAATCACCACGCGACTCCATCTAGGATGGTTCCGCCTCCGCCTCCCGGAGCAGATCAGTATCAGGTTTATGCTTTGCCGAATATCAGTCCGGCACACGGAGACCGCGTAATCGTTACCAATCCTTCAGATGCGGTTTATTCTCCTTTCGGTTGGCATGATACCGATGGAATTGCAGGTGACGAGTATACGATTACCTATGGAAACAATGTCTATGCCGGTGAGGATATAGACAACGATGATATTCTGGGATATTCACCGGATGGAGGAACTGCCCTGAATTTCGTATTCCCTTATGATTCCCTGTTGGGTGTTCAGGGAAACCTGGACCCTGTGATCACCAACCTGTTCTACATGAACAACATGATGCACGACATTTGGGCGTATTACGGGTTTGACGAAGAAAGCGGAAATTTCCAGGAAATGAATTATAGTGGTTCCGGATTGGGGCAGGACCAGGTGTTTGCCCAGGCACAAGACGGAAGCGGTACGAATAATGCGAATTTCGGGACACCACCAGACGGAATGAATCCCAGTATGCAAATGTACTTGTGGACAGAAAGTAACGTTCCGGATTTATTGACAATCAATACTCCGGCAGGAATTTCAGGATCTTATGCCTGTTCAACAGCCGGATTTGGTCCACCGGTTCCAACTACTCCGATTACGGAAGATATTGTTTTGGTGGAAGATGATGGAACCGATCCGACAGACGGATGTGATGTGATTACAAATGGGGCGGCTCTTGCCGGGAAAATCGCTTTGGTGCGCAGAGGGAATTGTAATTTCGCTGATAAAGTAGTTGCCTGCCAGAACTTTGGAGCAGTTGCAGTAATTATTATGAATAATACCGGAACAAGTACCCAGGCAATGGGCGGCGGGACCGGAATTGAAACGATCCCGGCTATCATGGTTTCCAAACCGAATGGAGATGCATTTGTGAACCAGATTAACCTTGGTAATACCCTGAATGGAACAATCGTAAATCCGGGAGATTTGACAGCAACCGATTCTGATTTTGACAATATGATCATTGCTCACGAATACGGACATGGAATTTCTACTCGTTTGGTAGGTGGAGCAGACATGACAGATTGTTTGTGGAATGATGAGCAAATGGGAGAGGGCTGGTCAGATTGGTTCGGATTGATGATTACACAAACTGCTTCTGACCTGGGAACAGATGGAAGAGGAGTGGGAACTTATGTAACAAACGAACCGAATAACGGCGGTGGAATTCGTCCTGCGCGCTATTCTACCGATTTCGCAATTAACGATTATACTTATGGAAATACAAACAGCAACTCTTTATCCATGCCTCACGGAATTGGTTTTGTTTGGGCAAGCATCCTTTGGGATTTGAACTGGGCATTGATCGATGAGTATGGTTTTGACCCGAATCTTAAAACAGGAACCGGAGGAAATAACAAAGCTATGCATTTGGTGATCGAAGGATTGAAAATGACGAATTGCGGACCTGGATTTGTGGATGGGCGCGATGGAATTCTTGCGGCAGACCAGGTGCTTTATGGCGGGGCGAACAAATGCCTGATCTGGAAAGTGTTTGCAAGAAGAGGAGTAGGTTTTTCTGCAGACCAGGGAGATCCGAATGACCGTAATGATCAGGTTGAAGCATTCAACATTCCTTTGGAGTGTACACTCGGATTGGCTGAAAATAAAGCAGGAGTTCACGTGCAGGTTTACCCGAATCCAAGTAAGGGAGCACTGACTGTTAAGCATGCCAATTCCGGAATCCAGTACATCGAACTCGTTGATTTAAGCGGTAAGGTGGTTTACACAAAGTCATTGGAAAACAAAACCGAGGTCGATTTGGATATCAGCAGCCTGAATAAAGGTTTGTATGTGATGAAAGTCCAAACCCAGAACGGAATTGAAACTGTTCGGGTGGAGAAATTCTAAGAATAATTAAAAATCGAAAGGCGCTTCAATCATGGAGCGCCTTTTTTATTGGGTAGTGTTGGTTATAAATCTAATCGTCGAACGGGTCTTTGTTATCTCCGGATAGGGTTTTTAAACGCTCAAAGGCTTTTTTGATCCGGTTAAAATTCGCGCTATCTGCAGCAGAGAAATAAATGATCAATTCGTTGCTATAAGTTGTCTCATCTTTGAGAGTACCATATTTAAAGACATCAATATATTGGTCGACATATGTTCCAAAGACATTGTAATAACCGTGTCCCCATTCTTTCACCGTGTAATCTCCCCGAATGTATTCATGGGTCTTACAAACATTTGAATTAAAAACAATTTTTAAAGATCCGACAATCTGAGCGGTGTTATTCAATTCCTCAATACTACTTACCTGGTTTAAATTGAACTCGCTGGTGTAATCTTCGTCTTTTCCGAAATACTTGCGGCTTAACCGGACCGTAACCTTATTGTCTGAGTCAATGCTGATATCATTCGTATGAATAGTAACATAACCGTTATGGTAGGTTGCATTTACACATTCTTTCAGCTTCTTCTTGAGGTATTCTTCGGTTTCTTCTTTGCTTAACTGGGTTTTACCTTCCACTTCTGTTGGTTTGGCAAACAAGTCATCATCCGGTTTACACAGTGTTTTTAAATGGCGTAAAGCACGTGCAATTTTTTGAGCGTCCGCATCCGTTGCGAAGGTGATACCATAACCGTCAGAAACATTTAATCCGTTAAAATGTACCAGGAACTTATAAGCTCTGATCCCATCCGGGTAATCTACTTTCTCTACCAAATCGAAAATATTGAAAATGATGTTGAAGCCACCGTCAAATACTTTTTGGTCCGTAACCAGTTCAATCTTACCGTTTTTTTCGATCCGGATATCTTTCAGATAATATCCTTTGGAACGGCTGTATGCATCCAGATCCCCCGGATACATGACCCTTCCCTTGGTATTTTGGATGATGTAATTGACCGTTTCATCATAAGTAGGTGACTGAGCATGAGCGGTTTGGGAGATTACCAAAATCAAACAAAAAAGCAGTTTATTCATCGGGATAATTTCAGTAAGGATTAAGGAGCAAAATTACCCTGACACGAAAAGAAAAGAAATACTACTTTAGGAGTATTTTTCAGATCAGTCCGGCGATAATAGCTTCCTTGATAGCCTGGCTTGTATTCTTGACATTCAGCTTTTTGAGAATATTGCTTCGATGCTTTTTAACGGTTTTCGGACTGATGAACAATTGTTCTGCGATTTGGGCACTGTCCAACCCTTCCCCCAGCAATCTCATGATCTCGATTTCCCGTTTACTCAACTCCAAAGGCATGTTTTCCTTTACGGTCATATTCATGAATGAGGGTTCATTGTCAAGTCCTATCAGGGAAAATTTGAAATTATTGCCCGTACTTATGTGATCAATGCGTGTATGGATGTTCAGCGATTTTCCGAAACCGCCATTACTATCCAGTGTTAAAAGGATAGCCTGATGATTTAAAAGTGCATAGGTGCCGTCAGCCATCCTGCTGCGAAACGAATAATTCATTTTGTATTTGAGTAATTGTTCCGGAGTTAATTTGGAATAATAGAAATCCGCAATGGCACGCTCGGTATTCTGAACATATGGTATGTCTTCCGGATGGATAGTGCCCAATATGTCCTGGAAAGTTACCCGCTCCGGGTTTAACCCATGAATTTCAAGTATCGATTGACTGACATGCGATAAGGACATGTCAAAAAAGTCAACGATGTAATAATAAAAAGGTCCGAGACTTATAATCTTGGAGGTAATATCCTCAAATTGCAGCAATGGGAAATCCGTATTCTCGATGGCTCTTTTTTGCGTCCTGTCCCATACATCCTGCAAATGCTTTAGTTCGTTTGTCAAATCCTTAATAATTATTGGCTGATAATTGATAATTCATTAATGTGCATCCAGCCAATTATTTGCCAATTCCATTTCTACTTCCATCGGAACTGCTAATGAAACAGCTGTTTCCATGGCTTCTTTTACCAATGCTTTCATGATTTCCTGTTCGTCTTTGTGCACATCAAAAACCAATTCATCGTGTACCTGCAAAATCATTTTGGATTGAACGTTTGCCTGGGTCATGGCTTTGTCAACAGCAACCATTGCCAATTTTACGATATCAGCAGCAGATCCCTGGATAGGAGCATTGACCGCATTTCGTTCTGCAAAACCTCTTACAACAGCATTGGCCGAATTGATATCCGGCAAATAACGGCGGCGCTGCATGATCGTTTCCACATAGCCATTCTCACGAGCATCTTTTACCGCTTTGTCCATGTATGTTTTGATCGTGGAATATTGCGCAAAGTAGGAATCAATGATTTGTTTTGCTTCCGTTCGGCTAATTCCCAGGTTTTGAGAAAGACCAAATGCTGATTGTCCGTAAATGATTCCGAAGTTCACCGCTTTTGCTGCACTGCGCTGGTCTTTCGTCACTTCATCCAGTTCCACATGGAATACTTTTGCAGCTGTTGCCCGGTGAATATCCACTTTATTCCTGAATGCCTCAATCATGTTTTCGTCGTTCGCCAAAGCTGCGATGATACGCAATTCGATCTGGGAGTAATCGGCCGACATTAACTGGAAATCTTCCGAACGGGCAATAAATGCCTTGCGGATCTCTTTTCCGCGCTCACTTCGGATCGGAATGTTCTGTAAGTTCGGATTGTTGGAGCTCAAACGCCCCGTTGCAGTAACGGTCTGCATATAGCTGGTGTGAACTCTGCCGTCAACCGGATCTTTCATCGTCGGAAGCGGATCTACATAGGTAGATTTTAGTTTCTTCATCTGACGGTAATCCAAAATGCACGGAATGATTTCGTGATCGTTCTTATGCTGCTGCAGAATATCTTCAGATGTTGCATACTGACCGGTTTTGGTCTTTTTAGCTTTTGAGGAAATCTTCATGTGTTCAAACAGAACATCACCCAGCTGTTTGGGAGAATCAACATTGAAATCCATTCCGGCCAATTCCTTGATGCGGATTTCCAAAGCAGCCGTTTCGTCAGCCAATTGTTTGGAATATGCTTCCAGGTGCGGGATGTCGATGGCAACTCCTTCTTCTTCCATTTTTGCAAGAACAGAAACCAAAGGCATCTCCATTTCGTAGAACAGTTTTTTCAAGTGCTCTTTTTCGATCTGCGGCCCGAACAATTGTTTTAGCTGGAAGGTAATATCGGCGTCTTCACAAGCATAATCCGAGATTGCCTCCGGAGGAAGATCTCCCATATTTCCCTGACCTTTTCCTTTCTTGCCGATCAGGGTCTCAATGCTGATAGGCGTATAATTCAGGTAGTATTCCGCCAGGAAGTCCATTCCTTGTTTGGATTCCGGTTGGATCAGGTAATGAGCGATCATGGTGTCGAACAATGGACCGGCAAACTCCACGCCGTATCGATGCAATACCTGCATGTCGTATTTCATGTTATGAGCAATCTTTTCAATGTTCTCACTTTCGAAGAAGGGTTTGAATTCATCTACGATTGCCTGTGCCTCAGCCTTGTCTTTCGGAACGGCAACGTAATATGCTTCACGTGCTTTAAACGAAAAAGACATCCCGACCAAGTCTGCATGCAGGGCATTTACATCGGTTGTTTCCGTATCAAAACACACGGATGTTTCGTTCATTAATTTAGTCAGTAAAGCTTTACGTTCTTCCGGTAAAGTGACCAAATGATAAGCTGCGTTTTCAGTTGCGATCGTTTTCACTCCGCTTGTAGGCTGTGCCTGCTGTACTTCTACCAAACTTTGAGTACCGAAAAGGTCTAACTGGCCGTTTGAATCTACTCCGGCGGAGGTTACCACGATTTCTTCACCCGTAATTCGCTTTGCCAGGTTGCGGAATTCAAGGTCTGTAAAAATATCGAGGATGAGGTTTTTATCCGGTTCCTGGTATTTCAATTCTTCCGGATTAAATTCTACCGGTGAGTCCAGAATAATCGTTGCAAGGATTTTGGAAATGATTCCCTGTTCCTTGAAGTTGATCATGTTTTCCTTCATTTTCCCTTTGAGAGACTCCACGTTTTCAAAAACACCTTCCATAGAGCCATAATCCGCGATCAGTTTTTTGGCTGTTTTCTCTCCAACTCCCGGAATTCCCGGAATATTGTCGGCAGCATCTCCCCATAATCCAAGAATATCTATAACCTGCAGCGGGCTTTCAACTTCAAACTTTTCGCACACTTCTTTTACTCCCATGACTGAGGCGGGGTCTCCACCACGGCCTGGTTTATAGATGAAAATATTTTCGCTTACCAGCTGGCCGAAATCTTTATCCGGCGTCATCATGTAAGTGATAAATCCTTCTTTTTCCGCTTTTTTCGCCAATGTTCCGATTAAATCATCCGCTTCGTAACCTTCTACGACATACATCGGGATGCGGAACGCTTCAATAATGCGTTTGATCGGTTCGATCATGTTGCGGATGTCTTCCGGCATTTCCTCCCGATGGGCCTTGTAGTCTGCGAAATCCACGTTCCGGTTAGTTGCACCTCCCGGTGGGTCAAAAACGACGGCAATATGTGAAGGTTTCTCTTTGTTGAGAATATCGATCAATACATTGGTGAACCCAAAAGCCGCGGATGTATTTTGTCCTTTGGAATTGACCCTTGGATTTTTGGCAAAAGCAAAATAGGCTCTGTAAATTAAGGCAAAAGCATCTAAAAGGAACAGTTTTTTATCCGATTCGGGAGTAAGCATAATCTTTAAAAATTGTGAAATACAAGTTTAAGGCAAATTCGGCAATTTTCAGGTCGTCTTTAAATAATTTCCCATACAGTTTTTGAATTTTCATTCAAACAGAGTTTAAGACAAAGACAGCGCATTTACATGAATGAAAGCGGGAGTGTTTTGTGAAATAAATTTATCAAAATAAATAAATACGTTATTAAAAACACAATTGGTATAATGGTATTGTGGACATGGTGAATGCATTTTGTGGCGTGAAATCTATTTAGTAAATGAAAAACATACCAGGTATGAAGCTTCTTAAAATGTTAAACTTTGGAATAGTAAAAAAAATAGTTATAACATGCTGTATATTAGCTTCTAACAAATAAACTATTCACGCCATGGAAAGATTCCTTTTCGACTCGTCTTGAGCATTTCTATGTTAAAAAAACAACTACTAACAGTTTTATTACACACTATTCATTTTTACATCTTATGAAACAATTTCTAAAATTAGTCTGTTTCGTGCTGCTTTATTGTGCAGGAAACAATTTACTCGCTCAAACCAGTACTGGGGCTGGAGGACCTTGCCCGGATATCAATGTCAGTACGGGAATTGATGCTGCGGGAAATGCAATAGCCATCGGTGCAACCGATCCTTTCTGGACAATTAGTTCGGGTCCGGTTGGACCAGCAGCAAAACGTGTACAAAGCTACCTTCCTTATTGGCAGGTAACGCCTGTACCGGTAACAAATGCTTGCTGGATCAATGGTTCAGGCACGATTTTTAACAATGCAGCGGGAAATTACACGTTCTCACGCACCTTTAACATTGCACCCGGGACCACCAGTTTTACCACAAATTTTGGTATCGCCTGGGATGATGTTTTGGTTTCGATCCAGTTAGTTCCGCCAGGTCCCGGAACTCCTATTCCGCTTACGGTTCCGCCATCAGCACCTTACATGGTAAGTCCGCCGATTGGATATACGGTTGCGTCACCAGCCGCAGGAACATGGACCATTGAATGCGTTGTTAATTTTGTAGACAATGTTGGAGCTTTTATTCTTTCAGGTTCTATTGACGTAGATTGTAACGATAATCCTTGCACATGCGAAAATATTCATCCTGAATTTACGTACACCACATCTACTGATTGTATTACTACATTCACGGGGACGATTAACCCTAACTGCGCTAACACCACGACCCAGGTTGAATGGATTATCGATGGAGTTTCAGCTGGATTTGGACTGACATTCAATTATGCATTCCTAACCAACGGCTCTCATACTGTCTGCATGGTAGTAACTTTAACTTTAGCTGATGGAACGACTTGCATAAGGGAATCCTGTCGTACAGTGAATATTGATTGCAACCCTTGCAGCTGTGATCTGGTCATACCTCATTTTACTTTTACGGTTGATAAGTGTATTGCCCAATTCGTAGCAGATCCTTCGTTGCCTTGTTGTATTAAAGACATCAATTATGACTGGTATGTGGATGGTTTACCTGCTGGAAGCGGACAAAACTTTAGTCACACGTTCACTTCGAATGGATTCTATAATGTCTGTTTGTTTATTACAGCGACTTTAAATGATGGAACAGTATGTTACAAAGAAATATGTCAGTTGGTCGAAATAACTGATTGTGACGAATGTAATTGTAATCAACTTCAACCGTCATTCAATTTCAACATCGTAAACTGCGAAGGTTATTTCGATGCCGTAGTTCAGGCTCCACCATGTATGACACAATTTACTTATCAATGGTATGTCAATGGGCTTCCTTCAGGAACAGGACCAAATCTGATTTATACCTTCCCTGCTAACGGACCATATAACATTTGTCTGCAGGTAACTACCATCATGCCGGATGGAAGTCTTTGTACGAAGGAATTCTGTAAAATCGTTAAGGTGAAAGACTGTGATCCTTGTAATTGTGATCAGCTTGAGATAGGTTTTGATTACTTCCTGGATAATTGCGTCGGAAATTTCACCGGCCTGGTAGGACTTCCTGCCTGTATGCAGATTACCGGATGGAATTGGTCGGTAAATGGTGTTTACGTTGGTTCGGGGCCGGTATTTAATTATACTTTCCCGGCGAATGGTATCTACAATGTTTGCCTGACGGTAACGACAATTATGCCAAATGGACAGAAGTGTTTCAAAGAAGTATGTAAGCTGGTTGACGTGAAAGATTGTGATCAATGCAACTGCCAACAGTTAGACGCCAATTTCGGATACCAGATAAACCAGTGTGATGTGGAACTATTTGGAAAGGCTTTTGGACCTAATTGTATGTCCAATTACCAATACGAATGGTACGTGAATGGTTCACCTGTAGGAAGCGGACAAAATTTCGTTTGGACTGCTCCTGCTAATGGAACTTATACAATCTGTCTGTTTGTTACGGTAACTTTACCTGATGGATCCCTGTGTCACAAAGAAATTTGTAAAGACATTGTAATCACTGATTGTGATCAATGTAATTGCAGTGATATTGTAGCAGGATTTAATTGGCAGATTGCTCAGTGTACCGCTTACTTCAACGCATTTTTTAACCAGACTCCATGTATACAAAGCTATTCGATTGACTGGTATGTGGATGGTTTGTACGTTGGTTCCGGAACACCATTCTCTATGCCGGTAGCAGGAAATGGCACTCACACGGTTTGTATGGTGCTTACTACTGTTCTTACCAATGGACAAGTATGCCAGACTGAATCATGTAAAACGATTGATGTAGTTGGTTGTGGATGCCCTTGCAGTCTCTTGAACGGAATAATTAATTTCCAGGTTGACAAATGTAATATCAACCTTGTTGCACAACCGCAGATTCCGCAATGTATGATAAATCCATCCGTTCCAACAAGTTATAGTTGGACAGTAAATGGTTCGTATGCAGGTTCAGGTCCTGTAATTAACTATACAGCCGGAGGAAATGGTACTTACCATGTTTGTGTACTGATCGTTGTTACGAAGCCAAACGGACAGAAGTGTGAAAAAATGATCTGTAAGGATATTGTTGTAAGCAATTGTAATCCAACACCGCCAAATCCGCAGATGATTAATCAGCCAGGTCCAACAATGGAAGAGTCGTTAAAGCTTTATCCAAATCCGGCCAGTACCGAGCTCAATATCGATTTCACAGCGAAAGACGCAGGAACCGTAAACATTACCTTCAAAACAATAGACGGTAAAGTGTTCCTCAATCAATCGATCGACGCCCAAGCGGGACAACAACGGCTTAAAATGCCTATTCCGCCAATGGTTTCGGATGAAATGATTTTGGTTGAGATCACTATGGACGGAGAAACAACTGTCCGTAAAGTAAGTGTTGTAAAGCACTGATTTTAAATCTTAGCAAATAACACGTTTGAAAAGCCGTTCCTCTCTTCGGAGAGGGATGGCTTTTATTTTTACAATGATTCGTGGTTCTGTTTGCGAATTAACAGCTGAAACTTTATAACTATTCTAATTTCCTGAACTTTCAACTCCTGATTTCCCCGAAATTTGTATGGTGGTCAGAGCCTTTAAATTATTCGTTGCTTACGGGATTGTCTTTTTGGTGGGTTACCTCGGTACCGGGATTACCCTTCATTATGTCAAGCCGGAAATACGCATACTTCCTGAATTCGTGGAGAATATCCTGGATGGCGGAGCGATCTGGAAAGTTCAGTACCCGGAAGGATCCGATGTTTCGATGTTTGACGTGCGAACGTATAATCCGGAAGCACATGATCCGGAAGAAGAAATTCTTTTCACGGATGATTATAATTCGGAAAACGGTATTTTTTGTTTCCGTGGAAATGCACAACGCAATGCCCCGACACGCGGCATTCTGAAGGGAAAACCAAAAGACGTTCGCCTGGATTGGGAGTTTATTACCGGTTATGACGGAAGAAGGACCGAATATGGTTCCTGGGGTGGTGGTTCAGGCTGGACGGGACAACCTTTGGTGATTAAATGGCCGAAGAATATTGCAAAACGCCTTCACGGAATAAGTCCTGAATACCTGGGTCAAACGAATTTCCGGGAAGTGGTTGTGGGAAGTTTGTGCGGGGATATTTATTTCATCGATTGGAAGACAGGGAAAGCAACTCGTCCGCAGGTGACGATTGAAAATCCGATCAAGGGAACCGTATCCGTGGATCCAAGAATGAACGGTTTGCTGTATGTAGGACAAGGAATTAAGAACGGGGAACGTTTCGGGTCTTATATTTTCAATATGTTTAGCGGCGAGGAAATCTTCTTCAGGAATGGTTTGGATCCGAAAGCCCGAAGAGCCTGGGGAGCATTTGACAGCAATTCCCTGGTCGACGCAAAAACGGGATATTGGTTTCACCCTGCAGAGAACGGTCAGATCTACAAAACCAAAATTGCGAAAGTGAAGGAAATCCCGAAACCATTTATTTTCAATTACCAGATTCAGAAACACCCGGATTTGGGTATTGAATCGAGCTTTGGTGCCTGGAATAACCTGGGCTGGTTCGGGGATAACGGCGGAAATGTATTCTGTATGAACCTAATGACCATGAAGCCCGTTTGGTACCTGGATAATTACGACGATACAGATGCTTCCATGGTGATCGATCTGCAGGAAGACAATCATCCGTATTTGTATACAGGGAACGAAGTAGATAAACAAGGTGAGACCGGTACGGCACATATCCGCAAGATTGACGGACTGACCGGTAAAGAGATCTGGGATGTTTCCCGAAAATCTACCAATACCAAGCTTCATGGGCGTGTTAATTCAGGAGGTGTCCTGGCTTCTGTTCTACCCGGCAAGAAAAAAGCAAGCAAGTTGGTTTACGGGATTTTCTCTCGAGTGAATGGTACTTTGGCAGGAGAATTCGTAGCTATCGATAAGACTACAGGGAAAGAAAAATTTTCTGTTCCAATGGATTATTACAGCTGGGCTTCCCCGATAGATCTTTACGATAAGGCAGGAAACTGCTACGTTTTCTTTACAGATGTCTATGGAACGATTTACCTGGTTGATGGGTTGAGCGGCAAAATCATTGTGAAGCGAAAAACCGACTGTGTCTGGGAATCCTCTCCGGTTGCCTGGGGAAATCGTATTGTGGTTGGAAGCCGGGGAAAGAGGATTGTAAGCTTTGTAATAGACTAAAAGATATAAGACGAAAGACCTCAAGACAGATGTCAGTCTTAAGTCTGCTGTCTTGAGGTCTTTCGTCTTCTGTTACTTTTCAAAACTTTCACATTTCCCTTTCAGTTGAGAGAAACTAAAAATGTATCTTTGTTTTCAATGAAAAATTTGAATCGCCCGCTCATTTTCGTAACCAACGATGACAGCCTGCATGCAAAAGGAATAGCGTCTTTAGTTGCTGTCGCCCAGGAGTTTGGAGATGTAGTGGTAATAGCCCCGGACAAACCTCAATCGGGAATGGGACATGCCATCACTATTTCGCATCCGTTGAGATTATTCCGTTCTGATATTTTTGAAGGAATTGAAGCATATTCCTGCAGCGGTACACCGGTTGATTGTGTGAAGCTTGGAGTTTATGAAGTATTGCACCGCAAACCGGATTTGATCCTTTCGGGAATCAATCATGGATTGAATTCTTCTACCAACGTGTTGTATTCCGGAACAATGTCGGCCGCGGTTGAGGCTGCTATGGAACACATTCCGAGTATTGGCTTCTCGTATGGGGACTTTGATCCGGACGCGGATTTTTCCGCTCCCATGTATGTAGCAAGACAGGTTATCCCACAAATTCTTACAAACGGATTGCCGCAGGGGGTTTGCCTGAATGTAAATATTCCAAAGGGACCCGTGGAGGCGTTGAAGGGAATTGAAGTGTGCAGACAAGCGTATGCTTTTTGGGAAGATCGTTTTGATAAACGCATGGACCAGTTCGGAAGACCTTACTATTGGTTGACCGGAACATTTGATTCCCGCGAAGATGCTACGGATACGGACTTACATTTTTTAGATCAGGGGTATGCAACTATTGTACCTACTCAATTTGATCTGACAGCTCACCAAACGATTGCTGATTTGAAAAAGATATTCTAATGAAAAGAAGATTTAACTGGAATGCACGTACAACAGCAGGAATGCTCATCGGCATCCTTTCTCCGCTAATCTGTGTTCCGCTGACTATATGGATCATCTCACTGACCCAGCATTATCCGTTCTCCCTCTTTTGGGACCGTTTTTTTGTAGATCTGAATGTCATGAGTAAATTCCTTTCGCTTTCGATAATCCCGAATTTGATCTGGTTTTATGTGTTCCTCAATAAAGAGCGTTATGACCTGGCGCGTGGGATTATTGTCGGGTCTGCCTTGTTCCTGCCGTTTATTATTTATGTCAACTTAATTCGATAGATGGGAAAAAAACTGTATATCATTTCGGGGGAAGCATCCGGGGATTTGCATGGAGCAAATGTGATGAAGGAGTTGTATGCGGAGCAGCCTGATCTCGATATTCGTTTTTGGGGCGGAGATAAGATGCAGGCGGTTGGTGGAACCATGGCAAAGCACATTCGTGAATTAGCGTTTATGGGGTTTGTGGAGGTGTTGATGAACCTGCCTACAATCTTGCGAAATATACGTTTCTGCAAAGAAGATATTCTCAACTTCAAACCGGATGCCTTGCTGCTGATCGATTATCCGGGCTTTAATATGCGAATCGCTGAGTGGGCAAAGAAAAACAATATCAAGGTCTACTATTACATTTCTCCGACAGTATGGGCGTGGAAGGAAAATCGCGTGCACAAAATCAAAAGAGATGTTTTCAAACTGTTCTGCATTCTTCCGTTTGAAGCGGATTTTTACAAAAAATACAATTATGATGTGGAGTACGTTGGTCACCCCCTATTGGATGAAATAGAACAATACCAGCAGCTCCCGAAACAAGAACTGCAAATTACCCCAACGGATAAACCGATTATTGCCATGCTTCCGGGGTCCAGGAAACAAGAGCTTCGCACGAAATTGCCTGTCATGCTTCCTTTGGTGGACCTGTTCCCGCAGTATCAATTCGTTATCGCCGGAGCGCCTAATATGGATATTGCCATTTACAAAGAGTTGATCGGTGATAAGAATGTGGATGTTGTGTATGGTCAGACTTACCCTTTATTGCAACAATCCGAAGCAGCTGTGGTGACTTCAGGAACGGCTACACTTGAAACCGGTCTGTTCGAGATTCCCGAAGTGGTTTGTTACATTGGAAATGCAATTTCATACCAAATAGCCAAAAGATTAGTGAATGTAAAATACATTTCATTGGTAAACCTGATCCTTGATAAGGAATCAGTTACGGAATTGATCCAGAATGAATGTACAACAGAACGTTTGGCGAAAGAACTCTCATTGGTAATCAAAGGTGGAAGCAAGCGTGAACAGGTGCTGGAAGATTATAGCACACTTAAAAACATGCTGGGAAAAGGTGGTGCATCGAAGAAAGTTGCACAATCAGTGTTGAAAACTATTTGAGTCCGAGCCGATTTCAGTTTGGTACAGAACTAATTTTGTAGGATGTTGCGCTTATTCGTGCTCATAGGGTTTATTTTTCCGTATTTCGTATTTTCTCAGCAAATGCGGATAGGTGTTTTGCGTGATTATTCCGTACAACGGATTGTTTTTGCTTACTCAGAAGGAAGTTACAATGTGTTTGGTGATACAACCCAATTCACAACGCTTTTACCCAGTGAATTCGTAGAACTGTCCGTTACAGGTAATAACCTGATCTCACTGAAGGTCGGGGTAAATGAAGTAGCTGTTGTTTCCAAAGTGGTTTTGGTTGCTACGAAACTGAATAATTCCCTGGTCTATTCCACAAAAATACCTGCAGTTAAGGAACGCAAATACAAGGATGATGTTGAAATTACCGCTGTAAACGGAGCTTTGACAATCGTGAACCTGGTGGATATGAATAATTACCTGAGTGGTGTTGTAGAATCGGAAGGCGGTGGAGGAAAGGAAATCGAATATTATAAAGTTCAGGCATTGATGAGCCGTACCTATGCTTTAAAGTACAGAACAAGGCATCAAAAAGAAGGATTTGATTTGTGTGACCGAACTCACTGCCAGGCTTATCACCACCAGTTGAGGCTGAATCCGATCATTGATTCGGCAGTTCTTAAAACAGAGGGAATGGTGATGGTTGATCAGCAAGGCCATTTGGTAGATGCTTATTTTCATGCCAATTGTGGCGGTCAGACTTCCGAACCGGATTATGTATGGAATAATAAAATTCCTTATCTGAGCACTTTTAAGGATACGTTTTGCATTTATACCAAACAGGCTACCTGGGAAAAGCGTATTCCTCAGACAGACTGGATGGAATACCTGGTAAAGGCTTTCCATTATCCTGTCAATGATTCTGTGCTGGGCCCAATGATCTATACCTTCAATCAAACCGACCGATGTGCATTTTACCAATATCCCTGGCTGGGAATTCCTTTGAGAGATATCCGGGAGCATTTTAAATTGAAGTCTACTTTTTTCAATTGTTACCCGGAAGGAACAGAGGTTGTTTTACGCGGTCGCGGTTATGGGCATGGAGTAGGTTTATGTCAGGAAGGAGCTATGAAAATGGCTAAATTCGGGTTTAATTATGTGCAGATTGCTTTGTATTATTTCCCCGGTGTGAAGGTGGTGAATTACCAGGAGCAGCAGTATTTTAATCAACAGCCAAAGATTGTGGAATTGGATTAATTATCAAAAATGTTCAAATGTTCAAATGTTCAAATGTTGCTTTAAACTATGTAATTGTTTTGAACGATTTAACCTTTTGAACTCTTTGAACATCATTTATACGTGATCACAAAAATATCTTCATTGTCTTTCTTGAAGAATTTGTCTTCCCGGGCTAGTTTTTCGAGGTAAGACGGGTCTTTGATCTGTGAAAGAATGTATTTCGTGTCCTTCAGTTTCAGGTTCATTTCAGATTGCGCTGAACGAAGCTCCGAGAGCTTTTTATTTTGATTGATGATGGTAAAGATATCCACTTCGTCCAAAAACAAATTATACACTGTGAAAAGACACAAGGCAAGGATGTATTTGTTTCTGAATGGTGCAAGATACTTCTTCATATTTCAAAGGTAGGATTTATTGCTGCATTCCCGGCTAAAGAAATTTAGGAGATATCCTCCGGAGAATGTTGATAGAAACAAATCGGGCCACGATTAATCGCGGCCCGGCATTTTATTTTGGTCCAGATCAATTAACGATTTGGTCGTATTTTGCTTTAAAATCTTCGTTGTTTTCATACCACTGAGCAACTCTACCCATCACAGCTTTAGCTTTGTCGGTTTGTCTGGCAGTCAGATAGCATTCCGCAGTTTGAATCACCCCCATCATCAGCATGTCTTTTTCAGCCTGATCCCATCCGGAAATATCCGAAACGGATTTCAGCATGTTATCAGCTTCTTTCCAGGCAGTGTTAGCACCTCCTTTATCGGAATTCCTGTATTTACAAACTCCGTCCAGGTATTTAGCACCAATGCTTTTCATGTTGATTTTGTAATATTTTAAAATCCAGGTGCTTGCTTTTCTATAATCCTTGACATCAATTTCATTTCGAATAGTTTCTACGAGGCTGTTTTTAAACTCATCATAGAACTCTGCGTATTCACTCTGAACGCTGCCGTCTTTATCGTATTTGATGCTTTTTCCAACTTCTCCGATCGCTTCCTTGTAAGCATTTTTGTAATTTTCGTCATCCGAACCACTTAAGGAAACTTTGTAAAGACCTCTTCCCATCCACATGTGCGGCAAGGCGTCGCTCTTTGTTTTATCGTTCGCGGTATATTTTTCAGACGCACGAACCAGTTTTTCATAGTCACCGTCCGCATAAAGGATACGTAAATCGTTGTATTCCGGTGCTTGTGCAACCAGTAATTTGGTAGTAAGAAGAGCACCAATCAGAACAAGCTTTTTCATAATATTTAATTTCGTTGAATGGATAAAACCAATAACTATGCCGAATGTACGAAAACTTTAAATAAAAGTTTCGTTGTTGTTTTAAAAACAACTTAATTACCGGAATGTTACCAAACTTGCTTTAAAAATGTTCAAATGTTCAAATGTTCAAATGTTCAAATGTTCAAATGTTCAAATGTT
>CBINBC010000034.1:0-55070 GCA_966248825.1 uncultured Fluviicola sp.
CTCCATCGTGTCTGACCCGATACATCCGTCAGGAGTTACCACATTTAGTATCAGTTCCTGGTTGAATGTAATTGGAATATAAGTACTGGTGCCATAACCTGTCCAGTAGTACGAATTTCCATCGTTCGGGAAATGGAAGTTGAACACGTCATTTGCACAGAAAACAGTATCCGGTAAAATGTTCAGACTCGGAACGGCTGCTAATGGAACAACTACCGTATCGATGTAAGCACAGCCCATGTCATCCCAGGTTGTAACGTAGAAATTACCAGAATTTTGCTGACTTAGTGTAAAAGAAAGCGGATTGTCTGTTGAATTCCCGAATGGAGTAATCCATGAAATACTGTCGGAAGTGCTATTGATACTGATATTTCCACTCGTTCCCGGACAAAAATTCGGGAAGTTGAGGGAGGAAGAGAGGTTGTAAACGGAAGTATTAACGATCAATGTTGCACTTTGAGTCTGACAACCGTGTTCATCAATAGCAGTTACAGTAATGGGTGTGTATGTCAGGTTTCCGTATACCGTTAATTCATCGTCTGTAATGGTGCCGAAGCTTCCGGTCCAAACCACCGAACTTAGATTGTTATTGGTCAGTTGAGCAGTTTCCGAATCGAAGTAACATACATTCAGTGTATCTTCTTCCAAATTCAGTTCCTCGGGAGAAATAATCCGTACGCTGTCTATACGTGTTGTGGTAAAGCAGTTATTAGATAATTCAACAGAGAATACGTTATCGGCATTCAGTGTTGCGAACGGAATTGTAATCGGGTTGGCTGATCCTAAAGAAACACCGTTAGAGAACCATTCTACGTTATCGGTTGTGTTGACGTGGAATACACCATCTTCATTGATACAAAGAATGGAATCGCCTAAGATTTCTGCTGCTATAGGCGGAGTGGCAATAGTGACCGAAACCAGCGAGTAACTGAATCCGCAAACGCTGTTCGGTGCAGTATTTGAAAGGAGGAAACTGGTGTCCTGCTGTACATTGGTTAAACTGATGGTTGTTCCGGTGTAAACAGGAGTTGTGTCCAGTGAATACCAAATGATGGTATTTGAGTTCGTTAATGTCGCATTGTCTCCCGGACAGATAGTCTGAGAAGGAATCGTTGGCGGAGCACTTCCCGGAACATTTGTGATAGTAATGGCATTTGTCTGTGCTGTACAACCTGCACTGTTCGTTACCAACGCTGAATAGGTTCCGTCTGTTGTGGTACTGTAAGAAATTCCGGTGATATCTCCATTCATCCATTCATAGCTTCCACCTGCGTATGATCCGGTAAATACAGCTGTATCTCCGTAACATAAGATTGAATCACTGACGGAAATGGAAGCCGTAAACGAACCGTTGATGATGACGACGGTATCTGCAGTTGTGATCCCGCATTGGGTAATCTGTACAATGTAAGTTCCGGGTGTACTGGTTGTAATGTGATCGCTTGTTGAACCATTATTCCATTGGAAGGTAGCATTTCCGGAGTAACTGATTTGAATATCAACTGGCTGGCTGTCACAAATAGTTGCTCCCGGAGAAACAGCAATGGAAGGAGTGGAGTATTCGAATACTTCAAACGGAGGACTCGTTAAAACACACCCTTCGGCATCCGTTACACTGCAGACATAACTACCTATTTGATCGGTATAACATAAAGAAGTAGTTGAAAGTGTGTCTCCGTTCGGACCAAACCACAAGTATGCATCATAGATATTCGGAACAGACATCAATAAAGAATCCAGCGGACAGATCACAGCGTCTCCCGAAGTAGTAATATTCGGCGCAATTTTTATTCCGACATAATGATTGAATGACAGGAACGAACTGCATCCGGTCAGTGAATCGGTGAGTTGACCGGTGTAATTGTACCAACCAGGCGCATTTACCTCAATACTATCTGCATTATTTGTCCACAAGATATTGGATCCCGACCAGCTCAGATTAGGGTTCGGATTGGTAGCAACCAGGAAACTCGTTTCATTCGGACAAAGCAGGTTAGATCCCGTAATTGTTGTTCCCCAGCTCGGATTTGGGTTTACCTGTATATAAAATAGTTTGGTCGCCGTATAAACAGTGGTGTCCAAACCACATAAGTTGTCATAACCTTTAATCACTTTAATAAACATGGTATACCAACCGCTTGAAACCGGGGTGAAAATAGTTGCTGCAGTGTCATAATTGATTAGTGAAGCTCCGTTTACTGACCAGATTACCGTATCAATAGGTGGTGGGACCATTGGGGAGAAATTCCCAAGTGGATTGGTTATCAGATCTATTCCGTGGAATTCGACCGGTGTTCCCTGGCAGATATAAATCGAATCACCGGTAGGAACGGGAGTGTTCATAGCAATGGAAAGTGAAATGCTGTCGTGCGGGGCAGCTTGGTCATGTATGAAGGTAAAGCTTCCGATGTTGACACAATATTCATTGACAGCATAAACATAATACTGGTATTCCTGGTTGAGGTTGTGTGGTCCGGGACCGGTAAATGTCACTGAGTTCCCGACTGTCGTAACGGTTGTTCCGGGGTCAATGTTGGTGAAATTGATAATGGCACTGTCCGGATAGCAAAAATGGTAGTTGTTATACTGAGGTCCCGGATTATTGACATTGACACTTTGATTATCCGTTAATAACGGAAGATTCGGAATGGTTTCCTTGATGCCGTAAATGGAATCCGGATCCATGTAGCACTGGTCGTCGCGTTCGTGCTCTATCCAGTAGGTTCCTGTGGCGGAAATAATACTTGTTTCGTTGTTGCTTCCGTCATACCAGGTGCTGGTATAGCTTGGCCCGAAGTGAGGGAATGTCAGCGTTCTGTAGAACAATTCAGCTTCCGTACAAAAGTGAACGGTATCCAGGTTGGCGGAGATGGTTACATAATTAGCAGATTCAAATGCGCTGATATAACCTGCTATAGAATCGGAAGTAGGAACGGAATAATAATTGTAATTTCCGTACAAATTGTTGACCTGATTGGTTAAGAATGAGTTACGGCTCTGATCACCCACCAGGTAAACGTGATAGGGTTCCAGTGCCAAAAAGGGGTTAAACGTAAAGTTATCGTAGCCCAAAGTCGCTGCTACAGGAAGAAAGTTCAGATCATCCGTATAGCTTCCGCAAAGGACCGGTTTGTCATTTTGATTGACGGCAACACCTTTTCCTTCGTCATCCAGCTTACTGCCGAATTGCTTGATATAAGCACGAGCTCCGTTATTAGAGAACTTTAAAAGATAAGGATCTCTGTACCCGATAGAATTAAAGATGGTTTCTGTGGAGTCCTGTATTTGCGAAAGATCACATTTGAAATAACCGGTTACATAAATGCTGTTTCCGGGATCAATAGAAAGTGTTCTTGCGGAAAGTTCATTATCGGAACCCAGGGTGTTATTCCAGATATATTGACCGGAATTACTGGTTTTTAATACAAAAACCTGTTTGTCGTAAGGATTTTGAATAGTGTTGGTACCAGTCACATCATAATAGGTCATGTTGCCCAGGAAATCACCGGCAACGATCGGTTCATTGCTTTGGTTTACTTCCACATCATAAGGCATCACATAACCGGCCTTCATTAAGTTCATAAACTGAACCTGTCCTGCCGGATTTAATTTACAAAGAAAACCTACGTTAATTCCGTTGTTTACATAGGTATTGGAAGCAAATGTCAAAGTGTTTGAGAATTGACCGGTGAAAAAGATATTGTTGGAAGCATCGGTGGCAACAGATAGCCCGCGGTCATCCAGGTTTGCATTTCCACTCAGTGACCAGACCGGTACTCCGGCAGGGGTATACTTGGCAATGAATAAATCAAAAGAGGGCTGACCTGTGTTAATATCATTCGTACTGGTAAAAGTGTTTGCCCCTATAGTTGCTGTTCCCTGGTATTCACCGGTAAGGATGACGTTATTTGCATTGTCAATGGTTAGTTTGTAGGAGTTGTCAGGTGAACTTCCTCCTTCTTTTCTTGCCCATAGTATATTTCCGGCAGGATCCATTTTGATAATGAAAATATCTTTGGAATTCGAGCTGGAAGTAAGCGTGGTGCTCCCGAATGTTACCGTTCCGAAGAAGGATCCGGTAACTACTATGTTCTGATCGGGACCAACCGCCAGGTCAACGGCACGGTCTGCTGCCAGTCCTCCGAATTGTTTTACCCATAAAATTGCTCCCGAAGCTGAATATTTTGCAACATAAGCATCTGTATTTCCCTGAGTAGAAGCCAGTGAAGTAGAAGGTCCGAAAGAGGTTTGTCCGGAGAAATATCCGGCAACGTAGGATTCGTTCAAGGTATTTAACTCAATGTCTGTTGCTTCGTTGGTGGTTTGGCTAAAAGTACTGGCTCCCCAGGTTTGAGACCATACTTGTAAGGTTGGCACGAAAAAACAAAGTGAGCAAATAATGATGATTAGCTTCATAGTATTGGTAATTTTACTGGATAAAGACGTGGGAAACGACAAAAAGTTGGATCAACGAAAAGACTTTTTCCGTTAAAGTGATTGATTTTGGAGTACGATCTGAAAGTAGTGTTCTCAACATTCTGTTAGTTAGTCCGTTACTAATGGAAAAAAGGAAAACAATAAAATGGGAGAGAGTTCTATCAGCTAATCTATGGGGAAGATAATTATTCCCCACGCATTATAAGACGTGTCTTGTTAAGAAATGGTTGCCAATCCTAAAAATCCGACGGATATGTTCTCTTTGTTATAAGAATCACAAAATAACGAGGAATGACATGTTTAAATTTGTCAGAAACGGTATGCCACAAGCAGATCCATATTGTAGTCACTGAACAGGATAGAATAATCAAAGGACGCTCCAACCTGGAAATGCTTCCCGATATTCCCCCGGAGAGCAAAGATGTTTCGAAGTTCTAAAATACGAATAGCATAAGAAATACTCACTTTTTGGAAAAGCCCAAGGTTCAAACCGGCATCCAGGTTAAAATTCCGTTCCTTATAGAACAGGAAAAACGGAGCTAATTCTGCTTTCTGCCTGAACAATTTAAAGTTATAGGAAAGATTTCCATAGATTTCCCGCTGATCCTTGATCATTTCAAGTCCGTCCACTTTTACCGAACTTGCAAACAAATTTTTAGCAGAAAGCCCGAAAGTCAGTCCTTTTACCTGGTACTGAAATCCGAAATCCAGGTCTGCATTTACTTTCAATTTGCCAGGTGGAGGATCGGAGACCTGCCCCAACTTATCCCAATTGATTGCATTGAAGTTTGTAACGGCTCGCACACCCAAATTTAATCTGCTTGACCTTCCCCAGCGGAACATACGTGTATAGCCCAGGTAGATAATATTTCGGTTGTAGAAAGAGTATCCGTCGTAGAGGTAAGAAGCATTGATCGAATTCTTTGAATCCAGGTTATAAATATGGTTGAAATACAGGTTCACGGGTTTTACCCAAACCTCCTTGTTGTCAGAATGAACGTATTTGTATTTCGCATATCCTCCGAATGAAGCACGGTATGAAGTGTCTTTTATTCCAGCTGCAGTGTTGTAATAATGCATATTCCGGAAATAGATATTCGGACGCAAGGTGTTTTGGGCATATAATCCGGTTAATTTCGAAATAACGATCAGCAGGAGCAACGTGTATTTTTTCATAGGTGTTATTTCAAGGCATTAAAATCGTTTAAGGTAATCTTGGCGAAATGTTCCAGCTCCGACGTGTGGGTACCGCCATTGTAGGTGTATAATGTAATATCTCCTCCGGCTGATCCAAGGCCGTTGAATGCATCCAGGGAATTGAAGTAGTAAACAATCTGGTCCGAATCGCCGTGATGTAAGAACACTTTTCCCACCGGGTTCCATCCGCTGCTGAATGTATTCCTGTCAATGACCTTGTTTACTGCAGCATCCGAACCGTCAATGATGCGTGCCAGAAAATACTCCCTGAATGTTTGAGATGGAATTCGGGAAGGAGTAAAAATAGCCGAGTTTTGGTCATAGACCGGGTATGCATAAAACTGGTCGGTAGGCCGTTTCAACTCCGGACTGAATTTATTCAGGCTGTAGAGCCCCCAGGAGAAAATATTGTTGGTGATCAGTTCCTGGTCTTTTCGGGAGAGAATGTCAGCGATGAATCCTTTTAAGTTGTAAGGCCCTGCGAGTCCTGAACTTCCGATAACCGTGAATTCGGAGGCGTATTGCTCCTGGATGAATTTATGGGCAGAAAGACAAGCTCCCGCACCCTGTGACCAGCCGGCAAGAAACAAACGATTATCATAGATCTTTCCTTTTTCAGCAAGAAAATGCTTCACTGCCAGTAATCCGTCTATGTTTGACTTGAATAATTCATCATAAGCCAAATAAGGGTGTTCTTTGTCTGAAGTAGCGCCAAAACCGATGTAATCGGGTAGGAAAACCGTGAAACCCGCAGATGCCCACGCCAATCCTATGTTGCGTGTCTCCAGGAAATTACCGGTTCCTCCCTGGTAATTAGAAGGTGTTTCTTTTTTCGACTGGTAGAAAGCACTTAAGTTAATGGGGATATGCGTTCCGTGAAGATAAGCAATGAGGTAAGTTGAATCCACATCATCCGGAATGAAAAGAAGTCCGCGGGAATCGATTTGTTTTCCTTCACAGATCGTTCGGTAGGTAATGGAGTAGAATGTAACGCCGTTCTGAACAATTTCCTGTGCGGGGTATTCATCGATCATGCCGGGAATTTCACTTGACGGAATATGCCCTTTGAAGGTGTACTCGATAAGCGTTCCGCGTTCTTTGTACTCAAGCTCCGGGATTTTCTTACAGGATTGTACGCAGATAAGGAAAAGGAGTGATAGTATTTGGATCGAATAATTTTTCATAGGAATCATTATGTCTATGAAGATAACTGATGGGGATTTATTATCCAAATAGAACCTGATTTAAAGCTTTTTATATCAATAATTACCAGGGTGGATTTGTTTGGTTGACGCGTTGAATCTGTTCAACGTGAATATTAGTTTGTTCGTCGAAATTAAAAATTAAATGCATGCATAATGATATACCTTTGCACCGGAATTTAAACCCTAACAAATGCGTAAGAGACTGGAACTAGTTCAGCTAGGCTTCATGGTGAGCCTGTTTTTCATTATTTTTTTGAATCGTGCAAATGCACAATGTTCCGTTGCATCAACGAACGGATATGTTGTGAATGTTTCTATTGTTCCTAAAACAATTGTAGTAAGTACTACAGACTGCCAGTGGGGATATAATTACAATGTAAGATTCGATTATAATATTTCCATAACAGGCCCGAATGCGGCGTCTCAATATACACTTCAGGCTTTGATTTACTGTGTAAACGGTCAAGTAAATGGAGCGTACTCGCTGCCTTTGGGAGGTGGTTCCGGTTCTGCAGTTACTACCACCAATCCTTCCATTCCACACAATGGAACTGCTTATGGATACAATTCCCCTTACGTTTCCTGTACAAATGCAACTGTTGCTACCATGCAGTGCAACGCAATCGACCTAATCATACAGGGACCGGGAATTTCTTACCAGGTAATTCACTGTAATAGTGTCATTTCACCGATGCCTGTTGAATTCCTGTATTTTGAAGGCGAGAAAAAAGAAAATGGGAACCTGTTGACATGGGCTGTCGAGTCTGAAAGCCGCAATGATTATTTCACTATTGAAACAAGTACAGACGGAACCAATTGGAAAGAATTTGCACAGGTTAAAGGAGCCGGAAATTCTACAGAAGCAAAAACATACGCATTCCTCGACACGAAGAATGCGAACGAATCGACGTATTATAAGTTGAGCCAAACGGACCTGGATGGAACACGCAATGAATTGGCTTTAAAATTCATTCCTGTGAATGACTTTGGGTTCAGAGTGTATCCAAATCCGACTTCAGACAGCAAAGTACATATTGATTTTTCCAATACTTCTGACGATGCTTCATTTGTGGTGGTAAGAAACGAATTGGGACAACAGGTATTCCGCACGGAACTGGAGTCAGTCGCGAAATCCGGAAAAAAGACTTTTTATAGCTCAGATCTTGATTTGGGGCAGCCGGCTGGCGTTTACTTAGTGGAAGTTCATTCCGGGAACCAGTTGGTCGAGCGCTCGAAGTTGGTTATCCGGTAAGAATTATCAATTATCAATGACTCAATTATCAGGAAGGGTATTCTTTCTTGATAATTAATAATTGATCATTCTTCCATACCTTCGTTCCGATGAAAGAGAAAGCAATCGTATTGTGGTCGGGAGGAAAAGACTGTAACCTGGCATTGCACCTGGCAAAAGGAGCAGGTTATGAGATCACAGCATTAGTTACTTTCTATTCCAAAACAACAGAATTCAGAGCGCACCCGAAAGAATGGATGGATCTGCAATCAAAATCTTTAGGAATTACACATATCTTATTGGAAATTGGAGAACCTTTTGCTGAAAACTACGAGTTGCAATTGCAGAAACTAAAAGATCAGCTTGGAATAACAACGGCGGTTTCGGGAGATATTTCGGAAGTGCACGGGGCTTCCAATTGGATTTCTGAACGCGCTCAGTCTGTCGGAATGAAGGTTTTTCTTCCTTTATGGAATAAGAGCAGGGAAGAGGTCATGGACCTTTTACTGCAATTCAATTTTGAAGTGGTGCTGTCAATGGTTAAACGTCCCTGGATTGCTGAAGCCTTCGCAGGAAGAAGAATTAATTGTGATTTGATTGAAGAATTCAAAGCTATTGGACAAAAAAACGGCTTGGATTTGTGCGGCGAACAAGGAGAATATCATACCATGGTTTTGAATGGTCCCGGATATCGTTCACCGATCCACATGGAGAAATACAGCCTGACTGAACTCGATGAAATGGTCCATCTCTCGGAATTAATGCTCACACTGGATGGCAATTATAAAGCTCCGGCACTTGAAAAATCCAAAAAGTGCGTGAATTGCAACAAACCCTTCTCCTGCTTCACAAATGGCTGCTGGTGTGCCGAACTTCCCATGATCATGCCGATGGAAAATATCACCGATTGTTTGTGCCCGACTTGTTTGAAAACTGCCATTGAAGAAAAATTATTGGACCGAAATTCCTAATAAGAGTAGATCATCCCGCTTATGCCAAAACCAGTTCATCTTTTCTAATGCTTCTCGAAGGTGTAAAGTAATTAATGGTGAATACTTTCTTCCAGCAAATCTTTGAAGTTATCTGATCCATCTGCATACGACCAGACTACAGCCAATTTTCTGTCGGGAGTAAGAATGTAAAGCATAGGTTGACCGATCGAGTTGAAATACTCTTTTTGGAGTTTGGCGTAGCGTTCTCCTTTTGTTTCTGTTTGTCCGTTCTCCTTTTGATTGTCGTCCACATAAGCCACAGCGTAAACGAAGTTCTCTTTGATAAGCTTTTTAATTTCAGGCTGTTTCAAAACCTGGTTTTCAAATTTTCGCGCATTTACACTGGTATATCCTGAAAAATAAATCAGGCAGTTCTTGTTTTCCTTCTTTGCTTTTGACAAGATGTCTTCCAGGGATACAAGTTCCGGAAAATCTATGGTGTTTTGAGTGTTTATGACCGGCATGCTGGTGGTGGTAATTTCTTGTTCATGCTTTTTATCTTGCGAACAAGCTGTTGTGTGTATTAACAATAAAATCCCGGTAAATACGGCGAAAGTTGATTTTTTCATGGGGTAAAAATAAGGATATTCAGAAAACGGCAATGCTTTCTGTTTAACAGTAATTTGGTTCAAAACTGTATTGAGGCAGATTCGAATTTTGAAGAAAAGTGTTTTTCTGACAGTGGATTTCTTATGAAACTTTCCCTAATTTAGCGGTCTAAACCCTTTTTCAACATGACAATTCTTTTCGGCTGGAACCGTTTCCGACTTAAATCATTCACTTTCCTGGAATTAAATCTTCCGGAACTCGAGCAATTTCCGAATGCAACCTTCCAGGTGGCTCAGTCTTATTTTCACTTGTTTTACATCCCGGTTTTTCCGATGGGAAAACGCTACGATCTGGTCATGGATAAACAGCTGTACCACGTTCCGCCAAGCCTCATGAAAATGGTGGATCCGGAGCAGATTAAAGTCCGCGGGAAGTGGTATGCGTGGTCATTACCGATACTCATCCTGTTAATCATGCTGGGTGTTAAGATAAGCCATGCAGTCAGTCAAAGCAGAGCTCATGCGGATGCGATCGAATTTGCTCAGTATGATCTGAAATTCTTCAATGATCCGGTGGAAGGCGATCATATTTGGTTTTCAAATGGATCAGACCTGAAGTTTGATGCGGAAATATTTGTGGCAGGAGAGAAAAAAATAACCCTGTTTGTCAATTTAATGGAACAGCTGGATGAACTGGCGCTAAAAAATGCAAGAAACGGAAAGGCTCGTGTGGATGCTGACTCTATGCAGATCCTGATCGACCAGCGAAACGAACTTCTTGAAACTTCCGTTTACAAGGATTCTCTTTACCAGGAACATCCCTACCAACCCATTTACCGGAAAGTGCTTCTGTTCGGACTGGAAAATTATCCGATTGATTACAAGTTTGTTGAAATGACAGTTAAAGAATATAAAGGATTGAAGGAATCCCTGGGTGACGGAGATACGAAAAAAGCAAAGAAAATCAAGATTCCGGCGTTTCATGAGATTACGAAGCAGGCATTGTTTGTAAATCCGGATTAAAAAACACGCTGGTAAAACACCCTAAACAGTAGGTATGTGATTAATCGCATACCTACTGTTTTTTACCTCCTAAAATCATTAATTAACAATAACTTGCAAGTTTATTAACAAACATCGAAAAAAAGGTCGTACCTTTGCGCCAAATTTTAGATTTATTATATGACCTTTAAAGAACTCGGGTTAAGAGTTGAGGTTCTGCAGTCGATAGAAGCAATGGGTTTTGCAGAACCAACTCCGATCCAACAAAGTGCCATTCCGCACTTGTTACAATTAGAAAGCGATTTTGTCGGACTCGCACAAACAGGGACAGGGAAAACAGCCGCATTCGGCCTACCTTTAATTCACAAAGTAACTGACCGCCCCACAGAAACACAAGGTTTAATCATCGCTCCAACGCGTGAATTGTGTTTACAAATCTCCAAAGACTTAGAAGCATTTGCTCAATTCGATCGTCAGATTAAAGTAGTTGCCGTTTACGGTGGTACCGATATTCGTCGCCAGATGAGTGATATCAAGCGCGGAGCAACGATCATTGTTGCAACTCCGGGCCGTCTGGTAGATTTGATCAATCGTCGTGCTGTAAACTTACAAACTGTGGATACAGTTGTTTTGGATGAAGCAGACGAAATGTTGAACATGGGATTCAAAGAAGATATTGATTCTATCCTTGACGCAACACCAGATACAAAAAGTGTGTGGTTATTCTCTGCAACCATGCCGAAAGAAGTGGCTGAAATTGCTAAGAACTACATGACTGATCCGTTGGAAGTATCCATCGGGCACAAAAACCAAAGTAACGAGAACATCGAGCACATTTATTACTCGGTGAAAGAAAAAGACCGTTACGATGCATTGAAACGTTTGATCGATGCCAGCCCAGAGATTTTCGGATTGGTATTCTGTCGTACACGGAATGAAACTGCAACTGTTGCCGAGAAATTGGCGAAAGACGGATATAGTGCAGAACCGCTCCACGGAGATTTGTCGCAGGCAATGCGTGACCGTGTTATGGAGCGTTTCCGCGAACGTTCAATCCAGTTGTTGGTTGCAACAGACGTTGCAGCTCGTGGTATTGACGTAGACAACATTACTCACGTAATCAATTACAACTTACCGGATGATATCGAGAATTACACGCACCGTTCAGGTCGTACAGCTCGTGCAGGTCGTCAGGGGAAATCTTTGGTATTGATCAATACGCGTGAATCCTATAAGATCAAGGCCATCGAGCGCCAGATCCGTATGAACTTCACTGCTGCTTTGATTCCATCTGCCCAGGAAATTTGTGGTATCCAGTTAAACAAACTGATCGCAAAAGTGAAAGATACGGAAGTAAAAGAAAAAGACATCGAACCATTCTTAGAAGGAATGATGGCTGATTTTGCTGATTTATCGAAAGAAGAGATCATTAAGAAATTCGTTTCTGCCGAATTCAACCGTTTCATCGAGTATTACGATCGCGCAGGTGATTTGAATGTAAGTTCAGGTCGTGGTGAGCGTGGAGACCGCAAAGAACGCGGAGACCGTGAGGATCGTTTTGACCGCAAGGACCGTTTCGAAAGAGGGGACAGAGGTGAGCGTTCAGACCGCGGACCAAGAGACAACGGAAACAGAACACGTTTCTTTGTGAGCCTTGGAAAACGCGACGGATTGAACCCCGGAGGTTTATTGCGTGTGATCTGTGATTCTACAGGTTTGAAAAGCGCATCTATCGGAAGAATTGACGTAATGCCGAACTTCTCATTCTTTGAAGCAGATAAAACGGACGAAGGAGCAATCCTTTCAAAAGTGAATGGAGCTGACTACGAAGGACACACCGTAAATGTGGAAATCACCCAGAAAAAAGACGGTGGTGAACGCAGAGGCGGTGGGGATCGTGAGCGCAAGAGTGGATTTGGCGGCGGAAAATCCGGAGGTTTCGGAGACCGCAAATCGTCTTTCGGAGGAAGTGATCGTCGTTCATCCGGTGGAGGTTTCAGAGGAAACTCCAGCTACGGAAAATCAGAAGGCCGTTCAGGAAGCAGCGATCGCAGAAGCGGAAGTTCTGATCGCCGTTCTTCCGGTGGCGGACGTAAATTCAGTTCAAGCAGCTACAAATAATTAACAATTATCAATGATTTAATTATCAAGTGAGTAATCTCAACAGAGATCTCACTTGATAATTGATAATTATAGAATTCATAATTAATAAAATGGAAATTAGAAACATCGCAATTATTGCACACGTTGACCACGGAAAAACAACATTGGTTGACAAAATGATTGAGGCAGGAATGGTAATCAACGAGCGTGACCGTCCTACAGGAGAGTTGATCATGGATAACAACGACCTGGAGCGCGAACGTGGAATTACCATCGTGTCTAAAAACGTTTCCGTTTCTTACAAAGGAACAAAGATCAATATCATTGACACTCCCGGACACGCCGACTTTGGTGGTGAGGTAGAGCGTGTATTGAACATGGCAGACGGAGTTTGTTTGTTGGTGGATGCTTTTGAAGGTCCGATGCCGCAAACACGTTTCGTATTAGGAAAAGCACTTTCAATGGGAATCAAGCCATTGTTGGTTATCAATAAAGTAGATAAGGACAACTGTACTCCTGACGAAGTGCACGAGAAAGTATTCGATTTGATGTTCGAATTGGACGCAAATGAAGAACAGTTGGAATTCCCTACGATTTACGGTTCCGCTAAAAACGGTTGGATGTCAACAGACTGGAAACAGCCTACAGATTCCATTACTCCGCTTTTGGATGAGATCCTGAATTATTTCCCTCCGCGTACAATCGAAGAAGGAAATACACAAATGCTGATCACTTCTTTGGATTTCTCTACGTATGTTGGTCGTATCGCTATTGGTCGTTTGAACCGCGGAACTTTGAAAGAAGGACAACAGATTGTATTGGCAAAACGCGATGGTTCCCAGGAGAAGCACCGTGTGAAAGAAGCTTTCGTATTCGAAGGATTGGAACGTAAGAAAGTTACTGAAGTTCAGGCCGGAGATATCTGTGCTATTACAGGAATCGAAGGATTCGAGATCGGTGACGTTATTTGTGATTTCGAAAATCCGGAGCCATTGCCAACAATCGAATTGGATGAGCCTACCATGTCCATGACATTCTCCATCAACGATTCCCCGTTCTTCGGGAAAGAAGGAAAATTCGTAACATCCCGCCACATCCAGGAGCGTTTGACCAAGGAATTGGAGAAAAACCTGGCTATGCGCGTGCACGATACGGACAAAGCTGATAAGTGGTTGGTTTACGGTCGTGGAGTATTGCATTTATCCGTTTTGATTGAGACTATGCGTCGTGAAGGATATGAATTACAAGTGGGGCAACCGCAGGTAATTATTAAAGAAATCAACGGGCAGAAATGTGAGCCGATCGAAGAATTGACTATCGATTTACCGGAAGAACACTCCGGAACAGCGGTAGAAGCAGTTACAAAACGCAAAGGTGAAATGACGAACATGGAGCCGAAAGGCGATCGTATGATTATCCAGTTCCTGATTCCTTCCCGTGGAATTATCGGTTTGCGTAATTACTTATTGACACAAACTGCCGGTGAGGCGATCATGACACACCGTTTCCTGGAGTACCAACCTTACAAAGGGGAAATTCCGGGACGTCAGAACGGATCATTGATCTCATTGGAATTGGGAACTTCGATTCCTTTCTCTATGAACAACTTGCAGGACCGTGGTAAATTCTTCATTTTCCCGAATGAAAATATCTACGAAGGACAAGTAATCGGTGAGAACTCTCGTGCTGGTGACTTGTGTGTGAACGTAACGAAAACGAAAAAGTTGACGAACATGCGTTCCTCCGGGGCAGACGACAAAGTACGTTTGGCACCGCCGAAAGTATTCTCTTTGGAAGAATGTTTAGAGTACATCCAGGGAGATGAGTACGTAGAAGTAACACCTCAAAACTTACGCATCCGAAAAATCTTGTTGAAAGAAACGGATCGTAAGCGAGCTGGTAAATAATTAAAAATTCAAAATGCAAAATTCAAAACTTGGTTTCTGAATTTTGCATGCATCATTTTGAATTAAAAAGCGGATTCCAAATCGGAATCCGCTTTTTTTGTGCCTTAGGTTCGCGATCCGTTTGGAAAAATAACGGCATTAAAAACCACCGGGATTTACACGCATGTAAACACACGAGGTTTCCAAGAATTAATTTGCCCTTTGATGATTTGTAGTAAAAATCAGTATTTTTAGCTAAGCGCAACAAACCTTCGCCTACATATCTCGTTTTAGTAGTTTGAGAGCGGGTTTCTAGCGTTTATAAATAAGTTAGTAACAATAGAAACCATGATAACCGTAATGTTTAAATATTTCTGGGTAGCGTTTATAATTGCAACGTTTGCTAATGCATTCATAGTGAGGTATAGATCAAAGCAGTATATTGAAAAAGCACCAGAACTCAAGGTTGGATACGATAAACTATTCAAATGGATTATTTTTTACGGAAATATTCCATGGGTAATCATGGGGTTTGGTATTATCTCTGGATTTGCAAATGGTATGTTTGATTACTTAAATCCAAAATCAATGAATTTTATTGTTCTGGTCTTTCACCTTTCAATAATTGTTCTTTGGGTTTTAAGTATACGGTGGATCTACTTTAAGCAAGGAGCTGAGTTTATAGAAAAACACCCTGGATTTATTCAGGTACATGGATTCGGAAATAGAAGTAACGTTACAGCTAGGCAGATTAAATTATTTTACCCATTAATGTTGGCTGGAGGAGTAGCCGGCATGGTTATGATGTGGTTAACTCCACCAATCATACAGTGAAGGAACTAGAGGGGTCCGGAAATTACTTTAATACAAATTAGTTTTATATGGGAATACAAGGAAGTCGTTTCTACTATCATGATGAAATACCGAAGGTTAGTACGATTAAAGACAAGTTCGAAGAGATCACTGGACTTCAATTGGAGTATACGCCTTGTTTGGATTTGAATCAGTTGGTGACAGATGAGGAAGATTATCTAATTCTTCTTGAGCAATCTATTAAAGGCGACAATACGCATATACGCAAGTATCCCCATTTTTCATGCGAAGATTTTGATCACGTTTATTTGGATGACTACATGGTTCCTAGTTCAAAATCATTCTATTTAGTATGTGGAATCCAAATAGAAAACATGTATTTTTTTAAAGCGCTCTCGAAAACGCTGCTGGAATTGGGAGGGAACATCTTTCGCTATAGTATTTACCCACACGAAGAGGATCTGAATTTAGAAGAATATTTGGAACCATATCATCCACATGACAGAGAGTGGAAGCAGGTTAAAAAATGGCATGAAATGAATTCAGTTGAGCGAGCAGGTTTCAGAAGTTTTTATGTTAAAGATCGTGAAAATGGAGATTAAAAAAAGACTGAAAAATTACCTGTTTACCATTATGAAACAGGAAGGACAAGTGGAAGCCTGGGAACAGTTCGTTCAACTAGAGCCAAATTGTGATGAACTGGACGAGGTAATAATGTACACTCCATTCTTCAAAGAAGCTTGGGAGAAATTTAAATCGCTAGATGCAAACATAGACGACTTGCTTCACATTGTTGAGTATGTAGACGATCCGTCTATTCAAAACGAAGCGGTAAATATATTGCTCGATGGTTTCACGCTGAGTTCGGAAAACTTGGAAAAAATTGTAAGCGCAAGTGGCAATGATAAAGCTGCTAAACTACTTTTAAATAAGAATCCAAGTACGGATCAGCTGGATACAATTGTACGTTACTCTAACCTCCGGGATCAAGCTGCAAAAGAAATGTTGAAAAATGAACTGGAAATCGAGGAATTAACCGAGATCATAAAGCACTCCAGTCTTAAATCAGAAGCGTGGGAGAAATTTATTCAACTTTCTCCTACGACCAAAGAAATCATCAGAGTTATTCAGGAAACAGATTATGATGATACAGCTTGGAGTTATTTAAAACAACAAAAACCTTCCAATGATGACTTGAGCGATCTGATAAATGATTATGGGGATTCTGGGAAAAAAAGAAACGAAGCAGCCGAATATATCCTAAACAATAATCCAACAGTAGGTGATTTAGACAATTTTCTTTACAAAGAACTTCGAGTTGCAGATGCTTGGAAGCTCATGAACAAAATGAGTCCTAGTAAATCGGAATTAAGCTCCGTAATTTGGGTACTCATTCGATTGGGGTGTAGCTTAAAAAATGAAGTCGCAGAATGGTGTTTAAAATTCAATCCTGCTAAAAAAGATTTATGGTACATTTTAGAATACAGCAATCAAAAAGATGAAGCTGCAATACAACTGATTAAAAAACCTTTAGAGCTTCATGAACTTGCTGATATTATGGAACACTCAGCTGCCGAACCTGTTTTAGAATTAGTAAGTGAACGAGTAGGGTTTGAGAGAGGTTCTGTCAACGAGACGGAATTAATTCAGGAAATCGCGAATAAAATCCTAAATGACCCAGCATTATTGGATGTCAATCACTGGCATAATGGTAATAAACATTGTGTTGGTGGGTGGGCTATTACATTAAATGAAAGGGCACAGGAAATTGAAAAAGAATACGGTTCTGAAATTGCAGCTGGTCTTTTAATACCGAATTACAAACATTTATTCTTTGAAGAGAAAGAAAAAGTTATTGAAGAATTACAAATAGTTAAGTTAAACTCAGAAAAATGAGGCATATAACAAAACATAAACTGCATTAAAAACGAAGTTTAGCCAAACCGTTAGTAGAGCAATTAAAATAACTCATGAAAATTACCGTTAAAACCGAATCATATTCTCAAAATATTATTGAACTTAATAAGGTTCGGCTCAAATTACATTTTAAAAACTCGACGAGGGCATTAATAATATTGGGAGGATTATCTCTTCTACTTTTAGTTATTGGAATTTCATCTGGAGATAAATATTCAATGATTAATACTGGGACTAAGAAAATTTATTATAATCTCAATTTATTCACTTCCCTGGGCGTTTCAGGTATTCTGGTTTTGCTTTATTTGATTAGACAAGTAATTCTTTCTAAGAAAAACTTTTTGAAGGCAGGATTACTGATTGCTCAAAAATTTGAAGGAATCAATGAATTGACGTATGAAATCAATGAATCAGAGATTATAATTGATCACAAATTACTTTACGAAAAAATCAATTGGAACCTTTTTGCGAAAAAGACTTATCATGATAAGTTTATTTTCTTGAATTTCTCCGATAAATTAATGGATGGTATTGCAATCAATGGAAATCTATTTGACGATTCGGATTTCATCGCAATAACTAAATTAATCGACCAAAAAGTAAAATAATGCGGTTAACACCAACTAAACAAAAGTGCCAAAAAGGGTATATTTGATAAGGCATCTTTGCCTATTTGGAAAACGTTAGCCAACATAAACAAGCAATGAGAAAAACATTCTTCCTTTTACTTTCAATAATTATTTGTTGTCATTCATTCGGGCAACTTAATATCGATTCATTGTATAAAACAATGGAACACGTAAATCCAAAAGAAAATATTGAAAACTCTGGATTTATACAAAAAACTTTTTTTATTGAATCCGAGAATGCGACTTTTCAATTTACACTTGATAATAAAGGGAATGTTACGGAAAATCTTTGGGGAATAAGACTACTTATAACTAGATTGGATTCAATTGGTAGGCCCATTGAAAAATGGACATATGGAAAAAAAGGAAATCTATTTGGAGCCGATTCCCCACCGGTCGTAAAAATTAAATATAGAGATCTTGAAAATATTAAACAGACGGATTATTATAATGCTGACTTATCCTTTGCTGACAGAATAGAAGTACATTATGATTCAATTGGCCGGGAAATAGCTCTAATTGGATATAATAAGCATTTAAAATTAACCACTAAACAAACCACAGAATACCAGGACAACGAAAATGCTCAGATCAAGAAATTTTATGATTCCAATGATGAGTTGACTAAGAATGATTGTGGAGTTTCTATTTGGTATGTTCGTTTTGATAAAACAAAAAGCTTTGAGGTAGAACGGAGATATTTGGACAAAAATTCAAATTTAATTGATTGTACTCACGAAGATTCAGAATTAAAATATGCTTATAATGTTGCAACCCAAATTGGAAATACGAATGAATGGAAAATGGTGTACTTTACGAAAAAAGGGAAAATAGTACGAGAATTTATATTTAAAACGGAAGATTAAACGTCGGCTAACACACATCTAGGGCAAGAGCCGGAATCTTGTTTCCGTAAAACGACAAATCAAAAGCCCACCAACGCGAAGCCCGAAACGGTTAGGCCTAATTATACTGAGACACTTTGAAACGACAAGAAGATAATATTGACATCTATTACAACAGCATTGAATATTTTCGAAAGCTTGAAAAGTCTTTGGCTTCTTACCTCGGGTTATCTGACTTAAGAAGCGGTGGACATGTTATACGAGACAAAAATGGATGGCGAGAGAATGAAAAATCAATCGATTATATATGGATAGTTCAAATCTCTCGTTCTTTCATTGGCTGGGGTGGAATATTTTCAATAAAGTTTAATGAAATTAAATTTCGAGAACATTCAAATAATGAGGAGTTGGTGCAAGGGGCTTTTATTTGCAATCAAGAAGGTATAGAACAAGTTTATTCAAGGACTTTACAAGACCTTACAAAAGACATAGTCGGTCATTTTCAGTTTAATCTGTTTGAAGCGAATAAGGGAATAACGTTAGACGGGGTGAGTTATAACGTTAGAGTAATGGCTCATAATGTTGACACTTTTATTCAACTGAACAATCCCAATACAGAGGACTGGAGAAAGTGGGAACAGGAAGTGTGGACCTTAGGGAAGGAATTAGCGAACAAATCTGACTGCCAGGAATTAGTAAACTTATTCGAATGAACAAATAACTAGGTATAACAGCACATTTGCAATAGATGGGGGTTCGTGCTCCTCAGACAGTTTAGTGGTAGCTGAAAGTTTTGCGCACGCATAAATATTTGTGGTAAAAAGCCCGCCCATCGCAAATCTGTAAACCATTAGTGGTAATTGAAGAGCATAGGTTAAACAAAACGAAATATGGGATGGTTTGATGTAACTTTAGTCATATTAGATAAACCTCAAGATCGAGATTCATTTCTCCCTTTATTTAATGAACGTTTAAAGTCCATTGATGTAAAACTGTGCATTGAAGATGGTGAGTTCATCTGTTATAATAATACCCGTTCTGGTGAAGAAAGAGAGATTACAGATTTATATAATGGGATGAAAACAGAAGATGTATTAATGCTACTAGCTCAATGGCCGGGGTTAGGAATATTGTGTTACCACCATCCAAACTTCTCTCATTATATCACCCTTGACTATTTAACCTGGGATGACAATCTTATTTACGGGTTTACTATTGGATTTAATGGAAAAGAAGTTTGCTTAGACCAAAAAAAAAATCAAAGTAGACTATTAATTGAAGAAATAATTCAATTGATTGATTACAAATGTGTCGTTGGAAATATTGACAATGTTTCCAACACGTATATTAATACCAGTGACGAACTATCCAGTATTCTTGGTTACATTGAAAAAACAACTTTTGAGTTTGATAAAAGAAAAAGTACCACTAATACCATGTAAAAAGCATTAAAAAGACTTTTTACATTTGACCGTTAGCGGTAATTTAAAAAAAGACTACGAGCATAAAATAAATTATGGATTTAGATGAGGAATTAAGAAAAGCTTGTTTTGAAGGTAATCATACAATTATTGACGAGTTACTTGATAAAGGATTGAACATTGACTATATAAATGAATATAATTATAGTCCATTAATGGCTGCTGTTAATGGACGACAAAAAGAAACTGTTAAATATTTAATAATAAAGGGTTGTGATGTAAATGCAGGACAATGGACTGCACTTCATGATGTTGTTGAAACAATCCTTGACGATATGATACAGCTCAATAAAGAAAAACCTGATGAAACACTTTTACAAATAATAAGACTTTTAATTGATAGCGGAGCAGATGTTTACAAACAGGATAATAAAGGAAGAAAGCCTTTTGATCTTTTTCTTAATATTGTCAGAAGTGAATCTAATTTTAATTACCTAAAAAACTTATTTCGATCATCCATTAATGAAATAGATAAGTATGTAAACTATAAAAAAAACGAAAGCTAACACAGTGTGTACATTATGCGGGTTTCAGAGCAATTTGCAAGTTCAGAGCTCGCTGGAAAGGGCGGTAACGGCTGACAGGAAAGTGGCCACGAACTTCCGTACGTTGCATGCACTCAATGTTATGTATAACTGTAAACCCTAAAAAAAAGTTGAGTTTGCAAAATGAATGTGACTAGAATAGCAACAATTATATTTGTATTAATTACTCCACAAATTCTGACCTCCCAAAAGTCGCAACAAAAAAGATACGCAATTAAAATATTTAAAATCGAATTTATGTTTTATCAGGACGACTACGAAAAAGACTTTGAGGCTCCAGGGCGAGTTTCCATCTGGGCATGCAAATTTAATTCAGAAAAAGCACTTGAATCCTACATGGAAGAAAAGCAGACGGAAGATGATGATACTTATTCCGATTTTTATCTTGAATTCCGAATGGGTTACCTCGATTACGATTTTATCGACTACATAATTCATGAAAATCAACCATCCTCCCTTGAGGACCTTTTTACACAAGTATCTTATTCGGTGTCAATCGTTGAAAATATTAAGAAAAGCGGAATAGTACTTGATTTCAATAACTACAATTCTGTGATATGTATTTTCGACTTTGAGTATATTCCCGATAAGGACTATGTCAGGAAAAATAAAAACGTTGACTACATTGGATCTATCGACTATGACGAGAATTCCGAGAAAATTTGACACTCCATTAATAATCATCGTGAGAACTAAAAACCATTAACGCACTACCTATAACAGCAAGCAAGCCCAATGCGGTGGAAGAGGGTCATCGCCGCGCGCTATAAAGCGTTTCCTTCGGGAAATTTAATTTGCGGTGGCTAAAAACTTGGGTATCTTTAAACAATCGTTTGTGGGTTGGGGCAGGTGATGTCTCAAAAGCCGCGCCGGACCTGCTTGCAAAAACTTTATAAATCATAATATGAAGTATTTCTTCCCCCTGCTCTTATTCTTCATTCTTGTATCCTGCGACCAAGAATCATCATCAAAATCAAATCTTGATGATAATGATCATATTGATAGTACAGAAATAATAATAGAAGAATTTCAAACTATCATAGATGATGCTGGCATAAAAGGATCAATCCTCATATGGGATCAGGGTAAATACTACTCAAACGACTTTAACTGGGCTATAAAAGGACATCTTCCCGCTTCAACATTTAAGATACCAAATTCTATAATTGCACTTGACCTTGGTATTATTGAAAATGACAGTACAATCATCAAATGGGATGGTAAGCCTCGTTTTCAAGAAAGGTGGGAACAAGATCTATCATTTAAGGATGCGTTTCATACTTCCTGCGTACCGTGCTATCAGGAAATAGCTCGAACCATAGGAGTTCATCGTATGAAAACCTATTTAAATAGGATGTTTTATGGGAACATGGTTTTTGATAGCACAAATTTGGATATGTTCTGGTTGGAGGGTAAATCCGAAATTAACCAATATCAACAAATTGATTTCTTAAGAACCTTTAATGAACAAAGACTTCCAATATCAAAAAGAACTCACACAATAATGCGCAGAATGATGATTATTGAAACCAATGAGGAATATACTTTACGCGGCAAAACCGGTTGGTCAATAGTGAACGATAAAGATAATTTATGGTATGTAGGATTTATTGAAACTGGTCATGGATATTATTACTTCGCAACGAATATTGAGCCGGGAAAACAAACAAATTTGGACAGTTTACCTGATATCAGAACAACTATCACCGAAAAAGCGTTAAAAGAAATAGGAGCAATTAAATAATGATTTATAACATCAACTAAAAGCCATGGGTAAAACAACTACAACCGAAAAGCCCGTGTCTACTGGTTGAGAAACGTTTGTGGTAATAGGATGAGTATAGTAAAATTAAATTTATACCGTAATGATTTCAATGTGCTTTCGAGCCATGGCTTTTTAAATAGAATATTGAGATCAATTTTCGTAACACTTTTAGCAGTTGGAGTCATAACATTAATTCCTGCCTCAATTGAAATTAGAACATTAATTTTAATCGTTATTCTAATTGGTGGGGTTTTTATTTCTGACAAATATCTTAGAAGAATTTTTCCTGATTGGCCAAAATCAAAAAAATTCATTGGGACAATCAGCTTCTCTGTAGATTCAATTTCGATTATGGAGGAGCATCATGTTACTAAATTGTCTCTAACTGAATGTATTGAATTAGTCATTTTTATTGACCATTATACTGGTTACACCGGAACCAGGAGAGATGTTGACAGAAATGGTAATGGATTATTGTTCTACAAAGATAAACTGGGGCAAACTTCAGTGTATAAATTCAATATTTTTAATGAGAAGCAATTCAATAACTTCAAAATATTTATGGATCATTACAAAGTATCCGTTCCATATTTTAAAGAGTATTTGCCTTACGAAATAACCCATATATTGAAACCGGATTTATCTGATCGAATAAAATACCACTAACACTGGTGGCTACATACCTTCAATCTCGCGTCGGAAAAACAAAAATTGAAAGCCTCTAACCCCAAACAAGCAAAAGCACAAAATTCACTATACTTGTTAGGCGCCTTTGCCTGTTTGCAAACCGTTATAGGTAATTTACATTAACGCCCAATAAAATGAAACTTGAATTGCTTGATGACTTAACTGATGGAGGAAAATATAAAGACGCTTTTCCAATACAATTGATTCGACTTTATGACTTTGACTTGATTGAAACAAGAAAGTTAATCGACCAAATAACGACTTCAATTTTAGAAAAAGAAACTAACCTTGATTTAGGACATTTGGATTTTATTGAAAAGATCAATTGCAATGTGGTTTTACGACTTTCTCAGACTTCTATGGGTATAAAACCTGTCGACGGTTTTAATTTCAATTGCGACCTGACTAGAGCCGATTTTAAAGATATGTTATTAAGAATAGAACCTTTTTTAGCTGATCAAAACGGGTTTCAATGGTTGTATGATATAGAAACATCGATAGAATTCCTTTTTTCACCTGGAGGAACATGGTAAATAATGCAACTTTGAATAAATACTTATAACATCAAATAAGCAAAAGCGCAAAAAGTGTTATATTCGGGAAGGTGCCTTTGCCAATTTGAAAACGTTAGCAGTAATAAACCAGACTAAGACCCATGATTAAAAATACGTCTAAGCAAATAGGTGATTTGTTAGCTCGAAAAATAGATGTATTGGATTTTTTTATTGACGGAATAAAACTTGGGAACTCTTCTGAGAACATACCTTTAGAAGAAATTGTCGAAATGAGTCTTTCAAGTCACACGGACGGAAAGTTTCTTGAAAATTCTTCCGATTACACTTATAAGGAAAGACTTGATATGTTGGATAAACATGATAGTTTTATTCATTTGGCAGGAGGATTAGGTGTACATATCAAAAAACAGAAAATTGACCAGATAAGAATTTCAAAAAAGTACTTAGATACTTTTGAGTTTATTGATAAAAACCAGATTGAAGAAATATTTGGCAAACCAGATTACGAATTAATTGATGACACAATGATGGGAGTCACAATATACGACTACAGTGTAGATAGCTATATTTCAGTTTATGGTAAGCTCTATCTGTTTTTTGAACCTGTAAGTTTTAAATTAAAAGGAATTACAATAGGTGACCTGGTCGAAAAATACTACACAAGGAATACCCATAACACCAACTAAGCAAAAGCGCAAAAAGTACTAGATTTGTTAGGCACCTTTGCATATTTGGAAACCGTTATATGCAATTATGAAACAAAAAACATATAATATAAACACTCTTGACACTGTTTTTGAATTATTGACATCCAGCTCATCTTACGTAAAGAATAATTGGGAAAAGTATTTTAAGGAAGAATACATAAATCATAAAGACAGAGAGCGTCTTACTTATTTCGATATGATGGCCATAAGTTCTTTTGTGATAAAGCTTTTTCAAAAGAAAAAACATAAAGAGCTTAAATCATTGTTTGACGCAGTTGAAGAAATTCTTCTTGATTGTGATTCAGAAGTGCAAAATTTAATTTTGGCTGGTTTAATAGAAGGAATTCAGCAAATATGCCCGTACAAGAAGATTGATATGCGCTACGAATTTGATACTTGGTTATCGCCTTTAACCAAAAAGAATTGGGATGAGCTAACAGGATTTTATAATTTTGAACGATGGGATTTTAAAACACGAACATTTAAAGAATAATAACTGCATATAATAGCACCTTGGCAAATGGCGGTTTTTTTGTTAAATTTGTAACGCTTAAAACATCCTACACAGCTTGAAACACTCGAATCCTAATCCGCCACTTCGCCAAGCCGCAAAATGTTATTTACAATATGGATTAACGAAACCAAATAAGTTGAGTAAAAAAGAATTTGAAATAGTTGATGAAATTAAATCTCTTGGGTGGTGGATACTTAATAGACAAGAGCGTTTTGAGTATAATAAAACTCCTGTTTTAGAAGGAGAAGACCCTAATGAAATTGTATTTCTTAGTTTATCCTACAGGAAAGAAGTGGATGACAACTGGTTAAAAAAAATAGGACATCTCGTAAACTTAGAATCTCTGCATGTAGATGTTACCCAAATAACCGATGAAGGGATTCCGTTCCTAACTAGTTTACGAAAACTGACTCATTTAAACCTGCGCGGAACAGCTTTAACTGACAAATCACTTTCATATATTTCACAACTTCCAATGCTTAACTATTTGTGGCTAAACGAAACAATGTTATTGGGAGAGAAATTAGAGGAACTATCAAAACTAACTAATCTAGCAAATCTATTTTTGGGGGGGACGAAAGTTAATGACACAACCCTAAAAAACGTATCTAAACTCAAAACTCTTGAATATTTAGGTCTATTTGGAACTAGCGTAAGCGAGAAGTCATTCGAAGTATTTAGTGCTTTACCAAAATTAAAAACATTAGATATAACAAGAACCGATATAACAGAAGAAAAATCCGAAGAATTAAAAAACATGCTGCCGGAACTATTTATACATATTGAAGACTGGTAATTCATAAAATGAGGATCATTTTTTTCATAGTGATGATTTTGGCTGCTGTAATAACGTCTAATGCTCAAACGTATGAAGCAAAGGATATTGCAGGAAAATACCAATTCAAGGTCACATGGATGACATATATAGAAACGAACTGTCAAATAAAAAGAAATGGAAGATATAAGTTAAAGGAAAATTTCGAGGGCAAAGTTCAAAAAAGTGATGGTACATGGGAAATCTCCGGGGATACACTTATCTTATTTCCTGAAACAGGCTCGCTTTGTATGGAAAGAAAGATTCCAATTTGGATTGACTCCCTTAGAAATGTTCAAATTGGAAATTTCAAAAGGTCCCGTCAAAAGAATAAAATTAACTCATTTGCGGGTATCAATAATTCCATTGGCTGGTTTGCCATTTGGGATTTCTCCACGAATGACTGGCTACTGGATAAAGGGAACCTTGAAGAATTAAAAAAGCGATACCTACAATATATAAGCGGCATTTAAAACGAACGCTTATATGTGACAGTTAGGACGTCAGCTAAAAGAACAGACCATGAAAGTAAAACATAAAAATAGATCAAACTCTGAAACCGACAATTGGATTTCGTTAGACCATTTGGTTCTTGCTTATGGAGTTTGGGACGAAAAATCCAAAATATTTCTAATTGCTGACAGAGATTTATCTATTATTGAACCATTTGACAAAAACCTTGAAATTGTTGACAACGATTTAACTGACTATGAAAACACTCCACAATTAAATTCCGGCAAGGAGTTTTACATTCACAAAGAGTTTCTTTCATTTGTTCAGCAATTTGAAAGTTATCATGACTTCAAGGTTGAAAGTCTATGGATAAAATGTAAACTACATCGTTTTTTCGAAAATAATAAATTCGAATTTTCAGATGACTATCAAAATACTGTATTAAACGAAACCTATAAGTTCGGGGTTATTGAAGGTTTTTTATCATTTGCTAATCATTTTATCAATAAAATGAATCAAGGCAGCTCTTATCGGAATCATTTTTACTTTAATAAGGCTTATGACATTGACAAAATTATTCCGGAGAGATTTAAAGACGGTCAACACTATAAATTTGAAAAGCTTGAGTTAAATAACTACGAATTAGAGCTTTTAGATTTCATATCGGAGAAGCTGTATTACAATGAGTTTAAGGAGTCAGAACGTGACAAAAATTTAATTCGTGACTTCTTTGAGAAAATTGACTGCTTATTTTTAGACAATCCAACAGGAATATACAGAATAAAAACATTCTATGACGATATGTTTGTAATAGAATATGATAAAAAAAATTACTATTTGAATTATGACTGGACGAGTTGATGAAAATAGCCGAACACCCAACACGGGTTTGCGTCAGGTGGGGTGAGGCGCAATCCCGAAAGCTTTCGGGATGGAGCTTTGTGCTTATTTGACAAATATAAGCAGACCGAATTATAAAATTACTAGTAACAAAACGATAAAAAAAATACCAATGGACCATATTTTTGAAACTTACAGACCGGACAACTTTCATACCGTGACACCTTATTTGTTTGTTGACCAGCCACAACTTTTAATCGACTTCTTAAAAAACGCCTTTTTTGCAAAAGAAATTAACCGTTCCATAAATCCAAAAAACGGAGATATTGCAAACTGCATTTTACAAATAGGCGACACTTGTTTTATGATTAGCCAGGCAAGAGAACAGTTTGAAGGAATGAGAACAGCACTTTATCTTTTTGTTGACGACGTAGAGGCAATTCATAAAAGAGCCGTTGAGAACGGAGCAAAAATTGAATTTGAACCTGCCGATATGCCTTATGAAGACAGACAATCGGGGATAATTGACCCTTGTGGAAACTATTGGTGGATTTCAAAACGACAAGTAAATAAAGGCTACCATGAATGACAACAATACCTATAAATAAAAGCAACGAACCGCAAACAAGGTATTTATGTGTAATGACCAGAATTGTAGCATATATTGTAATATTTTTGACATTGACATCATGCAGAGACGAATCAACTTCGAATCACATCCAGGCTGAGATTGAAATTGGTGTTTTCACCTTTCAGTTTCCCCAAGACTTTAAATTGATTAAAGAACAGGGAATTGATTCATATGTTGGAAAATTAAGCAATGGAAAAATTGACTTTCAATTTGATTACGGCTATTACTCAAATTCATTTGATAAATCTATTACGGAATATATCGGACAAGATGTGTGGAAATTGAATGCACTTGGTCAGTACGGATTACTTCCTTCAGGAACGGAGTTGTCTGGTATTGCAAAAGAAACTGTTTTAATCAGCTGTCAGACTAAGGACAGCATTAGGTACATTAACTTATACGAGTATAAAGGAGACACTTTATTCTATGAACTAACCATTCCAAAAGAAATTCTAGATACGAAAATTGAAATGGACACAATTGACAATGTTGCTTACAAATATGTGCGAAAGAGTAATTATGTCGGGTTATATGCCAAGAATCTGAGCGGCTTTAATAAATCAATTAACTCATACCTGGCTTTATCAATAGATGCAAGTGATTTGAGTACGGAAGAAACTGAAATAGCTTATGAAATATTGCGATCTTGTAAGCTGCAAAAATGAATACGCAAAAAGTACTATATTTAAGAAGGTGCCTTTGTCTATTTGGAAAACATAGTGACGATTCTCTAAAAAACGAATTAATAATATGAGAGCAAGCAAATACGAATTACACAAAGCTATTAAAAAGAATACGCTTGATACAGTGAAATTATTGGTAGAGCAAGGTGCAGATGTTAATGCTCCGGATACATACAACTGCACTCCTTTGTATTTGGCGTTTTGCGAGAATAAAGAGGATATAATCGATTACTTGCTTTCTAAGGGAGCAGACCTTAATTATCCTAACAAAATAAATACTTTTCCCGATTGTTATATGAATGCTCTACGAAATGGAAAAACGAAATGGATTAAAGCTTTCCTCGACAATGGGGTAGATGCCAATTTGAAAGGTCATGAAGGACAAAATGCGCTATATATTTTAATATCTAGTAGAATTTATAATCCAGAACCGCACAAAATATTATTGGAAGCTGGATGCGATCCGGAAGCTAAAAATGATTTTGGAAAAAGCACAGTGCAGCAGCTACAATACGCAGGTGTACCGGAATTGAATGAATTGTATGCAAACTATTCAAAGCATGTGATTGTTAATACGGATGTAAAAGACGGGAGAGATAGTTATGGCCCACCGGAATTATTTGAAACAGTAGAAAAAGGAACAGCCATAGCCTTAAGGCAATACATAGAGAAAAATCCCAGCGCAGAACTTAATAAAAGAAGTCCGGATGGGATATATACGGCCTTGGGACTGGCTATTTTGAATAAGAAAAAAGAGAGTGCTAAAGTTCTACTAGAAAATGGAGCCGATCCAACTATTGCCCCATTGGCCTATGATGAAAAGACTACTACTTTAGATCTTACAAAAAAATGGGTGGACAGAGGAATTTCCAAATTCCAGGAAATATTAGACATGATAAATGCTGTAAATGAGAAACAAAGATAAATCAGGGGGTATTTTCGTTTAAAGTTATCAATAATAGAAACTTAGAGATAGTATAAAATTGGAAGAAAAAAACTGCCAACATGGTATTGCAAAAAACGACCATTCTACTTCATAGAATATGACTATTGACCCTTTAATCAGCTATATTTCAAATCTCGTTGATATTACAGACAATGATGTAAGCTTGCTTACCCATTTTTTTAAAACCACCTATTTTTCAAAAGGTTCAATCCTTGAAAAAGAAGACAAAGTTGCTCAAAAATTGTATTTTGTAAAAAATGGTTTTGTTAGATCATTTTTCAACAAAGACGGTGTGGAAATTACAACCCAGATCGTCAGTGACAATAAATTTATCACAGGCTTTAATAGTTTTACTACAGGAATTACTTCAAAAGAAAATATTCAATGCATTTCAAACTGTGAAGTGTGCTACATTACCAAATCTGATTATGAGATTTTATCCAAAGAAAGTCCTTTTTGGGGTGCTTTTTGTCGACAGGTTTATGAAAGTGTAATTATTCATAATCAGCAAAGAACAATTGATCTCGTTGCATTATCCGCTGAAAAAAGATACTTGAAATTACTTAATGAGCATCCGGAAATTATACGAAATGTGCCTATCCAAATTATTGCTTCTTACATTGGAATTAAGCCTGAATCTTTAAGCAGAATCAGAAAAAAAATAATTTCCTAACATTTATCAAGTAGTATCCCTTCTTAAGAAATGACTTTTGCATCAAATCTAAATTCTAAAAAGATGCATAAAATAATTCAGCTTTCAATTTTTCCATTTGGTATGATAAATTGTTTTCTTATCAAAGGTGAAACAAAACACGTTCTGGTCGATACAGGTGTTCCCGGAAGTGAGCAAAAAATTATCAAACAACTAATTAAACACAATATAAACTTGGAAGATATTGGTTTAATAGTCATAACACACGGACATATTGACCATTTTGGAAGCGCCGGGGAATTGAAGGATATTTTAAAAGTTCCCGTTCTTACTCACAACCTGGATAAGGGAGCATTGCTAACAGGAAAAAGTATGCTTGGAACATTAAAACCAAACCATAAAATTTGGGAGGTTATTCTAAAACCTAAAATAGCAAAAGATAAAGCTTCGTCTTGTCTGCCCGACATAATATTGAATGAGCATGAAGAATATGATCTGTCAGTTTATGGAATAAATGGGAAGATAATTCATACTCCGGGACACACCCCGGGTTCATTGTCTATTGTTTTTGAAAACGGAGATGCCATAATAATGGATTTAGCATCGTCGGGAATATTACTGGGTGGAATTGCATTTAATTCAAGAATGAAACATCCGCCTTTCCACGATAATTTGGAAGACGTGAAAAATAGTATCAATAAGATACTTTCGTTAGGTACTGAAAAATTTTATCTTGGACATGGAAATCCAGTTTCAAGAAAATCTTTAATTAGTTATCGAGATATTTTTTTAAATAACACACAAAAGGGTGGTTGACAAGACGGTGAAAAACGGATAATGAATCAAAGGGCTTGGAAAAGGGGAACTTTGTCTCTGTGTAAACTGTTTGGAGAGAACCCTAAAATAGCTTATTTTTCCAAGATCAAACTAGCATATCAGATTAACATTCAAAAACAAATAAAATGAGAAACAAACTTCAAATAATTCTGATCCTGTTTTCTTGTCTTGTGGGCGTGTGGACCATTAACTCATGCAAGAAAGACAAAGTAGCTTCGGAAGTGGACCAGCAGCTTTATGAAATGTCAAAGACAACGACAGGTTTTGTGTGGTATAAAAGTTCCGACTCATTATTGGGTAAAAGCCCGGGAAGCGGACATGCTGAACCTTTTCTCAGAACACGTTACAATTCCATTGCTGCAACTCAACTGGATACGAATGGAAAAGTACAAGCCAATGCTGTGTTTCCGGAAGGTTCCCTGATTGTAAAAGAATTACACAGCAGCTCAACAACAATCGGAAGGTACGCGATCCTGTATAAAAAATCGGGGAGTGAGGCTGCCGATGCCAAAGGTTGGGTGTGGGGATATATTGACGCAGATGGAACCGTCAATCAACCGGCTTCAAAAAAAGGAAGTGCTTGTATAAGTTGCCATTCGCAGGCTGAGAATATTAATTACATGTTGATGAATAAGTATTTTCAGTGATACCGAACGCCTAAAAGACCAAGTTTTCGGTAAATCTGCTTTCTTTTTTTATTTGTCGGCAAATACAGTTATTTTCGGAAACAGACTTTTAGCTGTTGACTCTAAAATAATACGACTCTTATGGAAGAATTAGACGACAAGACATACGCGGAAATCCAGGAACTATGTGAAGCTGGAGATCGTTTCGCCGATCAATCCGAATTCAGTGCTGCATTGGAGAAATACTGGAATGCTTTCGATCTGGTACCGGAGCCAAAAACGTCCTGGGATACGACTACCTGGATTTTAACAGCTATCGGAGATACGAATTTCCTGGCGAATGATTTCCGGGCGGGTGCCGACAACCTTTCCAATGCCATGCATTGTCCGGGAGCAATAGGTAATCCTTTTATTCACATACGACTGGGCCAATGTCAATTCGAATTGGGGAACATGGAACGCGCCGCAGATGAACTGACTCGGGCTTATGCGGTCAAAGGTGAAGAAATCTTCTTCGGGGAGGATCCGAAATACCTGGAATTCCTGAAAACACGTATTGATACAAATCCACCGAAGAAAAAGGCTTGGTGGAAGCGATAAGATCACTTCATAAACCGGAAAATCGCACAAAAGATGGCATTTAACGAGGAAACATTGGATCGGATCCGAAAAGTGCTCCTGTCTAAAGAAATAGATTTCAGCGAGAAGAAAATGTTCATGGGGGTTTGCATCATGGTCGATGACAAAATGTGCTGCGGTACCCATATTTCTAAAAGCACCAACGAAGATCTGCTTTTTTGCCGGATCAGCGACGAAGACTACCGGGAAGCAGCCGGGCGAGACGATGTTTTGCCGATGAAAATGGGGGAACGGGTCATGAAAAACTATGTGTATGTATTGGAACACGGCTTCCAAAACCAGAAAGAGTTGGAGTATTGGCTTCAGTTATGCCTGAATTACAATCCCACTGCCAAATCAAGCAAAAAGAAAAGCAAAAAGAATTGAGCAGTTGCGGAAACGTAACTTATCCAAAGTCCTAAGTGATGGCAATTAAATCATAGTCTGCTCTTTGGGTTATTAAAAGTTAGATCCGGTTAATTTTACCTTTTTTTATAACCGATTGAAAATGAAGCGAGACGATTTTTCTGATTTCTTTTTTGCAATTTTTCAGTTGAATTGGCACAACTCTTGTTCCCATTGGCTTATATTATTAAACAAACAACGATCATGAAAAAGCTTCTTTTAATAATGGTTCTTGTATCAGGAACAGTATTCGGGCAGACAGACCAGGCAACTTCAAAACCAACGGTGACGGTAAACGGAACTTCCAAAGTTTACATTACACCGGATATGACGGAGCTGAATATTCATGTTTCTTCCCTGAAAATGGATATGGCAGATGCCACGAAAGCTATCGGCGACCAAACTCAGAAATACCTGAAAATACTCAAAGATCTCGGGTTCAAGGAAACCGATGTGAAAACAACAAATTTCTCAGCGTCAAAGAACCGCATTTACCGCGCAAACGGACCAATCGACAGCGGATACGTGGTTTCTCAAAATCTGACTGTGAAATTTGCTTACAATCAGGTAACACTGCAAGCAATTGCTGCACGTTTTTCGGGAGTAAAAGACCCGGTAGATTTCAACATAGGGTTTTATGTTTCCGATCAGCTGCGTGAAAAGACAGAAGCAGACCTCCAGGGAAAAGCGGTAGCAGATGCGCGTAAGAAGGCAACAAACTTATCTGTGGCTGCGGGTGTAAAAATGACTACCGTAAAAGCAATTGTTTATGGAAACGATGTTTCAGCTCCTGTTTATTACAAAGACATGCGCATGTTCGCGAATGCAGAAATGGCTGACGGAGCAAACCTGAGCTTTGCGCCACAGGAGGTAGAATTGCAGGAAACAGTAACCGTAGTTTGGTTTATAGAGTAATTGAAAAGAAAATAATGAAAAGCGATTTGTCTTCGGATGAGTCGCTTTTTTGTTTTAGCATCGGGGATTCTTTTAAAAGAAAGGATAACTTTATACCAATTACGGCCATCACATCAATCTTCAGATTATGAAAACAAACTTTGAAAAATTAGAAGAAACCAAACACATGCTGGACTGGTTTTCCGACAATCCGTTCGAAGAAATTACAAGCACGCTTGAACGGATGTTCAGGCAGCAATCTGTCAGTACCAAAATGCTTTCCTTTGAAATAACCAGTGAGCCGCACTGGCTTACGGGCGGAAGAAAAACCGATGACGATAAGATGATTTTAGTCAGATGTGGGCTGGCTGTGGCTTGCGACTTTACCCTCAAAGACGACAATGGCGTTTATGACCTGAACGGTGTTTTTACCTGGGTTGGAGCAGGATTGGATAGTGAACCGGTAACCCGCATGTGGATGGATCTCGACGGAACACTGGATGAGTTTGGCAAGGACGGAATTTTGAGAGAGCGTATTTTTGAATTGGATGCGGAGTAAGAGCAAGAATTGCTTGTAACGAATGATCCGGGAAATAAATCTGTAAGTTAAAGATAACGGACCTATGAAAAAAATCCTTCCCCTTCTAATAATTCTTCTTCCGATTGTAGTTTTCGGTCAAAGCAGCTATTCTGCCAGACTTTCCTTTTATGGACATGTTTCTGAACTGGGAATTTCCCCATCTGAAGAAATTTGGGTAGCCAGCAAAGGAGGAAATGTTTATTACACCAAACAAATTGGTGAGTTGTGGCACTTTGGGCCCTACGGTTCAAAAGATCGGCTTCATTCTGGTTCAGGGAATAACTTTGAGAGAATAACGCTTTTCTCGGAAGATACCATGATGATTTCCGGTTTTATCCAGGAAAATGGAGAAACCAACCACGTACTATGGTCTGGAGACCATGGAAAAACCTGGGAAAAGATCAAATTCGGAGCAAGCAGCTGGATTGATGCGTTTTACAAGAATGATCACGGAAAAGCCTGGATGAGCGGAAGTTCTCAACTCATATATTATACTGCCGATAATGGAAAGACCTGGAAAACATTTGATAAAGTTGAAGAAACTGGAAATCTAAGATTCTCTACCATTCATTTTGCAAAAGATGAAAGAACAGGTTTGTTCGGTTCTCTTTGGAATGTGCTTTACAGAACAACTGATAACTGCCAGACCTGGGAGAAACTGCCAACGCCCCTGAGCCAGAATAAATACGAAAGACTTTCCAAAGAAGAGCGCCCTGATATCAGAAAGATCCGGATGTTTGGAGATTATTACATTATCGATCAGCAGGGCAGGGTTTTCAGTACGAAATCCGATACCATTGATTGGACATTTCTTCCAGATATCATTGATTTTGAGGTTTCTGAAAGCGGAGAATTGTATACCGTAAACCAGGATTTAAGTGTAAGTCTGTACAACACCGCTTTTTCTCAAACATGGCAATCCAAACAAACACTTGAAAGTTTCCCGAGAGCTATGGAAGTTAAAAACAACAAACTGTTTGCATGGACAGGAGAAACCATTTATAAAATCAGTCCGGATAAATTTGTTTCGTCGCAATTATTTACGGATGAAATTCCTATTGAGAAGCCATATATAAGCTTAAGCTATCAGGAAAAAGAATATGGATTTTCAAATAGAGATGTTCTTCAGCTGGATAAAGATAAACAGCAGTGGTTTCGCGTAATGACCGTTGATTTCTATATTTCGAATGCTTCCTTTTTTGATACTAAAATGGTGCTGGCAGACGAAGAGTTGAGACAGCATTATGTCTTTAACAGCAAAGATAGATCGGTAAAGAAATACAACCTTCCTAAACAATTGTTTAACGGGAAAGATGTAATAGAAGTCCATTTTGAGGAAGGAAGCCGGGGATGTTTCCATTGGGAAAAAGCTTTGAGAATATATAAGATGAAGAATAATAAGCTGGTGGTCGATGAAGAAGCAAGTCCTCCCAAATTCCTTTCCAAATCTGCTTCCGAAATAGATCCTGTAATGATTGACCAGCTGGTCCGGGAGATAGATGAATCCAGATTTTCAGCAGTATCGTTAAAAGACCTGAATATTACTGAAAATGACATTCAGGAATTTAAACGGTTTATCGACAAAGAAGAACAACTGTTAAAGGAATCCGGGAAAGACCGTTTTAGCTTGGATGACCCGTACATTTTTCCCGGGGAAAATGCAGATTTTGACTTCTACAGGTCAGTTGCAGATTCTCTGTCAAAAATTCCAGGCGATGAAATCAACAATGCATTCTGGCAGGCATATGGAAATTGGAGCACAACAACCGATTGGAGAAAAATTACCTTCGTTTTTAAGGATGGAAAGAAAATAGAAGTGGTGAATTCAGACGATTATCCGAATTACCTGTATACACCTTGGACGGTAGATTTCGAGGGATTGAAGTTCCGTACAAATTCCGTTTTATTCGGACAGGAAATAGATAAGATCACCAACGGAGAGTTTTTTAGCGAAGTCACACGTGATAAGAATTATGCATTGTTTAAAATTGCAGATTACTTATACAGGAAGAAATTAAAAGAGAAGTAACAATAACAGATCATTAAAAACTACCCGGCAAAGAGCAGGAAACGAAGAACCAACACATGAAAATTTTTGCACAGACCGAACGATTAGTCTTACGTGAAATGCTTCCGGATGATCTGGAAGGCATGTTTGAGCTGGATTCAGATCCGGAAGTTCACCGGTACCTTGGTAACAAACCGGTTACCGACAAAAAGAAAAGTGCAGAGATGATAACATTTGTGCGCCGGCAATATGAAACCCATGGGATTGGTCGTTGGGCAGTAATAGATAAAAAGACAAATGAATTCGTAGGATGGGCTGGTTTGAAATATGTAACGGAATTAACCAATAACCACCAAAATTATTACGATCTGGGTTACCGCTTGATCAGGAGATATTGGGGGCAGGGCATTGCCACCGAAGCCGCACTGATTTGCCTGGAATATGCTTTTGACGAACTAAAATTAACCGAATTATATGCTGCTGCAGCTTGTGAAAATGCCGAATCGAACCACATTCTTAAAAAGATCGGGATGAAGTTTGTTGAAACTTTTTACTACGAAGATATTCCATGCAATTGGTATAAAATGGACCGGGTCGATTTTGAGAAAAATAGAGGTGCGAATTAATCATTTTTAACGCAATTTCCCGGAAATCCAATAATTATGTAATCCATTTTTGGACAGATTAATAGATATTCATTGAGATCAATACATCGTCTATGAAAAGGCCCGTATTCGTTTTTAAGCTGTTGCTTGTTCTCCTGGTTGCATGCCAGCCCAATAAAGAAACCCCGGAAGATGAAAAGAACATGCTTCCGAAGAGGAAACAACCCAAATCATTGGTGTATGAGCTGAAAAACGCCAAACAGTGGCTGCAGGATTCTACGCTCACTGACACTGAAAAAGAACTTGTTTTCGCGGTAAACAGGACCGATAAATCCAATTTCAAACGCATGGATACCGTCATTGTTCCGGCTGACCGAAGCGGCGATAAGTTCAGTTACTTTCCGTTTCCGGTGGAAGTTTCTTGTTTGAAAGACGTCGATAAGATTGTTTATTTCTCTTATCCGACCCAGGCTTTTGCTGCTTATGCATGCGGTGAATTGGTGCATACGGGTCCGACGAATATGGGAAGAGAAAAAGCGCAAACTCCAACTGGTTTGTTTTTTACGAACTGGAAAGCAAAAAAGACTATCAGCACGGTCGATGATGAGTGGGTGTTAAAGTGGAACTTTAACATTTTAAATAGGGGAGGAATAGGCTGGCACGAATACGCGATGCCGGGGCACCCTTCGTCCCATTCCTGTTTACGGCTTTTAAAAGAAGATGCAAAATACCTGTATTATTGGGCCGATCAATGGGTGCTGGCAGACAGAACAACCGTGCGGGTAAAAGGAACTCCCGTGATCGTTTTCGGCTGTTATGATTTTAAGGCCGGAAAGCCCTGGCTGCAATTGGTCCGTGATCCGCATGCGTTGGATATTTCTAAAGATGAGATTGAGGAAATCACGAAGCCGTTTTTGAATGAGATCCTGATCGAACAGGAGAACAAAGAGAACTTTAAATTCAAAAACACTCAAGGGAAATCTTCTTAGGGTTATAGCACAGGCAGAAACAGACATTTGTTTATTTAAAAAACTCAATACTGAGACGGTCGTGAAAATTCGTTAGTTTTAGAAGACTAAAAAAGAGAACGATGAAAAACATTGAGCTGATAGAACTTGAAAAATATAGGGATACTTCCAGGTTTGAAAAGGTTTCAGAAGGAATCTACAAAGCACTTCAGGCAGATAATGATGGCCTGGTGGAAAAAGGGGATTATGTAACTGCACTTTCTTTTACCCTGGAAGAAGAACTGGGTGAAATGGAAGACAGGCAGTATCCGCTTGAAGATTTGCTGGATAAATTTTTGGCTCATGTTTCTGAATTTATCCAGGATGAACCAGGTAATCCAATTATGAAACTGGAATTATGCACACAAAGTTGGCTTGACAACATGCAGGAATTAGTTCAGATTCGAGGTAAACGCGTTTACAACAAAGAAGTGGAGGAGGAAGGAGAAACCTATCTTGAATTAGTAATAGCATAATGGAAAGATGAGTTTTGCCAATAAAGTCATCGATTTCAACCGTAGCCTGAATTATTCCGGAAAACTACCGGAAGGTTTCCAGGTTTTGAATCCTTATTTGGATAACCCGGAGACCATGGATGTCATGGAGCAGTTCTATCAGAAATATTATAACGACAACGCCGCGCGGAAATTCATTGTCGGGATTAATCCGAGCAGGCATGGGGCAGGAGTAACCGGAGTTCCGTTTACAGATACCAAACGCCTGGAGTCTGTTTGCGGCATTACCATGCATTCGGCACATACACATGAGATTTCTTCCGTTTTTATCTACGACATGATGGCTGCATACGGTGGACCGGAAGTATTTTACAAACAGTTTTACATCAATTCACCCTTTCCGTTGGCAATTGTGAGAGCATCTAAGAGCGGGCAGTGGCTCAATGCAAATTATTACGACGATCCGGACCTGTTTGAAGCGGTGCAGGATTTTATGATTGTTTCGCTGGAAAAGCACATCAGTATGGGGTTGGATACTTCTAAAGTATTTGTGCTTGGCAAGAAAAATGCTGTTTTCATTCAAAAACTGAATCAAAAAGCACGTTTGTTCGACCGAATAGAAATACTGGAGCATCCACGGTTCATTCAGCAGTACAAATTGAAAGAGAAACAGGCCTACATCGACAAGTATCTTTTGGCCTTAAGTGAATAAAATTCAAAAACAATACATCGTTTTGATTAAGCTCTTTTGAATGTTGCTTCCGATAACTATCGGAATTGAATGTTGCATTCGATATATTTGTTCAAACCGACTGTTGAATTGTATGAATGTTGTAAGCCTTCCGCACCCGAACAATTTCCTGGTAGTAGAACCTTTGAACTACCCGAATCCTTACGACTTCAGTATTCCTCACCGGCATGATTATTTTGAGATCATTCTTGTAAAGGAAGGAAAAGGAGAGCAGTTGATCGATTTTAGTAAAACAGGTTTAAATGAAAATTGTGTTTATACGGTTTATCCCGGTCAGATTCATCACCTGAAACGCGAGGAAGCAGAAGGACTGATTCTGCAGTTCAAAAAAGATATTTTCGACTTTATTTTTCCGGTAAAATATCATTACCTGTATTTCCCGCAGGCAGGCCTGCAGTTAGATGCCAATACCTTTAATCATTTGTACGAGATTACCGAAAGTATTCTTTCTCTCAATAAAGAACCGCAATTATCGCCGCTTTCTATTCATAAATCATATAGTTACCTGCAGATTGTGCTGATTACACTCATTGAACAGCACCAGTTCCATTCGAAAAGTGATGCGGGAAGTTTTGGAGGGAAATTTTTACAGCTTCTCGGACAGGGAATTCAGGAAAAACGGAAAGTTGCGGATTATGCCGAACAGATGGGAGTGAGTACCGACAGGCTGACAGCCCTTTGCAAAGAAACATTCGGAACAACTCCGCTAAGATTGATCCACGAAGCCCTGATTTTGGAGATCAAGCGTCTGATGGTTTCCGGAGATTTGACCTTAAAGGAAATTGCCTTTGAACTCAATTTTGACAGTACGGCCAATTTCAGCTCATTTGTGAAAGCAGCAACTACATTTACGCCTTCGGAATTGCAGGAACAATTGAAGAAAAGCCAGACTTTTTAAATAAGGAGCGGTTGATTCCGGGAATTGTAAAAGTTCTCGTTTATGGAATTGTGAGCAGAAACTATCTCATTGTTAATTGAAAGGACTAAAATATGGCACCGGTACCAAAACCAAAACATTGCGGACAAAACTGGCTGGATATGGTCCCAACTCAGGGTGGACGTATTTGCAGACAATGTGAGAAAAAGATCGTAGATTTTTCAAAATCGAGCTGGACTGAAATTGAAGCACTTCAAAAGCAACACAATCACAGTCTTTGTGGAATGTATCATCCCAAACAATTGGAACATTGGGGAACCGAAGTCCCGAAATTTGGCAATTCCTTATTAAAAACAGCTGCAATTACCGGTTTGGCAGTTTCCCTCGCTGTCACCGCCTATGGGCAGAATACTACAGACAGTTTGATTATTGAAGGAATGGTCTTTGACAGTGAAACAGGGGAACAATTACCTTTCGCACAAGTGAGATTAATCAATAATCAGTTACAAACGGTAACGGATATAGATGGAAATTTCAAATTAGTTCTGAACAATATCCCGTCAGCCCCAATGCCGGATGTATTGGAAGTTGTTTATCTCGATTATGCTGATAAAAAGCTGGTGTTTAGTGATTTAAAACATCTTGATCAAACGCAAACCGGTGCTCAGCTGAAAAATGGGAAGTTGGAGATTGATTTATCTTCGGAAAGCGAGATTACAGCATTTTATGTTCGTATGCCAACGCGCAAAGAACGTTTGAAACAGAAAATCAGAAGCTGGTTTAGAAAATCCGATTAAGTTATTCCAGAGAATCGATGCTTTTACCCGATAAAATATGAATTAACATTATTTCACTTTGTAATTCAAAGTACTTTAATAATTTTGATCGAAAACTAATTAAATCAAAATTCTAATGAAAATCTTACTAATCAATCCACCTCATTTATCAATCGGAAGCAGAATGGCTAACGAACATTTACCGCCATTGGGACTTTTATCCATCGGAGGTCCTTTAATAGATGCCGGTCATGAAGTGCAGCTGCTGGATGCCGATTACTACAATTATAAGATCCAAAAAGTGGTTGCTTTGATTCTGGAACAGACCCCGGATGCTATCTTGCTGGGACATTCCGGTTCAACTTCAGCACAGCCGATTTTGCTGAGATTACCAAAAGGGTCAGAGAGCAAAATAAACAGGTCAAAATCATCATCGGAGGCGTTTTTCCAACTTATCATTGGAAAGAGATCCTGGAAGACAATCCACAGATCGATTACATTGTGTGCGGAGAAGGAGAAGAGATCATCGTGAATCTAATTACAGCGCTTGAGAATCATGAGCCTGACCTGGAATCCATCAGAGGGTTGGCGTTTCGATTAGAAGGAATTCCTTTCAAAACGGAAACGGCTCCAACCATTAAAAACCTGGATGATTTTCGAATAGGCTGGGAATTAATGAAAGGGTACAATTACACCTATTGGGGAAAACGAAAAGCGGTTGTGATTCAGTTTTCAAGAGGTTGTCCTTATCCTTGTACCTACTGTGGACAGAGCTTATTCTGGAAAAAGTGGCGGCACAGAAGCGCGCAGTCACTGGCAGATGAGATGGAAATGCTGCACAAAGAATACGGAATCCAGGTGTTTAATTTTGCAGACGAAAACCCATCTTCTAATCCGAAAGCCTGGCGTGAATTCCTGGAAGCTTTGGTTGCAAAAAATTTAAAACTGATATTGGTTGGTTCCATTCGCGCAGATAATATTGTTCGGGATGCAGCATTCCTTCATCTTTACAAAAAAGCAGGTTTCGAGCGCTTTCTGTTGGGAATCGAAAATTACGATGAAGTGGTGCTTGAAAGAATCAAAAAAGCCGGCACGGTTTCCAAAGACAAGGAAGCCATTCAATTGCTGCGAAAACACAACATCCTTTCCATGGCTACTTATGTGGTTGGTTTCGGAGAAGAAAAGACCCGCGATTTTTACAATAGCTGGAAACAACTGGTATCCTACGATCCCGATCAGATCCAATTGCTATATGCAACTCCTCACAAGTGGACACCCTATTTTGATGAAGTGAAAGAGAAAGAAATTGTATTGACCGATCAGCGAAAATGGGATTACAAACACCAGGTCATCAAAACGCAGTACCTGAAACCCTGGCAGGTCATTTTGTATGTCAAACTGATAGAAATAACAGTACAATTGCGGCCAAAAGCTTTGATGCGGTTATTTTTTCACAAAGAAGCACGTTTGAGAAGTGCCATGCGCTGGTACACCAATATAGGCCGCCGGGTTTGGTTTTGGGAATTGTACCAATTCTTTTTTGTGACGAAACTAACCAGAGAAAAGGTGAAGATGAAGGATTTTTGGAAGTGAACGAAGAACCTTTTTACAAAGTGTTGTACATTCGCACGAAACCTTCATAAATTAATAAGGCATCAGTGGACGTTTGTTCTCTTACGCTTAATTTCGATAACGAAAACCCATAAACCTCCCATGTGTCAAAACGCTGCAACGATCACTTTTTGTACCTGCGAACCAAAGCCTTCCGCAGGTCATAACAAAAATTCCCGGAGAGCCCGAAAAGATAAAGCTGTTCCGGAAGTACAAAGCTACCGCTGGTTGCTGCACAAAATTACCGGGATGTCCGAACAAACCATGGATGGACTGCTAATCGAACCGGATCACGCATTCAACGGTGAACTCACTGCCGAAAGTATTCTGGAGGAACTAAACACCCGAAACTGTTTTGATTTTGCATACGAACCGAACGATGGTGATAGTCTTGGGATCGTTGAGAACGGTGTGGGGAAATTCATCTCTTTCATTTTTGAAAGTGGGAGGTGGACCATCGGAAGTCCGAACCCGTTTACACACCAGGTTACGAAGATCAATTCAGGAAGTGTGAGGTTTGAGTAAAGAACAATTGAAAAATGAATATTAAGAATTTTGAATTCAAAGCAAAAGTCGACAACCTGGAAGCGGTTGAGAATAAATTAGTAACCTTAAATCCGGTTTTCCAGGGACTGGATCATCAAATTGACACGTATTTCAAGGTGGAAACCGGCCGCTTGAAATTGCGGGAAGGAACGATTGAAAATGCATTGATCAATTACGACAGGGAAAACATAGCCGGTTCGAAAGAATCACAAATCATTCTTTACCAGCATACTCCGAATGTGGCTTTGAAAGAAATCCTGACCAAACAGTTAGGAGTAAAAGTCGTGGTGGATAAAAAGCGAAAAATATACTTCATCGGTAACGTGAAATTCCATTTTGACCGGGTAGAGCATTTGGGAACATTCATGGAAGTGGAAGCTATTGATACGGAAGATGCATTCACAACAGAACAATTAAAGTCCCAGTGTGATACCTATTTTGATTTTTTCGAATTGACTCCGGGTAATATCATTGACAAATCGTATAGCGATTTATTACTTGAACGGCAGAACTTTTAATTACAAAAGGATGATAACAACAAGAACAACTTCAGACAATCCGGATTTCCGGTCGCTGGTTTCGGAATTGGATAAGTACCTGGCCGCAAGAAACGGTGAGGCGAATGATTTCTTTAAACAATTCAATAAAGTCGATCAGATGAAGCATGTGGTACTTGCTTATGAAAATGAGGTTGTCGTTGGCTGTGGGGCCATGAAAGAGTATACTCCGGATGCTATGGAGATAAAACGCATGTTTGTTCCTACAGAACAACGGGGGAAAGGAATTGCTTCAACCGTTTTAAAAGAACTGGAATCGTGGGCAAAAGAATTGGGATATATCAAATGCGTGCTTGAAACGGGAAACGATATGCAGGAAGCTGTTGGTCTGTATACCAAATCGGGCTACAAAGCCATCCCGAACTACGGGCAATACGAAAATGTGGCGGACAGTGTGTGCTTCGAAAAAGTATTTTCATGGAAATCACTATCTTAATGATCTAAAAATGAAAAGTATGAACGTGCGATTGATTTGGGGGAATTATGTCTCCGGTGATTTGGAAAGAACAGCGGCTTTTTACACAGCGCTTGGTTTTAAACGCAATGACAATATGGAAGACGGGGAATTTGTGAGTTTTGTTTTCGGAGATACCAGTCGTTTTATCATCAATTTCTTTACGGAGAAAAGGTTATCAGACCCAATGAACGGGGGACTTTCGATTCCCAGATCTTCTAATGAGCTGATTTTTTCGTTGTCTGCCGACAGTGAAGAAGAAGTGGATCAATGGGTGGAAAAAGTAAAACAAGCCGGTGGAACGATTTCCTCACCACCTCAAAAATTCCAGCAGGGATATACATTTGCATTCTCAGATCCGGATGGACATAAATTTAATTTCTTATATTGGCCCGGAATGTAAATGAATTTAAATCAACCGAATACTATGAAAATTCTAATCGATAAAAAAAGATACGCTAAAAGAATCATCTTCCTATTACTATCTGGCCTGGCATTCGCAACGGGTGCTGTTTTACTCGTGGTAATGAACGAGCTGTCTTTTGCGCCCATTTTCTGGGGATCAATTTTAGGGATAATGGCTGTGGCTTCCTTTATAAATTTGGTTTTCTATATTTCAATACGGAAACTCGAATATGGATTTGTCTATGAAAACGGGCAATTCTATGATTACTCGAAACCTTTCAGTAAAGCTCAGGGATTAAAAATAGAAGATGTAAAATCCATCACCAATTGGTCCGAAAGAATGGGAATCAACCAATACATCATGATCAAAAATGGTTTTGGATTAGGAGGGAATTCCTTTGTTCACCGACTCAAAGGGAACCACATTTATTTTAGCGATTACGTAGTTGATCCGGAAGTATTGAAAGCCCTGATTCAGCTCATGGTATCCGAACAAACACCGGAAAGAGAGAAACCCCAAGGAGAAAGGAAGGTTGTGCAACCAACCGAAAGTCTGACCAATTTCTGAGTTACGTGATCGGATAGAAAGGATAGAACAGATTTTCAGGAAGCAGTCTTAAACTTTGTAGCAAGGTCGGGAAAACAATCGAGAAATGCAATAGCAGAAAAAAGGGCATTCCGGCGTAATTTTACAGCCTGTTTAACCCTAATTCCAATTTCAAAACATGAAATCCGAAAACCAAAAAGAGGTTCTTGATCACGGTCCGTTCTATCACGGAACAAAAGCAGATTTAAAAGTCGGAGATTTATTGACTGCCGGGTTCCCTTCGAATTACAAACCGGAGATCATTATGAATCACATTTACTTCACCGCATTGCCGAACGGAGCAGGACTTGCAGCTGAAATTGCACCTGGCGAGGGAGATGGACGTGTTTACATTGTGGAGCCAACCGGCGAGTTTGAAAACGACCCGAATGTAACGGATAAAAAATTCCCGGGAAATCCAACGCGTTCTTACCGCAGTCAGCATCCGTTGAAAGTGGTGGGCGAGCTAACCGATTGGATCAGGCTTACACCTGATGAACTGCAGCAATGGCGCGACCGGATTGCAAAAATCAACGCAGATCCGAATGCGGAGATTATTAATTAGAAAACCTGAACGACCATGAAAGAAACGATTCAACAGCTAGATCTCTTATTGTCGACAGTAAGAACTGAATTTTATCAATACCTGAAGGATCCTTTGGATGAAAAGCAGGTGGAAGCGTTAGAAGCGCAATATCAACTCAAACTTCCGGCTGATCTTCGGGCGCTTTATGCCTGGAAAAACGGACAGCAAGATGATTCCTACGAAGCATTTGTAAACAACTCAACGTTTATTCCATTGGAAGAAGCTTTGGAAATTGCAAAGGAAAATACTTCCATGATCGGACTCGATTTTGAAATGGAGAATTGGTGGAATGAAAACTGGATACCAATTTTTCACAACGGTGGTGGTGATTATATCTGCTATGATCTCAGCGGAGTTTTCACCGGACAGAAAGGACAGCTCATCGAATTCTGGCATGCAGATAATGACAGGAATGTAATAGCACCATCCCTGGAAGCCTTTCTTAAAAAACTCAAAGAGTATTATGAAAACACACCGGAAGAGGATTTTGACGAATACTTTCAAATTGACAGTCCGGAGAATTATCCTAAACGATTTATAGTTGAATAATAAGATAAAATGAATCAAAGAGTTAATAGTCTTTACTTGAAGAGTAAGTTCACGATATTTTGCATTGGTATCCTTTTTCTGGATGCTGCCTGTAGTGAATCAAAAACTGAAATTGCAAAAGAATCCCGCTTGGAAGAAAAGGTTATATCCGAAAATGGCGTTACCTCGGAGAAAGAAGTTCCAGTGGTGGAACTGAAACAAGATCCCCTGGATTACATCCCGAAGGGAATGGTGCTTTTTGATAAAGTAAGCGGAGACCTGAACAAAGACGGCATCTCTGATTTGGTTTTAATGATCAAAGGAACGGATAAAAGCATGTTTGTTCAGGACGAATACCGTGGTGAACTGGATCGGAACCGGAGAGGAATTATCGTGCTGTTTAAAAGAGCAAACGGATACGAACTTGCTTCGGAGAACCCGGATTGTTTTTCCTCCGAAAACGAAGAAGGCGGCGTGTATTACGCACCGGAATTATCGCTGGATATCCGAAAGGGAAAGCTATACGTGGAATACCGGCATGGCAGATACGGCTACTGGACATACACTTTCCGCTACCAAAACGGGGATTTTGAACTGATCGGGTATGATTCCACCAGTAGTCACGGACCGGTCATTAACAGGGAAAAAAGCATTAATTTCTCGACCAAAAGAATGCAGGAGCGGGTAAACACCAATGAAACTGTTGAAAGTGGTGAAGAAGTATTCAAAGAAACCTGGAAAGACATTAAACTGGATAAAATGATCAAACTTTCGGAGATCGAAGATTTTGATGAGCTTTACTTCCCGGAATATGAATAAAAACAGAACCTATGACAAAAACCGAACTAATTGATCTTGAAAACACACTCCTGGAAGCAATTAAGAAAAGCGATACTTCCGTACTGGAGAAAATCCTCCACGATGATTTGTTGTTCGTAGTTCCCGGCGGGAATGTGATTACCAAAGCTTTGGACCTGGCTTCGCACCGTGCCGGAGAAATGGTAGTTGAAGAAATAATTCCAACGATTGAACAGATCAACATCATAGAAGATACCGCAGTTGTAACGGTTGTTTACGACTCGAAAGGCAGTATGCTGGGCAATCCCATCCGGGGAAAATTCCGTTACATCCGTTTCTGGAAAAGGTTCCCGGACGGATTCAAAGTAATTGGAGGAAGCTGCGTGCAGGTATAGAGATACACCGGAATAAATACCTGTTTGACCGATAAAAAGAACGAATATGAGACGGTTGCCAGATAAAGGCGGTGAAATATGATGGTGAATGGATAAACCGGAACCAATCTCACGGCGAACTGAAGCGATCTTTTGGGAAACTGTTTCAATGTTCAGTGAAACTTATTGCCTGTGAAGCGAAACTTATTCGATCTTCTTTAAAACTTATTGAGTGTGAAAGGAAACTGATTCAATCTTCAGCGAAACTTATTGAATGTGTAATCGGACTTATTGAATGTAAAACGAAACTTATTCGATCTTCAGTGAAACTTACTGAGTGTGAAGTCAACCTTATTCAATCTCGAAGGATCGGGTTTAGTTGTTTAGAGCAACCGAATAAATCTTCAGCAAGCCGGAGATACCATTATCTTTGTAAAACAAACAGATTAGCAAAAGGTTCCTGTAAAAAGGGATGAATCAAACAAATAACATACGAACATGTCAATCACACGAGAAGAAGAACTCATCGGAATGCAAAAAGCGAGCGAAGCAGTCGCTATTACTTTGCGGGAAATGAGCAAATATGCCAAGCCGGGAATCAGTACCAAAGAACTGGACGAATACGGAGCGCAGATCCTTACCGACCTGGGAGCTAAATCGGCGCCTTACTTAACATACGGATTTCCGGGCTGGACCTGCATCAGCGTGGGCAAAGAATTTTGCCACGGAATTCCTTCCGCCAAACGAATGTTGAAAGACGGAGATTTGATCAACATCGATGTTTCTGCCGAATTGGGAGGCTTTTGGTCGGATAACGGAAACTCATTTGTAATCGGTGAAGACATTCACGGACATCAGAAGCTGGTTGATGCGTCCAAAGAAATCTTACGAAAAACAATCGACAGCATCCAGGGGGGAGTGAAAATAGCAGATATCGGTCATTTGATGGAAACCGAAGCGAAGAAGCGTGGTTACAAAGTCATCAAAAATCTCGGCGGACACGGAATCGGAAGAAGTTTGCACGAACAACCCGATGAATTGCTGAATTACAAGAACCGCTTCGATCATCGGCGATTCAAAAAGAACTCCGTGGTAGCCATTGAAACCTTCATTTCAACAACATCCACCTACGCGGATACTTTAAACGATGGCTGGACAATGGTCGGCAACAAAGGCGGCTTCATGGCACAACACGAACATACCATCGTCATTACCGATGGAAAGCCGATCATCCTGACCGAAATGAATGGTGTTTGGAATTGATTGCAATGGAATTTACATTGAAAGAACTAATAGAACAAAGACGCGTCATCGATATTGATACTGCACCGAATACCGATAATGTTTATACGGGGATCTGTTTATTGGCAAACAGAGAAGTTGTTTTATTGCTCAACCTCAATGAAGAATACGGTGATTTTGACGGTTTTACTATTATCAAAAATGAGGACTTTGAACTTTACAGAGAATGGCAAGATTCCGAATACACTGATGTGAGAAATGATAATTCAAAAGATCTCATTGCAGGTATTGACCCGAATGATTTTCAGGATATGAAAGGGGCTTTCAAAACCCTCATTGGAAAATTGGTTTCTGTTTTTACTTATGACGATGAAGATTCTTATTGGGTAGGAAAAGTTTTAGTTGCAAATGATAATTCCGTTGAGTTACAGCTAATTTCTGAAAATGCAGAATGGACAGATCAGCAAGTGTTTCTGTTTAGTGATATCAGCTACCTCGGTTTCGATACCCGTTACGAAAAGAATTTGGTAACGGGGATATGATTCGTTTAGTCCAAAAAATAAATGAAATCATTGTTGTCCGATAAAAAAGATTCATTTTACTTATTTAGTTGGATTTTGAATCCATTTTGAATAATGGAGCGGGTGATTTTTGAAAATTTGGAATAAGGATCTAATCTTTTTTGACGGATTAATACGAGTTGCTAAAACGCACAATTACACGACCTGTAGGAATATTACAGAATCTTCCAACCATTACCCGTCCTTCAGATTTGTTTGAAGAAATGCCAACCAGACGATTCGGTCATCAATCCCGGAAAGTGCTAATCCTGTAGTGTTTGTAAAACAACTACAGGATTGCATTTTGGATCCTGATCCCACCTTTTCGTGGATTGATTCGGATCGGCTGGTTGGCCGAAAGCTGTAATTATGCAAAGGCAGTTTTGCCTACTTTTTCTGCCTGGGCAAAAAGTAGGGAGACAAAGAGGATTATTAGAGATGTTGGAAATTTAGCCGGACAATAATGAGATGAAATAAATATTCGGAATAAAAATCGTTATCAATACCAATAATTTCAAGCAGCGAAGGACTTCCCAATTGCTAATCCGGGGTTTAATTAGCGTAACATTACGAGGCATATCAATGGATGCTAACCGCTAATTAAATTTGAAATGCAATTTATCACTTAGCTTAGGTACTTAATAATTGATAATTACTCCCCCTTAATAATTCAAAAATCACCTCAAACTCTCCAACTGTTCAAAAATCGGAATCAAAGATTTCCCGTTTTCGGTGAGATTGTATTCAATATGCAAAGGCTTTTCCCGGATGATGACTTTTTGAAGCAATCCGGCTTCTTCCAATTCTTTTAAAGCCACAGACAAAGATTGTTTGTTTGATCCGGCAATTTCCCGAAGCAAACTACTGAAACGCAAAGAACCCTTGGTCGCCAGGCGAAAAATTTCCGGTTTCCATTTTCCCGAAAGCATCTTTAAAAGTGCTTGTGCCGGGCATGTTTCGTTTTCTGCTGTCATTTTTTTGGTAGTCATAAAAAACTGACTTATTGCGGGGCGATTTTATTCTATTGAACTTTGTACAAAGGTAAAATAATTGCACCGAACAACAGACATTCATGAAATTGACGCATCACATTTCACTCGCAGTATTGCTTTTCAGTACTGCCAATTGTAACTCACAAAACAACAAGAACATGCAGAAAGAAACCAATCCTTTGCTTTGCGATATCGAGAGCGGGATGTGCGAAATGCCCGGAAACGAAAACGATTCTTTGGGATCTAACAACTTCAAATCGATTGAAAAACCGATCAGGGTCATTTATTACACCGATCCGATCTGTTCTTCCTGCTGGGGAATCGAGCCGCAGCTGCGTAAGTTGAAACTGGAATACGGGAACAGTATTGAGATCGAATACCGCATGGGCGGATTGCTTCCGGATTGGAGCTATAACAGCGGTGGGATCAGTAAACCTTCCGACGTAGCGCACCACTGGGACGAAGTAAGTGCTTATTACGACATGCCGATAGACGGAGATGTGTGGCTCGAAGATCCGCTTTCGTCCTCTTATCCACCATCCATAGCTTTTAAAGCGGCACAAATGCAGGACAAAGACAAAGCAATTGAATTCCTCCGTGAAGTGCGTGAAATGGTTTTCTTACAGAAGAAAAATATCACCAAATGGGAATATTTGGAAGCGGCAGCAAAAAAAGCAGGACTGAATACCGAGCAATTCAAAAGCGATTACGAAGGAAAAGCAAAAGAACTTTTTAATGAGGACCTAAAGCTTGGAAAGGAATTGGGAGTAAGAGGCTTTCCAACGCTATTTTTTACGGATAAATCAGGTAAGACAGAAAAAGTTTACGGTTCCAAGCCATATGCTTCATACGAACAGGCAGTTTTGAGCCTTGAGCCCAATGCCGAAAAGAAAAGTTATCAGAAAGACCTCACAGCTGTATTTGCAAAATATCCCTCTTTAACTGCAAGAGAGTTCGCTGAGTTAACAGGTACGCCCAGAAACGAAGCGGAAAAAGTATTGAATGACCGGACCGCAAAAGGTGAGCTGGAAAAAGAAACCACCAAAAACGGATCGATCTGGAGAAGAAAAAGCGAAGCTTTTGATATGAACAAGCGGTAGCGCGGTTCCTTTCACTTTTCCAATATGCATTAAAAAGCGATTTGTCCTCCCTGAGAGAACGAGTCGCTTTTTTTACTCTGTGGACTACCCGGATATGAAACTCTTAGAAAAAAACTCATAGTTTTATGGATGGTTATTTAACAAGTATCATGGGATTTCTAAAAAGACTTTTCGGAGGAAATAAACAAGTAACGGAACAAGTTGAAAAGCAGATTGTTCCCCAAGACAATGAGAACAAATCAGATGGTTCCCGTGGAAATGCTATCCTTGATTTTCACAGCTTCATTCAAACTCGTATTGAATGGGAAGAATTGGAAGATGTGGATTTTGGAATGTGGCTTCCGGCTGAAAATGATCAGCGCTTTACTGAATCACCTATTCTTGAGAAATGGAACATTATCTACTCGATTACAAAAAAATATTGGTCGTATATAGCAGCAGATATTTTACAGAACCTGGGTGCAATTGATGAAGATACCATGCGAATCGGACTTCCGGAAGATTTTCAGGCATTTGCTTTTTTGACCGATCAGGATGAACAAGTCGTATTTTCGGTGTCACAGGAAAAAGGAATTCGGTTTCATTTTTCCGCAAGCACCAGTTTGGAATACCGTGCAGCATTTATGGATCAGTTTATTACTTATTGTAAAGCCTGGAAAAGTTTGATCAGTGAAAATGGAGGAGAACAGGATGAAGATTTGGGATTTGATCAATGGTGGAAAAATATGGTAAAAGTATCCGCCGGAATTGAGGAGAAAGAACCTTTGACCAGTGTAGGTAAAATTGTAAAATAATGATTCAAATGACAAATCAATTAGAAGACCTGATCAGAAAGGCATATACCGCTTTCAACGAACGAAACATAGACAATGCCTTATCAACTATGCAGCCGGATGTTCAATGGTCCAAAGCCTGGGAAGGTGGATATATCAGCGGACATGACGAAATTAAACAGTACTGGACGAGACAATGGACAGAAATTAATCCGAAAGTGGACCCCATTGGTTTTAGTGACAGAGCTAACGGAAGCCTGGAGGTGAATGTGCATCAGCTTGTTAAAGATTTGGAAGGCGGGTTGATGTTTGAAGGAACAGTGAAACATATCTACACCTTTCAGGATGGGCTGATAAAAGCAATGGACATCGAGTTAACTGAAAACTAATTGATTGATGAATATCTATGTGTTCGGCAACGGCAACATCTCTTTCGAAGATTTTAAATTCCACTATGAACAAGTCATGAATCGTTACCTGGCTGACGAAAATGTCACGTTCTTGCTCTGTGATTTTCGGGGAACAGACACACTTGCCATGGAATTGTTGAAATGCATCTCGTCCAATGTTTCAGTCTATCACATCGGTGAAAAGCCGCGCTATCTGCCGGATAAATTCAAAACAAAAGTCGGAAGCTGGAAATTAATCGGTGGTTTTGAGAACGATTCCCAGCGGGACATGGAAGTGATCAACGAATGCACTCATTTTATTGCCGTTGACTTTAATTCGGATGAAAAACGCACCAGCGGTACCCAAAAGAATATCGAGTTGTGTGAGAAGTTGGGGAAAATAAGACTGACAAACGAGAACTGATGCCGGAAAGTGCTTTCTCATACGACGATTTCTACAGTGAACTGGAATCCTGTCTTCCGGGGAGCACGGAAGAACAGCGGCAAAACTGGGCAGCAACAATTATTGAACAGGATTTGGACTTGAGAGACCTTTCCCGTTTATTATTTTGTGAGAAGAGAGTGGCAACACGTTTTTTGTGGATGCTGAGCGGTATCGGATTAATGAAACAAAGGAAGTTGTACGAAGTACTTCCGTTCTTGTTGGAATTGTCCGGAGAACTGGATCCCGCATGCCAAACTGCGTTTGCCAATTATTGGCTGATTGCGGGTGTACCTCCTGAGAATGAAGCTCAGGCAATTGATTTATCATTTCAATGGCTGATGAATCCCGGTATAACGGTAACCATCAAATCCAGGGCGCTCTTTGTACTGTTCAAGCTTACGAAAAAATATCCCGAACTCAAAAATGAACTGGTTCTCTGCCTGGAAGATCAACTGGATAAACACTCAAAAGACTTTCGGAAACGGGCACTTAAAGTTTTGAATGAATTGAGATAATCGAAATAATTGAAAGCTCATCCGTATTAACTAAGTTTTAGATTAGAATAATTTAGAGGGTTTGTATTATCTTTGAAACATTGAAAATTAACCTAATATGTTTAATGAAAGTTTTATTCAATCTATTCCTGAAGAAAGAAATTCTGGAGCAATGTGGATAATTGATTCTTTTTTTGAATTTATAGAATCCCTGAATCAAGATGAGCGTGTTAATGAGCATGACATGTATATTGAATATTACCATTTGTTAGAGGGGTTTTTATCATCAAAGGATTACAATATTAAGCATGTTGATTTTGGAAGTAGTTTTCTAAAAAATATTGATAATGTTGTTGAGGTTTTTGTTGAAGAGAATGACTTTTTTACAAATAAGATTACAAAAGAAAAGGTAAACAATTCAAAAGAGCGATATAGCCGAATCTTTGGGAATTCTTTTGTATATGAGTTTGCTCAAGAAGATATTGATAGAATACAGATCTTAATTAATGAATTACGTGAGATTGTTTCGAAAAGTGATTTTTTCGAAGAAAAACATCAAGCAAGACTGTTAAGACGTTTGGAAAAACTTCAGAGTGAGTTACACAAAAAAGTGTCAGATGTTGATAGGTTTTGGGGATTATTTGGAGATGCGGGAATTGCCCTTGGAAAATTTGGAAAAGATGCTAAGCCATTTTTTGACCGGATAAGAGAAATGACCCAGATAGTTCTGAATACGCAAGCAAAAGCTGAGGGTTTACCTAGTGGAACGTCAATTCCAGAAATTTCTGATAATGAAAAAAGTAAATCTCAATGAGTCCTGAAATTCAAACATACAACCTCTCGCAGCAGTACCAGTTTATACCTGTTTGCGATCTGCTTGCCAATGAAATCTGTAGAGGTCTTCCTGAAGCTGAGAACAAGATCTGGCATGCCCACCCGGTTTGGTTCCTGGATGGTAACCCGATTGTGGGATATAGTATCCAAAAACGCGGAGTACGTTTGATGTTTTGGAGCGGAAAGGATTTTGAAGAACCGGGATTGAATATCGAAGGAGAGAAGTTCAAAGACGCATCGGTGTTTTACAATGAACTTTCGGAAGTAAATCTTTTGGATCTGCAACGTTGGCTGGAAAAAGGCCGCGACATTCAGTGGGATTATAAAAACCTGGTAAAACGAAAGGGTAAACTGGAACGTTTGAAATAATGAAAAATCAACTGATCCGCTTAATAGTATCACTGTTTTTAGTAATTCCGGCTTTTGCCCAGGAATACAAAATGCCTTCACTTTATCCATATCAATTAGGTGCAAAAGGAGACATCATCATACCCGAAGAGGCAAATGGTAAACTATATGTGAAGAAATCAGGAAAAATGGAGATGAAAGATCTCCCGAAAAATATTCCTTATCGCTCAATAGCTTTTTTTGAAAACGAGAAACTGTTTACCCTGCATGTGCTCTTCGGTGATACGGGGGAAGGGCTTTCGTTAGAGAACTATCAATCAATAAAAAAAATACTACATAAATTGTGGGATTATCCCTCAGGATCCATGAACGGACGAAGAGGAATAGATAACCTGGTTGAAGTTTGGGAAACACCTGACTTTCGTGTTGAATGGATTTACAAAAAACAGGAAGGCTTAGAAACCAGGAAAATGGGCTGGTTGTTTATTTATACCCGGGACAAATTCGTCGAAGAATATTAGTCATTACAGCAAATGAAACCAATTCTTGAAACATTCCATTCTGCAGGATTCCCGGAGATCACCGTTTACGGATTGATCATTAACTTCGGCATTTATGGTGCTTCACTGGGGTTGTACTTCCTGTTGAGTCGTTTACCCGGGAAACAGGAGCTTGGAGAGCAACAACCTGTCAATCGGAAGGATGTGTTGCTGAGTCTGATAACAGTTTTATGTAATACGGCGGTGTTTGTTTTGGGAGTATACCTATGGAAATCAGGGATTATCCGCCTGGATAAAGATTTCGGTTATGGTCAGGTAATACTGGAAGTTTTGCTGCTGACACTGATCATGGATTTACTGATGTATGTGTTTCATCGAAGCGTTCATTTTCTGCGTTATTTCCGGAAAGTACATGAATGCCACCACGAACACGAATCTACCAATCTGCTGAGCTTGTTTGTCCTTCATCCG
>CBINBC010000035.1:0-54329 GCA_966248825.1 uncultured Fluviicola sp.
GCTTCGGATTAATGATGCTGGGAGTGATCATGCTATTCCCATTCTCTGCGGTTGGAATCTCCCTTTACCTGGTTCTCAATTCGCTTTGGGGAACGGTCGGACATCTCAACCATTCCGTTTTACCGCAATCCTGGCTGAAAATCGCGCAAAAAGGATACTTGTGTACTTCTGAATTTCATTATTTACATCATCAAAACCCGGATTACAACTTTGGATTTTATACTTCCGTGTGGGATGTGATGTTTAAAACAATTCATCCTTCCTTAAGAACACATCCGTAAATCTGCCGGATAAATGATCCTTTTCTCATTTTGGATACAAACATCCTCAAATCGGATACAATCAACCTAAAGCTGTTGATGACCTTTGCTGTATAAATGAAACAAACAGTAAGATGGTACATCAAAATGACAACACAAACAGCACGTCAACACCAAAAATTTGGTTCATAACAGGAACTTCAAGAGGTTTTGGACGCATCTGGACAGAAGCAATTCTAAAACGCGGCGATAAAGTGGCTGCAACAGCACGTAACCTGGAAAGTATTTCAGATTTCAAGGAGAAATACGGAGACAATGTATTGACATTGGAACTCGACGTAACCAATCACGAACAGGTGAAAAAAACAGTCGAACAGGCACATGCACATTTCGGAAGACTGGATATCGTATTCAACAATGCCGGTTACTCATTGGTTGGAACAATAGAAGAAGCTAGTGCAGATGAGGTACGCGCCATGTTTGAAACAAATGTATACGGACCGCTGGCCGTAATCCAGGCTGCTTTGCCTTTATTGCGAAAACAGGGCGGCGGACATATTTTGGGAACTTCCAGCAACCTGGGACATGTGACACTACCGGTAATCGGCTATTACTGCTCTTCCAAATGGGCTTTTGAAGCAATACATGAAAGTTTGGCAGAAGAAGTGAAAGCATTCGGGATAAAAGTAACGATTATTGAGCCGGGAGCTTATGCCACCGAATTCGGAAGCCAGGAATCCCTGAAGTTTTCAGCTGGAATGGATATTTATGCCGATTATAAAGAAGCATTTTTCGGCCGGTTGACAACCATGGAGAGAGGAAATCCCGAAGCAACTCCACAGGCAATCCTTCAAATTGCAGATGCGGAAAATCCACCGTTGAGATTCTTCCTTGGAAATCAAAACCTGCCTTGGGTGCGCAAAGCATACGCGGAACGAATGGAAGAATGGGAGAAATGGGAAGCTGTTTCAAATGCCGCACAAGATTTGTAATTTTGGTAGGGGACGTCTATGGCTAAGCCAAGACGTCCCTCAAATATAAATCGTATTCCGAATAAATGTCATCATGAAAAAGGAAGAAGTAACACATCATCGGTTTAATACCTTGTCAGAAGCATTTCACAGTTTTGGATTGCCCGACCCGCAACATCCGTTGATCGGGTTTATCAATGCAGATAAAACCCAGACGGTGAGCGGCAACTTTCCGCAGTCACATGCTTTGAACTTTTACAAAATCTCCTTCAAACGTCAATTGAGCGGTAAGATCCGTTACGGGCAAACCTATTACGATTTTGACGGCGGCGGCTTACTTTTTGCATCGCCAAACCAGATTATCGGGAATCAATCGGGAACAAACCCGGGGGAATGTTCGCAATACACTTTATTGATCCATCCGGACTTTTTGTGGAACTATCCTTTGGCAAAAAAGATCAAACAATACGGATTTTTCTCGTATTCCATCAATGAAGCCTTGCATTTATCCGATAAAGAAAAAGAAACGATCATTTCCATCTTCAGGATCATTGAAGAGGAGTTGAACAGCAGGATCGATGATTTCAGCCAGGATGTGATTATTTCTCAAATTGAACTGCTGCTCAATTATGCAAACCGGTTCTACAAAAGACAGTTTCTTACGCGTAAAACAGTCAATGCCGATCTGCTTCAAAAACTGGATGAGATCCTGGATGAGTATTTTGACCGGGAAGTTTCCGTCAAACAGGGATTGCCAACTGTTCACTACCTTTCGGATAAACTGAACATTTCACCAAGCTATCTGAGCGATATGCTGCGTTCCCTGACCGGACAAAATGCCCAGCAGCACATCCACGACAAATTGATCGAAAAGGCGAAAGAAAAATTATCGATTACCAATTTGTCCGTAACCGAAATTGCTTATGAATTGGGGTTTGAATACCCGCAGTCCTTCAGTAAATTGTTCAAAGCAAAAACCAATCTTTCACCTCTGGAGTTTAGAAGAGCTTTTAATTAAGACTTCCGAATCCGGAAATACGAATTAAAATACCCGGAATTGGATTTGTTTCAGTAACTTAAATAAGATACAAATGAAAAGGAATGAATCAGGAAACAGATCAAAACTACAATTCCATCTATATGCTCAGAGCCATTGCCCTTTCTGAAAAAGCTTATAAAAGCGGTAAGGGACTTCCTATCGGATGTGTGATTACCAGGAATGGGGAAATAATCGGTGAAGGGCATAATGAAGTATTCAAGCGTTTAAATCCTACAGCTCACGCAGAAATGGTTGCTATTGAAAGAGCCTGTGAGAAAACAGCAAGCGTTCAATTATCCGGGTGTGAATTATACACCACTGTGGAACCATGTCCGATGTGTTTGGCGGCCATTTACTGGGCCAAAATAGATGTTATATACTTTGTCAATACAAGTCGACAGGTGGTGGAATATGGTTTTGATGACTCGTTCATATTCGAAGAGCTGCAGAAAAACGCAGAGCAACGTATGGTTACGTCAGTGCAGGTTTCCGAACCGAATGCAAAGTATGTACTGGAGCGGTGGAAAGATGCCGATGATGCGGCGGCATATCCCTGGGATGAAAAAGGGATTTAAAAACGCAAAACGGTCATTCATTCCCGGATTATGCGTTGTGGTTATATGCCAGGGAGATGTAGTTCAGCAATTCCGTGCAATAGCTTATTTTAGCGTCTATGAAAATGTACATCCTTGTTAAAGACATTGTTCCGGATAAATTCGTTCCTGTGATCACTGCACATGCTTCGTTGGCTTGCTATAAAAAATTCGAGAACAATGAGCAAATGATCCAATGGATCAACGGTATCTTCCGGAAAGTGGTCTGTGTGGTCGATGAGTCAGCCTTTGAAAAATTCAAGGAAGAACAGGACTATGTTTTATTAACAGAATCGGCACTGGACAACCGTGAAGTTTGCCTGGCTTTTTGCCCAAGAGAAGAATACCCGAAGAAGTTCCAATTTTTAAAAATGTGGAGTCCCCAAAACAACTGATATTTCATGAGATTTGAGATCTATCATCCGTCCGAAAGACTGAAAGCTTATATCAGTCATTTTGCTGTTTCTGAAAATGAGATCGCTTCCGAATACAAAGTATTTCCGTCTTCGGGTTTGGTGATTGGTTTTCAATACAGAGGAGAACTCACTTCAGTGAAGGAGTGTGGAACAGATAAACTGAGCACTGCGGGGATATCTGGAATTTCTGATAGTTATAAAGTATTCAGGGGCTCACCGGGAATCGGAACGGTGTTGGTTTATTTTACGGAGATTGGTTTTGCTCATTTTGCTTCTCATCCTGTGAATGAATTGTTCAATTTGAGTATTTCACTGGAAGAGGTGTTCGAAAAAGAGAAGGTCCGGGAAGTGGAAGAAAAATTGTCGAAATCAGTCACAGATAAACAACGAATTAAAGTCGTTGAACAATTCTTCTTTTCACAACTGAAGGAGATACAAACCGATAAATTGGTGGTTGAAGCGGTGAAATTGATTTATGAAAGCAAAGGAAGTATCCGTATCCGGGAATTGAATGAAAAACTGTTTATCAGTCAAAGCCCGTTTGAAAAACGTTTCCGTAAACTGGTAGGAACAACTCCCAAGAAATTTGCATCGATCATTCGTTTCAATGCCGTCTTAAAAGATCTCCAAACGGAAAAATCACTTACAGATATCTGTTACGAGAACCACTTTTTTGACCAGGCGCATTTCATCAGGGAATTTAAACAGTTCACCGGTGATACCCCAGAAAATTTTAAACGCAAATCGTAAAAAACGATTTTTTACAATCTGGGATCGAACTGCAGGTGCACCTTTGCAGGGTATTAAAACAAAAACAGCATGTTTACAGCAGATCAAATCAAAGAAGCACACAGCAAAGTCAAGTCGGGAGCAGATTTTCCTGCATATATCCGTGAAATCAAAGCAATGGGAGTAACACAGTATGAAAGTTATGTTTCCGACGGACATATTGATTATCACGGTGCAAACGGTCATACCGCCAAAGTTCCTGCAAAATACGATGCGTTAATTGTGGCCGACCAACCGGATCAGGAACAGTTCAAAACAGACTTAAAAGCCCATCAGCAGGGAAAAACGGATTATCAAACTTTTTGCCGCGATTGTGCAAAATCGGGAATTGAAAAATGGACTGTTTCTATGGACCAAATGACCTGTACTTACTACGACAAAGCTGGAAATGAAATACTAATAGAAATGATACCTCAATAACAACTATGTAGGGACGCAAGGCTTCGCGTCCCTACATAGTTTGGCGTCTCTACCTGTTTTTATATAACATCAACAATCAGATCCATTTCCAGGCGTGATTTTGGTTTTACTGAAGGTTGGTTCGCATCATCCGGATTCCGGTAGCCGATTGCCGCGGCAAAAAGCGGTTTATATCCTTTCAATTTCAGGATTTCCGCGTATTTATCAGCCTGGATTCCTTCCATGGGTGAAGAATCAATGTCCATAGACGCGCAGGCACTCAGGAAAAATCCCAGGGAAAGATAAACCTGGCTCTGCAGCCACGATTTGATTTCAGCTTCCGGCAGGGGCTTTAAGAATGTATTGTAATAAGTAACAGCTCCTTCCGGCAAATGTTCACTAATCTGCTTTTCAAATTGAGAAATATCATCGATGGAACTGAAAACCACCAAGTGACTGGCGTCTTTGATCTTTTGCTCGTTGAAATAAGAAGCGGCAGCTAATTCGGCTTTTATTTTCTCATCGGAAATGATGGTGAATTTCCAGGGCTGACTATTGATAGAGGAGGGACTCAGCCGCAGGATTTCTTTTAACTGTTCTATTTTTTCTGCTGAAATTTTTTGTGTCGGATCGTACTTTTTGGTAGTGTATCTGCTGTTTGCAAGCGTTTTAAAGTTCATTTGTTTAAAGTTTTTATTTAACTATCAATTTTATAGTTGCAAACATAATTATAGTGATTTAACTTTGCAATAACGGTTAAAAAGGATAGTAACTCATGTATTGTATAGATAACAAGGAATATCCGTGCAGCACCAGCTTCACAATGAGGTATATAGGCGGGAAATGGAAGGCGGTCATTTTAATTCATCTCGCAGAAAAAAAACGCTACAACGAGTTGCGGAAAGAACTTCCGATGATTACCGAGCGGACATTGAGCCTGCAGTTAAAGGAATTGGAGTCCGACCGATTGATCACACGCACAGTTCACACTTCCAAACCGCCGTTGAGAGTGGAATACGAACTCACGTCATTTGGCAGAACCCTGATTCCATTGTTGGAAGCTATCGCAAAATGGGGAAAAGAAACTGCTGAAAAAGAAGCGCCTCTCCGCCTAGGGGTAAAGACTGAGGCTTCATGCGGAAAGATGAAAAAGCCGATGGATAACAAGAAATTCAGTACCTTGGATGAGGTTTAAACTTCCCGGATGAAAAGTAAGATCTTGAATGTATTGCTGATCATAACGTCATTGATCGGTTACCTGGAATGGAGCGGGGATAGCTCTTCTTTTTTGTTTCAGGCGGAAGCAGAGATCTTTTCAAAACTCTTTTCCGATCCGCAATCGGTCCTGCATCCGTTTACGGTTATTCCATTCATCGGACAGTTGTTGTTGGTTTTTACACTTTTCCAAAATAAACCAAGCAGAATACTCACCTATACAGGCATTTTCGCACTTGGATTTTTGATGGTCTTCCTTTTTGTAATCGGATTGATCAGTATGAATCTAAAAATTGCAGGTTCAACGGTTCCTTTCCTCGCTGTGGCTGTTTTAACGGTGATAAATCTTCGAAAAGTAAAGCAAAACGGATTGTAAAGCTCAAATGATAAAGACAACCGACAGAACGAAACTTTGGCTTTTCGGGGAAGAAACCGATCGGCTTTTATTCCGGAAATTGGCTGAAAGTGATTTCGATTCCTGGCTGCGGTTTTGTGAAGACCGGGAGGTCATGAGATTTTTTGCTTTTTCTGAAACCGATTCTTCTTATGAAATATGCCAAAAATGGTTCGAGAAGATTTTTTGGAGGTACGAGCATCAGATGGGTGGGATGAATGTGCTCATCGACAAAAATTCGGGTGCTTTTATCGGTCAGTGCGGCTTATTGGTACAAACTGTAGCTAATCAGGAAGAACTTGAGATCGGGTATTCACTCATGCCGGAAGCACGCGGATTCGGCTATGCGGTTGAAGCAGCAAAAAAATGCCGGGACTTTGCTTTTCAAAATGACTTTTCCGATTCATTGATTTCAATCATCCATCCGGATAATAGTGCTTCACAGCAGGTAGCGCTCAAAAACGGTATGCAGCTTTGGAAGCAGACGGTTTACAATGGAATGCCGGTACATGTTTATCGTATTTTGAAAGAGGAATGGCAGCACAGCTCTGAATCCTGAACATTCACTAAAGAAAGAGCAGCAAAGTTTTTTATTTTTATCCCTATTTTGGCATACCAGAAATGCTTCAATGACACCAGAAGAAACCAAAGAATGATTAACTTCTTTTTCAATATTCTGAATAGTACTTGAATAAATTGAAACGAATGAATTTCAAACTAATAGAAACAAACCGCTTGCTGCTCAAAGGATTGACTCCAGCAGACATGACGGAAATTTTTGAATCAAATCAAAAAGCAAGGATCAAAGAAATCCTGGGGCATCGTTCTGAGGAGGATTACGAAAAAGAACACAACAAATATAAAAACGGGTATGCCAGTTATAACCGCAGTTTTATACTTTTCCTCCTGGAGGATAAGGCGAGCGGAAAAATCATCGGGCGCTGCGGACTGCACAATTGGAACAAGGACCACTGGCGTGCAGAGATTGGTTATTCGATGGAAGACGAAAGCTTTAAACAGCGGGGGCTCATGTCGGAAGCGGTGGAAGCAGTCATTGACTACGGATTTAAACAGCTGGATCTGAACCGTATCGAAGCACTGGTTGCCGATTACAATACAGCCTCGCTGCGTTTATTGGAAAAGAACGGTTTCATCCGGGAAGGAGTGATGCGGAATCATTATTACGTAAACGGCATTTTTGAAGATTCGGTCGTGTTTTCGATTTTGCGAGAGGAGTATATGAATGAGAACTAAAAGGAGTTTTTCCTCAGAGCGATAATAAGAACTATCTGCGGAATCGGCGAGATCCGCGCGCAATAAAAATAGGTTAAACTTAGGATAAGTATGTATCAAATCATTCCATTTGAAAACCGCTACCAATACGCCATCAGCTCCATGATGGACCAAATCCAGGAAGAGTTCGAAATACCTTTTCGCAACCCGAATGGAAAGCAGATATCCGATATTGCAGACGGTGAAAATCTTTTTTGGGTCGCAGTAGAGGGGGGACGCGTTTTGGGCACGATCGGTTTGTCGCGGATAGATAACACCCATGCTTTTTTGAGGCATTTGTTCGTTGCGAAAGAAGCACGAGGAGAACAAGGAGTTGCTCGATCGCTTTTAGATACCGCATTGAATAAGGCAGAACAACTTGATTGTGAATCTCTTTATCTTGGAACAATGGAGCAATTCAAGGCTGCACAGCGGTTTTATGATAAAAATGGATTCGTACGTATTCCCCGTGAAGCATTACCTCAGCAAATGCCGGTAAGTCCGATGGATACCGTCTTCTATCGGTGGATCTTAAAGGAAAACCTTTAATTTGGAATTATCTGACTATTTTAAAGTATCAAAACAAAAAATCATGGCAGAAAAGAAACCGAAGTTGGCAGAGATTAAAACCAAGCCTACGACAGTCAGTGCAGAAGCATTTATCAATGCGATCGAAAACGAACAAAAGCGCAAGGACTGTTTTGTACTAATCAATATGATGAAAAAAGCAACGGGTGAAGAACCTGTTATGTGGGGCGGATCAATTATCGGTTTTGGGAATATGCGCTATGAAAGTCCGAAAACAGGAAGACAAGTCGATTGGTTCCTGGTCGGTTTCTCTCCGCGAAAGGCAAATCTCACGCTTTACATCGGTGCTGGAAGTGAGGCACATGCAGAAGCCTTGAAAATACTGGGGAAACACAAAGTGAGCGGGGGTTGCCTGCATATCAATAAATTAGCAGATGTAGACCTGAATGTCCTGCAGGGAATGATTAACGCTTATTTGAGCAGAAAATAAAGCACCATGGATAATTACATCCTTGGAATTATTTTGTTTTTCGCTGCGATTCTGATTTCTAGTGCTTTACATACAAGGGCAGGATCTAAGCTGGACAGGGAGAAGCTTATGTTGGTATCAAATCTGAATTCCATCAGGAACAGCTCTTTTTTCGGAGTTATACTGGTCATTTTATTCATATCCTTCTTGGGAGGCAAATTTCAATGGATAGATTCTTCTGTCAGTTTTTATGCCATTATTTTTATACTGGTTGCTTATGTGGTTTGGAGTTTGGTATTCACCCTCGGAAAATTAAAGAAAAATGATTTTTCAAAATCTTATATCCGTACCTATTTAACCTGTGTGATAATCAGAGTCATTGGAGGCATTCTGCTTTTTTCTTTGGCATATCCTTTTTAACCGGAAGAGCGAAGTTGTTGGTATTTCGCCGTGTTTACCTTAGATTTGAGTAAAAAGTGATGGTGCATGTCGGGCAAATTTAGAATTGTACTTACGTTTTCATTGAGTATACTCATACTCTTAATTGTTGGTGCGTACGCCTTCCACAATACCAGGCAGTACAAAAGTTCTTCCGATTGGGTGAGCCATACTCAGGAGGTAATCAACGAAGCACAAGCTACTTTGCTGAGCGTGGAAGATATCGAAACTGCGCAGCGCGGTTATATCATTACCGACGATGAAAAATTCCTCATACCTTATAATGAAGCTGTGGGAGTACTGCCAAAGGCACAGATGAGGTTAAACCAGCTGGTTCATGACAATCCTTCTCAGCGGAAATTGTTAGCGGAAATCAATCGATTGATCACCAAAAAGACACTTTTTGCGGAAAGAACAATTACAGTTCGTTCAAAAGTAGGGTTTAGTGCGGCACAGGATCTCATTGAATCCGGGGAAGGGGAGGAATTAATGGTTGAAATCCGGAATTTGATGGAAAGCTTTATCAAAAATGAAGAAATTTATCTTGCAAAACGCTTCAATGATTCCGACAATCAATTTGCTCAAACCGTAACGATTATCCTGGTAAGCATTTTTCTTGCTATCCTATTTGTAGTCATAACGCTTTATTTCTTCTTAAAAGACCACAGCAGAAGACTTCGGTCAGAAAAGAAAGTACAGGCAAGTGAAGCCCGCATTAAAAAGTTCTTGGAAAGTCTTCCGTTGGGAGTGTTTGTTGTAACGGCAGAAGGTGTTCCTTTCTTTACCAACAGTGAAGCAGTCCGAATTTTGGGCGAAGGAATTGTTTCCGGGAATAACTATTCGAATATCAGGGAGATCTATCCAAGCTATATCAGTGGTACGAATGAGCCGTATCCGTTGGATAAAAGACCGGTTGTAAGAGTTTTAAAAGGAGAAAGCAATATCTGTGTAGAGGATGTGGAAACAGAAAAAGAAGGAATACGCATTCCTTTACGTATCAATGCCACACACATTGCCGATGAAGACGGGAATATCGAATTTGCGATAGCTGTTTTCGAAGACATTACCAGCATTAAGGAAGCAGAGAATGAGTTGCGAAAAGCCAAGAAACTCGCCGAAGAATCTTCTGAACTGAAAGAAATGTTCCTGGCAAATATGAGCCACGAGATCCGTACGCCTATGAATGCTGTGATTGGTTTCACGGATCTGCTTCTGAAACGGAACCTGAACGAGGAAGAAATGGGGTACGTGCGTATCATTAAAACCTCCGGAGAAAACTTATTACGCATCATCAATGATGTATTGGATATTTCCAAGATAGAATCCGGATTGATGACTTTTGAAATCCACCCGATTGCAATCAATGCGCTCTTTTCTTCCATCAAGGTTATGTTTGCCCAAAAAGCAAAGGAAAAGAATCTGCAGCTTACTTTTGCGGATGATCCGAATATCCCGGCTTCCATTATGGGTGATCCGACCCGTTTGACACAGATTCTTATGAACCTGGTGGGAAATGCAATCAAGTTTACACAGGATGGGGCGATAACCGTTTCTGCTAAACTCGTTGGAAGGAAAGAAAGCCATGTGGAGCTTGAGTTTTCTGTAAAAGATACCGGAATTGGTATTCCGCCGGAAAAACTGGATACCATTTTTGAACGATTTACGCAGGCAGAAAAACATACGACCCGCAAGTTCGGAGGTACCGGATTGGGGCTGAATATTGTGAAGCAATTGGTTGAACTTCAGGGCGGAACAATCACAGTGAACAGTGTTGAAGGAATAGGCTCCGAGTTTAAATTCCTATTGTCGTTTTCAACAACTGCAGAAGTTGTTTCCGTAAAACCTCAGAAATATGAAGAACGTGACATTGAAAGACTGAAGCAGTTAAAGATTCTTTTGGTAGAAGACAGTCCGATCAATGTGAAATTCATTGAAGCCTTGTTTGAGAATCACGGAATGGCAGTGGATCATGCAGAAAATGGGAGAGTAGCCCTTGAAAAAATGAAAGAAACGGATTACGATATGATCCTGATGGATATTGAAATGCCGGAAATGAACGGATATGAAACGACTACTTACATTCGAAGCGTCCTGGAAAATCCTGTTCCGATTATTGCGATGACTGCCCATACCATGGCGGGAGAAAGTGAAAAATGCCTGCAAATGGGAATGAACGGCTACTTGTCCAAACCGATCCGTGAAGACTTGCTGTTCAGAACCCTGATCCATATCGGGCTGGAAAACCAAAAACCAGAGCCAAGACCTGAAAAACTCGTTGACCTGAGTACTCTGGAGAAAACCATGAGGGGAAATAAAAAAGTAATTTTGGAAACACTGGAGATCTTCCTCGAACATTTGCCGGAAAACCTGGAAGGAATTGCCGATGGTGTAAACCGGGAAGATTTTGCAATGATCCGCAGAAATGCTCACACGATGAAATCATCCGTATCCATATTGGGAATTAGCAAGATACAAACCCTGCTGGAGGAAATGGAAAGACTTGCTGCTTCCGAGTCAAAAATGGAACGCATAATTGAACTAAAAAATTCTTTAACTTTACTAAGCGACCACTCTGTAAAAGAAATAGAAGAACTAAAAACGCAATACAAAGAATCATGAGTTTTTGGAAAGATTTATTCAAAGCGAAGGAGCAGGAGAAAACAGGACTTGTTTTTATTGTGGAAGATAACAAGCCGTATGCGGAAACATTGAAAGTTTTCCTGGGGGCGGAAGTTCCTGCAATTCAGGAAATGAAACTATTCCCGGTTGGAGAGACATGCTTGTTGGAGCTGAAAAAAAATCCGGATATCATCATTATCGATTATTTTTTGGATTCCAAATACTTCGATGCGGAGACAGGCCTTGAAATCATCAAACAGATCCGAGCCGAAAAACCGGAAGTGAATATCATCGTTCTGAGTTCCCAGGAAGATACTGATGTGGTGCTGGAAATGGTGAAGAAATACAATTGCAGTTATGTGAAAAAGGATGCAGAAGCGTTTGAAAAGGTAGGTGAGATTGTAGCGGAGATTTATAAAGATTAGTTCTACCTCCTTAAAAAGAAATTTCTGCTGTTTGGATTAGGCCGGAAAATCGTATCTTCACTACATGTACAGATCAATCCTGCTTGTCCTGGCATTGTTAATGAATTCAGTGTTATTCGGACAAAAGCAAACCAGCACGGAACAACTTTATGTCATTTATTTCAAGACCTGGAATTTCCTGAAATATTACCATCCTGATTTGGCTTCCGGGAAAAGGGACGCAGATAGCTTGTTTTTGAAGCATCTTCCGGAGATTCCTGCGTTGAAGGACCAGAAAGCGATCAACCAATTTTTCAAAACCATGGTGACGGATCTTTCTGTTCCCAGGTCTGAAGCGGGATCAATCAAAGAAAGCGGGGACGTATTGAGCAATGTCGATTTTAACTGGAGAAAATCGCTTTATTTTTTTGACAAGGAAACGCAGCAAAAATTAGGTGAAGTTTTTGAGAACCGGTATATCGGAGAAGACCATTATTACTTGCCGGAACAAAGTTTCAATGCCGAACTTCCGCACGAGAAAGAGTATGTCTTCGGGAAAGATGAAAAAATTCCTTTGGAATACCGTTTACTTGCTCTGGCGAAAATCCAGGGTGCTGTGGACTACCTGTATCCGCATAAATACCTCATGCAGTTGCACAAGTTCGAAAATTTGCTGCAAAAGTCTGTCGGCAGGATGATTCGTAATGAGGACAGGCTTTCTTATGAGTTGATTTTATTAAGATTGACAGCCTGCATGGAAGATTCGCATTCGTTCAATTTTTACAAACAAATGCAGGGAAAAAGACAGATCTTTAACACTTCCGTTTACCCGCCTTTTGACTATCACGTTTTTGATGACGGAATCCTGGTTACGGATATCATTGTTCCGGAACTATGCCAGGCAGCCGATTTAAAAGCCGGGGATTTTATTATTGCAATAAACGGAGTTGCCATAAAGAAAAAAATCAATGATCTGTCACAACTGCTTTCTGTTTCAAACCGTTCAACCCTGCTGTACCATCTTTCGAAATATGCAGATAACCTGGCTTTCGGTGCAAAAGATAAAGAAGTAGGACTGGAAATTTTGAGAGTAAATGAAAAGCAGCAAAAAAAGGTCTTATTTATTGGTGGGGGTGATCCTGCTATCAAACTGTTGAATGAATACCTGGGTTCTTTGCCGTCAAATAGGTTGGAAGATGAGTCTTTGATCGTTTTAAAGAATGAAATTGCTTATTTCCGGATCGACAATGTATTTCGTTTGATTGAAAACGTTTCAGACGAGCGTATTGACCGACAAATGGATTCAATCTTCGCCCTGGCTAAGAAACAGAAAGGAATCATTTTCGATATGCGCGGCTACCCGGATTGGGGTGGTTTTGTTCCTGCTTACGTGGTGAAGCATTTCGGGAAAAATCTTGTTCCGTACGCAAAATATTACCAGGTCAATAAACAGAAAATCGGAACTTACGCTCTGAAAGAAGCTTTGGATACCTATTATAACCCGGATTTAAAACCGGAAGGCACAACCTACAACGGGAAAGTGGTAATTATCGTGAATCCGGCAACTCAAAGTATGAGCGAATGGAATACGATGTGCCTGCAGCATGTTTTCCCGGATGCACTTACGATTGGTGGGCAAAGTGCAGGAGCAGACGGTGATTTGAAAACGCTGAATCTTCCGGGTGGATATACTTTTGACTTTACAGGAAATGCCATTTTTTATCCGGATGGAACAGAAGCACAGAAAAAAGGAGTGAAGGTAAGTTATGCGGTTAAACAAACACGGGAGAATCATTCCAAAGAAGATCTGATGCTGGAGAAAGCCATTGAATGGATTCAAACCCCTTAGTCCAACTCTAAAATAATCATTACTTTTCGGCGGTAAAAGAAACTATTCACTATTCAAAACCGCTATGAAATTATCAGCAGTATGGCTAGGCCGGATAGAAGGAATCGGATTGGTACTGATCTTGTTTTCCTTCTTCGTACAGATCTTCCAAAACGATTCGGAAGAATCTTTCCGAAATTCACAGAATTACCACATCAATAAAAAACTCGATCACATCTGGGCATTGATCGAAAACAAATATGCGGAGGAGCATCCTGATAAAAATCTCAAACCGATAATCCGGTTAAAATCGATTGATCATGATTGGGAGCTTTATTCCAAACAGGCAAAAGAAATGGAAGCGTGGGAAAACAAAATCAATTTTTTCGCCGAAATAAGTACCTGGATTTTTGTGGTCGGAACAATACTTGCAATATTGCCTAAATTCATTCCTGAAAAAAATGAGTGAATAACCGGGTTTCCTCTTTGGAGAACTTGTGACTGATCCAGTTCAGGGGCCTCACTATCATTTCTCTATTAAAACATGATATCATGACATCGTTATTTCACGAATGCGTGAAACAAGGTTTCTGACGGACAAATTTGAAAACGACTCCCGGTAAACGGACCGCTTTTGTTCAATGCTTGTTTCCGCTTTAATCGATTGCTTTGTAAATAAAATAGCTTTGCCTGTAATCCTGGTAGGTTTCACCGATATTGCTTTCAGTTTTCATAACAAGCAGGTATTTGTCAGAAATCGAGAAAAAGGCAGCATGAGGATCTCGCCAGGGAGAATAATCGTCTTCTACAAGTGGAGTATTGAAAATATCCGAACCTTTATGAACGGCAGAATTACCAGGTACAACGTGTTTTCCAGAATAAGGATCATCCACAAAGCCGTGATGTAGTTTGAATGTTTTCCTGAGAAAAGGATTATCGTTCCGGTGTATTTGCTCTCTGAATGTACTGAACGGAGCTGTACCCGGATTGGTTAGTGTTTCTGTACGGAACTGTTCATACCAGGGTTTCAGATCTTCTTTCAAGGAAGGAAACAATAAGAAATCGATACTGTCTTTTAATTTCAACAACCGCATGCGTTGTTCCCGCATTGGTTTGATTAAAGCTTCCGTCAACTGCCAATCCCTGCTTCGGACTTCCTTTATTTTTGCCAATTCCAGGTTTAAACTGTCGGTTGTGAATGCATAGGCATTACGTTCCTGAATGGCTTTTTGTAATTTGTCTCCTGCAAAACGTTTTACATACCAGCGAGAAATTTGTACCGAATCATTTTCGGATAGATCGCGTTGGAAGAGATTTCCGTAAGTAACACAGATTGCTGTACGATCGTTTGTTATAACAAGATCTGATCGGGTTTGGACATCCACTTTTTGGTTCGTGGAATTTCCTTTGCGCTGGCTTGTTTGGAACAAAAAGACCTTCTCCGGGAGTGAAGTATTCGGGGTACAGTTTGAGAGCTGCAGTTTTAGAAGCAACCTGTTGAATTCACGCTTCAATTCATGTTCGCGATTCTCTTCGGCAAGTTGAATGAGTTCAGAAGTCATCAGGTGGCGGTGGGGAAAATAGTTTCTTGTGTCGTGATAGGGAAACAGTTCAGGTAGAGCCGGACATTCCTGTGACCAGCTATGGGATAGAATCACAAGTAAACAAAAAATGGAAAAACAGGCTTTCATGCAATGGAATACATCAAAACCTGTTTTTCGTTCAAAAAAGATGTCTTTTTAAATTTTTTCGAGTAAGAAAACTTCCGGCGCAGCTTGTAATTTTTCAGGAGCCAATTCCCGAAATTCCTGAATATAAAGCTGCTGGTTATGTTGTTCCAAAGCTTCTTTGCTTTCCCAGATTTCACAGAAAACAAATTGGGTTTTATCTTCAATTCCCTGGTGGAGGTCGTAACGGATACAGGTTTCTTCTTTCCGGCTTTCGATGACCATGTTTTCCAGCACAGATTTTACTTCTTCAATAAATTCCGGTTTGCTCCTAAGCGTTGCTGTGAGATAAATTTTCATGACTTTGTGTATTGACTGTTTGGAATTTGTTTTCTAAATGGGTTAAATACTGGCTGCGGTAATTCTCAATGCGTTCCGGAGTGGCATTTTTCTCCAGATCGTGGAAATGGAATCCGTCGATTCGCTTCATACCTGTGAATTGGTTCATTTTGTGAAAGCCAAATAATATGCCGTCATCTACTGACCGCTGATCGAAGAATTCACCCTCCAGTGTAAAAGCTGTATCGGGCGCATTCCAGGTGCTGGTGACCATATATTGCTTACCATGCATCAATCCGCCTGTCCCGTAATTGATTTCCGGGTTTGTCCGGCTTCTGCCGTCACTGGCATAAATTCCGTTCTGATGCCCGGCAGTGAATACTTCATCGATGTATTTCTTGAATAAGTTCGGAACCTGGAACCACCAAATCGGAGTGTGGTAAATGACAACATCTGCCCATTTGAAATTTTCGGCTTCGTTAAAAGCATCAAAGGGCTTGTTGATATCAGTTATTCTGACCTCGAAGTTGTTTTGGAGTAAATAAGCGGAAGTCCAGTTTGTTAATGTCTCATTGAAAGCTCCTCCTGAATGTGCAAAGTGCTGTCCGCCGTTAATGATAAAAATCTTTCTCATCGTTCATTGAATTATGATGCAAATTTCAGCGCTTTTTATGTATTATGAAAATAACTTAAGTTTTATATTTGTATCATAATTGTGATAGTATGCAAATCAATCTGGAATGGTTCAGAACTTTCAAAGCGATCTATGAAACGGGAACACTCTCTGCTGCGGCAAAAGAACTGTTTGTTTCTCAACCCGGGGTGAGCCTGCATTTAAATTCCCTGGAAGCGTTTACAGGATATAAACTGTTTGATCGTTCTGCCCGGAAGATGGTTCCGACTGAAAAAGGAAAGATCCTCTATAATTTTATTTTAGACCCTATTAAAAAGCTGGAAACAGCCGAACAGCACTTTCACAGGCGATCGCAATCGGAAAGAGTTACCATAAGCGTCGGGATGTGTTTCGAAACTTTTCAATATACGCTGGAAGAACACATTCCTTCTTTGCCGTTTAACCTGATCATCAAATTCGGCGAGTATCCGCAAATGCAGCAGGATCTCGATAATGGATTGTTAGACCTGGTCGTCACTCCTCAAAAAGGAACACAGAAAAACCTGGTTTACGAACCATTCTCCAGGGAGCGCATTGTACTGATCGCCGGAAACAATACAAATACGGAAGAATTGGAAGGTTTCCTCAAAAACGGAAACATTCGCGAAGCGCGAGATTTCCTGAAACAGGAATTATGGTACAGCACGGCAGCAGATATGGAACACCTTAGAAACTTTTGGTGGAAGAATTTTGGGGAACATCCGGATTTCCGCCCGAATTACATTGTTCCGAACATCAGCTCAATTATTCGTTGTTTGAGTGATGGAAACGGATTCTCTGTAGTGCCGGATTTTCTGTGCCGGGAAGCTATTGATGCGGGAAAACTCAGACTGATGTGGGAAGGAGTTGAACCCTGGGAAAATATACTTTATTTCGGATCACGGAAGAATACGATGTACCAGACGGAACTGGACCGGTTGAAAAAGTTATTCAGGGAAAAGTGGGAACGTTAATTGGTTTAAAGCAATAAATAATGAAGATCAATTTTGAAGACATCAGTTATCTATTGAAAGGGAACGACAAACAGCGCAGGGCGTACGAAACGCTGAAGAAATATCGGGTATTGGATTTACTTCAAAAGTTTGATCCGATTCTTACGGGAACCATTCCGATCAACATGGACATTGAAACAAGTGATTTGGATATCAGTTGCTGTTATTCGGATAAAAATGAATTTATCGATGCAGTGAAGCATTCATTTTCTCATGAAAAGCAGTTTGTTTTGCGGGAAAGTTCTGAATTTAATTCCGTGATGTGTAACTTTTGGCTGGATGACTTCGAACTGGAAGTATTCGGGCAAAGTATTCCAACCAAACAGCAGCATGCATATCGGCACATGTTGATCGAGCATCAGCTGCTAGAAGAGCGGGGAGAAGCATTCCGGCAGGAGATCATGGCTCTGAAAAAACAGGGATACAAAACTGAACCTGCGTTTGGAATCGCTTTGGGATTGAAAGGGAATCCGTATGAAGAATTGTTGAAATTTGAATAAACTGGAATCTATGCTGAAAGAAACTTTTACGAATTTGGCAAAAGGCTATTCGGACGATTTGGAGCAGGTTGACCGCTTATGGGAAGAATTGGTTTCTTTCTATACGAACGAGCACAGGTATTACCATTCCCTGTCACACCTTGAAAACGTATTTCTCCGCTTAAAAGAAGTCCGGGAACTAATTTCTGATTGGGATGTGGTTTTGTTTTCCCTGTTTTACCATGACATTATTTATGATGTTGAAAAATCCGATAACGAAGAGCGAAGTGCAGACCTGGCAGAAAAGTGTTTATTGCAGCTGCAGGTTCCTGTCGCTCGGATCCAAAAATGCAGGGAGCAGATCCTGGCAACCAAAAATCATGATGTGCAGTCGGACCGGGACGCAAACTACTTTACTGATGCAGATCTTTCCATTTTGGGACAGGAGTGGGAATCTTACCTGGAATACGCCCGGAATGTACGAAAAGAATATGCTGTTTTTCCGGATGCGGTTTACAATCCCGGAAGAGCCAAAGTATTAAAGCATTTTTTAGAGATGGACCGCATTTTTAAAACGGATTATTTCCACGATAGATTGGAGAAACAAGCAAAAGAAAATATGCAAAGGGAACTGGAAATATACGATATGCCGGGTTGAACGGGGTTGTTTGAAGTTTTTGTGTCCTAAAGTTTAGGTGATTTTTTTGTAGCCCCACAGATTTTAATGAACCATATATCTGCATAAATCCGCTACATCTGCGTGAAAAATATATTCTAGGACAGGACTAAAATAAGAACGCTGTAAAACAAGTGTTCGACAGCGTTCTTAAAATTTTGGTTACACATTATCGAATATCACATTCTCTGGTGTAATCTCCGAATACATCTGTTCCTGTTTCCTCCAGGTCATTGCATTTTTTCTCCGCACGAAGACGTGAGTCCTTGAATGTATAATTTCCATCAGACGATGAATTTCTGTTGCCATCACTGTCTGTTCGAACCTTAGCACATTCACAGGTATAGTCTTTTTTGCAGGATGCCAGTGTAAAACCCGACAATACTACGAATGTTAAAATAACTGTTCTCATAATCGTCTTTTTAAGGTGTTTTCCTGAAGTGTTCCACAAAAAAACGCTTCGGCTTAAATATGAGTGAATTATGAAATAAATCCCTTACATTATTTGAAGGAAAATTTACATAATTCACACATTTTAAATGCTTTAGATATCGCACTCGCGGGTGTAACTTCCAAAGATATCTGTTCCGGAACCTTCCAGGTCATTGCAACGGTCCTCCGCACGTGCTCGTGAATCTTTGAAAGTGTAAGTTCCGTCTGAAGACGTAACCGTACTTCCGTCGTCATCCGTATGGATCTTTCTACACTCACAGGAATAATCTTTCTTGCAGGATGCCAGTGCCAGGCCTGACAATGCGATAACTGCTACAACTACTTTTTTCATAATCATTTTTTTAAGGTGTTCTTAGAATAGGGCTCCTGCAGGGAACCACTTAAACAAAGATGATTGATCCGGCTTCCGGTTCTGTTACAAGATTCTTCTGAAAATTTACATGAATTCCAGATTTTTAAAATTATTTCTGAATTGAAGCAAGTGTTTTGGATTGTAAAACCAGGACAGCGAAAATGATCAACTGGATCTTAAAGCTTTTCAATGCGGGATCTGTTTGCTGTTTTCTGAAACAACTGCCGGAACATCTAGCATGCGCATTGCGAAAAGATCAGCTTCATGTGGGAAATATGTAAGCCTTTTCAGGAAATTCATAACACCATTCAACTCCTTCTTTGCCAATTTTACCAAGGATCAGCAGGAGAGTTGGCAAGAAGGGAATCATCTTAAAGACAAGAAAGATGTGAACTGAAATCAATATAAGTTGTGGTTGTGATCCGGCTTTATTCAAATAGAACGGATTAGTGCGGTAGGTTGGGAAAGGTGTATCGGTAAAATAACGGATACACCTTTCTGTTTAAAGGGAGTCCCGAAAAGAATCTTTATCTTTCGGTATCGAACCAAAAGAATAACACAGGTAAATTATGGCCTCAGTAATAGCAACTATCAAACAGGAACTTTACCGCATTCAGATTGAATCTCCTTCCGGAAATGTAGTAATATCAGACGAACCTTTGGAGATGGGAGGGAGGGATCTCGGGTTTTCGCCGACAGAACTTTTGGCTTCTTCACTTGCGGCTTGTACGAGTGCAACACTGCGCATGTATGCGGACAAGAAAGGCTGGGATTTGAAGGAAGTAAAGTTGGAAATAGACCTGGATTGGGACGATAAAGCGAATGAAACGGTTATCAACCGGAAAATACAGCTTTTAGGTAACCTGGATGAAAAACAGCGTGAAAGATTGCTTAAAGTAGCTAATGCCTGTCCGGTACATAAGATGCTCACAAATCCCATTGAGATCGACACTGAAATTATTTGATTCTTTTTTTAGAAATAGTTGTAAAATAGACTTTTAATTTTTTACTTTGTTTTTCAAAGTACTTTTTTAATTTTTAAATCAAATAAAATGAAAAACAAAAGATGGATGATTATTCTGGCAGTAGTGGGAGTATTACTGCTTATTCCGCTGGTGGCAATGCAATTTACAACTGAGGTTAATTGGTCGGGATTTGATTTCCTGGTCATGGGGATTTTACTGCTTGTAACCGGTTTGGTTTGCGAATTAGTTCTCAGAACAGTAAAAAAGCGTACAAACAGGCTGATATTGTGCCTGGCAGTTCTTGGAGTTTTTATCCTGGTTTGGATGGAATTGGCCGTTGGTATTTTCGGTACTCCTTTCGCAGGCTCGTAAAGCGTGTTTTTTTGAATGAGAAGAATTTTATTTTTATGAAATAGGAAAACACATTTTAGAATGACTGAAACAACCACAAGGCTGACTGATTTGTTAAAATCCGGAGCTGCTTACCTGGAAACAGCTTCCGAAGCGGACCTGAAGAACAAACGTGCGCCCGGAAAATGGTCCAAACAAGAAATAGTGGGACATTTGATCGACTCCGGGATCAACAACCTGCAGCGCTTTACGGAAATTCAATCCGCTCACGAGCCCTTTAAAATAAGGAAGTACAAACAGGAAGAACTGGTCCTGGCTAACGATTACCAGCATGCAGCAATCAGCGAACTTCTTCCGTTATGGTTGTCTCTGAATAAAAGAATTGTACAGGTCATGCTGCTGCAGACAGAGAATTCATTGAAAACTAAAATCGAACTTCCGGACGGGCAGATTTCCGACTTGCGGTTTTTGATGATAGATTATGTGGATCACCTGGAATACCATTTGAACCAAATTCTGACAGGTTTGTTTCCGAAACCATAAATCCGTATTTTAGATTGATGAAAGTTCATACAACCAATTATATCAATACGTTTATTACTGTTTCGGATGATTGCCCAATCGGAAACGGAACTGTTCCACCGTTAAAAGGAGATTCTTTAACGATTGCAAACCGGCAGTTTGACATGATCAGTAAAAATCCTTACAGATACACTTCAGACGAGGTGTTGTTCCGGGTTTTCGCTGACAAGAATGACCTAACGGAAAGTGAATACGAAGCTGCAAAAGCTCAGTTCTTTTCGAAAGGACAGGCATGTTTCAGGGCCTCACCATTAGGAAAACGGTATGGCTGGGGAATCCATTTCAACCAGGAAGGTAAAATGGCCTTATATGGTTCGGAAAGTGAGGAATACAAACGTTACCTGAAAGATAAGACATTGAATATTGTAAAAGCAATGCGGTCAAGCCGGTAATTTGAATGAAAGTACTCGACAAATTCAATTCGAACCCTAAAAAGCTGCTTCTTGTTGACGCGTGGGGCGCTGGAATTACAGTTCTGTTGTTAGCAGTCATTATCGAACCTTTTCAGGAGCATTTCGGCATGCCGATGCTCGTTTTGAGACTTTTTTCCATCATTGCCTGCGTGTATACGGTCTATTCGCTGATGTCCCATTATTTCGGGAATCAAAAGCATACATTACTTCTAAAGATTATTGCCTTTGCAAATACTTTTTACGGATGTTTGATTGCTTTTTTCGTTGTCCGCTATTTTGAAAAACTCACCCCGTTGGGAATGATTTATTTTGCCGGTGAAATCATACTTATCATGGGATTGGTTGTTTTGGAACTTCAGGTTGCTTATAAATCTGTGGAAAAATGAAAAGCAGGGCAAAGATGATCCAGGTATTCCATGTTTTCAAGAAAAATGCAGTAATTCCGAAGAAGGATTATACACCCGAACTCCGGAAATCATTTTTTGAATGGGGAAATCAATTGGTTTCACGCCTCGGAATACTGCGGGATAAACAACTTTTACTGGCAAATGAATACAAAGACCGGATTCCTGTAACAAGAACAGGAACCGTCATTATCCAGGATATCATCGGTTATTCCGGAACCTCAGCCAAAAATGATTATTTGCGGTATGCGAAAAGCATGAATATCCCCAATTGGTACGTGGATAGCTGGGTGAATAAATTTCCGGAGGTGATCACCTTCAATAAGGAAGATCGTATGCAGCATTTTGAGTCTTTTTCAATCAATTTGCAGAACAGGGAACTTTACCTGAAAGACTCGCACAAGCTTTGTGATTTGAAACCCGGCAATCCTATAAGAATTCGTATGAATGCCAAATGGGATTTTTCTGCTTCAAGTGGAAGAGAACGGCGTTATTCGGAGTCGGAATACATTATTCAATATCTTGGAGAGGCAGAAGAAATGGTGTTTGTTCCGGAAACTAAATTGGAAGTTCAACGCGAAATACCTTGGAGAACAGCAAAAATCATAGATTTGCGGACTGCTTTTTATTAAGTCAAACTCCATGCTGAAAACTGACAGATTAACTTTAAAAGAAATTGAATTAGGCGATTTGGATAACATCCACGAATTACATTCTTTACCGGAGACGGACAAATTTAACACCATGGGAATTCCTTCGGACATAAACGTTACTGAGCGTTTATTGTCCGATTGGCTGGGGATGCAGGAATTGGAACCAAGAACAAGATATACCTTTAAGATTGAGTACCATGACCAGTTTATTGGATTGATCGGATTGAAGGATCTTGAGGTATCCAACTACCGTTCCGGGGAAGTTTGGTACAAGCTCCACAAAGATTTTTGGGGAAACGGATATGCGACAGAAGCTGTAGGAAGGATTTTGGAATTTTGTTTTACAGATTTAAAATTACACCGGATCGAAGCGGGGTGTGCTGTCGAAAACCTTGGATCTATCCGTGTCCTGGAAAAAGCCGGTATGATACGCGAAGGTCGGAAAAGAAAGAAACTACCGATCCGTGGAGAATGGATCGACAATTACTTTTATGCAATTTTGGAAGAAGATTTTTTATCACGCTAAAACTTAAGAAATAATGAAATCAGGATTCAAATTACTTATGCTGAGTGTTCTTTTAGTAAGCTGTGGTCAGCGAAATGATCAACATAAGCTTTTATCGGATGCAGCATCGAATCAAAAAACACAAGATGTTCCCGAAACAACTGAAATTTTATTCGAGGTGAAAACTACAGATAAAGAATTGTCTCCGGATGGAATTATTCCTTGGATATCTATTGAAAATGCGGATAAAGAAGTTTCCAACCTGATTGGAAAGGATGAAATGGTACTAAAAGAACAGGTTGTAGACTTAACTATTGATTATCCGTTAGAAAACTTTGTTACACTGGAATTAAGATCTGACAAAAAAACCGGATTTACACGTGCCGAATTAATCCTGAAAATCAGCGCTGAGTATAAGCGTATTTACCGAGAGGAAGAAATGTCTGCCAAAGAAAAAACAATCCCGATTGAAGAAAGGGAAGGTGTGGTAAATCGGAATACTACAGATGGAAAATATGGCATTTGGGGACATGATCTGGGAGATTTAGCTTTGTCGGAGATAATTGTCCATAAAAAATCGGGCAAAAAAACAAGATTAGAATTATACATTGAAAGCTAAAAACACTTTTTTATGAAAAATATATTTATCGGGCTTCTTCTTATAACTACTCAATACACTTTGGGACAAGGAAAAATAGCACTTACCCATCTTACAAAATCCGAACTCCCCAAAGGAATTACCTTCAAAGGAAATTTGAAAGAAGCCGTGCGCTGGACCGATAAATCCGGGGTAAACCTGGTTATTACCTGTGAAACCGAAGAAGCAGTCAGCAAAACAGCACCTTCCGAAGATTACAGGGAAAAATACCTGTTTGCCCATCATTATTTGTTATTCGAGGACAGCATCAAGCAAACCTGGAAGGTTACTGATTATATCAAAGAATGTCCCCTGGACATAGCTGCTGATTTTGTAAAGAATACCTTCCAGGTAACAGATTTGGATAAGGATGGTGTTGGCGAAGTTTGGATGATGTATCTGCTAACCTGCACCGGTGATGTGAGTCCGGCAGAAATGAAAATCATCCTATATGAAGGAACACAAAAGCATGCTATGCGCGGAGAGAATAAAGTAGATATCGGCAATGGTGAATTTGTGGGTGGTGACTATAAATTCGACAAGGCATTCAATCAGGCTCCCACTGTTTTCAGGGACTTCGCGAAAAAACTGTGGAATGCAAATGTGATGGCAAAATGGTATTGAATAATTTGTCTTTTAGTGTTTTTGAAAAGCATCCCGTTTTAGTTAAATGGATAGCTTCAGATAACGTATTTTAAATTGTTATTGCAATTTTGTTGCATTAAATAATTGAAAGTGTACATTTGTACTACAAACAAACTTTTAGCAACATGACAAACAATATTTACGACGCGATTATTATCGGCGGAAGCTATTCCGGGCTGGCAGCAGGAATGGCATTGGGAAGATCTTTGAGAAATGTACTCATTATTGACAGCGGGAAACCGTGCAATGCACAAACGCCTCATTCTCACAATTTCATTACGCAGGACGGTGAAACACCGCAGGCAATTGCTTCCAAAGCCAGGGAGCAGGTGGCTCAATACAAAACTGTGGAATTTTATTCCGGTTTGGCTGTTGGTGCTGAAAAAACCGATTCCGGATTTACAATTACCGCAGAGAACGGGGAAACTTTTGAAGCAAAGAAACTGGTTTTTGCTACAGGAGTAAAGGATATCATGCCGCCAATCAAAGGAGCAGGAGCATGCTGGGGAATTTCCATGATCCATTGTCCGTATTGCCACGGTTATGAAGTGCGGAATGAAAAAACAGGAATTCTTGCAAACGGGGAAATGGCTTTTGAATTTTCGAAACTCATTTCTAATTGGACGAAAGAATTGACTGTATTCACTAACGGGAAATCAACCCTGACACCCGAACAAAATTCGAAACTCAAACAGCGCGGAATTGAAGTGAATGAAAAGGAACTGGAAGCATTTCATCATACAAGCGGATTCATCCATGAAGTTCAGTTCAAAAACGGAAGCAGTTTTCAATTAAAAGCCATGTATGCAAAACTGCCTTTTTCCCAGCATTCGGACCTTCCTGAAAAATTGGGTTGTGAGTTATCGGAGCAAGGCTTCATAGTAGTTGATCCGTTCCAAAAGACCACTGTTCCGGGCGTATATGCTTGCGGCGATAACGTAACTCAGATGCGGTCCGTAGCAAATGCAGTTGCAGCGGGAACACTTGCAGGTGCAATGCTCAACAGGGAATTGATAGACGAAGCGTTTTAACAGGGCAAATAGCGCAAAAATTGAAAGCTGTTTTCTACAGATACCTTCCTTCTTTGCAGTTTATTCAGCGAATAAGATCTTTGTTATAGCGGTCTTTGTATTCAAGGGGAGACATTCCTGTGAATTTTCGAAAGACTTCCCGAAATGCTTTTTGATCGGAATAACCGACTTCATACATGATCTCACTGACTGTTTTTCGGCTGATTTCAAGGGATTTTTTAGCAGATTCAACTTTTACGCGCTGAATATACTCAACAGGACTATTTCCGGTTGCTTTGATAAACCGGCGGTCAAAATTCCGTCTTCCAACTGAAAAACGGGACGACAACTCTTCGATCGATATCTTTTCACGGAAATTTCGTTCGATGTAGTTTTGGACTTCTTTTACCACTTCATCTTCATGGTTTTTTTGGCCTCTGAAAATGCTGAAGACAGATTGGCTCTTTCTGTCCGGTTCTATTTGGAATACTTTGGAACAATAAATGGCTGTCTGCCGGTCAAAGTATTTCTCGATCAGGTAAATAATCAAATTCAGGAATGAATAAGCTCCTCCGTTGGTATAAATTCCGCCTTCATCAGTAATCAAATGATCGGTTTGCAGTTTTACATGTGGGAACAGCTTCCTGAAATCTTCCGCTGCACTCCAATGAGTAGAACAGCTTTTACCATCAAGCAGGCCGGAAGCCGCCAATAAAAATGCTCCGGTACAGATACTCGCTATTTCTGCTCCTTGTTTGTATTGTTTTTGTATCCAGGGAATAAGCGCTTCATTCAGTGATAATGCCTCCAAAAAATGATGGTTCAAAGAAGGAACGATGATCAGGTCGGTTTTTGAAAGAGTTGAAATAGATGTGTGCGGTTTCACAGAAAACAATCCCTCATAGAAATCTACCTGGTCTGAAAGTCCTGCCAGTTGTATTTGGAAGACAACCTCATTTCCCCTTTCTTTCCAATAAGTATTGGCTCGCGAAAATAATTTGTAGGTGCCAACAATGCTGCTTAAATTGTTTTCGCCTTCGGGAACGATGATTGTCAGATGTTTCATGGAATACTTTTTACAAAAGTATGAAACGAATGTGTCCAAATCAACCCGTTAGATTGTCTCTTTTACACCTTTTAAAGTCTGTTTCCGGACCATACATTTGTAAAAACGAATAATAAGATAAAATGGATACGACACAAACAGCGGTAAAATTGATTTTGGACAGGTGGGAAGCTTCCGTCTATAATTTTGACACCTTGCTTAAGGCTTTAACGGATGATCAATTACAAAGAGAAATTTCCCCCGGAAAGAATCGCGGGATCTATTTACTGGGACATTTGATCTCAGTGCACGACAGCATGCTTCCGCTTTTAAATTTCGGGGAAAAACAATATCCCGAATTGGCAAGTGTTTTTATCGAATCACCGGATAAAAGTGTTTCAGATCTGCCATCGGTAGCTGAATTACGTGTTATTTGGGATCAACAAAAGATGTATTTAAAGGCGAAAATGGACCAGCTGAAACCAACGGATTGGTTTCACAGACACACAGCCGTGTCAGAACAAGATTTCGAAAATGAGCCGCATCGGAATAAATTGAACATTATTCTGACACGTACAACACACCTGGCGTATCATACCGGACAAATGATTTATTTAAAATAGCAGAACCATGGCAACAGATTTTACATTTTCTATTCAAACTGACAAAAGTCCGGAACACGTTTATAAAGCCATTAGAGAGGTGCGTTCCTGGTGGTCGGGACTTTACAACGAATCTTTTTCCGGAGAAACAAAAGAACTGAATGATGAATTCAGTTTCAGAGCGGGGGATGGGGCACATTATTCCAAACAAAAACTGGTGGAAGTTATTCCCAATCAAAAAGTAGTTTGGCTGATCACCGAAAGTGAATTGAGTTTCCTGGAACAAAAAGACGAATGGGTAGGGACAAAAGTGGTGTTCGAAATTTCAGAAAAGGATGGAAAAACAGAGCTTGTATTTACACACCAGGGACTAACTCCTGAAGTTGAATGCTACGACTCCTGTGCACCCGGATGGAGTAAGTATCTACAGGAGAAATTACTTCCATTGATTCGATAACGAACAGGGCTGATTTTTTCAGCCCTGGTGCAAAATCACCTGTTTCGGTGAATGAAAACCTTTTTGGAATCATTAATTTTACCGCATGAATAATTCAAAACTTTCCATGCGTGTCCTTCACCGCTACCTTGGTTTTTTCTTAGCCGGAATCATGGCTGTATATGCAATCAGCGGGATTGTACTGATCTTCCGCGACACGGATTTTCTCAAAAGCGAACACACCGAAGAAATCCGGATTGAACCGAACGTTAAGAATGAGAATATCGGTAAAGCTTTGGATTTACGCCGTTACAACTTCGAAAGAGAAGAAGGCGACATAGTTTATTTCAGGAACGGCGATTATAACAAGAAAACCGGTGTTGCACACATAACAACCAAAGAACTTCCTTACATATTGGATAAAATGACGCATCTGCACAAAGCATCTACAGATGATCCGCTTTACTGGCTGAATGTGTTCTTCGGAATATCCCTGCTGTTTTTTGTGTTGTCTGCGTTTTGGATGTACCTGCCAAAAACCAAAGTTTTTAAAGCAGGTTTACTTTATTCGCTGGCAGGAGTAGTGTTGACGCTGATTTTGCTGTTCGTATAAATTAACGCGAACCGGAAAACCGGTTTAAATCCGTTTAAACGTGAAAAGATGAATTGGATTATCTTAATCATTGCAGGATTGTTTGAGGTGGCATTTGCATCTTGCCTGGAAAAAGCGAAAATATCCCATGGAAATGCCGTTTATTGGTGGTATGCGGGATTTGGAGTTTCACTTGTTATCAGTATGCTTTTATTAATGAAAGCTGTTCAAACACTGCCTATCGGAACGGCATACGCGGTATGGACCGGAATCGGAGCAGTAGGAACAGTGCTGGTAAGTGTTTTTGTATTCAAGGACCCGATGACCTTTTGGAAATTATTTTTCATAACAACCCTGATCGGATCAATAATTGGCTTGAAGGCGGTATCGCATTAAAACACTATCGAAAAACAATCGTGCAGTTTTTGCATTCTCTTTCTCATGCTCATTTCTCTTTCTATTTTCCCGTATCTTTGTGTTTCGGGTTATTACCATGCTGCAAAAACTGTTCGGATCATATAAACTCATTTTGATTTACGGGGTTTCCCTCGCAGGGCTCCTGTTCTTCATGCGCTGGCTCGAATTCCGGCTGCTGGTAATGAGTCATGCCACAGAATTATACGTTGCTGCAATTGCTGTTGTGTTCCTGGTTTTGGGAATCTGGCTGGCAAAACAGCTCACAAAACCTAAAACAGTTTTGGTTGAAAAAACAGTATATGTTTCTCCTTCGGATGAATTTATACGCAATGAAAAAGTCCTCGAAGAATTGGGGATCAGCAAACGTGAACTGGAGGTATTGGAACTGATTGCTATCGGGTTGAGCAATAATGAAATTGCAGCGCGTTTATTTGTTTCTTTGAATACGGTGAAAACACACAGCTCGAAGTTGTTTGAAAAACTGGATGTTAACAGAAGGACTCAGGCTGTGGAAGCTGCCAAACGATTGGGGATAATTCCGCTATAAAATGAAAAATCACCCGAAAGTATGAGTCTTAAACCCTTGTAGAACGGCACTTTTGTCGAAATATTAAACTAAAAAGATATGAAAAGAAATGTACTGGTTTACGGAGGGATTGGTGGTTTGATAACTGCAGTTTGGACCTTTATTGCATTGCTGGTTTTACCCCCGAATTGTGGATCAACCCTCGGAATGGTTCTGGGCTATACGTCCATGTTTATCGCGAATATTTTCCTGATCATCGGTGTGAAGAACTATCGGGATAAATACAGCGGTGGAATTATAACCTTCGGGAAAGCATTGAAAGTAGGATTGTTAATCACTCTTTTTGCTTCTACGATTTATGTCGTAAACTGGCTGATTTATGACTATGCTACTGGCTCAAAGTTTATTGAAGTTTACACAGAATCCATGCATGATCAGCTGGTCGAAAGCGGAGCGAGTCCTGCAGTGATTGCAAAGCAAGATGCTGAAATGCAGGATTTTATGGTGATGTACCGGAATCCTTTGTTTAAATCTGCTATGACATACATGGAAATCCTTCCGATGGGAATCCTGTTTGCTTTGATCACAGCGATTGCAATGCGCAGAAAAGTGCCGAAAACGAATTGATTTTTAGAACCTGTTATCTGAAATTCTTACTAATTTGGAGCAATCATTTAGAATCCAATAATTAGTAACTTCCAATGAATCAAATGCGGATCATTTTTTCACTTGCGGTGCTTGTTTTTACAGCAAATCATTCCTTGTCACAAAACGCTTCGCTGAGGGAAGAATTGCGACCGAAACTGATGAGAATTGTCAATAATTATAAGGCAACAATTGGCATCGGGTTAATCCATATCGAAACGGGAGATTCATTGGATGTGAACAATCATATTCGGTTTCCCATGATGAGCGTTTACAAATTCCCTTTGGCTATTGCCATCATGAATATGGTAGACAAGGGGGAATTGACACTTGAGCAAACTTATCATGTGACAAGAGCTGATTTGCAGGATGAGACCTGGAGTCCCTTAAAGAAAGAGTTTCCAAACGGAGAAGTGGATTTGACAATTGCTCAATTACTGGATTATTCCGTTTCTCAAAGCGATAACATTGCCTGTGATATCCTTTTCAAGCTGGCAAAAGGTACCGAATCGGTAGATAACTACATCCATGGACTCGGAATTTCCGGAATAGCTATTAAGGCAACGAAACACGAAATGCGTGCCGGCTGGAAAATCCAATACACGAACTGGAGCAAACCCATGCAGATGTCGCGCTTACTGGAAGGGCTTTACCTGCAGAAATACCTTTCCGATTCCAGTAACACTTTTTTGATGAAGCTGATGATCGAGTCAACGAACGATCCTGCAAGAATAAAAGCATTGCTGCCTGAGGGGACAATCGTTGCCCACAAAACCGGAACTTCAGACATGCGGGGAAAAATTTACGATGCCTGCAATGATGTAGGCATCATTTTTCTTCCGGATGGAACACATGTGGCTTTGAGTGTTTTTGTCTCCAAATCCGAAGAAGATTATGACCATTCGCGCAAGCTGATCGCAGAAATTTCCAAAGCAGTCTTTGATTTTTACACCCATCAATGAAATACATAAAAGAAAATAAAAATTGGAATGTGGCTCCGGCTGCTTCAAAACCTCAAATTACAACAGGCGAAAATTACCTGGAATTGGTTTTTGAACTGGATACTGCCTTTCCGCACATTGATGAAGGAGAAAAGGGAACCCTGGAATTTAGCGAGCCGTATGCTTATCAATTAACGGAATTGGGCCGGGAATCGTATCTGGATAATGCGTTCCGGTTCAAAAATGACCAATTGCCCTGGGGAGGATTTTATGAACTGAAAGATTCCAATTGGAAAAACGATTTCCCTTCCGATAAGATTGTATTGAACGATTCCTTAAAAGATGCGAAACTGAACCATTACCTGTTTTTCCTTCCCGGATTTATTTTCGAATGCCTGGCGTCGGACTATTCTTTTCAGTTCGATCAAAGGATTGTGGAGCAATTGGAAGAAACCTATCCGAAAGGCTATTTCAATCATTATTTGTCCATGTTCTCAGCTCATTTTAGCCAGTTGAATGCAGATAACTACAGAGTTTACACGAACCTGTACATTCAGTTGGAAGGTAAAAAGGAATTCGAAGGGCTGAAAGAAGAATTGAAAAAGATCAAAGCCAATAAAGATTTGGATGCGTTTGTGAAAATTGCCAATTATAAGATTCTGAATTTCGGGCGGAAACAACTCGACGAAATGATCAAAGTGATCGAAGCGTATGATGTGAAAAGTAAATATGTTTAAGAATTCAAAATTCAAAATACAAAATTCAAAATTCAAACTATTTTGTAGTTGAACATTTGAATCTGCTGCGGCAGAAACATTTGAACATTTTTAACCTTTAGATGAATGAGTAAACCAGCAGCCGGACGCATGTTCCAGGATATCAACTTCACCGTAAAAAGTGCCAAAGGGAAGAAACTCGAACAGTTGATCGGGGTGGAAAACCCGGACAATCCGGATTCGGGGCCTTGTTTGGTGTACATCAAAATGGAAGGGATCAGCTGGTCGCAGTATTTCCTGGATGTTTGTTTCGGAGTTTGGGAAAACTGGGGCGAAATTGATACGGAGGACGATGCGTATACTTATCACGATTATGCGGAAAAGTTTGAGGTAAAAGGCAAAATCATTCAATCGGCTTACTGCAAAGAGAATGAGATCACGCTGGAATTTGAAACAGGGGAGAGGCTAATCCTAAAATACAAGGATCCGGATGATTGGGATGGGGATACGGAGATGGTGAAAATAGCTTGATGGGAATGTTAGAGGAATACCTTTAATCAGGTTTGCGCTCAATGGCCTTTTTCAGCATTCCTTTTACATATTTCATTCTGCGTAGTTCTTTGCCGGAAGTGTCATATTCCACACACCAGCCGTGACGCAGTCCGTTCTTTACAGAAATTTTATTTCCATTAGTAGCAGAGATGAATGTTCCTGAGTAAGGTTCGTCTGTGCAGGTAATAATTTGAGTATAATAAGATTTGACCAGAGTATTATTCTTATAAGTCAGGTATTCAAAGATACCGGAATCAAAATGTATGATTTCGATTTCTCCGACCGGCTTCCCATCAATCCAACATCCGAATAATTCATAATTGGCAGTTGTAGTCGTAAAGCAACCGTTTAAATACCCTTTCGCATTGATATCTGATCGCATAAGATTTGCAAGAGTGGTCAAAACTGTATCTTTTTGACCGTATTTGCTAATTCCAAAAATGGATGAGAATATAATTTCCTTTTCAGGATCTTTCGTTTGACAGGTAACTTGAACAGAATCCTTTTTTTTAAGGTATTTAATCGAATAAATGCTGTAACTACTATCTTCTTTGTAAAAAGAAAGTTGTTTCAAAGTGTCACTTTCAAAAAAACGTTCTTCGGTACAGAAACCTTTAATTGTTTTCTTAAAATCTCCATGCCTTTTATTGTCTTCATAGTGCTCGGTTAGAATAACATGATCTTTAGGGATTTCAGTAATCCATTCTCCGGTTTTCACTCCTTTCTCATAAAATCCGGTAGTTTTGAACTGTTTCCCATCCGATACCATCGAATATTCCTGTTTACCGTCAAGAACTCCGTCTGCGTAATACTGAAAAGTATAGTTTTCAGCATCTTTTTGATAAATGAAATCACCATTTCGAATACCATCGGTATAGTTTTCCTGGCGGGTTATTTTTCCCCACGCTACCGGGGAGTAAATTCCGGGATCTGCAACTGATTGATCCGACTCTTTTTGATAATATTGAGTGGTCGGGCCATTTAATTTCCCGTTTTGGTATTGTTCAATGCGGTAAACGGTATCTTTCAACGGTCCGGAAGGAACTCTATAAATGCGTTCTCCATCTTCCAGGCCGTTTGAAAAAGTTGCAGTGTAAAGAAGAATACCGTTTTGTTCGTATCTGGAAAATGTACTGTCTAATTGTCCTGCTTTATAATAGGCAATATACATCGTGTCTGTTGTATTGAAATAAGTGCAAACTGCTTTCCCGGTTTTCAGCCCCATGTCGTATACCACTTCCTCAATACCTAAAGGCGCATCGTTCAAGGTGTCGAGGGGATAGTTTGCTTCGGTATGTGGGTCGAAATATACCGGTATTCTTGCCAACCCCTGCCTGGAACCATTGATATAAGAAACACTTCCGATCGTGATTCCGTTAAAAGTCTGCTTTTCAATTCCGGTGGGGACATCCCGCTGCCATTGCAGGGATTTCACGAGTTTCCCTTCATGGTTGTACCACTTTTCCATGCCGTATTTCCAATGATAACTGTGAGTTGAACTGTGTATTACTTTTCCATGTTGATTGTAGTCACTTGCAATTCCGTTCAATCTTCCTGCCCGGTAATTTTCAGTGCGCTTGATTGTTCCGTCCGGGAAATAGATGGTCCGTTGTCCTTCAAGCATCCCGTTTTTATAATTCTCTGCGATTTTTAGACCTTCCTCTGTCAATCGGATTTTCTCCCCGTTCAGACGGTCAAATTGTCCATATTTGCGAAAGATCCGGTAGCGGAAATAAGCGATTTCCCCTTTTCCAAGAGGATTGGCAACGGCTTCGTAATCCTCCTGGATTAAAAAATTTCCGTTATCATAAGTGGTGGTGATGAAATTTCCGTTTATATGCGTTCCAATGGATTTGAAACGCCCGCTTTTTAATCCTGCTACAACTGTTTGCTGGCCTTGCGCGCCGTATGTGTCTATCGAAATAAATTCTAAAGCAGAATCACCAAGTAGTATATGGATAAAAGGTTGTGTTCCGTTTTCCGTTTTTACCAATGAATAGGTGAAAAGGTGAAGATCCAGGGAGTCTTTCTCCCCGATTAACCGATAACTACTAATTTTCAGGTAATTGTCAACGGTTGTTTGATCGGTCTTACTGAACCAGGAAATTGCATGATTTAGCAAAGAGTTTTGTCCGAAAGAACTAAGACAGCTAAAAAGGAAAAAGATCGGAAGTAATTGGCGCATGATTCAAAATTAGGGATTTTACTTCCATAGTCCACAAAGAATGGATTGTTTTGAAATGCAGACCAGGACATTACAGGATGTGTTAATCAGCAGGGAAGCACTTAATTTATTTGGATGCCGGATTGATCTTGATGATGTCCGTATTGGGATCGAGAGGCGACTCATTGAGCCTTTTATAAAGGTCATCCGTAAACTTTGCAGGATCAACGCCAAGGGCTTCATACAAACGATTCATCCAAAATAAAGACGGACACCTTTCACCTCGTTCGTAACTGGAAATGTTTTGAGCGTTTACATTCATACGTGAAGCCAACTCTTCTTGGGTAATCCCTTTCTCTTCACGTACCCGCTTAATTTCCCTCCCCAAAATGTCATTAAATGACTTCGTATTCATAGTTAGCAAAGTCGAAATATTTAACAGCTCAGACGTAACACGATTGTGTTTATTTGCTATTTTTGCCAAAATAAAACCTGTTTAGTCGTTTAATCAGAATTATTAATATGAACCCAATTTTTCGCTAGAAATACATCCAAAAAACTGGATGCCAAAAGAATACCTGACACTCTATAAAAAATGTAAGTGTCTGTGTGTACAAATCGCTTATAGTTTGGCTAAAACCAAGAAAAATAATTACAAAAGACCCATTTACTGAAAAAATGAAGACTAAAAATGCAATCAGTACACAATTAGCAAGTTACGAAAAATCGTACGAAGAAACAAATGATTTTGAAACATTCAGAACAAGCATTTACAACATCATACAAGCTATTGAAACCATTACGCCAATAAGTCCGGTTAATTCGTCTTACTTGTTCCAAACAAAATTGGATTGTGAGAACCTGGACAGGAATAGTGCCCCGAACCTTTTAGCATCCTTAAAGAACTTCCTGGAACGATTGGATTGATTGTTGAAAATTGGACCAATAACTCGTAATTGGGCATACGGAATTCGGAATTAATGAAGTACTTTGCAATTCCCAATTCGTAATTTTCATGAAACGCTTTGTTTTTCTATTCCTTCCTTTTGCTGCATTTGCTCAGCAAAAACCTGTCGATTATGTAAACCCGCTCATGGGAACTGATTCCAAAATGGAACTTTCCAATGGAAATACCTATCCTGCAATTGGTCTGCCCTGGGGAATGAACCTGTGGACACCACAGACAAATGTGATGGGGGACGGCTGGGCTTACCAGTACAGCGCTGATAAGATGAGAGGCTTTAAACAAACCCATCAGCCTTCTCCCTGGATGAATGATTACGGACAGTTTGCCATTATGCCGGGAAGCGGAAAAGTTGTTTTTAACCAAAATGAAAGAGCAAGCTGGTTTTCACATAAATCAGAAGTTTCAAAACCGCATTATTACAGTGTTTACCTGGCCGATTGTGATGTGACAACCGAAATCACTCCCACAGAACGAGCAGCTGTTTTCCGTTTTACCTTTCCTGAAAGTGACAGTTCTTTTATTGTGATAGATGCTTTGGACCGCGGATCTTATGTGAAGGTTTTTCCTGAAGAACGAAAGATCATAGGTTATACCAAGCGCTACGCCCGCGGGAAACTCACAAATTTCAAGAACTATTTTGTCATTTACCTGGACAAGGATATTGCATTCTATTCCATTGCATCGGAGGGGAAATTGGTCGGAAATCAGGAAGAATCGACTTCAAACCATTCAGGAATTGTGGTTGGTTTTAAAACGAAAAAAGGGGAACAGGTTCATTTGAAGGTTGCTTCGTCTTTTATTTCGCAAGACCAGGCTGAATTGAACTTACAGCGCGAAGTAGGGAACAGCAATTTTGAGGCTGTACGTAAAAGTGCGGAATTACGGTGGAATGAAACTTTGGGTAAAATCGAGGTTTTCGGCGGGACAGATGAGCAAATGCGGACGTTCTATTCCTGCTTGTACCGCACGCTCTTTTTCCCGAATAAACTCTATGAGATCGATGCTGCCGGTAAGGAAATACATTGGAGTCCTTACAACGGAAAAGTCCTTCCAGGGAAAATGTTTGGAGGAACTGGATTCTGGGATACGTTCCGGGCTTTGTATCCGTTGTTGAACCTTGTTTACCCGGAAATCAACAAAGAAATGCAGGAAGGATTGGTGAACGACTACCTGGAAGGCGGGTTTCTGCCCGAATGGTCGAGTCCGGGATATGCAGATATCATGATCGGGAATAACTCGGCATCCGTTGTTTCCGACGCATATATCAAAGGTTTACGCGGTTATGACATCGAAAAATTATACGAAGCCCTGCTTCACGGAGCAAATAATGAAGGGCCGATGAGTGCAATAGGCCGTTTCGGGGTAGCTTATTACAACAAACTGGGTTACGTTCCCTACGATGTGAAAATCAATGAGAATGCTGCCCGTACATTGGAATATGCTTACGATGATTTTGCTATTTACCAGCTGGCAAAAGCGCTTAAACGCCCGCAGGAGGAAATTGATCTGTATGCAAAACGCTGTCAGAATTATCGGAATTTATTCGATCCTTCTACCGGAATGATGCGCGGAAAGAATGCCGATGGACAATTCCAGTCTCCTTTCAATCCGTTTAAGTGGGGAGATGCTTTTACGGAAGGGAATAGCTGGCACTATACCTGGTCAGTTTTTCACGATGTGCAAGGCTTGATTGACCTGATGGGAGGGAAGGAGCGTTTTGTTTCCAAACTGGATTCCGTTTTTAGCTTACCTCCGGTTTATGACGATAGTTATTATGGCGGAATGATCCACGAGATCAAGGAAATGCAGATCGCAAACATGGGCCAGTACGCACATGGGAACCAGCCGATCCAGCACATGATTTATCTGTACAATTACGCAGGTGCTCCGGCAAAATCCGATTATTGGATAAGAGAAGTGCTGAACCGGTTATACAAGCCAACTCCGGATGGCTACTGCGGAGACGAGGACAATGGGCAGACTTCCGCCTGGTATGTCTTTTCATCTTTAGGATTCTATCCCGTTTGTCCGGCAACGGATGAATACGTGCTTGGAGCTCCGCTTTTCCAAAAAGCGGTGATTCACTTGTCGAACGGGAAACAGGTAGTGTTGAACGCACCGCAAAATTCGGTTCAGAATAAATACGTTTCTTCGTTAAAAATGAATGGAAAAGAATATTCCAAATTGTTCCTGAACCATTCGGAATTGATGAAAGGTGCTGTTATTGATTTTAAAATGACCGCAACGCCTGCTTTGGACCGTAAATTCTCCGAAAGCGATTTTCCGTATTCGTTTTCAAGAGAAAAAAATGCAGTTAAAAAATAATAAAGCAGTTTTACTGGAATTAAGGGCTATTATTTTAGGTCGGAATTGTGAAATCACTCATGAACTGAAATATGGAATGCTTTTTTCTGCTACAAAGGAAAAATGTTGACCAAATTGAATTGCTGGTGCAGAAAGCACTGAATTTTTTACCATTAAGATTTCATTGATTTTAGTACGTTCCATTCGAAAACCCAGTATTTCAGATTTGATGAATTTCGGTTTCCTGCGGGATATGGTAGTCAATGTATTTTTGATTGCGGGTTCCAATGCGAATAAGTATCTGTTGAAACCTTGGATTTGATCACAAATTTTGAGAAATTGCGGAACAATAAAACCGTCTGCAGATATCGGGATTAGGACAGGTGTTTGTATACAATTTGTGGACGTCAGCGGTCCTCTGCGGGAAAAATGTTGAGTATGAGTATATCCAAACAATTGGCAAAACATGTAAGAGACGTTCATTTCGGCGGGAACTGGACAACAACAGACCTGAAAACAACCTTGTCTGATATGAAATGGGAAGATGCCCTTACCCAAGTGTATTCGCTAAATTCGATTGCGGCGCTTACGTTTCACATGACTTATTATGTGGAAGTGTTAATAACAGTTCTGGAAGAAAACAAATTAACCGGAAAGGACGAAATAAGCTGGATACTGCCGGCTATTCAATCGAAAAAGGATTGGGATGAGTTGCTGGAAGGCATTTGGAAGAAAGCTGAAAAAGCGGCTTGTTTGATCGAAACATTGCCGGATGAACAACTTCTTCGTGATTTTATGGAACCTAAATACGGGACCAATTTCAGGAATATTGCAGGTATTGTGGAACATATGCATTACCACTTAGGACAAATTGTGATCATTAAGAAACTGGTCGTTCAGTAGTTCAATAATCTGATTTAAAGTTTGGAATTACATCGATGAATAAAACAAAAAGTGCGGTTTATTTCAATGCGGCAATTGATATCATAGGTATCAATCCCTTTGTATTTGTACCTGAGCCGATTCTAAACAATTTGTTTCGTGAATTCGGAAAAGACAAAGGTCCGATTCCGGTCAAAGGAATCATTAACGGCAAAGCTTACCAGCAGACATTGGTCAAATTTGCAGGCGAGTGGAGACTTTACATCAACACGAAAATGCTTCCGAAATCCCCGGGAAGAATCGGAGAACAGATCGAGGTTAGTGTTGAATTGGATTTTTCCGACCGTACCATTCATCCGCACCCGAAGCTGGTGCAGGCTTTACAGGATAATCCGAAGGCAAATGCTATTTTCGAAAGTTTGGTGCCATCCCTTCAAAATGAGATAGTACGCTATATTGCAAACCTGAAAACAGATGCAAGTGTGGAAAGGAATGTAGAGAAGGCGATCGGCTTCTTGCTGGGAAAAGAACGATTTATAGGTCGCGACGGCTTGAAAAGAGACTAAAAAAACAGAATATCCTAATCTCAGCTGCCGAATCACTAATTACGAACACAAAATGGCAAAGACAAAAACAGCAGAAACAACTAAAGACGTCAACGAGTTTATCCTGGAATTCACGGATTCGGAACAAAAACGTCAGGATAGCCGGGAACTGATCCGATTGATGGAACAAGTTTCCGGTTTCAAGGCAAAAATGTGGGGGCCAAGTATCATCGGCTTCGGGACATATCACTATAAATATGCCAGCGGACATGAAGGCGACGCACCCTTACTCGGATTCTCTCCCCGGAAAGCAGCTATTTCACTCTATGTTTCTACCGGAGAACCCGGGCAGGAAGCTTTGATCAATGACCTGGGTAAATTCACCATGGGAAAAGCATGTATTTATGTGAAGAAATTATCGGATATTAGTCAGGATGCATTGATTGTCTTGATGAAAGATTCGATCAAACGCACGCAGGAAAAATACGGATTGATAGAGTAGAAGATTTGAACTCGTTGAATTACCATTTATTAACTCTCAATGTTTTGTATCCGTAACAGCTTTCCCTAACTTGAAATTAAATATTAAAATTTTCAGTTATGGAATTCAAAAAGTTACTTTTTATCGCTTCGCTTGGTTTAGCATCGATGGTACATGCTCAGGGAACCCAGGTCGTTGGGACGACTACCCTTGTCATCGATACCTTATCAAACGAAGTGTCCATTCCATGGGAAATTCAAGTGGAAGGAGAGGATTACCTTTGGGTAACAGAGCGTGGGGGAATTGTCAGCCGAATAGACCTGGATACAGGTGTCAAGGACACAGTTCTTGATTTAACAGCTGATGTTCATACTGTAGGAGAAAGCGGTTTGCTGGGAATGGCGCTGCATCCTGATTTTCCGGTAATAGCGGAAGTCTTTCTTGTTTATACTTACGGTCCCGAAGACAGCCAGGGATATTTTAAAGAACGATTGGTAAAGTACACTTATGACAATACCGATCTGGTTACACCGGACACTTTGATTGATGACATACTTGCCTGGGGAAACCACGATGGTTCCCGCCTGCATTTTCTTCCGGATAAGACCCTGCTCATGTCAACCGGAGAATGTTCTCAAAGCCAATTGTCCCAGGATTCCAGTTCACTTTCGGGAAAATACCTGCGAGTGAATACCGATGGAACGATTCCGGAAGACAATCCGTTTCCCGGATCTTATATTTATACCATGGGACATCGCAATTCGCAGGGAATTTGTACACTTCCGAACGGGAAGATAATTATATCGGAACACGGTCCATCAACCGATGATGAACTGACCGTTTTGGAATCCGGTAAGAATTACGGCTGGCCACTGATTCACGGTTTTTGTGATGAGACATTTGAAGATACTCCATGCGCAACAGGTTTGTATACAGAGCCTATTCATACCTGGACACCAACAATTGCAACTTCTGATTTGGTATATTATCAAAATCCGCTATTCCCGGAATGGAACAATCGGGTGTTGATGGTGACTCTTAACGGTCAGCGCCTGGTGGCTTTAGAGCTAAATGCACAAACAACTGCAGTTACGGATGAAGATCAGTATTTCCAGGGACTTTTTGGCCGTTTGAGAGACATTGCAATCGGTCCGAATAAGGAAATTTACATTGCAACAAACTCCGGTTCACACCCGATCATTAAAATGATACCAACGAATCCTTTGAGTGTTTCGGAATTTGAAAGCCAGGTACCACTGATTATGCCGAATCCGGCAGAAAGTTATATTCAGCTTGTGGACAATAGCCAGGCCGACCAGGTTTCAATCCTGGATCTAAACGGAAAAACAATCCTTGAACTGAAGAACGTTGAAGCCGGGAACCAAATCGACATCACAAAATTAGCCCCGGGAACTTATTCCGTGGAAGTAAAACTCACCGGTAATGACCAGGTGCAGCGTTCAAAATTCATCAAAGAAAGATAACAACAACGGGATCTGCGGGAGCTTCTTCTTTGCGGATCCCTAAACTTTTCATTCCTTTGTAAGAGACCAAGGAGTATCTTTATGAAAAAGGCAGCAGCAACGCGCTTAACCATTCTGCAGAAAGCATTTGAACTGATTTATATCAAAGGGTATCAAACAACAAGTATTGATGATATTTTGGCAACCACCCAAGTTACAAAAGGTGCTTTCTATTACCATTTCAAAACAAAAGATGAAATGGGGTTGGCAATCATCAACGAGATCCTAAAACCGACCATGACAGAAAGCTTCATTACTCCGCTGCAAAATCCGGGAGATCCTTTGGAGTTTATTTACGAAATGATGTATCATTTGCTGATGAATAATCCATTTTTAAAACCTGAATTTGGCTGTCCTGCTTCTAATATCACTCAGGAAATGACTCCCTGGAATGCCGATTTTGGTCGTTCGATGAACGAACTTATGAGGCAATGGGAGGATGCATTGGTTGATGTTCTTGAAAAAGGAAAAGCGGCGGGTTTTGTAAGAAAGGATGTGCATTCGAAGCAAGTTGCGATTATGGTTATGTCGGGTTATTGGGGCGTACGGAATCTTGGGAAACTGGATATGGGAGAAGAGTCTTACAGCCTTTATTTAAAAGAGCTTAAGAACTATTTGAACGGACTCAAATAATTTTTTAATCAAAAACATACTAATTAGTATGTTTTTACTTTACTTTTGCATCGATAACTATTTTCGATGTATTCAACACTTATATTTTTCCATTCTCTAACCCGCTGGCTGGTAGTAATCAGTTTGACTTACGCCATTTACCGCGGGTATGTCGGATTTAAATTCCGGAAGGTTTTTACCAAAAGAGATAATGCGGTGCGTCATTGGACAGCTACCATTGCGCACATTCAATTGATTATTGGTATCCTCGTCTATACGCAGAGTCCTTCCATTAAATACTTTTGGAAACACACCCGTGAAGCACTGCGAAATTGGGATGTGACATTTTATTCATTGGTTCACGCATTGATCATGCTGCTGGCAATAGTGTTGCTGACTATCGGTTCGGCCAAGACAAAACGAATGCAGACAGATCCCGAAAAGTTCAAAACCATGCTGCTGTGGTTCTTCGTCGCTTTTATATTGATTTTCATGGCTATTCCGTGGCCGTTTTCACCTTTATCTAACAGACCTTTTTTCAGATAATATGTTTCAAATGATCCAGTCAAAAGTCGGCCGTTTGCGCCTGGTAGGTATTGTGGAAGGAATTTCCCTGCTTATACTCTTATTCATCGCTCTTCCCTTCAAATATGGTTTCGGGATTCCGGAAGTCTCGAAAGTAATGGGAACCGTTCACGGAGCTTTATTCCTGCTGTTTGTGTTCAATACATTGAGCGTGGGAGTGGAATACCAGTGGAAATTCAGGGAAACAACCTGGAAAGTCCTGCTGGCCTGCATTGTTCCTTTTGGGACCTTTTACATCGACCGGAAAATTTTAAGAAGAATGGATCCAACAAACAGTAAATAGTATGAAAACCATTGGAATTATTTTAGGAGTCTGCCTACTGATTTATATCGGGTACCGCACATACCGCTTTCTGAACCTGGATAAAGGATTGGGAAAAAAAATAGAACAGGGAGCAGTTATCCTGGATGTTAGAACACCATCCGAATACCGGACCGGTCACATTGAAGGATCGGTTAATCTGCAATTGAGCCGTTTGCATGCGGATAAACTTCCGCTGGATAAGAATAAAACATATATTACTGTCTGTTCTCACGGACTCAGAAGTGTGAAAGCCATGAACCTGTTGAAGGAAAAAGGATACAAAGTATTTAATGGCGGGGCACTGGCAGACCTTGAAAATGAAATTCAACGGGGAAAGTAATCTGAATTCAATATTTAGTTACTTTCAAATACTGATTTGGACGTAAAAGATGAATATTGAAACAATAAGAACTATTTGCCGGGAATTACCGCATGTAACAGAAGATGTGAAGTGGGAACACGATCTCGTGTTTTCAATCGGGTTGAAGATGTTTTGTGTGACCGGTTTGGATGAAACCCCTGTTTCCCTTTCATTCAAAGTAAAAGATGAAGAATTCGATGAACTGTCCAATCGTCCGGGGTTCAGGCCTGCACCTTACGTAGCTCGATACAAGTGGGTACTTCTGGAAGATATTTCGATGCTGAAGAAATCGGAATTGGAAGCATACATCAGGCAGTCTTATGAGTTGGTTAAAGGAAAACTTCCTGTAAAGGTCCGAAAAGAGTTGGAAAGTAAGTAATTGCTTAGTTCTTGTGATCCCGACAGGATGATGTACGGACGCGCAGAGTTAATTACTTTTGGCTGGAATAACCGGGTAAATGATCAGATTGAGCACGTAAAAGGACGAAGCAATTAATAAGAAGTTCCATCAATTGTTCCTGAAAACACATGCTGATTGTGATGAACCTTAAAAATGAGGTGTTTACTGGTTATGCTATTGAATACGAATTAAAATTGCCAGAGAACGTTAAATTGTTGCCAGGATCGGAATGAATTGGTAATTTAAATTATTGTAAAACCCAAATTCACATCCATGAGTAGATCCTTAAGTGTTATTGTCATCACGCTTCTATCCTTCGGATTCTATTTTTTCTTGTCCCGGACTTATTTTTCGGAACTCAGGATTTGGGTCAATGGATTTGTGCCTCACCTCGGAACCAGTCATTTATTGGTCTACATCATTGTTTCAATACCTATCATTCTCGGAGCATCCATAATCAACGAATTTAAACGCTGTCAGACCACATTGGGATTGAATCGATCTATCCTCAAAGGAGCACTATTTCCCCTTATTTGTACGCTTCCCATGTTCATCGGTTTTGCCAGTGTCTTTCCGTTTAACAATGCTTTAACTACAGAAGATGTATTGATTACCGGAGTTGCGGCGGCATTTTTTGAAGAGTTCATTTTTCGCGGATTTCTTTTCGGACAGTTATTCCGTTTTACCAAACTGGGATTTATTCCCGCTGTTTTACTGGGAGCTTTATTGTTTGCAGCCATGCACCTGTATCAAAGCAATGACATTTCTACTTTAATAGGTGTTTTTTCGACCACTTTCATGGGAGCAGTACTTTTTGCGTGGTTGTTTGCAGAATGGAAATACAATCTGTGGGTCCCGATTTTCCTGCACTTCTTTATGAACCTGTCCTGGATGCTTTTTACGGTTTCGGATAATGCATTTGGCGGATTGTACGCAAATATTTTCAGGATTGCGACCATTACATTGGCGATAACGGGAACATTGTTTTATAAACGAAAGAAACAACTTCCCCTGGCTGTTAACAAGGAAACCATTTGGATCAAAAAACGGATTAATTACTGATATTAGCTTTATGAAATCTATTTTTTGCTTTCTGTTAATTGCTTTACTGGTTGCCTGTAATTCTGCAGATACCCGGGAAGCAAGAACGCTTAAACAAATCCTTGTTTTCAAATCCGGCTTTGATTCCGGTAAAGAAAGCAAGCGATACCTGTTGGAACGGCGTGTGTATGATGAGAAAGGATTGCTCCTTTCGGATGTAAACTATAAAGAATCGGGTGCAGTCGATTATAAAAACGAATATGTTTATGACACAAAAGGAAGGAAGATAAAGGACTCCTATTTCCTGGGGAGCAAATGCCATTCCATTTCAGAATTTACCTATAACAATAACGACAGCATCCACGTGATCGTAGTCTGTAAACCCGACATGAAGGTAGACTTTACCATTCAGCCATGTTACAATAAGAAAGGCTTTAACTATCAGGATATCTGCAAGGGTGCAGATCTAAAGGTTCGTTTTTGGGATACATACGAACGAAATGGGGCTGGCAGACTCGAAAAATGGACGCGCTTCAATCCCGATTCAACAATCCGGTCAACAGTTAGTTACAAATACGACAAAAAAGGACGTGAGATTAAAAATACCTGTTCGGGTGAATTGGGCGGGACATACGCTTTTAAATACAATAAGAGAGGGCTGATCAGTGAGGAAATAGCCCGCAACACAAAAGATAAAAGTTTTTTGTGGCTGAAAGCATATGTCTACGATAAATGGGGAAATATAGCTAAAATCGTACAATACAACAGCTTCGGAGACCGCCCGAAAAATCCGTATAAGGTAATCAGTTATAGGTATGAATATTGGTAATTCAAGATTTTGATCATTTTTAATGAACCAATTTTCGGATAAACTGTATGGTTGTTGTATGAAAAATTACCTGGCCCTTATTTCGATTTTCCTTGTGAAAATGACCTTTTCGCAGACTCCGGAAGTATTTTATCAGACTTCAGACAACAAGTATGCCTTTAAATTTGGAGAAAATACTTGCACATTATATGGACTCTCAAAGTATGGTGAAGGGGTTTACGGAGAATGGGAATTAGAACCGGTCGATCGGTTCAAAGATCGGTTGGATAGTTTAGGTGTTCTCTTTTCAAACGGGCAATACGCCATTTCTTATGATTACAAATATTTCCGGGTAAGCAAACTGAAAAACGGAAAGATCAAAGACCGTCATACATTTGTCGCAAAGAAACTGGAAAACCATTCCAAGGTGTATGAAGCGATCAACTACACTTATTGGCAGGCACTTTACAGGAAAGAAATAGAAAAGATCGAAAGCAATTACCCGCTTTTCAGAGAATATCGTTATCGCTCTTACCGACCGGGAGATTACACGATTTGGGAATCAATGACTTTTAAGCAGGTTAATCCGCGAACCTTTGAACTACTTGCCGCTGAACGAAAGAAATTGCTAATGGACAGTTTAGTAGCTGCAAACAACCGGTTAATAGCTCTTAATGATTCTGTTGAAAAGAATATCCTGACACTGACACCGGAAGAGCTGAAGAATAATTTTTTGAGCCGCCCGATCCATGTGCTTCCGTATGATGATTACCAGGAGGTCATTTTGAACACAATTGCAGAAAAACGTCCGGATCTCTTTTTAGATTTGGCGGAGGCACTCCCGGATGAAAAAGCATATTTGTTCAATAAGATTCATGAAAGGGGTGCTGTTAAATCACTGAAGAAATTCGAAACAAATAAACCGATCAGGAAAGAATACCTGAAGTATAGAAGAAAACAGAATTTTAAAGCCGGATTGCTGATAACAGGAGCGAGTCTGCTTGAAGTCGGAGTCATTGGCGGTGCAATTACCGGAATTGTTTACTGGATACGGAAGTAGAGGAAAAAAGTACATCATTTTAGCATGATTAAAACCTCACAAAATTTGTTTAAAAAGTGATAAATCAAACATTCTGTTATACCTTAATGTAGGAGAAAAACAGGTGTTATGGAAACGATTTTATGGCAGCCGACGCTTGAAAATGAGTTAGTACTTATACGTCCGCTGCAACGTTCAGATTACGAAGGATTGTACCAGGTGGCTTCAGATCCGTTGATTTGGGAACAGCATCCGGTATATAGCAGGCACAACCGCGAAGAATACGATCCATTCTTCGAAGAATCATTGGGAACAGGGATGAGTTTGGTAATTATTGATAAAGGAACAAATCAGATTTTTGGGAGTACCCGTTATTACGATTATGATGAGAACAATGCTTCCGTTAAGATAGGAGGAACGTTCTTAGACCGCGCCCATTGGGGAGGAAGCTATAATTTTGCCATCAAAGAATTGGTGCTGGATTATGCATTTCAGTTTGTTGATAAAATCATTTTTGAAATTGCGGAACAAAACATTCGTTCTCAGATCGGGACTTCCAGGTTTGGAGTAGTAGAAAGGGAACACTTCATGAAGGAAATCAAAGGAAAAAAGTATCCGTATATCACGTACGAGCTGACCCCTCAATTGTGGGCAAATGCTAAGCTGATGCGGGCTTAGTTTACCGAAAAAGCGCAAAGAATCCGGAGTCTGATACCATTCTTTGCGCTTTTCACTATTTGCTGGCTATCTGATGATACTTCGAAATCAATTAAATGCTTGGTAAAAAGAAAGTGCTTCTTCGTCCTGATCTGCCTCTCATGAGCTTAAATCCTCTGGTTTCCTTTAAGAAACCAACTGCAAAATTTAACGTATTCGAATTTGTCTGCACCTCTTCAATCCGTAATTTTAACGCATGAAAAAAATCAATTATTCCGTCCTGGATTTATCCGTGATTACCAAGGACGGCAACGCAGCAACAGCAATTAAAAGAACAGTAGATTTAGCAAAGAAAGCAGAAGAATTAGGGTACGAACGCGTTTGGCTGGCAGAACATCACAATATGGAATTTATTGCCAGTTCGGCAACTTCCGTTTTGATAGGGCATGTGGCCTCCCATACGAAAAGTATCCGGGTTGGATCCGGAGGAATCATGCTTCCAAATCATGCTCCGTTAGCAATTGCAGAGCAATTCGGAACATTGGAAACCCTTTATCCTTCACGCATCGACCTCGGATTGGGAAGGGCTCCCGGAACAGATCAGCAAACTGCCGCGGCATTGAGAAGAGGAGATTTGAATACGGCGTACCAGTTTCCAAAAGATGTGACCGCATTGCAAACGTATTTTAGCGAAAGCAACAAAACAGCTTCGGTTCGTGCTTTTCCCGGAGAAGGCTTGAATATTCCCATCTGGATATTGGGTTCAAGCACAGACAGCGCTTATTTGGCCGCAGAAATGGGGCTGCCTTATGCATTTGCTTCGCACTTTGCACCCAGACAATTCAAAATTGCTTTGCAGATTTACCGCAATAATTTCCAACCTTCCCAATACCTGGATAAACCTTACGTATTGGCTTGCGTCAATGGGATTGCTGACGATAGCAATGAAGAAGCAGAATTGTTATCCATGAGCTTGTATCAACTATTTTCAGGGATTCTTACAAATTCCAGGAAACCTCTGTCACCTCCCATTCCAAATTTGTTGGATTCCTGGCCCCAAGAATTACTGGATGCCGTTCAGGAAATGACAGCTTGTACATTTGTCGGAGATAAAGACACACTCATTGAAAAGTTTAGCCGTTTTATTGATGAATACGGAGTAGATGAACTGATGATCACCGGAAATATTTTCGACAATGAGAAACGACTGAGATCATACGAAATTTTGGCGGAAGTTTTTAACGCGATTAATTTGTCATAGAATTCAGGGAAATCGGTAAGCTTCATCGCATATTAGTGATGACTGAAAAAGCAATTCAATCACATTATAAAACCGGTGAAGGAGGATTTTTTAGCTAAAAACTGGCTGTTAATTCGTTTGAATTGCGTATGTTCATGTTCCAAAATCAGAATCTGCATTTCAGATAAGCAACTAAAAAACAATCAATGGAAACTGGACCTATTAACGAATTAGCGAATTTACTACACTTAGAAGCGAGAGAAGCCGGTCAGGCGGGCAATTATCAGGTAGCAGTTGAAAAATTGCTGGAAGCTATGAGAATAGAACCCTTATGGGCTTATCCGGTTTATGACCTTGCATTTACCTATTTGTTGATGGGAGATTTTGACAATGCACTAAGGTATTACCGGGAAACGGATGCTATCGAACCGGACGGTTTTTTCACAACCAAAACAGCCATTTATACGCTGGAAGGAGAGAAGGCGGGTTTGTTCCCGGAAGGATTATATACTTTTTACATGCAGATCGAGTGGACGGAGGAACCTGAAAAGAAGTATAGCATTGCGAAGCAGATTGTGGATAATGTGCCTTTATTTGCTCCGGCCTGGAAAGAAATTGTCTATTTGCAGACAGATCCTGAAGAACGTTTATACGCTATTGAACAAGGGCTTGCGGGAAATCCGGATCGCGAAACCAAGGGAATTTTGCTTTTGAATAAAGCGATGGTTTTCAATGAAAGAGGAGATAAGGAAACAGCGAAGCAATTGCTTTCACAAATTATCGATTCACAAGAAACAACAGTTTCCAACAGTGCAATCGCTAAAGTGGCACTGAAATCGATTAAGGACAATTAATGGTAATTTCGTTTAAGAATCATTTTAAACGATGAATGGAAGGGTGAAAAAAAATTTCGCCCTTACTTTTTTTGTAAAACCACGTATAATATCCTGCAAACAATTGCGTTTTTGGTAAAGGATTCATTCAGTGAGCGATAGGTGTTTAACTAATTCGTAATTAGGCATTAGTAATTGAAATTTGTTTAATAACCTGTTCATAAACTTTCCTAAAACTTTTCACAAGGCCCCCGATTTTCGCTAATTTTATAGAAACACAACTACAGCGTATGTTTGACTGGGAAGACGATAACGACAATTTTGAAAACCACCTGAATGATGATTTGGCTAAATTCGAATCACAATTGGCAAACAACTCGGTGGGTTTTTTTGATAGTGATCGTTTAGAAGCGATCATCGATCATTACCTGATGAACGGTAATTATTCCAAAGGAGAATTGGCTGCCGAAATCGGAACACAACAATATCCATTCAATACTTTATTCCAGATCCGGAGAGCTCAGGCCATGTCGGGATTGGGAAAGCTGAAAGAAGCATTGGAATTGCTGGACGCCGCTGAGCAGATTGATTCGGAGTCCATGGAGCTTTACCTGACCAAAGCAACTATTTTCAGCCAGCTGAGAGACAGCAAAAGAGCAGTCAATTTTTTTCGACGTGCTTTGGAATTGGCAGATCGTGAAGAAAAAGACGAGATTTTCCTGGACCTGGCAACCGAATTAGAGCAGTTAAAAGACTTTAAAGGAGCTGTGGAAGTTCTGGAAGAAGCCATGCGCTCGAATCCAAAGAACGAGGGAGCCTTATACGAATTGGCATTCTGTTTTGATCAGCTCGGGAATAATGCCCGTGCGATTCAAACTTACAGACGCTTTTTGGACGATAATCCGTATTCATTCACTGCATGGTACAATCTGGGGAACACTTATTCGAAAGAAGAGAAGTTCAACGATGCCATTACGGCTTATGAATATTGCGTAGCCATCAATGACCGTTTTTCCCCGGCTTATTTCAACATGGGAAATGCCCAGCTAACCGTTGAGCAATACAAAGAATCGATAGAATCCTTTGAACGCTGTATTGAAATTGACGGAGATGACCCTTTAACATATTGTTACCTGGGTGAAGCGAATGAACAGTTGAATAATCTGACCATTGCCTGGGATTTTTATCAAAAAGCATTATCGATGTCTCCGACCCTGGCCGAAGCATGGCTGGGACTTGGAATCGTAAAGGATTTGCAGGGACAGCCCAAGGAAAGTCTTCACTATATTGAAAGAGCTTTGGAGCTGGAGCCAAATATGGACGGTTATTACCACGTTTATGCAGGCGCACTTGAAAATGCAGAATTGTTGCCCGAAGCGGAAGAAGCATACCTGGCTTGTCTCACTTTAGATCCGGAAAATGAAGATTGTTTCTTCGATTATGTGGATTTCCTGTTGGAACACAAGGTGGGCGAAGCAAGAACTTTCGTGGAAAATTACATTTTAAAGCATCAATTGTTTTTCTCCATCTTGCCGATTATTTATTTGAATTGGGTGGCTGGAAATCAGGAAGGTGCTAAGTTAGTGTTAGTTGAGTCCCTGAATAAAGATCCTGAAAAAACAAAAGAAGTTTTTATTCGCTATCCTGAATTGGCAGATGTCCAAGAATTAGTAAATTTGACTCGCTCTTAGAGCTATAGTTTGACATGTGTCGATAGTACTCAATTTATCAAAGAATGAATTTTAGTTTACCACATATTCCGGAACGTACACAACAGCCGCGTAATAACGGGATTACAATGATGATGGATAAAGGCCTGAGCTTAAATGAAGCAGAAAACTTTATCCAGGCAAACGGTCACTTAACGGACATTGTAAAGTTTGGTTTCGGAACCGCATTTGTTACAAACAACCTCGAAGAAAAACTCAAATTATACCGCTCTGCAGGTTTAAGACCTTATTTCGGAGGAACTCTTTTTGAAGCTTTCTATGCTCGCGGACGTTTCGAGGACTACCTGCGTTTATTGGATAAGTACGATTTGGACCTTGCGGAGATTTCGGATGGGTCAATAATCATCAATCACGATGAAAAATTGGAATTGATCCAGCGTTTGGCTAAAACAAGAACCGTACTTTCGGAAGTAGGCTCAAAGGATTCCGGGATTTTGATCAGTCCGGGAAGATGGATCAAAATGATGAGCTCCGAATTGGAAGCGGGTTCCTGGAAAGTGATCGCAGAAGGTCGTGAGGCAGGAAATGTTGGTGTTTTCCGCCCTAATGGAACTGCGCATACCATGCTGATTAATAAGATCATTGCGAAAGTGAAACCGGAAGATATCCTCTGGGAAGCACCGCAAAAAAATCAGCAGGTTTGGTTCATCAAATTGTTCGGAGCAAATGTAAATCTTGGAAATATCGCACCGAATGAAGTAATTCCATTGGAATGCCTTCGTTTGGGATTACGTGGAGATACTTTCTTCGAATTCCTTCCGGAGGATTATGCACAGCGCTTAAAACAGGTCGATTCGGACGATCCTGAAGAGGAAGAAGAAGCATAATGTTCCGGGCTAAAGTTGTATTGAACGGACATGCAGGACCGATTTATGCGGCTTCCTGGGATGGAAACTTTTTATACAGCTCTTCCGGTGATAAATATGTGACACGCTGGGACATTGCCAAAGGACTACAGGATTCTTCGTTTACCGTAAAATTAGAGCATGCGGCTTATGCATTGAAGGCCGGCGAACGGTTTTGCTTTATCGGATGTACTGACGGTACTTTATTGGGTATCGATACAGAAACCAAAAAGATTGCCTGGGAACATAATTTCTTCGGGAATGCCTGGTTCTCATTAACGATTGATGCAGATCGCGGGTGGTTGGTAGCAGGCGACTCAGAAGGAAACCTGGTAGTTTTGGAACTGCAGACCGGAAAACGAATTTTGCATCTTCCTTTGGCAGCAGGCAAGATCCGTACATTAAGCATTGTAAATAATAGATGTTACGTCAGCACACAATTGATCGGTGTACTCGTTTTTTCCTGTGAGAACTGGAATGAACTGGCTTCCTGGGAACCCAATGAACTAGGAAGCAATGTGTTTTATGCAGATACCCGAAAAAACGAATTGATTACCGGTGGGAGAGATGCACATCTTGTAATCTGTAATTCAGCTTACGAGATTATTAAAAGAATCCCGGCTCATTATCAAACCATCTACGGATTGATCCGTGTTGGAAATCAATTTGTAACGGCTTCTATGGATAAAACCATAAAAGTATGGAGTCCGGATTTTTCAAAAGTAGAACAGCGTATTGAATTCAAAGACGGCGGACATAATCGCTCTGTGAACGGATTAGTAGTTATAGACGACAAAACTTTTGTCAGTTACGGCGATGATAAAAAAAGCGTTGTTTGGAAAAAAGCCCCCGTAATTTTACATTCCGATAATTGATTCTGAGAAAGTTATTTTGTAAATTAGTCTCATTATGGACAACGACTTTAATTCTCTCTATCCGCCAAAACCATTTTTGGAAAAGGAGCCGATCAGGCAAGGACACATTGCCGTAACGGTATTTTCTTTGATGCTTTTTGTTTTGAGCTTCCTGGTTTTCTTCGATAACCAATTTGTCTTTCTGATAGAATTAGTTGCTGTTTTGATCCTGCATGAAGGCGGGCATTACCTGTTTATGAAATTGTACGGGTATGAGAATGTTCGTATGCTGTTCCTTCCGTTAATGGGGGCTTTTGTCCACGGGCATAAAGAATCTTACCGCCAACGGGAAAGTTTAATGGTGATCCTGGCTGGACCGCTTCCGGGAATTATTGTAGGGATAGCTTTATGGCTTTTAGGGTTTCACTACGAAATCCATTGGATGGTCGAAACTGCCATGATTCTCTTTGCTGTAAATATTCTGAACCTGCTTCCGATTCTTCCTTTGGACGGCGGTCGTATGCTGAGTATTTTATTTTTCGAACGCATTGAATTGTTCCAGGTCATTTTCTCATTCATTTCATCCATGGCTTTAATAGCGATCGGTTATTTCTTTGAATTCTATGTAATTATGTTATTTGGATTCCTGATGGGGTTCCAGGTTAGAAGTCTGCACCGTCGTTACCTGATCCATAAAGGACTGAAAGAAGATGAAGTGAATTTTAATTCGACATACGATAATCTTTCGGACCGTTCTTATCATTTTGTAAAGAATCACGTACTTGAAAACACACCGGGACTTCGCCGTTTTGTAGAGAATATGGAAGGAGAAGATACCAAAACGGTTGTTGCCAATGAGGTTAAGAATATGCTGGTTCCTCCAATGACCCAGGATGTGAATGTATTTATGAAGGTAATCGTGATCATTGCCTGGATTTTGGCTATTTTTGGCCCGATTTACCTGATGTGGAGTCGGGGAGTATTTAATGGTTTTTATGTTTAAGATCGGGCAGAAGGTTTCTTTTTTATATGAAAAAGGCGATGGTGTAATTTTGAGTTTGGAGAAAAACCGTGCGCAGGTTACGGATGATTCCGGCTTTGACCGTTGGTTTCCTTTGAATGAATTGGTTTTTATCCATTCTGAAAAGTATGCAGATGATGAAATAACGATCTCCAAAGAAGACCTGGAGCCTGAAACAACTTTCCGGGTGATTCAGGAGCGCACCGGAGTAAAGAAACCACGCACCGTTTGGGAAATCGACCTGCACATTGAAGAAATCCTGGAGTCCACACAAGGCCTTTCGAATACGGAGATCCTATTAAAGCAAATGGCTGAATTTCGTGCGACTTTCAAGAAGGCAAAGAATCAATCCGTTCACAAATTAGTTGTTATTCATGGAGTAGGAGAAGGGGTACTCAAAAATGAGATCCGTACCTATTTGGCACAGCAAGACCAAATTGAAGTCTATGATGCCGATTTCCTGGAATACGGCAAAGGAGCAACGGCTATCGAATTCCACCCGAATTGGTGATTTCTTATGGAAGAAAATCCGATTGATGATTTAAATGCGATTCATCCGACTGCTCAGCAGAAAAGCGATCCTGTTGTTAAAGCTGTTGCCCGTTCACTTTTTCTGGTTGCATTTGTATTCAGTTTACTTTGTTTTTCGGATATTATCAGTTTAATCAGTAAGTACTTTTCGTTCCGGACAAGGTATGTCATAGGTTTTGAATTACATTCCCTGATTGCGGCAATTTCGATTTCAAGTACTGCGATTACTGCATTCTATCTTTGGAAGAAGCGTTTTCAGCAACGTGGGTTTATCCCTTATTTGATGATATTAACCATCATGCTTTGTTTTTTAGTACTGATTTGTTTGCTGGGTTTTGAATGGATGTTCTCATTACCAAGCTCATTAAAAGATGCTAATCCCTTTTTACCAGGCTATGCTGTTTTTCCACCTTTCGGGCTCTATTTCGATGTGCTGTTTATCCTGGCAGCGATACTTCCATTTCTAATTCTTCAGATCTTTATTCGAAAACCAAATAAAAGTTGAACTTTTTAACTTTCAACATTTGAATTTTTATTTACACAAACAGTAAGTAGAATCTTCCGTTCCAAAGCTAAACTCTCCCTGGTGTTCCCAGAAAATGTATTTTCCGTTTTTAGACACGTATTTCACTCCGCTTGCTGCAGGTGCTTGTTTCATTTGGTATTCTCCGTCTAATCGCGGACTCCGAACTCTTACGGT
>CBINBC010000036.1:0-52198 GCA_966248825.1 uncultured Fluviicola sp.
CACCACATCGATCGGATTGGGAGCAAGTGGCACGGGTAACATCGGAGCATTTACAACAACGAATGCAACAGCTTCGCCGGTTACGGCAACTATTACGGTAACGCCGACGTTGAATGGCTGTACCGGAACACAGCAGAACTTTACCATTACAGTAAATCCAACCCCAACAATAGGTGGAACATTCACAGCTTGTGCAGGATCTACTACTCAATTAACCGGAAGCGGTACACCCGCTGCAGCAAGTCCATGGACATCTTCGAATACAGCAGTTGCTACTGTTTCTTCGACGGGTTTGGTAACCGGAGTTGCGCCCGGAACCAGTACGATTACTTATACAAACTCTGACGGGTGTCCTGCTACACAGGTAATAACAATCACTTCAGGAGCAAGTATTTCCGGGAACCTGACAGTATGTATCGGAGCAACAACTCAATTAAGCGGAACAGGAACTGCTAATGCAACCAATCCGTGGATTTCATCGAACCCTGCTGTTGCCACGGTTTCCAATACCGGATTAGTAACTTCTTTAAGTGCCGGAACAACGACAATTACCTATACAAATTCCAGTGGATGCCTGGATGCCGAAGTCGTAACCGTGAATCCGTTGCCAACAATGGCAGGTTCAGATGTATGCATTGGCGGAACATCTCAGTTGACAGGTTCTGGAACGGCAAATGCAACGAATCCATGGGTTTCCTCGAATACTGCAGTTGCTACTGTTTCCAACACCGGATTAGTTACTGGGGTATCTGTTGGTTCAACAACGATTACCTATACGAATTCCAATGGTTGTTCCAATACCATGACCTTGAATGTAGTTGGAAATCCGGCAATAGTTGGAACATTGAGTGCTTGTGTTGGAGCAACAACACAATTATCAGCTTCAGGAACTCCGAACGCAACGAATCCTTGGACATCTTCCAATACTGCGGTTGCAACAGTTTCTAATACAGGGCTGGTAACAGGGATTTCAGCAGGTACAACAACAATTACTTTTACGAATTCGTCTTCTTGTCAAAGTACTGCAGTTGTAACAATCAATCCGTTGCCGACGATTGCGGGGACTTTAAGCTTATGTGCAGGGACGACAACTCAACTAACAGGATCTCCAACTGCAAATGCGACTACTCCATGGACTTCTTCCAATCCGGCTGTTGCGACAATTTCGAATACTGGTTTGGTAACGGGAGTTTCGGCCGGAACCACAACTATTACCTACACAAATAGCAACGGCTGTTCACAGACCGCAACAGTGACCGTGAATGCTTTGCCAACTGCAACCATTTCGGGAACTTCTGCTCTTTGTGCAGGAAATGCGACAACCTTTACGATTTCGGGAACACCGAATGCGACAGTCGTGTATTCAAATGGAACAAGCAACTCGAATGTAGTTCTGAATGCAGCCGGAAATGCAACCATAAATACAGGAGTCTTGAATGCTACGACAACTTATACCCTGGTTTCAGCTCAATCGGCAGCTCCGGCTTCTTGCAGCAATTCACTAGCAGGCTCGATTACAATAACAGTTAACCCGAATCCGGTGATGGACCCTGTTGCGAATGCACTGGTTTGTCCGGGAGATAATGTGGTTATTCCTTCATTTTCGTCAACTCCAACAGGAGCAACTTATGCATGGACAAATTCCAATACATCAATTGGGTTAGGGGCAAGCGGAACTGGTGATATTCCTGCGTTTACATCCGTAAATCCGGGTGCAACTCCAATTAGCGGAACCGTAACAGTTACCCCGACATTGAATGGTTGTTCAGGTTCGGGTGTGACATTCACTATAGGAGTAAGTAACAATCCGGCGGCAAGTGCCGGAAATGACATTAGTTTGTGTATCAATTCACTAACAGGAAATCAGCTTGGTTCTGCTCCGGTTGCAGGAAATACCTATTCGTGGAATCCGTCTGCGGATTTAAGCGATGCATCTGTTTCGAATCCGACTGTAAGTACGCTAACTGCAGGAACAAGCTCCTATACTGTTACAGTGACGAATACTTTGGGGTGCCAGTCGACGGATGTGGTTTCGGTAACGATCAATCCTTTGCCGACAGTATCATTCCAAAGTAGCGCTGCATCCGGTTGTGCGCCTGTTTCTATTACCTTCACGAATGACAATCAGGCTGGTTCCGTGAATTGTGTCTGGACATTTGAAGGCGGGGGAACTCAATCAGGCTGCGGTCCTGTTACCCATCAGTTTACTACCGCTGGTTCATTTGATGTGACCTTAACAGTTACAGATGCAAACGGCTGTACGAATTCCATGACGAATCCGGGAATGATTACCATTTACCCGGAAGTAGAAGCGTCTTTTGGTGTAGATGTTTACGAGCAGACTATTTTAAACCCGGTCTTCCACTTTTCGAATACTTCCGTAAATGCAACTGCTTATAGCTGGGAGTTTGGTGATGGAACGAATTCCAATCAAACCAATCCTACACATACTTATGAAGACAAACCGGGAGTATACCAGATTGTTCTTTACGCGACAAATCCGGCAGGATGTTGGGATAGTGCGGTTGCAGTTGTTTCTGTCGTAGACGAATTGATTTTCTATGTGCCGAATACTTTTACCCCGGATGGAGATGAATTCAACAATGTGTTCTTCCCGGTATTCAGTTCGGGGTTTGACGGCCAAAATTATACGTTGTTAATCTTTGATCGTTGGGGAGAAGTATTGTTTGAATCACATAACGTAGATTTCGGATGGGACGGAACGTATCTGGGACAATTGTGTAAGGAAGGTGTTTATACCTGGAAGATTGTGATCAAGGAACGAGATAAAGACAAGCACAACGAGTATGTAGGGCACGTGAATTTGTTGAAGTAAGAGTCGGTCATTGACTAACCATTCGATGGGAATGTAGTCGTAAATAAAAACGAATGCAATTTTTGGCAATCGCAGCGCCGTTTTAGCCATTGGCTTTTAAAATCGATTTAGTTCTATCTGTTTAGATGGAAACGACTCATCTTGAGTCAGGTTACGATTGTTAAAAAGAGATTAATTTACAGAAAAAGACAACCTAAGAGTGTTTTTTTCGTCAACTTTGCAGAACTGAACTAAATTAATCATTTAATGAATACAAATTTCATTAACTGTTTGTACTTTACTGCTGCGTTATTCTTCTTTTCTGCATTCACAGCGTATGGTCAACAGATTGAAACACATGCGGATATCGAATATGCTAACCCGAATGTTACGGGGGTTGGATCTGCAACAGTTGTGTACCATCTAAAATCTCCGCTTGAAACTGCTGTTTTAGCTGAGCTGGAAAACTATATGGAATCCCTGAATGCGATTACAGAGGTTGATATCAATGGAGCCGATATTTCGATCACATTCAAGGAAGCCACAACCCATAAGATGATCTATCTGTTTATTCAACGGATGGAAATGTACTATATCTATAAAAATCCGAAAGCAAATTAAATCGAATACCACCTCTTTCCGTTATGAAAAATATTATTCTTAGGTACTACTCTCTAATAGCATTGTTTTCTTTTATTAGTCTTGCTTCCTTTTCACAAGGAGGTGATGATGATTTTGGGGCAACACTCTCTCCAATTTCTTCATTACCATTTAATTCACTTGGTTCGACGGTTTTTGCAACGAATGATTTTGATGATCCGGCTTCAGCTTTTGATGACGGACCGGATTGGTTCTATTATTATTGTGCGACTTCAAGTGCGACGATTTGGACAACCCTTTCATTTACTCCTGGAGGAACGGGAAATCCGGTAGCACCGCAAATTACAATTTATAATGCCGCGACACTTGACGTTGTAGCCTCAACACAAATTTTCGGAGATAATTCAGGGACCTTTGGAGCTCCGTTTGATCCGATACCGGGTGAATGTTACTTGTTTTGGATTGATAACGGCGATTTAACAGGTTTTGATTATGCGATCCAGATTACAAATGTTGTTCCGTCTCCTCCGGCTTCAGTTACTCAGCCGGCTTGTACCAATATCGGTTTTGATTTGGGTAGTACTTCAGGGTGGTCCGGTTCGTGGGGACATTCCATGCAGATCGGTTCGGCCGGAGATTTAACACCAATTTATACTCCGATGTTCTTTACAATGAACTCGGGTCAGCATGCTATAACCACAGGAGGAGTAGATATTCAGGCTCCGATAGATCAGGTTTGTCCCTTGATTCCCGGGAATTCAAATTCAATTCGCTTAGGAGACGGTCCGAACGGAGCATATGGGGGCTCACGGATCGAACAAAAATTCCAGGTTACTTCGTCTAATGCTTTATTTACCTATTACTATGCGGCAGTATTGCAAAATGCTTACAATATTGATCCGGTGACTTTGGATACCATTCCACATACATCCCAGGAACAACCATACTTTCAAATTGATGCCCAGGATTGTTTCGGGAACCCGATCGCTTGCGGTAATTTATTGGTTACGGGCGGACCGGGAATTCCGGGATTTACCCAAATCGGTAACTCAGGTGTATTTTGGAAAAACTGGACACCCGTTATGCTTGATTTAACACCTTATATCGGTTCTTGCATTACCATTCGATTTACAGTCGGTGATTGTTCTCAGGGAGCGCACTATGCCTATGCTTACCTGGACGCAACCTGTGCTCCGATGGATATTGTTTCACCTCCGGACGTATGCCAGTATCAAACATCTGTACTCACGGCACCCGTTGGAGCAGCGAGTTATTCCTGGGTGGAAACATCTGCTCCCGGAACGGTACTCGGAACTTCAAATACCTTGTCGATTACTCCGACTACAACAGGAACTTTCACTTATCAGTGTACTTTGACTTCATTGGTTGGTTGTAATTCTACAGTTACAACTACCGTAACAGTGGTGCCAGGACCACAAATCACAGTTACCGATCCCGCTGCAGTTTGTTCGCCGGCTACAGTTGATTTAACGGCTCCGGGAGTAGTTACGATCAATGCCGGTTCGGGAACACTGGGATATTTCACGGATGCGGCTTGTACTGTTCCGCTTGCCAATCCGAATGCGGTTACCGCGGCAGGAACATACTATATTCGTTTGTTGAGTCCGGGGGGATGTGCTGATATTAAACCGGTTGTAGTATCTTATACTTCCTTACCGGTTAACTTTACCAGCAACATTTCGGGTGGATGTGCACCGATTGAGATTACTTTTACAAACAGCAGTTCATCTTCAGCCAATTGTGTCTGGACGTTTGAAGGAGGAGGAACCCAGGTTGGCTGCGGCTCCGTTACTCAACTATATACTTCACCGGGAAGCTATGATGTGACTTTGACAGTTACAGACCCGAGTGGTTGTACCGGATCAGTTACTCAAACTGATATGATTACAATCACTTCCGAGGTAGATGCTTCCTTTAATGTAGACGTTTACGAACAAACTGTTTTATACCCGGTATTTAATTTTACGAATACATCATCGAATGCAACGTCGTATGTTTGGGAATTCGGTGACGGGACAACTTCGACTCAGATAAATCCGCTACACGCTTTTACGGAAGAAACCGGAGTGTACCACGTCGTTTTATATGCTTATGGTGAGGGAGGTTGTATGGACAGTGCTGTTGCAGTAGTTTCTGTGGTGGATGATCTGATTCTTTATGTACCGAATACTTTCACTCCGGATGGAGATGAACACAATAATGTCTTTTTCCCGGTACTTAATTCCGCATTTGACGGACAAAATTATACTTTGCTGATTTTTAACCGTTGGGGAGAAGTTTTGTTTGAATCCCACAGCATAGAAGTAGGCTGGGACGGAACTTACGGAGGACAGCTGTGCAAGGAAGGTACTTACACCTGGAAAATTGTTGTAAAAGAACGGGATAAGGATCATCGTCTCGAATACGTGGGGCATGTGAATCTTATGAAATAAGAGAAAGCATCGCTTTCGATTTGATACAGACAAGCGTTAGCACGGTCGTAAGGAAAATATTGTAGAAAAGGTCGATTCACTAGAATCGACCTTTTTTGCTATTTGTTCTATTTGCTATAAATTGGAACAAGCCTAAATCTTCCGTATGCAACAAAAGCGGCAACGGCACCAAATACAATGTTGAACCCGATTTGTGAGGCTTCTCCGCGACAAATATGAAAAATACCTGCACTGATCATTAATAAAACGATACCCGCAGCCGCAATTGGCGTAAGAATAGTTTTAAACCGGAATAAAGCGGGTAGCAGTACTCCCAGTGCTCCAAAAAGATCTATAATTCCTGTAAATCTTACCAATTCCGGTGAAACTTCACCTGTCCACGGCCACATAACTTTCAATTGTTCGATCGATCGGAACAATTTGACATACGCAGCCCAACCTAAGCTTACCGATAGAAGTATTTGTGCGATCCAAAGTAAAATGTGTGTTGTTTTTTTCATTAGTTGTTCTGTTTTAGTTTTCGGATAAAAGTATGTAGGTTTGCTATCCAAACGAAAGCACTTTCACTTTGGATAGCACTATCCAAAATGGAAGTAATGGATTAAAACAAGGAGTTATGTTGTCGACAGGTGGATGTCCGAAGAATATTTTATCGATCAAAGATGCGTTGGAAGCAGTTGAAGGAAGGTGGAAACTATTAATCTTATTCGCATTGTCAACCGGATCAAAAAGGTTCAGAGAGCTTGGAAGAGAAGTTTCAGGTATCACCGATAAAACTTTGTCACGTGAACTGAAATTGTTGGAATCCAATAAACTGATTACCCGTGAAGTATTTGATACCTTTCCGCCCACCGTTCAATACACGATTACCGAACATGGAAAATCACTTGAGAAGGTCATAGAGGAATTGCATTATTGGGGATTGGCCCACCGGAAAGAGGTGTTGGGGAAATAAAAATAGAAAGGGCTGCGATCAATCGCAGCCCTTCTTGTTACTATTCTGTGTTTCCTATTGGAAGATCACATTCATTTCTACACGTCTGTTTTTCTGACGACCTTCCGGTGTTGCATTCGTTGCGATTGGTTTGGTCTGACCATACCATTCTGCTTTCAATCGACTTGCATCTACACCTTTTTCAGTTAGGTACTTCTTAACTGATTCAGCACGGTCCTTAGATAGTTTCATGTTTTTCTTCGGATCACCTTTGCTATCTGTGTGACCGGCAATTTGCAGTTTCCACTCCGGTTTCTTGATCAACAATGCAGCCAGGTCATCCAATGATTTGAATGAAGTTGCAAGAATTACCGCTTTACCGGATTCGAACTCTAAGTTCTCGAATGCAGTATTCAATATCTCTTGTTCTTCTTTCTCGATCTTAGGACAACCGCGGTTTTCAATAACACCAGGAATTGTAGGACAATCATCATCTTTATCATACAATCCGTCACCATCTGTATCCGGCCAAGGGCAACCTTCGTTTTCTTTCGATCCGTAGATTGTAGGACACTTATCTACATTGTCGAATAATCCGTCGTTATCCGTATCAGGACATCCCTGGTAAGCCAATGGGCCAGGAAGATCCGGACAAGCATCTTCAGAATCCTGAATTCCATCACCATCTCTGTCAGGACAACCGTTGAATGCAGGTAAACCTTTCACTGTAGGACAGCTATCGTTCGGATCAATGATTCCATCTTCATCCGTATCCGGGCATCCTCTGTATGCAGCCAGACCTGCCAAATCAGGACACGCATCATCTTTATCCGGAATTTTATCACCGTCACGGTCAGGACATCCCTGGAATTCTGCTAGTCCCGGAGTTTCAGGACATAAGTCTTCCACATCTTTGATTCCGTCGCCATCTGTATCCGGACAACCTTTGAATGCCCAAACTCCAGGAGTTTCAATACACTCATCTTTCTTATCGGAAACTTTGTCGCCGTCTCTGTCATCCGGTTTCGTGTAAAGGATTGGTAAACGAAGTCCTACGAAGAACTCTGTTCCGCGTACTTTTCCTCTTGCAAAAAGCGAATTGAAATCGACAACCCCAATGGTGATAGGTCCTAATCTGGAAGCAATACCGGCCTTCCATCCGGAGTAGTTATTTACTGAGATAGGTACATACAATCCAAACCATGCGTAGTCAAAGCTTGGTGTGATAGCAAATTGATTCGGCGTTTTTACACGTGAAGGATTTTTCTTGCCGATCATGTTAATGTTACCTGTAGCATTGATGTAGAACCATTTCCAAATGTGGTAATCCAATTGGATATTCAATGCAGTTGGTGTATTCATGTAGTAAGACTGGCCAACTCCTTCATTTTCGGTCCATCCCGGATCGTTCGTAATCAAGCTGTCTACGATTGAATCGAATGCAGCAAAGGAGTTTGCATCTTTAAAAATACGCAGGTCAAGAGTAGTCGTATTTACGGAAAAGTCACGGCTTTGACCGCCTTTTGTAAATTTCATCCCACCGATATCTAAAACGGAAACTCCAGCACGCAATTCGTATTTATTCTCGTTGCGCATCCAAAGATCTGTTTCGCCATCCATTTCGTATTTGAATTCTTTGTATTTCGGACGCCATTCGTACACAACTCCCAGATCCAGACCAAAACCTAGTTTTGATGCTGATTTAAAGAACGTATTGGCGTTAAAATCTTTCAGGTCGTCATCCAGGTTGTCCGAATAACCGTATTTCACATTTCCTCTTAAGGTTGTTGCGGTGTCTTTATTTAAAAGCTCATAATCCAGCTCGTCCGTATAAGCATACGCCGAAGCAACCCCCTGAAGTAATTTTACACGTCCGCCGACTTTTAGGAAATGCGGTCCGTTGTCCATTACTACCTGCCCGTAATTGATACCGTATTCATTCCATGCCATCATGTTGGCAGTAACCAATTTATCGTTCAGCTGCAGGTTCCAAAGTGATGCGAAGTCCAATCCCTCCTGGGCTAATTTCGCCAGTTTCGGGTCGATGTCATCAATGTTTGTGATCATTCTGCTTTTAGCGGCAAAGCCAACAGCAATTTTAGGATTGATATGGAAGGCAAAATTCAAAACGTCGATTTGATAGTTCAAATAAACGCCTCTTGTTTTGATTCCTGTTTTGGTGTAATCGTAAAGGTCAAAAATGGAACGGTCGTACAAAGTACTGTCGGGCTGCATCCACATGGTGTCTTTCTTGAAAGATTTTAACCACCATTTCGGCATTACATCCGTTTTAAAATACTTGGCATTTTGCCAGGCTCCGACATTTGCACTTGCCAGGTTGATGTCGACTATAAATCTTCCGTCAACGAAACTGGCAGGCTGCACGTCTAATCCCATAACTCCTGCATAGTTACTGCTATGTACACCCAAATAGTTTTGGGAAAATGCGGTCATAGCGGTAACGCATGAAAAAGCTAAGAAAGTTAATTTACGTAACTGTTTCTTCATAAGTAGTCTTTTAATAGTTCAATGGATAACGAATTAAATAGCCATTAGCCTGCGAAACTAATAAAATCGTCCCATCTGCCTGTTTTTGGAAAACAATTTTATTGGAGCCTTCGTAGTTTTCTTTGTTTAGTTCGTTTCCACGTATTGTATAAATATAACAATTATTGGCAATTCCATCTATAATACCAACAACAGTTTTGCCATTTGGCAATTTTACCAGTGAAGCGTCATCAATATTGGTTATCGTAGCATTAAACTGGCCTAGAATTGTCCCGGTACCGCTAATCACATAAATAGCATGTTGTTGGTTTAGGAAGAAGAGCTGTTCATCTCCGAAAGATTGGGTGTTCAGGATGGAAGAAACATTTCCAACCAGCATTGCTTTATTCCCGTTTTCCGTTAAGCGTACAAATTGTTTTTTAGTCAAGCCGAGCAAACTGATGATTCCGTTCGATTTTACCAGATGCCATTCGCCTTCACTTAAATTTTGAGATTTGATAACCCGTTTTCGTTTGATTGAAATACTCGACCAATTGGAATTGGTACAGATATGAGCAATTAACTCGCCTCTTTTTCCCTGAATAGCCAACTGAGCTTCTTTTTGCAGTGTTGCGTTCACTCCGACTTTAAAACTTTGCTTCCCATTCGTTCCATAACCCTGGACCTGTCCGTCTGCCACAAAGGAAATGTAGTCTTTACCGTTCCAGTAATAAGAGAACAAGTTGCTTGAAACATTCGTGCATGCGATTGGAAAACCTGCCAGGTTATTTCCTGCACGGTCAAAGCCCAGGATTCCGGTTTTAGTACTTAAGAAAATTCCGTTTCCGATGAAAATCGGGGAGCCAATCGGTTCGGATTCCAACGATTTATTCCAAAGGATCTGTTTGTTTCCAACCAGGTAAAGTGTGTTGGAATTTGTAATTACAAGCAGGTTATTGGATCCTGGTATCGGGTTTAGGTTGCGGAGGTTATCATCCAGACGTAAAGGATTTAATTTGGGAACTTCTTCAGAATCAGCATCCGGATTTTCTTCATTCAGCAGTTGAACAGTACTGTGATTCGCGTTGGTAAGCCGGCTCATGGTTGTTTGCCGGTTCCTGTCGAAATGACGGTATGAGACTTTTTGGGGGCTATTGCTGAATAATTTAAACCTGAGTGTGGTTGACTGTTCCAAAGTTGCACCGGTTTCATACTTACCGATAATTCTGTTGATGCTTTGCTGTGAATTTGAAATAAGCACGCTGTTATTGAAGATCTCCAGATAAATCTTTTTGTTTTGGTTCAGGAAAGGGAAATAGTAACCTTTTAAAGTTGCCTGCTTTTGTTTGTCTGAAACGTCAACGCGATCCAGCTCACTTAAAATTGCCAGCGGGTCTTGTCCCGGTTTGTAGTCCGTTATCAGGCAACTGTCATTCTGGTCGACAATAAGTGCTAAACCGAAATTGATCCATTCAGAGAGGATTGACTTTGCAGGATATTTGCTAAACAAATAGTTCTTTTCATAGAATGTATAAGAGTCAAAATCGGCAGGTATTAATTCCTGGAATAGTTCCTGGTCATTGACAAGCGGTAAGGCTTTATTTCCCGTATGGGTTATGTATTTTGCATTGTTGCCGGAAATGAAATAGGAATCTTCTATTTCATAGCTTTGGTCGGTAGTTTTATATACCAGCGAAAGGCTGCTTTTCCGGTCGAGGTATTTCCACGAAGCAATGCTTTTCTGAGCAGGCAGCCATTCCCCTTTGTACAGCACCAGGAATTTGCCGTGGAACTCGCCTTTCCAGCTGTTTGATAGCGAAAGGTGCTTTTGTGTAGAAATAGTCGATGATAATGAAAGTCGCTCAGCGTAGTTTTTTACAATTTCGCTTGTCCAGGGTTTACTTCTTTCCAACAGGACCAGATCCCGGTTTGTAGAAAAATAGAAATGCTGAATGCGTTCCGGTTCATTGAGTAGTAAGGTAAAAAAACTGTTCTTTTGAAGCGAGGAAACAATGTCATTGTTATAATCTACTTCCATTGGTTTGTGAACCACAATAATGGTGTCATCCTGCTGAGAAAATGTGTTTTCCGGGTTTGGGGGAGCGCTTGAACCTTCTACCAATGTGAATCCAACATAGCTGATCCAGCCCAGGGAGCAGATAACCAGGAAAATAATGATTGAACGATTGAACATAATTTCAGACTATACTCCAAAAGTAATGCTTCATTCACCTAACTTTCCATCTTTCTCATGAAGTAGTTAACAGTTGACTGTTTACTCCATGAACAGCGAAAGTTGTCCTTTTCCCAGGAGGTTAAAACCGAGACGATGATGGATGCAGGCACCGTGGGTTTCAATTGCTTCCCGGTGAATCTTTGTGGGGTATCCTTTATTGATGTGCCATTGATAGTGAGGGAATTCTTCGTGAAGACGTTCCATGTATTCGTCCCGATAAGTCTTTGCAAGAATGGAAGCAGCAGCAATATTCTTATATTTCCCATCGCCTTTAATAATAGGTACAGAGGGTATTTCATTGGAAAGCAGTTTTTTGTTTCCGTCAATAAGAAGTAGTTCTGGTCTAACCTTTAGTGCCATTGCCGCACGATGCATTCCGGTTAATGAAGCTTTTAAGATATTCAATTCCGCAATTTCATCAGGTTGCAGGAACTGAACAGAAAATGCAAGAGCTTCCCGTTCAATAATCGGGCGTAATAAATTTCTGCTTTTTTCAGAAATCTGTTTAGAATCATTCAGCAAATGATGCGAAAAACCTTTTGGTAAAATGACCGAAGCACAAACCACAGGTCCGGCTAAACAGCCCCTTCCGGCTTCATCACAGCCAGCTTCCAGCTTCGTTTCATCAAAATGGTCTAATAATTGCATACTGCAAATGTTATTAAAATAATTGTATATTTATCACGAAACAACCTTTGGGTTTTTTTCTACGTCTACTTATTAAACTGTTATAGAATTATGAAAAAGTTAGTAATGCTGTTCGTTTTGTCTTTGGCAACTTCTTTTGCTTTCAGCCAAAACTCTGCTTCAATTAGTGAATCTCAATTGAAAACAGGAAAATCAAATGGAGTATTTGAGTTCTCAGTTCCGGAATCAATCACTGCTGAAAAAGTGGAAGCTGTAAAGGGCTACTACAAAGACTATTTCACGGTAGCATTCAATGAGTCCACGGATATCTTAAAAGTAACTTTGTTGAAAAACGAAGATATGAACATCAATGTCATTAACCGTTTATTGGTTGCTTTGGATCTTCGTACGATTACAGTAGGCAGTGAAAGTATGACTTTCCAGGATATGAAGGATAAGTATCTAAAATAGATTTTCTTTAAAAAATAAGTTGAATCCTCTCTGACAGTTATTGTCAGGGAGGATTTTTTGTTTGTGGAAAAATAACTTCCATCAATACATGAGTTGGTCAACAAAAATCCCCCGGATTTGTAGTCCGGGGGATTTCGATGTCTTGGTTTTATACAAAACCCATTAAAATAAATATCTGAAACAACGCTTTTAGTGACCGCACTGACGTTTCTGAGATCAGAAGCGATGCTTGTTAAACTGCATTAACGCTTGTTTTATCGAAAGCGATGCTTGTTAAACTGCACTAACGGTTGTTTTTATCGAAAGCGATGCTTTCTCTTATTTAACTATCTGAACTTTAAATTCCTGCCCATTTGAACGGATGATCAACTGGTAGTTTCCTTTTGCCAGTTGGCTTGTTTCAAGCTGACCAATCTTATTATCAATCGTACTTTCCATGACCAAACGACCTGTGTTGTCCATTAATTCTACTCGTCCGATGTTATTTTTAGTCGATTCGATCTTAATGAAATCAGTCATAGGGTTCGGGTAAACAGTTACTCCGAACTGAGCCAATTCATCGATATTCAAAGTAGAGAAATCGACGATAACTGCTGTTTCTGCTTCACAACCATTAGCGTCTGTAATGATCACATTGAAAGTGTCGGGAAGCAGGTTTAAGATCGCAGCTGTTGTGGCCCCGTTGCTCCAAATATAGCTATATGGAGGTGTTCCGCCTGTTGGAGAAACACTTGCCGTTCCATCCGGACAATTGGAACATGAACTAATAGTACTTGATGGATTTGCTACGATTGGAGAGGGGTCCGTCAACGTATCTGAGATGGTTGCGGTACAACCTCCGGCATCAGTAATCGTAGCGGTATAAGTTCCTGCCGGAGCTGTTAGAACAGTAGAATCACCTGCAATATTCCAACTTATAGTGTAAGGTGTCTGACCATTCTGGATATCCAGTTCAATTATTCCGGAATCACCGGTACAAAGTGGATTTGTCGAAGATAATATCGTAAGATCAGGAACGGATGTTGTTGTAATTTCGACCGAGTCCGTAAAAGCGCAATCTGCATTCGAAATAGTATAGGTGTGGTAACCTGCAGCCAAACCTGTGATGGTCTCATTCGTTGAGGAGTCGGCCCATAATACAGTATAACCTGGTTCTAAAGTCAGTGTAGCGCTGCCATTAGGAAGCTCACAGGTTGAATTGGTCGAATCCGAAAGCACACCACCGATTTCACCGAAACAAACATCAAACTGCGGACGGATTAAAAAAGTTTTAGAGAATTGAGAGCCAAAGCCTTCCACAGGAGTAAAATTTGGTCCGTTTGCGGCCCATTGAACAAATACTGAATTATTTTGAAAGATTCCCGAGGTTTGTGCCAGTGCTAAGGTTGAATCAAATTCGATTTGAATGAAACCATATTTTCCGGGGGGCAATGTTATTGGTCCGCCGTGAATAGGAAGGAAATAAGTTCTGGCGCTGTCATCCAGATAAAGAAGAGTATCCGTAGAAGTGAATAAAGTAGCAGGTACTCCGCTTCCATTGGTATTGAAGATGGCAGTTGCCAGTTTTTTTCCGGTGTATCCACGGGTGAAATGAACTTTAACTCCGGTTAGAGAAGTAGTGTTTTCGATATTGAAAACCTGTCCAAGATATCCTGAAGTTCCAGCTCCAATTCCCAGTTGTCCTACGATATCTCCATTATCGCGAGCTATTTCTGCATCAGTTACTGTGATGGCAGAATGCTGGATGGTGTCGTTTCCATTGTTTTGGTCAGTTTCTACTGCAACCGGGAAGTACTTGAAGGTATATACGCCTTCTGAAGTTGGAGTGTAAGTCGCAGTCAGTAATGCCGTTGTGGCTCCCGGAGTCAGAGAAGGAACGCTGTTACTTGAAACAGTTGTTTCCAAAAGACCATCTCTAAACACCTGACAATTAAAAGAAACAGTTGTACATGTTTGTATTCCATAGTTTCTAACCGCAGCTTCCAGTATGAAATTTTGAGGGGTGGTCAATTGGTTCGCCGGAGCAATGGTATACGGATTTTGAGTAGGAGTAATAACTGAAAGATCGTAATTGTTAATCACACGTAGTTCAATGTCGTCAATTACCAAAATGAATTTGTCATTGGAGGTATTTCTGAAACCGATGTATACATTTTGCCCGGTATATGCATTTAAAGGAACGGAATGCGATGTCCAGCTTGAACTTTCAGCAGCAATCGAAAAAACGACTGTGGATGCGCTCACCTGATTTCCAAGAACTCCAGTCCCGCCACTCGGAACATTCGGGGCAACCATAATACGCACTTCGTATCCATCCGGATAAGCGGGATCATATGCTTTGGCATTCCAAAAAAGAGTGGTGTTTGGCTGTATGGTTTGCACCGGTGTCCACATGAAATCATCTGCCGCTCCTACCGGTGAATAATAGGATGTACTGAAAGCTGCCGAATCAGTGACATTTCCTCCGAAATCTTCTCTTCTTTCCCATGCTTCATTGACATAAGCTACCTGGGCATCGGGTGTTCTGTTGTCAACATTTCTCAGCAAAAAGCCAGGGGCAAAGGTGTAAGTACCTGCGCCACCTGCAGTCGGTCCCGGTATTCCATCGAAATCTTCGAGATAATAAGTTTGGGAAAAGCTGACAAAGCTCCACAAAGTGACAATGAATAGGATGTATTTTTTCATAATAAGTAAGTAATAGGGAGCAAAGTTACTCAATATTAACGGATTGAAAAAATAAAAGCCATCCGTGCATTTACGGATGGCTTTTAGTTGGATGTCTGCTCCCAAAAGCTTTAGGAACAGAGTTATAAGGTATAAGCGTTCTTGTCAATCAAATATTGAGCAATTGCCTGTCTTTCGTTTTTCGGGTTGATCGGATCAAGTTTCGTGAAACGCTTCACTCCGGTTGCCATCATACGTGCCTCATCACCGTCTGCGAAACTGTAAATAGCATCTTTCGCGGCTTTGTCAATCAGCTCTGCAACATCATAGAAATACGTTTTAACGATAGAAATTGGAATAGCTGCCGCTGCTTCCCCTTGTTTTTCGATCAATTTTTCTACACGCAACAATACCGATTCAGCCTGGTAAACCCAGATTGCTATATCAGCAATGTTCATCAGAACTTCCTGTTCCTTCGACATGGTTTGCATCAGTTTCTGAACCGCTGAACCAGCAACCATCAAAATGGTTTTCTTGAATCCGGAAAGTGCTTGTCGTTGAGCTGCCAGTGGATGAGAACCCAATTCTGTCATTTCAGGAATACTCATTAATTCGGAAGCGACTTTCATAGCTGGTCCCATTAAATCAAGCTCACCCTTCATAGCACGGCGTAACACCATGTCAACGATCAATAAGCGGTTGATCTCGTTGGTTCCTTCGAAAATCCGGTTAATTCGGGAATCGCGATATGCTTTTTCAACAGAAGATTCTGCCGAATATCCCATTCCTCCGAAAATCTGAACACCCTCATCGGCAACATAATCCAAACATTCAGAGCCGGCAACTTTGAGGATTGCACATTCCGGAGCGAATTGTTCGATTCCTTTTAGTGTTGCGGGACCTTTTTCCATACCGCCTGCCACATACGCCTGGATTGCGTCATCAATATTCTGACCAGCGCGGTAGATAGCAGATTCCGCTACATATGTTCTGATAGCCTGCTCGGCAATTTTGAAACGGATAGCACCGTATTTTGAAATGTTTCTTCCAAACTGTTCACGTTCATTGGAATAACGGATAGAATCGGTGATGGTTTGTTTTGCTCCTCCCAATACACCGGCGGCCAATTTGATACGACCGATGTTGAGGATGTTTAAGGCAATTTTAAACCCGTTTTCACGTTCGGAGAGCATATTTTCAACCGGTACTTTCACATTATTGAAGAATACCTGACGGGTTGATGATCCTTTGATCCCCATTTTCTTTTCTTCCGGATTCAGGCTGATCCCTTCCGAATCTGCTTCTACCAAAAATGCCGACAGGTTTTTGTCATCGTCGATTTTCGCAAAAACAGTGAAGAAATTTGCGAATCCTCCATTGGTAATCCACATTTTTTGACCGTTCAGTACATAATGTTTTCCATCAGGCGTAAGAACTGCCTTTGTTTTACCGGAATTTGCATCCGATCCCGCACTTGGTTCGGTCAAGCAGTAAGCAGCTTTCCATTCCCCGCTAGCCAGTTTCGGAATGTATTTTGCTTTTTGATCTGCATTTCCATAGTATAACAGGGGTAAAGTACCAATTCCGGTGTGAGCTCCGTAAGCTACAGAGAATGAGTGTCCTTTTCCAAGGTGCTCGGTAGCTAAAAGTGATGTTTTGAAATCAACACCCATTCCGCCTAAATCTTCCGGAACAGATAACCCGAGCATTCCCAATTCACCGGCTTTTTGAAGTAGTGAAGGCATCAAACCTTCTTCCATCTTGTCAATACGCTCCAGAATCGGTGTGATTTCCTGTTCAATAAAATCATCACAAGTCTGAGCAATCATTCGCTGCTCTTCCGACCATTCTTCCGGGGTGAATATTTCTTGAGGGGTAACATCGCGGATGATGAATTCTCCGCCCTTGATAGCTTGTGACATAATTTTATATTGTTTTTAAATTCGTTTCTTGCGTCCAAGATATGAAATAAAACATTGCTATGCAAGCATAATAATATTTTATTTGAGAAAAAATTCAAATGTTCAAGGGGGCAATCTTTAAACTCTGGCGCGCTTGAGCATTCTGAGTACACTTAATTGATATGTCTTGTAATTTAATGGAATTTCCTGATAAAACAGCAATTTGCTCATTGTAATACAGCATACGATAAATTTACTAAAAACTTAGTCTTAATACTCACCCGGGTATAAAAAAATCGACTACATTTGACCATTGTAAACTGCTATGGCACAACAAGATATTCTATCGACTTTGCGTAAGCTCATTTCTGGAATGGATGAGAGCCTGGTTATCTTTGATCAAGACGGAAAAATCCTTCATGCTTCCTTTGACCTGGAAAAACTCCTGGAACGGGAAAGCTTGGTGGGGACTACCATTTTTGAGCATCTGACTTATGAACATGAGCGTATTGAACATTTCCTGCGTGATCTGAATACTTCCCGCTACGTGGACTTGCAGGTTACGCTCAGACGTGGTACCGGTGTGTTTGCTTCAAGAATGCGTTTGGCAGCCTGGAAAGTAGATGAGAATGAATACCTGGTGCTCGGTAGTTTAGTTGATGCAACTTATATTGAACGAAGAAGAAGGGATTTACTGCGTAAGACACTTACCATTGAATTACTTTCCAAATCGAAGAAAATCCGAAGTGGAAAACTGCATGACGCAATCTATGAAATTCTCGAGATGTCTTCCAAGGCTGTTGGAGTAACACGTGTAAATGCCTGGTTGTTTGATGAAGCCCATGAACATATTGAATGCATAGGAAATTATGATACACGGGTGGGCAAAATGATCCCACAGGAATCCCTTCCGGTTATTGAAATGCCGACTTATTTCATGCTTTTTGAAACAGAAAAGATCATCCTGGCAGCGAATGCACAAACTTCACCTTATACATCCGAATTGAATGATGCTTATCTGATACCGAACGGAATTGTTTCGATAATGGATATTCCTCTCCGGTCTGAAGGTAGTATTATCGGAGTTATTTGTTTCGAGCAGGTTAAACAAGTGCGGAATTGGTCTTTGAATGATCAGAAATTCGGATTAATCGCCGCACAAATGGTTTCTTTAGCAGTTGAAACACATAAACGTAAAATTGCACAGCAGGAATTAGAAGCAGCGCTGCGTCAGCAAAAGCGTTTGTTGACAGAGACCAATCATCGTATAGTAAACAACCTGAAGATCACCAGCAGTCTTTTGAATATACAGGTTAGTAAGGCAAGGGATGCTTATCATAAGAACCTGATGCTGGATTCTGTAAACCGGGTACAAAGTATTTTGAGTCTGCATGAAATGCTTACGGAAAATTCCAAAAACCTGCGTATTTCTTTAAGCCAATATATAAACCGACTTGTTCAAAGTCTGCGCGAAAGTCTTTCATTCCCTCAGAAACAGTTGCAATTATTGACGAGTATAGACAGTTGTGAAATAAAAAGCTCACTGGCTATATCTATAGGAATCATTATTAATGAAGCAGTCTTGAATTCCTATAAGCATGCTTTCGGAGAAAATGAGATCGGTGTGATCCGTATTGATTTTCAAATGCTCGGTCCAAAAGGAGTTCTTGAAATTTCTGATAATGGAAGGGGGGTCAAGGAGAACCGTGAACTATCCGGAGGAGGTGTGGATATCATTCGCGGAATGGTGGAGCACCTGAATGGCAACCTGGATATTGACGGAACGAATGGAATGAAAATTTGTGTTTCTTTCTCTTTACGGTAAGATTTTGAACATTTCAAAGTGTTGCAGTACGTTGAATAACTTGTAAGAAGGGCCGATTAAAGTGTATCCCAATCTTTCATAGAACGGTAGTGCATAATCGCGTGCATGAAGGATCAGTTTCCGATATCCGAGATTCACAGCTTCTTTTTCCACTGTAGTCATGATCTTTCGTCCGTAACCTTTACCTTGTAAATGAGATTCTACCGCAACAAAACGTACCTGGCAGATTGTTTCACCCACACGGTCCAAACGTGCAACAGCAATTAATGCAGTGTTTTCGTATAAAGCAAAATGAGTTCCGGTCTCGTCACCTTCATGGCGTTCGGAACCTCTTTCTTTTCCGAGCGGTTCTCTTAGGATCCGGTAACGGAGGTCGTAGTAAACATTCCAGTCCTTTTCTGATTTCGGAACTCTAACTTCTATCATGGCTTCAGTTTAAAAGCAATTTGTGACACCCTTTGTGTTTGGATATTTTCGATTGTCTCTGTTCGAACAAGTTTTTTTGCTTCCGTATCTTCAAATACCTGCTCCAAATCTTTGATAAGGCCTGCCGGAACGAAATATGCGTGCATAAATGCAAGAATATCGGCAGCATTGTAATGTGAAACGATCTCAGTGATAATTTCCTGTAACGCTTTCCGGTTCTTTACCCGTTCTACATTTTCTGAAAAACGCGGGTCGGAAGGCAGGTCCGAAAGATTTAAAAATTCACAGAGCAGCTGAAAGTGCTTATTGCTTCCAATGGCAAAAGTGATCATCTTACCATCTTTTGTGACAAAAATCTCGCCGTATGGAGCAATATTCGGATGAAGGCTTCCTATTCTTTCAGGAATATGTCCTTCCATTAGATAATTGGAAGCCTGGTTTGCCAGAGACGCAATTGCGGCGTCGTATAGTGAAACAGAAACTACCGCACCTTTTTGCGTTTTTGTTCTGTTTAGCAAAGCTGTCAGAATTCCCTCTTTTAATTGGTGAGCAGCCAGCACGTCAATCAAAGCTACCGGCATCTTCACAGGGCCGGACCCGGGTGTTCCGTTCATGGACATAAAACCGGTTTCAGCCTGGAGAATAAGGTCATAAGCCACTCTATCGCTTTCGGAACCAAATCCGGATATTTTTCCAATGATTAATTTCGGATTGACAGATTGTAAATACGAATCGCTTAAACCGAATTTTTCGGCATCTCCTTTTTTGAAGTTGCAGAGGAAAATATCTGCCTTTTTTATCAGATCAATCAATTGCCCGCGCTGGGATTCATTTTTGAAATCGAGTTTCAGGTATTGCTTGCGGTAGTTTACAGATGAAAAGTAAGCTGATACAGAAGTGTTTTTATCTTCGGATGCTAATTTCCACGACCGTGTAACATCCGGAATTCCCGGATTCTCGATTTTTGTGACCGAAGCTCCCAATTCTGCAAAGAAAGTTCCAACGGATGGTCCGGCCAGAACAGTAGAGCAATCAATCACTATCAGATCTTCAAACATGCCCTAAAAGTAGGAAATCTTAGTCTGCTTTCGCTACGGGAACCGGAATTACTTCTTCTACTTTTACTTTGGCTATTCCGTTCCTTACGAAATTCAATTTTTGCGCACCGGCCATACTCAGATCGATGATGTGCGGAGAAGATTTTCCCATGCGGTCTACAACTTTCACAACAATGACAGAGTCATTCTTTAGATTCGTCACCTTTAAGATAGTCCCATATTTTAGTGACTTGTGGGCGCAATACATGCTGTCTTTGTGATATGTAGCACCTGAAGCTGTTCTTCTGCCTTGAAATTTGTTTGAGTAATAACTTGCGTTACCCGTCTGAGCGAACGGTGTTTGATCGCATGTCTCCGGTAGCTTTAGTGATGGCACAAGCTGAAAACTCACCAAAAAACTACCTGCAATTATTCCAAAAATCCAATATCTCAAACCGTCTTCATTTAAAAGTTGGGTAGCTAAGATAGGAAAACCAAAAAGTTCTAAAGCCATATTTTACAATTCGTTAACACAAAAAAGCCCGGTTCCATACTAGAAACCGGGCTCATAAAAGCGTGTTTTTGAACTATTTTTTAATGACTAATTTTTGAGTTGAAATGCTGTTGTTTGTTTTCAAAACAACCTGGTAAATTCCGTTTTGCAGGTTGTTTAATGAAAGCTCATTGTTCAAAATGTCTTTAGTTTCCAATACCAGTTTTCCGGTCAGATCATAAATGGAAGCTTCAGTAACAGAAGCACCGCTAAATTTAATTTTATCTTCTGCCGGATTCGGATACATATTGATCCATTCGGATTTGGATTCATCCAATCCAAGAGGCAATTCATTGATGTTATACGTTGTATTGGTAATGATCGCCGGATTGAAGTCAAAGTAAATATAAGCTGTGTTTTCAATGACTGAACCCTCAGGTAATCCAGCTTCTTCAGAGATCGTATAAATCACAAATCCTTGTGATGCATCCAGGTCTACCGAACTTTGGCCCAGGTTAATGTCATTGAAAGAGAATGTTACAACTCGTGTTGTCGGATTGATTGACGTTGCAACTCCATGTTTCGCGCCCACGTATTTGAAAGTCGATAAATCCAGGTTCGGTGCAATTGTGTCCTGGATGACAACATCGATGGCATCAAAGTTTCCATCATTCTGGAAATGGATGACGTATTCAAATTCCTGTACAGAATTTGGATCGATATTCGTTGGCTGATCCACTAATTTCTCGTTCGGATCATAGGAGTTCAATACCACACCGCAGATTGTATCAAAGTTGTTCCCGAGGAAAGAATCGTTTGGATTGGATAAAGCCACCTGAAAACAATACGGAGTTCCTGCCGGGGTGTTTCCCGGGAAATTAAATGGAATGTGAATGTACTGGCAATCCGAAAGGCCGAGAATGTCGAAAGTAAGGATGTTTCCTGTCACGGACGCATTTGTAAGTCCGGTCGTATTCGGCACAAAATTCGCCGGCATTTGAAGTGAAACAGTTACATCAGAAGTGTCAGAACAAGCGAAATTGCAAATATTCAAATACAGATGACCTGTTTGCAAAGGTGCCACAAAGTTGGATCCCCAGCCGTAACTCACTCCAAAATCAGGATTTGGACTGGGAATACTGCAACTTACAGTCATCGTCTGCTGCGGATTGTTTGCCATTCCATTCGGATTGAATGAAGTAATCGTAAAATTCGGACTCGTTTGGACCAAACCATTAGCGGCTAACCAGGTCGGATCGATTTGAGCGGTGTAAGGCGCATTCGCTGGGTTAAGTCCTGTGTAAACTGCTGCTGTTCCGGGACTGGATGAAGGCAGCAGGATCGTGACAGTTCCATTTACATCCGTAAACTGATAGGGAACGTTCATGTAGTTGACAGAAGGGGCAGTCTGCATGGTATAAATCCACAAATAACCACAATTGGAAGCTCCGGGAGCATTCACATTAGTTGTTTGACCTGCATCTACATTTGCACCTGCAGTTCCACTATAAATGTTGAATGATACGACATAATTTCCGGGAAGTGTGTAGCCGTGAGTCACCTGAGTGTATTGTGTATTGTTTCCGGCTGTGGTTGAATAGTTGTAGGTAGTGGTGTTCCCGTCTCCCCAATCTACAGATAAGACTCCTCCGGTTTCAGCAAGCGCACCGATCGTCATTTGAACACCAAAAGTAGTTTGACATCCGTATAGGGTATCGGCATAGAACGAATAACCGGTTGTTTGACCGAAGCCTGTTATATGAAACAGGCAGATCATTAATAAAAGCGTATAAATTTTTCTCATAGCATTAGTTTTCAGAAAAGACTCATGAAAAAAACAATGGTTGTATCTATTTGAGAATAATCTTGTTAGTTGCGGATTTGGATGAGTAAAAAGCGGGATTGTGAAGTTCTTTTTCAACAGGTATACCGGAGAGTTTTTCCGAAGGTTTATATTTGTGTCTATGCAAAAAAATGAATTCGTAATAAATGCCTCAGGATTAAAAGAGAAGGCAATTCAAAATACCATTAATTTATTGGATGGCGGGGCAACTGTTCCTTTTATTTCGAGATACCGGAAAGAAATGACCGGTGGTTTGGACGAGGTTCAAATTACACAAATCCGCGATTTGGCAAAAAAGTACGATGAAATTATTGCACGTCAGCAAACCATGATCGCCTCCATTGAAGAGCAGGGGAAATTGACGGACGAACTGAAAAATAAAGTGTTGACCTGTTTTGATTCCGTGGTACTGGAAGATATTTACCTGCCATACAAGCAGAAACGTCAGACAAAGGGCGACAAAGCAAAGAAACTAGGTTTGGAACCGTTGGCGCGAATGATCATGTCGCAGCGCGGCGGTGATCCGGAGCAAATGGCAGAGCGTTTTCTGAAGGGAGAAGTAGTGGATGAGGATATGGCAATCCAGGGAGCTGTAGATATTATGGCGGAATGGATCAATGAGAATGCCATCGCACGTGGACGCGTAAGAACCTTATTCCAGCGAAAAGCCATCCTTGCTTCCAAACTGGTAAAAGGAAAAGAGGAAGAAGGGGCAAAATACCGCGATTACTTTGATTTTTCCGAACCGCTTTACAAAACAGCATCCCACCGTTTCCTTGCAATTATCCGGGCCGAGCGCGAAGGGATTTTATCTCTGAAAGCACAACCGGATAAAGAAGACGCCTTGGAATCATTAGAGCGTTTCTTTGTCAAGACAGACGATGAATGCGGTGATTTGGTAGCTCGTGCCTGCAAGGAATCCTATTCCCGATTGATGTGTTCTTCCCTGGAGAATGAATTATTGGCGCAGGCTAAGGAAAAAGCAGATAAAGAAGCAATTTCCGTTTTTTCAACCAATTTGAAACAATTATTGCTGGCGCCGCCGGTTGGGAATAAACGTACACTGGCAATTGACCCGGGTTTTAGAACGGGCTGTAAAGTGGTTTGCCTGGACGAACACGGAAGTTTATTGACCAACGTGACCATTTATCCGCATGCACCCCAAAACGAAAAAGATAAAGCTTCTGCTAAGATTGCACAATTGGTGCAGGCTTACAAGATGGAAGCCATTGCCATAGGTGATGGAACTGCCGGAAGAGAAACAGAACACTTCATCAAGCACATACGTTTTGACCGCGACCTGGATGTTTATGTAGTTCGCGAAGACGGAGCATCTATTTATTCGGCAAGCCCTATCGCACGAAAGGAATTCCCGGATTACGATGTAACGGTTCGCGGTGCGGTTTCCATTGGCCGCAGATTAATGGACCCGTTGGCAGAGTTGGTGAAGATCGATCCGAAGTCGGTTGGAGTAGGGCAATACCAGCATGAAGTGAACCAAACACAATTGAAGGATGCATTGGATGATGTAGTTGTTTCTGCCGTGAACGCAGTTGGAGTCGATTTGAATACCGCTTCCCCTTATTTATTGAGTTACGTTTCCGGTTTGGGAATGGGACTTGCGGAAAACATTGTGGCTTATCGCACAGAGAATGGCGGCATCAAATCACGTGAGGAACTGAGAAAAGTAAAACGATTAGGAGACAAGGCTTACGAACAGGCTGCAGGATTTTTGCGTGTACGCGATGGTGAAAATCCATTGGACAACTCCTCTGTGCACCCGGAAAGTTATAAGTTCGTTAATCAAATTGTAAAAAAGTTAGGTGTTGAGCTGAAAGATTTGATCGGGAATGAAGCCAAATTGAAAGAAGTGAAGCAAAGTGATTTCCCCGAGATCGATTCGTTCACTTTTGCAGATATCATTAAAGAATTGAAAAAACCGGGACGCGATCCGCGGAAACAAGCCAAAGTCCTGGAATTCGACAGCCGCATCAAAACAATTTCTGACTTGAAAGAAGGAATGATTCTGAACGGCATTGTGACCAATGTAACCAATTTCGGAGCTTTTGTGAATATCGGAATCAAAGAAAACGGATTGATCCATAAATCCCAGTTGGCTGATCATTATGTGGAAGATCCGACCCAGGTTATTTCCCTGCATGAGCACGTGGAAGTTCGGGTGGTGGAGATTGATGAAGCACGTAAACGGATTGGTTTGCAGCGATTGAATTGATCTGGTCTAAAAAGTGTATAATTACATAACCGTTCAAAAAAACAACTAATATGAAGAAGACGATTTTTTTACTATTGATGCTGGTTTCCGGTATCGCTTTGGGACAAGATTACAGATCGGGAGATACCGAACTGGATGCAAGTTTGAAACTTGTAAATACAGATGCAAATAAAGATTTACCCGCGTTTAAGCTCAATTTAACCAAAACATTTAATGCAACGATGCCACAGGTCGAAGCTTGTTTTAAGATTGGGATGAATGCCGGTGATGCTTTTATGGCTTTCCAGGTTGCTAACATTGCAAAAAGACCGATTGAACAGGTGATTACGGTTTACAGATCCAGTAAATCAAAAGGCTGGGGAGCTATGGCAAAGGAATTGGGTATTAAACCGGGATCTGCTGAATTCCATGCTTTGAAAGGAAAGGTAAAGGATAAATCGAAAGGAAATTCGAAGCCAAAAGCTACCGGAAGTGATAAAAAAGAGAATTCCGGTGGTAAAGGAAATGGGAAGTCCAATGGAAATTCGGGAAAATCGAATGGAAAAGGAAAGAAGTAATTCCTGATTATAAGTATTGCATCCCCGAACTGATGAGGTTTGGGGATTTTTATTTTCAGCAGATTGTTGTTCCAAAGCCTTGGTGCCACTGAGTCAATAGACAGATGTCTATCCTTCATTTTGAGTAGCGAGAGAAGGAGTCGGTGATTGCAGTATCCGGTTTCACTGCGCAAATTTACCAGTTTGTCCGCCGCGGTGGACAAACCCGGTAGCTGATTGACTTACGGATGAATTAATTCGTATATTTCGAGAAAATCGCTCCCTTAAACGGTGTCCAGACACAAGCTTTCTGTCCGCCGCGTTTCAACGCATTATTCGTCCAGGTATTGCAGGTGTAAGTCATATTATACTCAACACTGGAGTCAAAAAAGAAATCATAAGTCCCATAAGGATGGTTTTCGATCGCTTTTGCATGCCCATTTTCAAATTGGAAACTACTATGAATGAAAGCACACAAACGCGCGTATTGTTTCTTTGTCAAATGCAGTTCCACCAAACTCTTTTTATCCAAATCTTTTGGAGTGCAAAGGATCAAATGCATAGCTCCGGGACCTCTTCCGAAAACGGTATTGAGAACAGTGCCAACCTCCATATCGCTCCATTCTTTGGTTTTTAGAAAGAACTTTTTATCTCCCCAGCCGAATTTCAAATGAGTTTGGAAGGTGTCGACCGCGAGTCCTTTTTCCAGACTAAGTGTTTTTTTCCAATCTTTCAACGGGTGTTTGATCGGTAGAATGATATCTGAATGAATTCCGTTCGTTGAAAGATAAATGATTTCGGTTTTAGGATCTGATGTTTTTTCAGCTTCCACTCCAAACGGGGAAATCACCAGGAAAATTAGCATATAGATGCATATAAATGCAAGTAAGACTTCGAAGAAAATCCGAATGCTTTTAGAAAGAATGCTCACCGTTTTTTTCATAAGCCTGTTTGAACAAATGTAGAAGAAAAAGCATTAATGCCAGTTTTCCAACCTTGATAAATCACCTCATTTTAGTACCTTTGTGCCTTCGCTGAAGCTTTAGCCCAAGCGTTGCAACTTAAATAAATAAAAATTAACATGGAAATTCCAAAAACGTACGAACCCCGTTCAGCAGAAGAACGATGGTACAGCCATTGGATGGCTAAGGGTTACTTTCATTCAGAACCAGATGATCGTGAGCCGTTTACCGTCGTCATTCCTCCGCCGAATGTAACGGGTGTCTTACACATGGGGCACATGTTGAATAATACCATTCAGGACGTATTGGTTCGTAAAGCACGAATGGAAGGCAAAAATGCATGCTGGGTTCCGGGAACGGATCACGCATCGATTGCCACAGAAGCAAAAGTTGTTCAGAAATTGCGCCAGGAAGGGATCAAGAAATCGGACCTTTCCCGTGACGAGTTTTTGAAACATGCTTTCGACTGGAAAGAAAAATACGGTGGTGTGATCTTGCAGCAATTGAAGAAGCTCGGTGCTTCTTGCGATTGGGAAAGAACTGCTTTTACGATGGATCCGGAGTATTCCGATTCTGTAATTGATGTATTCATCGACTTATTTAATAAAGGAAAGATTTACCGCGGTGTTCGCATGATCAACTGGGATCCGGAAGCGCGCACTGCTCTTTCTGATGAGGAGGTAATCCACAAAGAAGTAAACTCAAAATTGTTCCATGTTCGCTACAAAGTAGCCGGAACAGATGATCAGTGGCTGACAATTGCAACCACTCGTCCGGAAACGATTTTGGGGGATTCTGCAATATGTATTCACCCGGATGACGAGCGATACAAGCATTTGCATGGGAAACACGCCATTGTTCCTATTGCGAACCGTACCGTTCCGATTATTTGTGACGAATACGTAGAAATGGAATTCGGGACAGGTTGTTTGAAAGTAACTCCTGCTCATGATGTAAATGACTACGAATTAGGGAAGAAATACGATTTGGAAACGATCGATATTTTCCACGATAACGGAATTGTAAACGAAAATGGTTTGCATTATGCAGGTATGGATCGTTTCGATGTTCGTAAAGAGATCGCCAAAGAACTGGACGACAAAGGCTATTTGGTGAAGGTAGAAGATCACATCAATAAAATCGGTTATTCCGAAAGAACAAATTGTGTGATCGAACCGCGTTTATCTCTGCAGTGGTTCGTGTCGATGAAAGAATTGGCGCAGCCTGCTTTGGAAAACGTAATGAACGGGAATATTTCGTTTCACCCGGATAAGTTTAAGAATACTTATCGTCATTGGATGGAAAATGTGAAGGATTGGTGCATTTCCCGTCAACTGTGGTGGGGACATCGCATTCCTGCATGGTACTTCGGGGAAGGCTCGGAAGATTTCGTGATTGCAAAAACCAGTGAAGAGGCCGTTGTTTTGGCTTCACAAAAAGCTGGAAAAGCTCTTACTGCATCCGACTTGAAACAAGACGAAGACGTATTGGATACCTGGTTCTCTTCCTGGTTATGGCCGATTTCGGTATTTAACGGATTGACTCAGCCCGGAAACAAGGAGATTAAATACTATTATCCGACCAATGACCTGGTTACTGCTCCGGAGATTATGTTCTTCTGGGTGGCACGTATGATTATTGCCGGATACGAATACATGGGTGAACTGCCGTTCAGAAATGTATATTATACCGGGATCGTTCGCGATAAACTGGGGCGTAAAATGTCCAAATCATTGGGGAATTCTCCGGATCCGATTGAACTGATCGAAAAATACGGGGCAGACGGTGTTCGCTTGGGGATTTTGATCTCTTCTCCGGCAGGAAACGATTTGCCTTTCGATTCCAGTCAGTGCGAACAGGGAAGAAACTTCACCAATAAGATCTGGAATGCAGCTCGTTTGGTGAAAGGTTGGGAAGTAAAACCGATCGAACAGCCAAAAGCTTCCGTCAAAGCAATTGAATGGTTCAACGCACGTTTCAACCAGGAGTTGGAGAATATCAATGATTTGATGGCGAAATTCAAAATTTCCGAAGCATTGATGGCAATTTACAAATTGGTTTGGGATGATTTCTGTGCCTGGTATCTGGAAATGATTAAACCGGGCTATGAACAACCGATTGATGAAGCAACCATGGAACAAACCATCATTTTCTTTGAGAAGTTGTTGTGTCTGCTTCAACCGTTTACACCGTTCGTTGCCGAGGAATTGTGGCACTTGTTGAGAGAACGCAAAGAAGGTGAGGATATCATCATTGCAAAGTGGCCCATAGCAGAAGCTTATGACGATTCTGTATTGAAACAGTTTGTTATTGCTGAAGATGTTGTTACTAATATCCGTAATATCCGTAAGAAAAATAACATCGCTAACAAAGTACGCATTGAGTTGTTCGTTAAGAAGAATCATGAGATCGATCCTGCTTTTGATCCGGTGATCCTGAAAATGGGTAATCTTTCATTGATGGAGTACACAACGGATAAAGTAGCGAATGCCAATTCGTTCCTGGTTCAGTCCAATGAGTACTTCATTCCTTTTGGAGAAGCAATTGATGTGTCTGCAGAAAAGGAGAAAATGGAAGAGGAATTGAATTACACGAAAGGATTCCTGAAAAGTGTTCAGGGTAAACTGGGGAACGAGAAATTCGTGAACGGTGCGCCTGAGCAGGTTTTGGCCAATGAGCGTAAAAAAGAAGCAGATGCTTTACAGAAGATTGCCATTTTGGAAGAAAAACTGGCAAGTTTGAATTAAATTCAAAAGAAAATCAATTATAGAGAAGGTGCTTTCGGGCACCTTTTTTGTTGTTTCAAGGGAACTTTTTTCTTAGCTTATATAAGAAAGTAGCTTTTGTATGAGTTCACACGCTTATTTTCATTTGACCACTAACCTTCATGACAGCCGAACTTCGCGGCGAATGATTTTATATAGAGCCCGGGAAAGACGGTTTCATGGAACACTTCCTTATCCGGATGTTTACTCCATGAGTGCTGAAGAGGAAACATTGATCGCTAAAGAAGTTTTTCAGGTTTCTGAAACATTGGATTTTGTGGTGGTGGCATTGAATCTTTGTCGGGATCACATGCATTTGTTAGTGTATTGTGAGGAGGATGAGGTCCCGAAAATTATGCATCGGGTGAAAGGTCGGACTGCCCGCGCGTGTAACGCGTATCGCGCGGCCAAGGGGATTAATCCCCTTGACGCGACGAACGGGAAATACGAACCGAGAACATTAAAGGATAAATCAATCCCTTTTTGGACACAGAAGTATCATTGTCGAGTGATTCGTAATCCGGACCAATTACTAAACACTATTTCTTATATTCGGAATAATCGGAAGAAGCATGGTTTATCGATCAATCCTGCGCTACAAAACGTGATAGATAAAAACCAATTAGCTGCTTCTCCGAATGCGTTGATAAACTTGATATAACTCGCTGTTCTTCTGTTGTAAGTAATCGAAGTAACGGTCGAAATGTGTCCTCAAAATCTGTTCAATCTCTTTGATTAAATACTCCAAACGCGGATTTAATGAAGGATTTCCGTTTTCAGATAACAGATCCAATTGAGCAACTTTTAACGCGAACCGCGAAAATGCCCCGCGAAACTCTTTGACATGGGTCCAACAAGAATGGTTGCTCACACAAACTGCTTCGATAGCCTTGTATGTTTCCAGTTGATTGATCGTTGTAACGTTCATGATTGACAAAGTTTAGCGTTGTTTTCTTTTTGAATTAACGCAGGAATAGTTGGATGGTTGTAATTAAAATCCCTAAAAAACCTTAACTGTAGCTTTCATGGATTAAACAGTTGTTTTTGACTGATGAGTACTAAAGAACTTCAAACGATTCGGTTAATAAAACACCTGTTTCATCAACTACTGTCACCTGGTGTTTGCCTTTTTCAGGTTGCACCGAGATTTGATGGATATCTGAAGTAGTACCGATAAATTCTTCATCGATGTGCCAGTAAAGGATGCTGTTTTGCCGGGTGTGTGCCACTTCAAAAATGACTTTCCCTCGTAAGCCATTCAATTCACGTGGAATGTAAATGCGTGTTTGCCGTTTTGGATAAATGAAGCTCATGATATTTTCCGGCCTGTTAGAAGTACATTCAGGATCGAAAGGGGGAACCGGGTGATAGTTCGGATTTTGCTGCACATAATATTTCTCCATGCTTGGAGGTAAAATAAACCACGATTTGTGTTTCATGGTACTACTTGCCTCACAATCTGCATTTACCCGGAATGTTTCTTCCTGATTTAAATGCACCAATTGATGATAAGTGCAATTTTTGCTGATCAAACAGCTTGAGGGAACGTATTCGTAATGGGTATGCTCACAATGACGATTCGAAATCTGACCGCTTTCATTGCAAATCTCCGTTCGGGTCATATTTGCTGAAGGTTTCGAAAACCATTTCCGCGGAGAATCGAGGTTCCTGAAAATAGCGAACAAAAGCGGAGCAGCGGCTTTTACACCGGTTAATCCGGGCCTTCCTTCTCCGTCTGCATTTCCTACCCAAACCGAAACAACGTATTTTGGCGTAACACCAACCGCCCAGGCATCCCGGAATCCGAAGCTGGTTCCTGTTTTCCAGGAAATTTTCTGAGAGGATTCAAAGGCCCGCCAATTATTTTCTTCGTCCGGACGGTTTACATCAATCAATGCATCGAATGTGGCATAAATACAGGCTTTGTCTAGTGGCATTTTTGGAGCTTTTTCAGGCTGTCCGGAATAATGAATTTTTAAAGGATTTGGATTGTGCAGATGTTGAGCCATGGAATTGTAGCAGGAATTAATCTCCCAAACGGATGCTTCTGCTCCACCCAGGATCAAAGACAAGCCATAATGACCGGAATTTTTATTCATATTCCGGAATCCGAATTGCTTGAGATCGTTGTGGAATTTTGCCTGACCGTATTCACGTAAAAGAAAAACCATCGGAATATTCAAACTTTTCGATAGCGCTTTATTCGCCGGAAGCGCTCCGGAAAACTGGCGGTTGAAATTATTCGGTGCAAATGTGCCGAAACGGGAAGGGAAATCACATAACAATTGCTTCGGAGTAATTAATCCGGATTCCATCGACTTGGCATAAAGCAAGGGTTTTAAAATACTTCCGGTGCTTCTTGGGGCCTGTATGCAGTCTACATCATAAGCATGATCACCTTCCGAGTTATTTAAATTGCCTTTGTAGGCAACCACTTCCCCGGTTTCAACAGAAGTGATCAAAACTGCTGCATTGAAAACTCCGTATTCATTCATGCGAAGCGCGTATTGCTCGGTTTCATTGTTTACCATGGTTTGAATCTCTTCCCGGATCGTTGACCGGATCAATTGTCCTTTTTGACCATGCATGATGCAGCGTTGCAGTAAGTGCGGAGCTTCCTGCGGAAGTGGAAGCGGTTTATCCGGAAGCGGCTCTTCCAACGCCAGGTAATAATTCAATTTGTCTATTTCACCTTGCTCATAAAGCATTTTCAACAACCGGTTGCGTTTTTTAAGTAAGCTTTTGTGGTTTTTTCCGGGATAAATGAGTCCGGGAGCATTTGGAAGTACCGCTAAAGTTGCACTTTCCGCCCAGCTCAGGTTTTCCGGGGCGCGACCAAAATAGCGCCAGGATGCGGCATCAATTCCAACCACATTATTCCCGAAAGGAGCATTGGCTGTGTAAAGGTTGAGAATTTCTTCTTTGGAATAACTAAATTCCAAACGGGTTGCAAGAATGATCTCGTATATCTTTTCGGAATATGTCCGGGAAGGATTTTTACGCATCAGGCGGATGACCTGTTGGGTAATAGTACTTCCACCGCTAACAATTTTTCCACGAGACATGTTTTGATAGAATGCTCGGCAAATTCCCTTGACACTTGCACCCGCATGATAATAGAAATTTTTATCCTCGAATGAGATGAGGCAAACGGCAATTTTGCGCGGAGTTTTATTGCTTGGAGGAAAACGCCATTGACCGTCTTTTGCTATGTGGGCGCCCAATAATTTTCCGTTTTTACCCACTAAAACGGTCGAGTATGGATCGTTGAATAATTCAGAAGGAAGTGCCTGGATATACCAAATCAGGAAAGAATAGAATAACAGGCGTTTAATTGCACGCTTCTTCCAGCGGTATTGCTCTCTTAACCAAAAAAGTCTTTCTTTCATCCGTTTTTTTTACTGAAAGTAAGCCTGTGAAAAAGATGGATTTCGGTCCTTTTATTATTCGTTGGAGGAATGGCGAAAAGTGTATCTACTTTTTGATTATTTAAAAAGCGGCTATTTGCGGAGTTTTAGTAATTTCATCAACACCAAATTCTTTCAGTTTTATGCGGAAAAACGAACTTTTAACCTGCTTCTTTTTGGTCCTTTCGATCAGTTGCGGATTTGGTCAATTGGCCAGCTTTCGAAATTTTTCGGTGGAAAACGGGTTGGGGCAGTCGCAGGTGTATTGTTCACTCCAGGATCACAAAGGATATTTGTGGTTTGGAACGAGAGGCGGTGGATTATCGCGTTTCGACGGTCAGAATTTTGAATCGTTCACAGACAAGCAGGGACTGGTCAATAACTACATTTACTCCTTACACCAGGGACTAGATAAAGCGCTTTGGATTGGAACAAATGACGGATTGTCCAAATACAACGGAAAAGAATTCAGAACGATTAAAGTACCTCGTTTCGAAAATCATTTTGCGGTTTTTAATGTGGCTGAAGATCAGTTCGGACATATTTGGTTAGCAACCAATCATGGAATTTTTACGGTTTATGGCGATTCAATCCGCTCATTGAACAAAACATTGGGAATCGGGGAAAGAACGGTCAATGCTATCTTTTTTGATAAATCGGGGGAACTCTGGTTTGGAACCGGGAACGGATTGTTTTCTGCAAAATGGAAAAATGGAGGCTGGAATCTCACTGATCACGGAAAGCGGAACCGGGTCATGAAAAATGCGATCACTTGCATTACGGAAGATCAGCAGGGAGCTATTTGGATCGGAACTTACGGTGATGGAGTCTACGTTCACAACCGGAAGGATTATTTCAGAATTGATCTGAAACGAGAACTTTATAAGCAAACGGTTTTCGATATTTTAATCGATGAGAATCAAACGGTTTGGCTGGCAACGCTCAATCTCGGATTGGTACAGGTAGACCGGAATACAAAGGAATTCACAATGTATACGGAGAAGAACGGACTGGGGAATAACCATGTTCGGTCGGTTATGAAGGACACCTGGGGCGATTTGTGGATCGGGACATCCGGAGGCGGAGTTTCGCAGTTTGCGGGTAAATTGTTTACGCATTACTCCACCAATTCCGGTTTGGGCGGGAATTTTATCTATTCGATCTTTAGAGATCATTCCGGAAAATTGTGGTTTGGAACCGCTCAAAACGGAGTCAGCGTCTTGGACCGCGGGACCTTTTCCCAGCATAATCTTCAAAATGGCTTCGAAGCTGTAAAAGTGAAGGCCATTGCAGAAGATCACGACGGATTGATGTATTTCGGGACGGAAGGACAAGGAATAGGAATGCTTTCGGCCGGTGGATTCAGCTGGATTGATCCGACACACAAATATTACGTGCGCCAAATGGTATGCGACAGTAAAAACTGTTTGTGGGCAGCAACTTCCGGCTCGGGATTAATTTGTATCACAGACCAGGGCAAAAAAATGAAAGTGCTGACTGTTCGGGAAGGAATCATTCACATGCGTCTGACAGCCGTTTACGTGGATAGCCGCGGGTTGGTTTGGTATGGATCGGAATCAGCAGGATTGGCCTGTTATGATCCTGAAACCGGAAAAAGCAAGGTTTTGACAAAAATGAACGGACTGAGTTCGGATGCGATTCGTTCCATTGTTGAAGATTCACAAGGACGAATTTGGGTTGGAACAGCTGGTTCGGGGATTAATTGTGTTTCGCTTGGCCCTAAACTGAAAGTTATCAAGAAGATAAGCATCCGGGAAGGATTGCATTCGTCGAACGTTTATTTAATGGTCTTCGCTCTGCGTGGAAACCTGATTTTAGGTTCGGAATCCGGTTTGGATGTAATTGATCTCAATGAGAGCCTGGAAATCAAAAGCATCCGCCATTATGGGAAAAGCGATGGTTTTTTGGGAGTGGAAACGTGTCAAAACAGTGTTTGGAAAGATAGAGACGGGAAAATTTGGTTTGGAACAATCAACGGAGCAAGCTGCTATAACCGGTCGAATCTGCAATTGAACAAAACAGCACCGATCCTGAGTATTTTGGATGTGCAGTTGTTTTATGAGTCTTTGAGTACAAAGGGCTTTGCAAATAGCATTCTTCCCTGGAATAGTTACCGGCCATTTAATTTGGATTACGATCAAAATCACCTGAGTTTTATTTTCAAGGGAATCAATCTCAAGAATCCGGAAGGTGTTGAATATTCCTGGAAAATGAGTGGATTCGAAAACAAGTGGTCGCCCTGGACAAAAGACCAGCGAATTACTTATTCGAACATGTCGCCCGGAAAATATGTGTTTCTGCTTCGATCCCAGAATGAAGACGGCTTTATCAATCCGACTCCCGAACGCATTGAATTTACCATTGCTGCTCCGTTTTGGAAAACTACCTGGTTTATTTTGATGGAGATCCTTGTTGGGGTTTTGATCCTTTTGGGAATTGTTCAGTTCCTGACCAAACGCGTTCGCACAAAAGCGATAGCAGCACAAAAAGAGGCGGAATTTGCCCGGAACCTGCTGGAATTGGAACAAAAAGCCCTGCGTTTGCAAATGAATCCACATTTTATTTTCAATGCGCTGAATTCCATCCAGGGATTAATCGGGACGGAAAATGAAACAAAAGCACGGTATTACCTGGCGAAATTTTCCCGCTTAATGCGCCAGATTCTCGATAATTCCAGAAATGCTACTATTTCCCTGGAAGAAGAAATCTCGACACTCGAAAATTACCTGCTGATTGAACAATTTTGCAATGGAAATCGCTTCGAATACGAAATTATTGCCGACTTGGAAACGGAATCAAGTTTCATTCAAATTCCGCCGATGTTGATTCAGCCTTTCGTGGAAAATGCCATCAAACATGGATTCAAGTATGATGCGGACGATTCCCGAAAAGGGAAAATTACCTGTTGGTTCAAAGAAGAGGACGATGGAATTACCTGTGTGATCCGGGATAATGGGATCGGAAGGGAAGCTGCAGCTAAAAATCAGCAGGCAAGCAATGAGCCACACGTTTCGCGTGGTTTCAATGTAACGAAAGAAAGATTGGATTTGTTGAGTGCCCATTCGAACGGACATGAAGTCAAAATTGTAGATTTGCAGGACGATAACGGAAATGTTATCGGGACGGAGGTTCAACTTTTTATACCCTTGTAAATGATCAGAGCAGTAATTATTGATGATATCGAACAGGCACGGATTACCTTCCGGAAAGACCTGGAAGTGTATGCTCCGGATATTGAAGTAGTCGGTGAAGCTTCAGGAGTAGTGGAAGGGGCCAAATTATTAAAGCAAACTCCGATCGATATTTTGTTCCTGGATATCCAGATGCAGGACGGTTCCGGTTTCGACTTGCTGGATATTTTGCCTGAAATCCCTTTTAAGATCATCTTCATAACTGCCAGTGACGCGCATGCTATCAAGGCGTTCCGTTATGCGGCGATTGATTATTTACTGAAACCGGTTGACCCGGATGAACTGAAGGAAGCGTTGAACAAGTTCCGGAATCACAACCACAACGAACAGGACAATTACCGTTTGCTGAACGAATCGTTGAAACAAAGTCATAAAGTGCAGGAACGACTGGCCTTGCATGCCCAGGATAAAATTCACATTGTGCAAATTGCGGAGATCATTCGCTGTGAAAGCAATGTGAACTATACGGAATTCTTTTTCTCGAATTCAAAGCGGATCGTTGTTTCCAGGACGTTGAAGGATTTTGAAGATATACTGGGGGAACTGGGTTTTTTCCGGGTGCATCAATCGCATTTGGTCAATACAAAAATGATCCGGGAGTTTGTGAAGGTGGAGGGCGGACATTTGATCATGTCGGATGGGAAAATGATCCCGGTTTCAACCCGTAAGCGCGCAGATGTAGTGAAAATGCTGGAACAGCTTTAACAAGTTCAAGAGTTCAAAAGTGTAAAAAGTTCAAAAAGCATTAATTTGAACCATTTGAACCATTTGAACCATTTGAACCATTTGAACTTTGTATGTTAAACCAATTATCTAAAATCCACGCAGGACCTATGAGGAGGAATTGCAGATCTTTTAAGAACGAAGGTTTTTTTCCTTCAATTTGATGTCCGTAGAACTGTCCGACCCAGGCCACTGCAAAAATGATCAAAGAGCTCAGCCACAAAGGGCCTATTAGTGACAGGTAGAAATTGCCAATTACACAGAGCGCCGAGAAGATCAAAATGTAGAACGCCATTTTCCAGGATAAGCGCAAATAGAAATAAAGGACTGGAATTAAAGCAACAACTGCCCAGTTTACATACAAGAAATTATCCGAATGAACGAGAGAGATCAATCCGCGATTGGGAATACTCATTAATAGTCCAACGACTGAAAAGAAAATGGCCGGAACACAGATGTAGTGAATTTTCTTGTTCGTTGCATTCTGGTGACTGACCGAATATTCTGCAAACCATTCTTCGAGCGTTTTCATGGGCGTGTTTTTGTAACAAGTTACGAAATGAGGATTGCTTTTGCAATAGTAAAATCAGTGTTTACTCGGTAGATTTTGATAATACACAATAATTCCTCTTTGTTTCTCCTACTTACCTTACAGTTTTCGCACTAACGTTTGTCACTGTTTCGTCTTCACCCGCTTTGCGGCCTCTTGCCGAGGCCCAAAAAGTAGGCAAAAACGCCTTTGCCCAATTACTGCTTTCAGCCAACCAACCGCTGCAGACCAATCCACGGAAAGAAGGAATCAGGATTCAAAATGCATCCCACAGTAGTTTTACAAACACCGTGGGATAGCACTTTCCGGGATTGGTAACTGCATCGGTTGGTCAGCACTCCTGCAAATGTTCGGAAGTGTGGGTAATGATTTGTTGTTTTCCCGGAGATATTCCGGTCGTGTAATTGGGCTGAAATCCGCTGTTTCGATCTCTCAAACCAGGAAACTTAGAAGTTCCGAATTTCAGAATTCGCTTGTTCGCTATCCCGATAGAAATCGGGATGCGAATAGATTTCAGAAATTATAATGGAATCGTTGACTAATCTATCAACTTTAAATCACCACACATTTCTTCTAAAAGTTCTGCGGGAGAAACCTGAATGGCTAAAGCGATCAAATAAAGTTCACTGGCTTTTAATTTCGTGTTTTCGTTCAGGCTTAATTCGCTTAAACGTTTTGCACTTAAAACTGTTTTGCGCGCAACTTCTGATTTGTTTGTTGCAGAGATTATGTATTTGAGATACACAGTTAAATATCTCAAATCCTTAAAACATCTAAAATTGCAATTATTCAATGTCTTCATTACACTTTTGTGTAAAACAAGAATTGGAAAACATCGAATGATTATGGGCAAAAGAAGACAAATTTTGACTTTAATAGAGAATGAGATTACAAACTCTAAACTGATATTTACTTTACAGCATATCGGAATTGAGGCGAGTGATTATTTGACAGATACATCACAGGTCGTTTTTGTCCTTGTTGGAATCCGGAAAGAAAACCGAACGGAGGAACTTTACAAAAAGTATTTTGATTTGATTAAACAAGTTCAATATTTAGACCTTCAGATAAAAGGCGAAAAAAGCAGATTGGCTTTGAAGATTTATGGATTGTTGATAGCTAATCTTTAGCTCTGACAAATTACATTTGAGAACCAATCCACCCATTCGTCACGAAAATTAATCCTTGTTTGAAGCATTTCAAGCTGCGATCACCATCCCGATTACACGACACGAAGATCTCAACTCCGTTTGAAAATCATCACCCGTCCTTCAAGCCGTTCGGTCGAAGAAAAAAGCCTTCCGTTTCGGTTGTCGATACCGGAAAGTGCTTGTCATTTGGGATCCTGATCCATTCTTTCCGTGAATCGACCCGAAAGGGAAGGCTGCTTAAATGTTGTAATCGGGAATAGAGGCAGTTTTGCCTACTTTTTCTGCCTTGGCAAAAAGTAGGAGAAAGAGATTTGACTAAAAGGCTGTCCAAATTCCGGACAGCCTTTACATAATTATTAGGATGATTTAGGTTGTTTCACAATTTTAGTCACTTCTACCCATCTGCCTTTTTCCTGGGCATTGACTGTATGGTCGTACATCGCCTCTGCAAATACTGCAGGTAGGTAAAATCTTCCCAGATACGAGGTATTAAGTTGTATTTTAAAGATTTTCGTTTCATTCGGAGCCAGTTTGAAATAACTGTAAACGCGGTCGTCTCGGTAATCCTGGTAGTCTATATTCGGAGTACTTTCTTCGTCGTATAAGCGTGCATTGTGGATTTCCCAGCCGCTCGGCATGATTTGGTTCAAAGCCATTTCCCGGTAGAATTGATCTTTCGTTGGATTTTTTAGCTTGACCTCCATGATGAAATCTGTTCCCTGCATAATTTTGGAGGGATCAATCGAAACGCCCGACAAGTTGGTATAACTGATTGTCATTTCCAAGTTGCTTCGGATTTTTTTCTCTTTACCGATCTGCGGGACTTTTTTCGTGCAGAAAGTCACATAGATCTTTTTCGAAGAGGTATTTCGAACGGTCAATCGTTTCAGCTTCGATCCATCTGCTTCCGTATAGTTTTTGGTGATCATGCACTTGGTAGCTGTGACTTTTTCAGAATTCACCTCGAATTGTAAGACTCCGTTATTCTTGATTTTTCCACTGGTCAATGCCAGGATGCAGTAACCGGCCTCCTGCGTACTCAGCCACTGATTCGATTTCAAAACATCCGTAATCTCTTTTTCAGTTTGGTCAGTCGATTTGGAATCTATCATCAATCCTGCTTCCAGGTTCATAGCTTTGTCGCGCAGGGTAGAGCCATAGGAATAGCTGTATTCGCGGTAAGAAGCCGGAGTAAAGCTTAGGTTGCGCGTCATTTGTTTTGCCAGGTCTTTTTGTCCTGCCAGGTAATAAGCCGCAGCCAGTCGCCATTTGGCGGTAACTCCCAATTTGCTGTTCTCTTTCAAACGGTTCATCGCACCCAATTCGGGTTTTCCGGCTAAAGCCAGTGTGTACAACCGATAAGCCTGGATCAATTGGTGCGATTCTTCGGCGTGATGGTAATATCCCCGGTAGGAATCTGCTGTCCAGTTGTTGGCTTCGTTTTTCTGGTATTCCATCCAGCGAGACTTTAGATTGGCAGGAAGCGTAAATCCGTGCTGTTCGGCTTCGATCATGAAATGTCCGGCGTAATTGGAACCCCAATCACTGGCTTCCCGGTTTCCCGGCCAGTAGGCAAAACCACCTTCGTACTGCTGGAAACTCTGGTACTTGATTAAAGCAGCTTTGATGTTTGCCGACATTGCTTTCTTTTCTTTTTCGCTGAATTGCATGACATCCATGGCGAAAAGCTGTGGAAATACGGCTGAAGTCGTTTGTTCAATACATCCGTGCGGATAATTGATCAGTTCGTCCATGCGACCGCTGAGATTGATGGAAGGAAACTGACTCGTCTCCAAAGAGTAGGAGTGAGAACCGCTGATTCCGTCCTGTTCCATGGTAAAACTGGCGGTAGCCCCCGGTTCGATTATTTTCGTTTCGCTTTCCAATACCTGTGGGTTCGGACTGCGGACATCCACTTCAAATTCCTGGGTAGCCGTTTCACTTCCTGATCTTGCAAAGATCTTGATCTTAGCGATTCCCAATTTATTAGCAACCTTCAATTCAAAGTTCACAATTTGGTCTCCTTCTGCCGCAAATTTGATTCCCTGACTTTTGTTTCCGCTTACAGCCAGCAGATCGTTACAGCTCACCTGAACATCGACATTCTTGATGTTGTCTTTCATAGCAAAAACGTCAACCGGCAATTGAATGGTTTCACTCGGACCGATTACCCGTGGTAAAGTCCCGAGAACCATCAACGGTTTCTTGATTGTAACTGTTTCTTCGGCATTTCCGAAAGCTGTTGCGGAGTGAGCTACCACCATCACACGCACAGATCCGATGTAAGTTGGAAGTTCAACCTGGTGGGTTTTGGAAGATCCTGCCGGTAAAACAAAAGGTCCTAAGAAATGAACCATCGGTTTGAAGCGGTTTGCTTTCGGGCCTGCGCCATCGTCTGCTGAGCCGTCACCACCGATACTCAACAGGCGATTCAGCTTCCCGGAATATGCTCCGATCACATAATCATACATATCCCAGGTTTTGATCCCCAGTGCTTCTTTTGCGTAGAATGTATTCCAGGGATTCGGGGTTTGGAAACGGGTCAGATCCAAAAGTCCTTCGTCTACAATGGCCAAGGTGTAAGTCATTCCTTTGCCGTTTTTTTCAGAAACAGTGACTTTAGCCGTTGATTCCGGCCGCCATTCTTTCGCCGCAGTAATTTCAGGATGTAAGTGAGTTGCCGGATCATCAACAATGATGGGAACAATTCCATACATGCGGATCGGTAAATCATTCGTCGTTGCGCTGTGTGGCTGGATCAAACTGACATGAACATAGGCATTTGGAGCCATGTCTTCCGTTGTTTCGAATGAACAAGTCGTTTCACCTTTCGTGGTATTGACCCAGAACTTCTTCACGATTTTGGTACGTGTTTCCACTGAGATCAAGGCTTTACCGGAAGCAGGAGAAGGAATACTCAACTTCACAATTTCACCTTTCACGTAGCTTTTCTTATCGGTAGAAAAGTTCAGCATCGAAGCATATTGGTTGTTTTTCTGATTTCCACGGCTCCAGTATGGAACATCAATCGAAATGATTTTTCCGGCCTGGTGAAAACCTTCTTCATCCGTCACAGTAACGAGGAATCGACCATAATCTGTAGAGTTCAATCCGAATTGGAAGGCTGTTTTTCCACTCGAAGCATTCAGCAGGGAATCGTAAACAAGCATGTTCCCGCTTCGAGCCATAAAATTTCCCAAATCATCATCTCCGCTTTCGTACCACCATCGCCATTCCATGCGGTAAATCTTCACTCGGATTTTGGAAGGTTTTTTCAAAATGGTTCCTGCAGCATTCACCATGACCACGTCGAAGGTGTGTTTTTTTCCTGAAATCAAAGAGTTGTCAGCTTCTGGGTCAGGTGTCCTAAATCCGACGTATTGCTTGTAAGGAGAATAGATTTGCGAAAAACGATCGATCGAAAAGTTTCCGCCTTGCTCAAAGACACGCATGGTGTAAATGGCGTTCAGCATACCGGAAGCTTGTGACAGCGAAGAAACTTCCTGTTTAAACGAAGCCTTTCCGTTCGCATCCAGATCGTCGTCAAACAAGGTATTCTTGTCTGAATGGACCTTACGGATCGGTGAATCGAATTCGAATTTCGGGAATCCAGGAATAACGGTGTTTGTAGACTGATATTCCACATCGACCGTTGCACGCAGGTTTTTGGCCGGAGCTCCGTGCAGCCAGTAAGATTCTAATCGAAGTAAGCTGTCAGAACTTACCGGAACATCCAGTTTGATCTTTAAGCGGTTTGGTTTCACCGTTTCAACTTTCAGGTATTTGATAAACTCGCGTGATCCGACCATGACTCTTGCCGTGTAAATTCCCGTTTTGCCGTCGTGCCGGGTAGAAGTTCTGAAGTCGTAATGTCCGTTTATTCCTTGTGATTTGGTGATTTTGCTTGCTTCATAACCGGAAGGATCTGTCAATGTGAATGTTACCGGGTGGTTCAGCGGAAGTTTCTTTTCATAGTCCCGCAAAACAAAGTTGACATAGATTGAATCTCCGGGACGCCAAACACCGCGTTCGGTATAAATGTATCCTTTCAGTCCGTTTTGTACTTCTTCACCTTCTACATCGAATTCAGAAAGCGTATTGGAATGTCCGTCGCTTACTTTGAGATAACCGCGTTGTTTCCCGTATTTCGCTATCAATAAGAAAGGTTTTTCGGAAAGCGTTTTGGTGTACATTCCTTCGGAATTGGTGGTCCCCGAAGCAATGATTTGTTTGGCATAGTCGTAAAAGGTCACGGAAGCATTCGGAATGGGCTGGGTCGTAATCATATCCGTCAGGAAAACATGCGCTTCTTTCTTTGCATCCAGTTTGTAGATCACACCGATGTTGGATGCCAGGATATTGCGGGAAACTGCTTTTCCGTAATAGTAATCCGCACTGCAAGGCGATTCGGAGGAACCATAACCGCCCCAATCTTCGTAACCATCGTCCCAATCATCCAAATGCCAGGTACGTTCGGACCACTCTTCTTCAACACGGGCTTCACTTTCTGAATTCAGATCTGTTGGTTCACCTTCCGGACTTGCTTCACAATCACAATAAGCGTCTTTCTGCCCGAATTTGATGGAAACCCGGTAAATGGCTCCTGGTTCCGGGCGGATCCATTTTTCCAGGTCAAGAACATGAGAAGCCCAATCGCTTTTGTCTTCCTTTTTCACTCCCAAAGTGATGTTCTTTTCGGCAATTTTCTTTCCGAACCTAAAGATCGCATCCGAACCATTCAGCTCATTCACCTGTAAGAAATGATGCACGTTTTCTTCGTAGATTTTGATGATGCGTACGGTTACGGATTTCAATCCGATGGTTTCAAAGGGGAAAATCAATCCTTTGGAATCGGGTAGGATAGAGCCGCTTCCGACAATGCGTACTTTGGGTTTCGAGGCTGAGAATCGTAAAGTACGTTCAGTCCCTTTCAACATCGGGTAATTCTTGATGTTCTTAATTCCTGAATTAACTTTCAGGGTATAACTTCCTTCAATGCGGTTCGGGATGAAAATCGTGACTTCATTGTAATAGATCGAAAAGGTTTCTCCCGAAACACCTTCCAGGTCTATCAATCCGTTCAGGTCCTGGTTGGTAGATAATGGTTCCGAGAAAGTTAGGCGGACACTTTGATCGTCCTGGTCGCTAACGTTGTAAGCACTCAGGTTAAAATCACCTAAAGCAGGAACTTTGATGCTTGTGGATCCGTTTGAGAAGGAGGAAATGGCATCACCGCTCCATTCCACGGTTATTTTGGTTTCTTTTTCCGAACGTTGGATGCTGTCGACAATGTAATAGTATTCGTTTTCGCCGTAAGCTTCTTCAAAATGTACTTTTTGGGCTTTACTGCCTAATTTGACCGTGATTAGGTCTTTTAGTTTGGTGGTGTCAAAATGGTCGGTCATGGAAATCGTACCGCGCATGGAATACCATTCCAGGTTGTACGAATCGTATTCGATCAAACTGGGCTCGCTCACATCAATCTTTTGCGGTTTGGTGGCAAATTGAAAGTTGAATTCTTCATACCCGTCGTCCACGTTCGTAATTTCTTCCAGGTCCAGGCTTACCGTATAAATTTGGTTGGAGGTAAGCGCTTTTTTAGGAACGATCTGGATGGTGCGGTAGTCCATCCATTGAATATCAGCATCAATTTCCGGGCTGATCTCCACAATCTCTTTCAGGATCTTTTCATCCATGCGGGATTTCATTCCCAACTCTTTAAGTTTAGCAGAATCCAGCGGATTTTTAAGTTCAATCTCGATGTTATCCGAATTGGATATAATTCCCGAGGTATAACCGGAAACCCATTTTCTGAATTTGGGGTCAACGGAAATGATCTTATTGCCGGAACAGGCAAGAATTGATGCCAGTAGACTAGCAGTAAGTGACAGAAGAATAATGAAGCGTGACATAACTTGTTGTATTTGTTATGCCAAAGATGAATGCACCCGGAGGAAGAATTCGGGTCGTTTTAGGAGTCGAAAGCACCTTTTGATTATTCGTGGTTGAAATCGGATTATTTGAAAACAGTAGGGGCGGAAAATTTTCCGCCCCTACTGTTTTATGGTTTATATCCCAACAAATCATCCATCGTTGCTATCGAAACAGGATGGTAATTGTTCCTGTATTTTTTATACACCTCCAATCCCCACCGTTTACTTTCGGGATTGTTGTTTGCTGCTGTATAGATTGGCAACAGGAATTTTCTGCGTCCTACTTTCGAAATAAATTTTTCAATATTCGGACGGATGGCCGTGTAATTCGAGTTGATTCCAAGTACATACCATTCTGTGGCAACTTCCGCATTTCCCCAAGTGTTGAAATGTAATTTCTCGTCAATTAAAGCCAGTCGTTCCGGATCCATTTTTTTTGGAAGAGCGCGGATAAATGCCTGCCATTCCTGTGGAACGTATTGATCGCGGTTTAGTGCCGGAAGTTGTTTTTTACCTTTCTTCTTAGCCGGTTTTTTGAAAATGTCTTTTCCTTTAGCGAATTCATGCGCCAATTCCTGGATTTTCTCAAATCGCGGAGAGCTTACTGCATAGCAGTTTTTCGGTAATCCCGGCTTGTATAACCATTCATCGATGTTGAACTTAATATCTGTATGGCTAATGAGATTCTTTTCCAGGTATGCTTTGAATTGTTCTGTTGTAAGCGTCTGGAAAGCGTGGTCTTTGAAATACTTTTTCAGGAAAGTATCGAAACGCTGTCTTCCGAAATCACGTTCAAGTGTTTTTAATAGAAAAGCGCCTTTTACGTAAGCAATAGAAGTCATCCCATCGTCCGGGTTGCGTTTGGAGAGCTGCAGTTTCAGATGTGTGTCCTTTTCATCCAGTTCGGTCATTTCCGTTTGCAATTCCTGGAATTCGATCAAAGCAAGCATATCCGCCACTTCTTTCCCGTATAACTCTTCCATGATGCGGTTCTCGAAATAAACCGTAAACCCTTCATTCAGCCAGAAATCATTCCAGCTTGCATTGGTTACCAGGTTTCCGGACCAGGAGTGAGCCAATTCGTGGGCAATTACGGAAACAGCGCTTCTATCGCCGGCGATCAGTGTCGGATTGGCGAAAGTTAAACGCGGATTTTCCATTCCCCCGAAAGGGAAAGAGTACGGTAAAACGATCACATCATATTGTTCCCATTGATAAGGTCCATATAAGTTCTCAGCCGCCTGGATCATTTTAGGAAGATCATTAAATTCCCAAACTGCTTTGTCGAGCATTTCCGGTTCAGTATAAACACCGCAATTCTTGCCTAACGCTTTGTATTCAAGGTTCCCAACTGCCAGAGCAATCAGATAAGCCGGAATCGGCTGCTTCATTTCGAAATGGTATTTCCCTTCCGGATTTTTCTCCGTTGGATTGGAAGCACTCATCAAAGCCATCAATTCGGATGGAACAGTTACATCAGCACTGTAAGTGATTCTGTTTGCCGGAGTTCCCTGTACCGGTATCCAGGTACGGGTCAAAATTGCCTGCCCCTGAGTATACAAGTAAGGATGTTCTTTTCCTTCTGTTAATTCCGGTTCCATCCAGTCCAGAGCGCCTGCATCTTCAGTCGTTTTGTAATAGATGTTGATGTATTCGGTGTTCTTTTCAATCTTGATACTCAAAGGCTGACCGATAAATTCCTGCATGGATCCAATGATGAAATCGGTTTCTATCTCCTGTCCCTTTTTTCCCAAAGTTACCTTTTGGATCTCAGGTCCGTTGATGTCGAAAATAGCTGTATCTGTATCTTTTAACCGCTCCATGCGGTGGCGCGCAATTCCGTAGATGGTCTTTTTTTCGAAGTCAACATCCAATTCCAAATCCAGGTGTTTTGTGCGGATTGCCTCCGTGTTGGAATAAGAATGAGCATCATGACCGGCTACTACGCCATTGATCGATTGATCTTTATTTAAAGGTTCCGGATCGTTTCCGCAAGCAGGCAAAAGTAGAGCCAGTGCAGCAATGCCGAACAGGGATTTTAGTTTCATTTTTTCAGTTTGAGGTATGCGAATATACTTTTTTCTTTGCATTTCATCCTAGTTTGATTTTTCATCTTTTTTGGTCAGGTAACGAATTACTTCAGCGGCTCCCATTAACCCGAATAGTGCCGGCATATAACTGACAGTTCCGTAGAATGAACGCTTAAAATTAGAGCCGTCGGTCATTTTCAACGAATCTTTTTGCTGCAGTTCAGAGGAATAAACACACTTGATCTTTTCAAAAGCGACTCCTTTTTTCTTCAGTCTCTTTTTAATATGTGCACCCAGTTTGCAATTATGGCTGTTAGGAAGTCTGGTTACCTGAACCCGCGAAGGATCAACTTTTCCTCCTGCACCTAAATGGGTTATGACTTTGATCTTTTTGCTTTTACAGGCAATGATCCACTCCAGTTTCGGTGTCACACTGTCGATGCAGTCCATGACATAATGGGGTTTATATTGATCCAATAGTTCCCAAACACGTTCCGGAGTTACAAACTCTTCTACCACGTTTAGCATAATGTCTGGATTGATGTCTTTGATACGTTCACCCAAAACAACTGCTTTGTTTCTTCCGATGGTGGAATCCAAAGCTGTTAACTGGCGGTTTTTATTGGTTATATCGAAGGCATCACCATCAATAATGGTCATCGTTCCGACTCCTGCACGTGCAATGAATTCACCTGCAAAAGACCCGATTCCACCAAGCCCCACAATGAGTACATGAGCTGATTTCAAACGTTCCATTTCTTTTGGTCCAAGAATCAACTCTGTACGCTCCAACCATTTACTCATACTTAAAAATTCTTTTTGCGTTGTGGTCCAGTTGTTCGGTTAAGGCGTGCAAAGATACGCTTTTTATCTCAGCGACCGATTTATACGTATCAATCAATTCGTGGTTACCCATATCTGTCTCAAGCAGCAAACGATGTGTAGGAATTTGATCAACAGCCAGTTGAAGTTTCGGATTGGATAAAACAGATTCACCGATGCTGATGATGCTTTGGGGATATTCCAGGACCTGTTTAACGATTGAAGCTTTGTTGAATCCGTGATAGATCAGCGTTGTTTCAGGGGCATGTTTTTCGTGGAGAAAACGGCATCTGTCCCAGGAATTTACGCAGTGAAGGATAACAGGTTTGTTTAATTCAGAAGCCAGTTTGAGCTGGTAAACATATAATTCTTCCTGTGCTTCAGAAGAGTCGTAACGATTGTCGAGTCCGATTTCACCTATTGCCAGAAATCCTTTGCGTTTATTCAAACGGACACACGTTTTTCTGATTTCCTCCAAATCGAAGTCATTTTCTTTTGGATGGATGCCGAAAGAGAAAAAAGGAGGTAATTTATCCGGAAATTGTTCCGTAAGTTGCACAATTGCCCGGTTTTTGGGGTAAAAATGATGCGTATGCGAATCGAAAAGGTTCTCTAAATCAGTCATTAAACAAGAATCGATCCGTTAAATTTAAGACAATCTGAACCAATCAACCATTTTTTGCCTATTTTCACCGACGCTAAAAAAATTAAATCGAAATATGGAAAATTCGACTCCGAAAGGACATCCTAAAGGATTATATCTGTTATTTACCACTGAAATGTGGGAACGTTTCTCCTATTATGGGATGCGTGCCTTATTTACCCTGTTCCTGATCAACGCATTGATGTTTGATAAGGAAACAGCTTCCGGAATTTATGGTTCCTATACCAGTTTGGTTTATTTAACTCCGATTATCGGTGGTTATTTTGCTGATAACATCTGGGGTAACAGAAAGTCTATTTTTGTCGGAGGTGTAATGATGGCGATCGGACAATTGTTTATGTTCTTCTCAGCATCGCTTTATTCCAATCACAATTTGGCTTTAATACTTATGATTGTCGGATTGACATTCCTGATTTTCGGAAACGGATTCTTCAAGCCTAATATCTCCACATTGGTTGGTCAATTGTACTCAGAAACAGATAAGCGCAAGGATGCTGCATATACGATTTTCTATATGGGGATCAACCTTGGAGCTTTCATTGCGCCATTGATTTGTGGTTATTTAGGAGAGCGTTATGATGCAGCAGGTAATATTCTTCCGGGAGCATTTAAATGGGGATTCTTGTGTGCTTGTATCGGTATGATCATTTCTGTGATCACATTTGAGATGAGAAAGAACAAGGTTTTGATTACACCTGAAGGTGAGCCGATTGGAAAAATTCCTAACAAACAACGTCTTTCCGCTGAAGAAATGGGAAATGCTCCTTCCGGTAAGAAATCAAACAGCAACGTATATGTGGGGGTACTTGTAGGAATGGTTGCATTGGTATTGTTGCGTTTCTTTGTCTTTATGGCAGACGATGAAACAATGATTGATACGGTTAACAATTACATTTCAGCTGCTATTTTCGCCATTTCGATCAGTATCCCATTCATTATTATTACGGATAAATCGTTGAATAAAATTGAGAAACAGCGTATTTGGGTAATTTACATTGTTGCCTTTTTCGTAATCTTTTTCTGGGCTGCGTTCGAGCAGGCAGGAGCTTCTTTAACCTTCTTCGCTGCTGAGCAGACAAACAGAGATATCCTTGGGTTCTCCATGCCTGCAAGCTGGTTCAATAGCTTCAATGCTGTGTTTATCGTGATTTTAGCTCCGCTTATTTCAATTATGTGGACGAAATTGGCTAAGAAAAACATGGAGCCCGCATCACCATACAAGCAAGCTTTCGGTTTGTTATTCCTTGCTCTGGGATATGTATTTATCGCAATTGGAGTTGACGGAGTAGAGCCGGGGGTAAAAGTGAGCATCATTTGGTTGACAGGATTGTATTTTATTCACACAGTGGGTGAGTTGTTCTTATCCCCGATCGGGCTTTCGATGGTGAACAAATTGGCACCTGTACGTTTTGCATCTCTTTTGATGGGAGTTTGGTTCTTAAGTACTGCAGCAGCAAATAACTTTGCAGGATTCCTGAGTTCATTCTACCCGGACCCGGTTTTGACAGGAACAGAAGTTCGTGCTTTGGAAAAAGAGTTTACAACAGATACGCATAAAGTATACTTGCTGGCAGATGATGTAAAGAAAGCAACACCGGCAGATACTGTTAAAGTGATCGACGAGAAAGGGAAACCGGTTGAAGTGAAATACTCAGATATTAAATTTGACCGTCTGTTTGCTGAAGTAAAAGACAAGAACGATGAGAAAACGATCAATAAAAATGCAAAAATCATTCAGGAAAAGAAGATTGAATTTGCGAAGAAAGCGGTAAATAAAGAAAAGTCGTTTATCGGAATTAAAATTACCGACTTAAAATCATTCTTCTGGTTGTTCGTTTACCTAGCAGGAGGATCAGCAATAATTCTATTCTTATTAAGCAGATTCTTAGTGAAGATGATGAATGGTGTGAAATAGTACACTCAAAGAATATATATTTAAAGTCCTCCGCTACGACGGGGGACTTTTTTAGTTAAAAGACCATGGAAAAACAACGCAAACACCCCAAAGCATTACCTTATTTATTCCTCACAGAAATGTGGGAACGTTTCGGTTATTATTTAATGATCGGGATTTTTACCTTCTATCTGAAGGATGTCAATCATGGTTTTCAAATGACCGAAGCCGAGTCCGCAAGTTTATACGGAACATTTATCGCCCTGGTGTTTTTTACTCCTTTTATCGGTGGCTTGCTTGCCGATCGTGTTTTGGGTTACAGATTCCCGATTATCCTGGGCGGATTGATGATGGGGGTAGGGTATTGCATGATGGGAGTCCATACTTTTGCTATGCTCTATACCGGGATGATTTTGGTGATCGCCGGAAACGGATTATTCAAACCCAATATTTCGACTCTTCTAGGGAATCTTTACAATACGGATGAATTCCGGGGGCAAAAAGACGAAGGTTACAACATCTTCTACATGGGGATCAACGTTGGAGCGTTTGTGTGCAATATCGTTTCTGCATTCCTGATGAATAAATATGGTTATTCCATGGCATTTGTTGGAGCAGGTGTGGGGATGTTTATCGGAGTGGGAGTTTTCCTGATTGGAAATAAACATTATGTTTCAGGTGATGTGAAGAAGGTTGCAGCTCCTGGAGAGAAACCCTGGTGGATCGATTTGCTGATTGTTGTGGTTCCGGCAGTATTGTTCGCAATTATCGGTTACTTTATTAATGGAGTTCCTTCGGAAACAAATGAGCATTCTTATTTGGTAAAAGATGATGTAACGGATGCGTTCTTGTTTGCTTGTATTCCGGTAATCTTTTTCTTCGGATATGTACTGTTTACTTCACCGAAGCATGAGCGGAGAGTGGTTGGTGCGATTTTGGTGGTATGTTTGGCAGTGATTCCTTTTTGGGCGATTTTCAAACAGAATGGAACAGTGTTAAATACCTGGGCCGACAATTACACAAATCGCGATGTGCCAAAATCAGTTAGCAACGGATTAAAGGGGATGTACCTTGCCGGAACGATCAAGTATGAAAAATCGAAAGATTCAACCCAGGTATTGGATAATCAATTCCGAAAAGTCGGAAATGAAAGGGCAATTCAGTATCCGAGTTACTTTAAGAACTATGAAAAAGTCAATGAGTTGAAACCCGGCCAGGAGGTTGTTGTTTTCAATTCGAATATTTTTCAATCGGTCAACCCGTTTTGGGTAATTGTACTTACACCTTTAATAGTTGCGATATTCCGTTTTCTGCGAAGCCGCAATATGGAACCGTCGATTCCGATCAAGTTTGTTTTGGGGTTATTTATAACCGGATTGTCTTGTTTGGTAATGGTTGCGGCCGCAAAAGCATCAATGAACGGAGAAATTAAATCCAGTTTATGGTGGTTCTTCGGAGCCTATGGTGTGATTACGGTTGGAGAATTGTGTTTGTCCCCGATTGGATTATCCATGGTTTCCAAATTGGCTCCAGCGAGATTAACTGCCTTGTTGATGGGGGCGTGGTTCATTTCAACCTCTATCGGAAACAAATTGAGTGGTGTGATCGCGTCGCTTTGGGATCAGTATGATGATAAGTCGTCTTTCTTTATGCTGAACTTTTATTTAATGATGGGTGCAACATTGATCCTGATCGTGCTCCTTCCGTGGCTGCTGAAAGTGTTTAGAGAACAGAACAAATAAATAGTGGTTATACCTATTATATAGTATGAAACGTTTTTTAGCCCTTTTGATTCCGATTCTTCTTTTGTTAATAGCAGTACCTGTTCTATTAAATAAGGGATTGATTGTTCCTGCAAAAGTTGCCGGTTTTGTTTTAATTGTGTTAACCACGATCTCATTGCGTGTTTGGTTGAGACGAGCATTGAAGGAAAAACCGTCTTTAGATGCGGTAAAGTTCAATGTGAACCATCGTTATTATTTGAATGAACTTAGCCCGATATACCGGAATATGCCTCAGTCGGAAAAGAAAGTATTGGAAAAACGAATGGGAAAACTACTTTCCGATCTGCAATTTGATGATACTACCAGAGAAGAATTGGATACTGAAGACATGCTTGCCTACGCTTTATTCCAAATTTTGTCTGTATATAATGAGTCATACAGATCTCTAAAAGGGATGATGATAGTCTTTGATCAAACAAATAATACAGGTGAATTGACTATTTCCAATGGAAAGTATGTGTTGTTGAACCCCGTTTTATTGCAAAACACCCTTAAAGAAGCACAAACAAAGGAAGTGTTTACAGCTTTAAATGCGCCGATAATGGGGCAATTGAAAGCGTTCTATCTCCAATCCTGAAAAAAACTCAATATTTTTTCAGGTTATAACCAAACCATTATCAATGTGTTAAGGTGTGGTTTTCAAAAAGAGAAGAAAATAATATTCAAAAACCCTTGCAGAAGTAAAATAAGTGGGTACCTTTGCCACCGCTTAGAACGATA
>CBINBC010000037.1:0-50645 GCA_966248825.1 uncultured Fluviicola sp.
CAGTTACCCGTACGTCAGTTTAGCAAACTGGTGGTTTCAGCCTCTCACCCATCCCTCCAATATTCTTACAAAGAACGCGTCTGAGGTCTCCCTAAGACAGGCGCAAAATTAATAAATGCATCGTTCTATCAAAGGATTTTCCCGAAAAAAAAGTAAAAAAAATGAATTTGGTTTCATTCACGTCTATTTAACACTCGCTTAATCTCTAAAAATCAGGTCTTTCAACTGTTCCCGCTGTTCACGTAAATTTTGGAGAATCGCACTCCTTCTCCGCGCAAAACGACCGAAACGCTGCTTGGAATTCAAATGCGACATGTAGCGCATGTAGTAATGGGCAAAAGTCCCGAATAACGGAAGCACCGCCAAATAGAGCAATGTTTCCAGCCATGAAAGGTCCAAACAAAAGTGCGCCAGCAAGCCAAATCCCAAATAATTTAAAGGGTAAAGGACTAATCCCAGCAAAATCGACAAGGGCGCATGGTACTCCACTTCCTTGGTCATTTTCGGTACAATCCAGCCGATCAGCCAATACGGAACCACGTGATGAATAAATCCAACGAGAAAAACCGGAACAGTCAGGACAACAAACAGCCAGCTCTGAATAAACTGCCTCAAAAACAAAGATGATCTGTACGGACGGTCCAGGAAGTCAGGTTTAATTCCCAAAAACTGAAGTGATGCAAATACATTACTCGTTTCCCTTTGAATCTCATCCAGTTTCCACGGACTTGTCAAACTATATTCTTCCAAACGCGCCTGGACAGATTTCATGAAATTCATTTCACCGGCAACATCCGTTTGTTTCGTGTATTTGGTTACGAAAAGATCTGCCAATTGCTCTACCAGGTCCTCACGTGCAGAATCCTCCATGTTCACAAAAACACGGGACAATTCCACCCTGAAACGTTCGGTGAGCAGCTTAGCCGCATGCGCCTGGTTGAATTCATATTCTTTCCACAGGTCAGCCAGTTCGATCGGCCTTCCTACATGCACCAGTACTTTTCCGCGGTAAGAATCCGCAGAAACATAGTTCAGTCCGATCGGAACAACTTTCAATCCTAATCTTCCCTGGTTTCTGCGTTCTACTTCCAGGGCAATACGTGCAGTTCCGGTTTTGATCTCCCTGAGTTTCCGCTCCAAAAAGCTGGTACCTTCCGGAAATATGACCAAAACATCTCCTTTTTCCAATAATTGATAACAAGCTTCGAACGAATCCTTGTTATTCACACCTGAAACAGCTCCATCCGATTTCCGGTTGATCGGGATCATTCCCAGTGCGCCCAACAATTTGCGTTTGAACGGAGAATTAAAAAAAGTCGCTTTTGCCATGAAATGAACACGTCTTCGATTAGCAAAACCAACCATCCAGGCATCCATCAAGGTATTCGGGTGGTTCGCGATAATGATCAAAGGACCGTTCTCCCTGTCCAACAGCTCTTTATTCACAACTTTGATTTCGCGGTAGTAATGCCTGATTCCAAATGAAATGATCGCTTTTAAGATTCGGTATAACATGAGTGGGTTTTGAACGAAATTAATCATTTCATAATTACGAATTCCGAATGCCTAATTACGAATGAATGATTCGCTCTTAAAAGATGTGAAATTAGACCTAAATCATAAATTCTCCAGAATCAATTAGGCATAACCAGCAAATGGACACACCAGAAATAGTCAATAATTCGGTATTCGTATCCCGATAATTATCGGGACGTAATTCGTAATTTTGTTAAATGATTGAGCGTGCACTTTTCAGGCATCAGGAAAACTCCTTTCTCGTCGGGATCGGGTGCGAATCGGAATTTGTGCTGGGTGCTGATCTTAACTGGGACGCATTGGACACCTTTATTCGCACGCACCCGGGACGAACATTGTTCACAGTAATCAGTTACCAGCTCGGACTTAACATACTGAATATTCCCCATTCGGAGAATCAGCTTCCGTTATTGCGTATTTGGATTCCGGAAAGCACATATATCTATAAAGACAACACCGCAAACTTCCTGGAAGGAAAGCTCAGTGATACCAATCAAAAAGAAGCACAAGCATTATTTGAAAAACGGGAAACCAATCACAGTATCCAATGGAAAGCAAAAATAGATCGAACGACCTATTTAGAGCGTATTCAAAAGATTAAAGAGCATATTCAGTTGGGAGACGTTTACGAATTGAATTTCTGTCAACTGGTAGAATCGGAACCGATAGAGCTGTCAACATTCCAACCGTATTTCAAAACACTTTGGGACAAAAATCCGACCCCGTTTGCGGCGATGGCAGAAACTCCTGATTGGATGCTGGTTTCCGCAAGCCCGGAACGCTTCATTCAAAAAAAAGGAACAAAACTCATTTCACAGCCCATTAAAGGAACAGCTCCAAGAGGTTTAACTGATTTGGAAGATCTGCAAAACCGGAACAACCTTCAAACAAGCAGGAAAGAACACGCAGAAAATGTCATGATCGTTGATTTGGTCAGAAATGATCTGTCGCGTATTGCTGCAAAAGGAAGTGTAAAAGTAGATGAATTATGCGGGATTTATTCTTTCCCAACCGTCCATCAAATGATCTCAACTATTTCTTGTGAACTCAAAAAAAACACCTCGTTTTCGGATATAATTAAAGCAGCTTTCCCCATGGGATCAATGACAGGTGCTCCCAAAAAAGCGGCAGTAGAACTGGCTGAAAAGCACGAAGGATTCTCCCGCGGATTTTATTCCGGATCTATGGGAGTAATTTATCCGAACTCAGATTTTGACCTGAATGTACTAATCCGCACCCTTGTTTATGAAAGGAAAACCAGGAAACTTTCCTGTGGAGTCGGCGGGGCAATCACTATGCTTTCAGATGCAGAAGCCGAATACGAAGAATGCAAGATCAAGGTTGGCAAAATCCTTTCACTTTTCGGAACATGTCAGTGGTAAAAGAAGCTCTTTCACGGTTAAACCTTCAACGCTTTAATCTATGTGTGGCCTGTTCGGGCGGGCTTGATTCGACTGTTTTATTGGAAGCACTGATCCCGCTGGGATTCGAACCCGGAATCCTTCATATTAATTACCAGCTGCGAGGGGAGGAAAGTGACAAGGACGAAGCATTTGTTCGTAGCCTGGCGCAAAAATACAAGCTCAAAATTGAAGTGGTTCGCTGTCCCAAAGAACTAACCAAAGGAAAAGGCATCAACTTGCAGGAAGCTGCACGAAAATTCCGGCACGAACAGTTCCGGGAGTTCATTCAAAAATCGCCTGAAAACCGGGTTTTACTTGCACATCATTCAGACGACCAGGTGGAAACTTTCTTCCTGCAGTTAATGCGTGGCTCAGGTATTTTCGGGCTTGGCGGAATGCATACCGAACGCAATGGAATCATCCGGCCATTTCTAGGACTTTCCAAAGAGGACATAAAAAACCATGCTCTCGAAAATGGAATTCAATGGCGGGAAGATGCCAGCAACGAAGAAAATAACTACAAGCGAAACCAATTCCGGAATATCATTATTCCACAGTTACTGGAAACCAATCCGGGATTGAACCATTCCATTCAACTCATTCAAACTGCATTTCGTGAAACCCAACAGGCTATTCAGGATTCTTTAAAACCGAAACTTCAATCCTGGGAAAGAAATGCGCAGATTCCTTTCCGTGAATGGTCTGAACTAACCATGGAAGAACGCATCGCATGCTGTCATTATTTCTCGTGGCCGATTTGGATGATTGACCGTATCCAAGGATTAAGCAATGCCAAACTCAGTGCTAAAATCGATAAGAGTTCCTTATTTCGAACCAAAGACGGATTTTCCTGGAACTCCAATTTCACAGAAATCAATCAATGGGAATTCAAGATTGAAGAGGTTGAATTCTTACCTAAATCGTTTTCAAAATGGGAAGTTTACCTGGATCCTGCAAGCATCAGTATTCCACTTACCAAAAGCTTTGCAGATACTTCAGATACCATTCAGCGTCCTGGAGTAAAAGGAAAAACCAAAATATTCAAATTATTGAAGGATGCGGGTATTCCGGAACAATGGAGAGATTCTTATCCGGTATTTAAAAGCGGGGATGAGATTATTTGGATACCCGGTGTAGCAGTTTCAAAAAAACACCTCTCATCCTCTTCTACCCAGCTGATAATCAAACTCTACAAGGCCTCTGAAAATCATTAATACTTTTTTTTCACGAAATGTGATTTTGAAATTATTTTTTTATTAAATTTCGATTTGTACACTCTTAAAACCCCACAAAATGGAACCAGTTACAGTCGAAAAAGAAATCGTGAAAGATTTGTCTTTTAAACACCCGATTGAATTTGAACAGCAATCAGATATTCGTGCCAAATTAGAGGAGGCAACCCGGTTAGGGAACGGGTATCACCACAAGGTTGGCATCATTTTTCACGACGACGAGGGACTAAAAAGGGTCAACACAACCATCTGGGCCACTGGACAAAAATACATCTGCCTGAAAGGCGGAATGTGGATTCCAATTGATCACATCGTAGAATTAAAGTTTTAGCTTTTCAAGAAAGTTACTTAAACTCATTATTGCCAAGCAGTTTTCGTTTCGTAGCTTTGGAAGTACAAACTAAAGCCCCATGCGTAAACTGCTTTTTTTATGCTCATTTTTATGGATCGGAACCAGTCTTTTTGCTCAGGACAGAGTAAAATGGGACTTTTCTTACAATACGAGCACCAAAGAAATCCAATTCAAAGCGATTATTTCCGAAGGCTGGCATTTATACAGCCAGCATATTAACAATACTATCGGCCCGGTTCCGACCAGTTTTACATTTACGGAAAACCCAAATATCAAATTTGAAGGAGAAGTCATAGAACCCAAAGCCATTCACGAGTACGACGAGAACTTTGAAGCTGCACTTGATTTTTTCAAATCAGAAGTTACTTTCACACGTAAAGTTGCCAAAGCAAAATCCGGTGACGTGATCACAGGTTATGTAACCTTCATGGTCTGCAACGAAGTGATGTGCCTCCCTCCTGTTGATGTTGATTTTTCCATAACAATTCCATAATACACAGCAAACTTTATGAAATACTTATTTAAAAGTTTAATCCTTTTAGTTGGTTTATTCACCTCATTACAAGTAAGTGCTCAAGTTCCAAATCCTGAAGACAAAGTAAAATGGAGTGGTAGAGTTGAACAAAAAGACGATTATGCAACTGTAATCATCGAAGCATCCATTATACCAAATTGGGAAATTAACCCTATGGTACTCCCAAAAGGCTCTATGAATTGGCCTACAACTATAGAGTTGGTAAAATCAAAAGATTTTGAGTTGGTTGGAAAAATGACCGAATCCAAGCCTCATAGTGAATACGATAAGATTCTGGACGAAACACTGGTCTTTCACGTGGGAAAAGCTGTTTTTAAACAAAAAATAAAGATTCTATCTAAAAAAGATTTTAAAATCACTTTTAAATACGATTTCCAAACTTGTGAAATCAATGCAGCGTGTCTGCCCCCATTCCAATCATCCGGAATTATTAATGTAAAAGGCAATCCAAACGCTGATGCGCTAACTTCAGAAACGGCAGTAACCAGTGGTCCCGAGACCAAAGACACCGCTTCTTCAACTTCTTCATCTGTAAAGACAGAAATCCCTGATTCTAAAAAAGATACAAGGCAAACTAAAAAAGAAGATCATCAGAAAAAAGAGAAGAAAAAGTCAGGTTCGCTTTGGGGGACTTTCTTCCTGGCTTTCCTGGGTGGATTTGCGGCAATCATCATGCCTTGCGTATTCCCAATGATTCCTATGACGGTAAGTTTCTTTACAAAAAGAAGTAAAACTCCGGCCTTAGGCAGAAGAAACGCTTTTATTTATGGAGGCTCTATCATTGCCATACATGTTTTGCTTGGTGGTATTGTTGTAATTACAAGAGCATCCAGCTTGTTGAATGAAATGTCTACAAACGTCTATTTCAACATCTTCTTCTTCTTAATGCTCTTTGTTTTCGGGCTATCTTTCTTAGGTGCCTTTGAAATTCAATTACCTGCAAAATGGACCAATAAAGCTGACGAAAAAGCAGACAAAGGAGGTGTTGTAGGAATCTTCTTTATGGCATTGGTATTATCACTGGCTTCATTCTCTTGTACAGGACCGATTTTAGGGAGTTTATTGGTAGGAATTTCATCGAGCGGCGGAGATTCTGCCCTGATGGTCGGAATGTTTGCATTCGGACTGGCACTTGCTTTACCATTTATGTTATTCGCAATGTTCCCATCGTGGCTAAACTCCATGCCGAGTTCAGGTGGTTGGTTAAACGTGGTAAAAGTATTCTTAGGCTTTTTGGAAATCGCATTCGCATTCAAGTTCTTATCTACTGCAGATACAACTATGCAATGGCATCTCCTGGAGCGGGAAGTCTTTATTTCCATTTGGATTGCAGTTTTCGGAACACTTTCCCTTTACTTACTCGGAAAAGTCCGATTGCCGCATGATAGCCCGGTAGAAAAATTATCCGTAGGAAGAACAATGATGGCAACATTAACTATTGCTTTTACCTTCTACCTCATTCCGGGTCTTTGGGGCGCTCCATTAAAATTAGTCAACGCGTTCTTGCCTCCTGATTTTTATGCCGAATCGCCTAATGGTGTCGGAGGAGGCGGAGAAAGTACCATTTCCGCATCAGAAGTTCATGTAGACGGAATGCACAAAGGACCAAAAGGATTGATGGCTTTCAACGATTATGACAAAGCTTTGGCTTATGCAAAGAAAGTAAACAAACCACTTTTTGTCGATTTCACCGGATGGGGATGTGTGAACTGTCGTAAAATGGAACAAAGTGTTTGGGGACAACCCGGAATCATCGAACACCTCCGCGATGACGTTGTAATAGTTTCTTTATATGTAGACGAACGCACGGAATTACCAAAAGAAGAACAGCGTACTATCAAGGTAAATGGACAGGATTTTTCGATAGTGACGATTGGAAATAAATGGACCGCTAAACAAATTGAAGAATACAAGACTTCCTCTCAGCCTTATTATGTACTTCAGACACCGGAAGGGAAAGACATTCCGGTTGGTTCTGCCGATTATCAAAATCACGGAAGTCCTGAAGTATTTAAAAAATGGCTTGAAAAAGGATTGGACGCGTATAAAAAATAATTCATTTTTACCGTTCATCCACAAAAACTGTGTATTAAGATAATTTTAACTAAAAATATTTTACTCAATTACAAAATAGAATTATCTTTGTAATGATTTAGGTGGTTAGGTTAGGTTGATTAGTGAATGGAGTTTGGACGCCTGTCCGAACTCCATTTATCATTTATAGGAATCCCGTTTCGGAATTTAGATATTCTTCTAAAAGAATTTGGTCCTAAAATCTTAATATCCGGATGTCTTAATATCCAAATAGCTAAATTCGCATCATGAATCAATGGTTGCAAACTCACATCGAATTCCTCAAGGGAGTTGGTCCGCAAAGAGCCAAGTTGCTGAGAGAAGAATTGGGAATAGCAACTTATCACGACCTGCTCTACCATTTTCCTTTCCGTTACATTGATCGATCCCAATTTCATTTGATCAAAGACATTCCTCAAATTGACGGATATGTCCAACTAAAAGGTCAGATCATCTCAGTTTCGGAAACAGGAAGCGGAAGACAAAAACGATTGAATGTCAAATTCCAGGATAGTACGGGAATTATTGACCTGCTTTGGTTCCAGGGTTACAAATACATTCTCCCGAACCTGAAACTGAATACCACTTACATCGTTTTCGGTAAAGCAAAACCTTATGTAAACACCTGGAACATCTCCCATCCGGAGTTGAGTGCGGCAAACGGAACTGAAGCAAGCATGGGTTGGCAACCCGTTTACTCCTCTACTGAAAAACTAACAGCTTCAGGTCTGCATTCAAAAGGAATTCAAAAATTGATAGAAAACCTCCTGGAACTTTCTTCCAAAGTTTATTTCGAAGAAACGATTCCTCCGAAATTGATCCGGGAATTAAAACTTCCCGCTTTCGGTACTGCTATTCGTGCAGTTCACATGCCGGCTGATGTTGCATTGGCTCAAAAAGCACGTATGCGTTTCAAATTTGAAGAATTGCTGAACCTTCAAATTGAATTACTGCTGCGAAAATCGATCAACATGCAAAAAAACAGCGGGCAAGTGGTTTCAGAAGTAGGACAGCTCTTTCACGATTTCTACGAAAATAACCTGCCTTTCCCGTTAACGAATGCTCAGAAAAAAGTGCTCCGTGAAATCCGCAGGGATATTGGTTCGGGTTTTCAGATGAACCGCTTGCTGCAGGGAGATGTCGGCAGCGGAAAGACAGTTGTAGCTTTACTAACTATTTTGATGGGAATCGGCTCCGGTCTTCAGGGCGCTTTAATGGCTCCAACGGAAATCCTGGCCAATCAGCATTTTAGCGGACTAAGCGAATTACTCGAAGGAACACCTGTTAAAATTGCATTATTGACCGGTTCCACCAAAAAAGCGATCCGCAAAGAAATACATGAACAATTACTCAGCGGAGAAATCCATATTTTAGTCGGAACACACGCTTTATTGGAAGATGTTGTCCGATTCAAAAACCTCGGATTGGTAGTCATCGATGAGCAGCATCGATTCGGTGTAGAACAGCGTTCCCGTTTATGGAAGAAAAACACATCTCCACCTCATATTTTGGTCATGACCGCCACACCTATTCCAAGGACACTGGCAATGACTTATTACGGAGATTTGGATGTATCGGTAATTGATGAACTTCCACCGGGAAGAAAACCCATTACCACCAAACACCATTTTGAAAAAGACCGATCCCTTGTTTTTGGATTTATCCGCAAAGAAATTGCACTTGGAAGACAAGTCTACATTGTCTATCCGTTGATCCAGGAATCCGAAACACTGGATTACAACAACCTCATGGATGGCTACGAAGCAATCAGTCGTGCTTTTCCACTGCCGGATTACAGAGTCAGCATTGTTCACGGAAAAATGAAACCGGAGGTGAAAGACTACGAAATGCAGCAGTTCGTGGAGGGAAAAACGCAGATTATGATTGCAACAACTGTTATCGAAGTCGGTGTAAATGTGCCGAACGCATCTGTAATGGTTATTGAAAGCTCGGAACGTTTCGGCTTATCACAGCTGCACCAGTTACGCGGGCGCGTAGGTCGGGGTGCAGAACAGTCCTACTGCCTGCTGATGACCGGAAATAAATTATCAGCCGATACCAAAAAACGGATCCAGACAATGGTCCGCACCAACGACGGATTTGAAATTTCCGAAGTCGATTTGGAACTGCGCGGTCCGGGAGATATTATGGGAACCCAGCAAAGCGGCCAGCTGGACTTGAAAATTGCGGATTTGGCAAAAGATGGCCCGCTTGTTGCTCTTGCCCGTGAGAAAGCAAGGGAGCTTTTGACAGATGACCCGCGTTTGGAAAAACAGGAACATGTTTTCTTACGTCTCGAGGCAATAAAAAGACTTCAGGACAAACCAAATTGGGCAGAAATTTCTTAAACTTGGACAATGAAAAAACTTCTTCTACTAGCAATTGCAATTTTGAGCTACTCACAGGCTGACTCACAAGTACTTACAGGAACACTCGTTGATTCAGGACGAAAACTATTAACCACAACAGAGAATTTTACCATTTCGTCAGCTGCAGAAGGAACTGTTGTAGTAGAACTGGCTGTTAACAGAGACGGAGTTGTAACCGGAACGAAAATCATTGGTGAACAATCGACTATCAAGTCAACACCATCAAGAATGAAAGCCGAAAACGCCGCAAAGAAATTGAAATTTACTGCCGGAACACGCTACGCAGCTTTTGAGCATGTACGCGTGAAGTATACGTATAAAGCTCAGTAAGGATTTTCAAAATTCCCCCTTTGGAGAGCCTGTCCCGACAGGAACTCGTCGGGAGGGATTAAGGGGGAGGATATTGTTATTTAAACCGGATTCGAAAAGATAAACTCCTCTGCGTTTTCTTCCAGGTAAGCAAGTGTATCCAGGATTTCCTGCAAATCGAACGACGTAACTAATTTGGTGCGATACTCTTTAAAATGAGCAATTCCTTTGAAGTAATTCGTGTAATGGCGTTTCATTTCCACCACTCCCAAACGTTCACCTTTCCATTTCACACTCATCATTAAGTGATCGCGGGCAGCCTCTACTCTATCTTTCACTCCCGGAGCAGCCAAATGCTCTCCCGTTTCCATAAAGTGCTTCACTTCGTTGAAGATCCATGGATAACCGATGCTTGCACGACCGATCATAATTCCGTCAACTCCGTAACGGTTTTTGTATTCCAGTGCTTTTTCCGGTGTATCAATATCTCCGTTCCCGAAGATCGGTATCTTAATCCGCGGATTATTCTTCACCTCCGCGATGTAACTCCAGTCAGCTTCACCCTTGTACATCTGTGCACGCGTGCGTCCGTGAATGGACAAAGCTTCCACTCCGATATCCTGCAGGCGTTCTGCAACCTCCATAATATTGATCATTGAATGGTCCCAACCAAGGCGGGTTTTAACCGTTACCGGCAACTTCGTGGAATTGATACAGGCTTTTGTCAGACGCACCATCAGGTCCACATCTTTCAAAACTCCTGCTCCGGCACCTTTAGAAACCACTTTCTTCACCGGGCAACCAAAATTAATATCCAAAATATCCGGGTTGGTTGCATCCACAATTCTTGCAGACATGGCCATCGCTTCTTCGTCGCCACCAAAGATCTGTATCCCGATGGGTTTTTCATAATCGAAAATATCCAGCTTTTGACGGCTCTTGATCGCATCACGGATCAATCCTTCCGAAGAAATAAATTCAGTGTACATCAAATCGGCCCCATGCTTTTTACACAAAGCTCTGAACGGCGGATCACTCACATCTTCCATTGGAGCCAAAAGAAGCGGAAATTCACCCAATTCAATATCCCGGATTTTTACCATGGTGCAAAGGTAAGGAATTTACAATTTAGGATATTAAGATCTTAGGATTTTAAGACTGAATATTACTCAAGTCCTAAAATACGGGCATTTTAGCAATCTTACTATCCAAATAACTAAATTTGCCACTCAATAGTACTCAATGAAAACCCCAATTCTCGTTTGTTTAATCACTTTAAGCGCTATGTTTGTGCGGGGCCAGATCTTCAAAAAGGATACCAGTGATCTGACATTTACCGGGACACGGGTGAATCCGTATCACCAGGAATATGACACAACAGGGAAGGTTAAGATTTCGGGGTACATCGATACATATTACAGCTATTATACAGATACATTGGGTGCAGGAGGTTATGCCAAGTTCCCTACTGCAGCTCCAAAAAACAACCAGTTCGGTATCAACATTATTCAAATCTCAGCTAAATACGAAAGCAGTCGCATGCGCGGAATAGCAACCTTATTTTACGGAGATATTCCGCTGAGTGCGTGGTCACAGAATCTGAACCTTATCCAGGAAGCAAATGTGGGTTTCCGGATCTACAGGAAATTATGGATCGATGCAGGTTATTTCCGCACACATATCGGGCTGGAATCCATTCAACCCAGAGAGAATATTACATCCAGTATTGCAATGACCACTTACTTCGAACCTTATTTCTTGAGTGGAGCAAAACTGACCTGGCAACAATCCAATAAATGGACCTACCAGGTAAATGTTTTCAATGGCTTCAGCACTTTCATCGAAACCAATAAAAATAAAGCAATCGGACTTTCCGTAGCCTATACCGGTAATCAATGGACACACAATTTAAGTTCCATTCTTTGCGACGAATACCCAAGCAATGTTTCCAAAAACCATTTTCGGCATTACACCAATTACATCGGGGTTTTCAAGACTAATCGCATTGTATTGGGACTCGAAGCAAATTTCGGGTATCAACAAAACAGCCGACTAAGCAACCCGGATCAAACTGCCTTTATATTTTCCGGAATTGCAGCTTTTAAATACCGCTTTACCCATTTCATTGCTGCTTATACACGTGCTGAGATTTTCAGCGATCCGGATGAGATCCTGACCGGCCCCATTGAAAATGAGAATCATAACCTGACAGGTCTTGATATTTTGGGAGGAACACTTGGGTTTGAGTACAAACCCATTCCGAATGCTTTTTTCCGTATCGAGTCTCGTATACTAAAAACCAAAGCCAGCGAACGGATTTTTTACTATAATAACCATTCCAATAATATCCGTTGGGAAGGAATTGCAAGTATCGGATTATGGTTTTAAACTTGTAAGGCTGAAAATTATTTTGGCCTTACAGTCCTGTTATCATTCTCTTTTTTGCACAAAATGTCCTTTCTTCAGCACATAAGTCGTTTTCCCGATGTGCATGGTAGATCCGTCTTCGAACGTGTAGAAATCTTTGTAATCAACTCCGTTAAAGCTCAACGAACCTTTTGTTTTATAGGCAATATCCAGGTAATCCTCATTCAAAATCGTTCCGCCGCAAACAACCACATGCACCGGAATTCCAATATTTCCTATCAATGACATGTCTCTTGGAGAAGCAAAATTATCTGCTATCAGAACCAATTTCTCTGATCTCGGGTAACTTTTCAAAGAATGGATAAGTGCTTCCACATTATTCTCCGGTAAATCACCGCCGGACCCCTTGTCCATAACGTAAATCATGAACTCCGAAATTGAATCGAGGTTAGAAGAGCCATAATTGTAAACTCCACCCGTTTGCCCTATTTTCTTTGTCTTATCCTTTCGATTGTCCCCATCATTGAAAAACACGAATTGCTTAGGTACCTGAAGCTTGCTCTTCAATTGAGCTGCTATGAATTCCACCACCTGAGCATTGTAAGGCGCCATACTTCCGGTTACGTCGCAAACCAATGTGGTTTTGGACCAATCCACTTTTGCAAGCGCTTTACTAACCTGGTTGGATGTTGGTTGTGGTTTAACGGCATTGTAATCGTATGCCGGCAATTTCGGTTTCAATTTCGGAGGAACTTCTGTTGCAAAGATTTCCAGCGGAGACGGAATAACACTTCCCCGGCTCATAAAATCGACCGAAAACTGGACCATGCATTCGGTTGGTTTTCCATTCAGTGTTCCCGGCGACCAATCCGGCATGGTTTTGATAAACTCCCGAACTTCTTCTTTATAGGGCGACGGACCTACCAATGTCGGAAAATTGATCTGCGTAATTTTTCCTTCTTTACTGATAATAAACTGTACATCTACCTTTTTGGGTCCGGATGCTTCGGGAGGAAAATTCAGGTATTTTGAAAAGTAATTAATACGAGCCTGTTCGCTGTGCGGAAATTTCGGAAGTACAATAACCGGTTCGGTATCGTCCGGCGAGGATTCCTTTTCCAATTTCTCCGTTTCCCGTTTCAAATAAGTATCGTAAGCATAAGATTTGATCTTTCCGGCGGCAACTTCCCGGATGAAACTGGTTTCTACTTTCGTAGTGATTACATCCGGAAGATCGCGGTAGGTAATTGCAAATCCATGGAAATAATCCTTTCCTTCCTCTGCTGATTTGCACCCCGATTGTGCAATGAGAATCCACTCTATCCCCGACTGGTCCAAACTGTTAGGAGCCGCCAGGAACAGATTCTCCAGGCGTTTTCTGCTTAATCCGTGCTGATCAAATGTTTCCGATTTCCGGTAGGTCGTATAGATCAGTTCGATTTTCAGGATCACTTTGTCCTTTAGGGAATTCAACGCCGTTTTATCCGTGAAAATGGCATTATTGAAAGCTGTTTCCAGGAAGAGCACATCTTTTTTAGTCGGTTTAGTATATTTCTCAACCGTTCGAGGCGTTTTCTTTAAAATGAAACTGATCTGCTCCGGAATGGTTTGTGCATTCAGGAACAAGGGAACTAAAAACAGGAGAAGTAAACGGTATTGCATATTCAGTTGGTTCTTCCTTCCATAATGCACGCGGAAGGAAATGTTACAGGTTTCCTAAAATGGCTTCTTTTCCGAAATACAATGCAGAAAACCAGGAACTGATGATTATAAAACCTACCAACCCAACCATGGACTTATGCATTGGATTTTCTGTTTTACTCAGGAAAACGCTTAATAACCACATCCATGTCGGAACGATCAGCCATTCGAACATGTTCATCATCAGACAAACTGACATCGCTGCTCCATTAGCAATCTGGAGCCACCGGTACATGGTTTTATCTTCCCACGCAATTAAAATCTGCCAGAAAAAGAAGAATACCACAAATCCGAGAAAAAACCAGGAAGAAAATACAACGAGTGAATCCAATTGTTGCTCAAAATCACGATCTGAAAAGAGCAGCTGCATGACAAACTTGGAGGAAACAGCCAGGAAAACAGTCCAAAGAATCAGGGTCACTTCCTTCAAACGGATTCTTTTTCGGTTGGCAATTAGTAAAATTAGAGCAACCAGGAACAATCCAACTTTATACAGTCCGAACGGAAACAGGTATGCTCCATCTTTCATGAAGGCGGATAAACCATACATTGCTGCTGTCAGAACGGCCAATAAAACGATTCGTTCACTAATCATTTCTTCGCCAAAGCTTCCTCGATGTAATCGAATGTGGAAAGAATAACCGGTTTTCCGTCAACTACTGCGATATCGTGTTCAAAGTGAGCACTCGGCTGACCATCCGCAGTAACGATTGTCCAGTTGTCTTCCAATTGGATCACTTTTTCGGTTCCCATGTTGATCATCGGTTCAATCGCTATTGTCAGTCCGTTCATAATCTTTTTGCCACGGCCTCTTTTCCCGTAGTTCGGAACCTGCGGATCTTCATGCAGGGTTTTCCCCAATCCATGCCCCACCAATTCGCGAACAACTCCATAGCCGTGTTTTTCAGCATGTGTTTGAATAGCCCAGCCGATATCATCGATCCGATTTCCAACCTGAGCCTGTTCGATCCCCAAATACAAGCATTCCAAAGTGACATCCAGTAATTTTTGCTTTGCTTCCGAAACTTTACCAATAGCAAATGTATAGGCGTGATCTCCGTAATATCCTTTGTAAACAGCTCCGCAATCCACAGAAACGATATCCCCTTCCTGGATCGGCCTTTCGGTAGGCAATCCGTGAACTACCTGCTCGTTTACAGAAATCAACAAGGTGCTCGGACATCCGTACAACCCCAAAAATCCGGGAATTGCATCCTGGGAACGGATATAAGCTTCCGCCATTTTATCCAATTCAAGCGGCGTGATTCCGGGCCGGATCATTTCTGCTACTTTTCCCAATGTCCGGCTAACTACTAAAGCTGCCTGGCGCATAATTTCGATTTCTTCGGCTGTTTTATATTTGATCATACTTTTATTCAGGAAATTCATTGATGCAAAGATACTTCAAATTGAATTGCGAATGCCGTATACCGAATGCCGAATTGTATTATTCGTTATCAATACTCATAATACCGCTGATTCACCTTCAGTTTTGAATTTCAAAATTCATGAATTCATAAATTCACTTGTTCACTAATTTATGAACAGATTCAAATTCAAAACACTGAAAACCAAACAACTACATGATTTCTCCGTTTCAAAAGAAAGATTGTTTACTTTTCAAATCTCCTCAACTGATGCGCCTCAAATGTCCATTCCGGGGTGTAGATCTTCAGACGTTCTTCCAGGTTGTACCAGGGAGAAGTAGCTCTGTTCATCGGATTTACCAGTACCTGGATTTCCTGCGCGGGCATGTAACTCTGCGCTAAAAGCACTAATTTCTCACCATCCGGATTTTCTGCCATATCCACTACAATTACAGCATGCCCGGGAGCTCCCCCGCGTATCAACACATCACCGATTTGCACGTCCTTCAACTCAATCGACCGTAATTCCTTTTCCAAAGAAAGGGTGCTGGCATAATTGAAAACCGTTTCCATGTATTTTAAAAAGGAAGCATGGCTTTTATCTGCTGCTGCAGATTTCTGCCAAAAGACCGAATTCCCTTTCAGGGCTACCCTATTCCCTTCCCGCCATTTGGAATACTCGCAATTGAAACCGCTCACAAAACGAAAATGAATATCTGAAAACCGCTTATTATGAAATAAATATTCTCCTCGCAGACGCATTACCGCATCCGCACATTGCTGTAAATCCCGGTTCCCGACAGACATGTTAATCACCGCTGCATGAGCTGTTTGGTTTCCTTTTAAATTTCCATTGTATAAATAAACTTCCGAGCCGTGCCTTTTAAGCGGGAGATTACGCAGGTAAAACCCAAAGCTTGCACTGTCAAGGGATTTTCGCTCAAAACCATCCGGTGGCAGAAACCGCGTTGCAATGGTTGTTCCGGAAGTGTCTGTCAACTGCTCAGAAGCGTTTATTCCCTTTATGGTTTTTGGAGGATTTAGATCACAGGATGCACTAACAATGAGTGCAATCGAGAATAAAGCAAGTGATAATTTGTTCATAGACTGATGGTTTCAAGTTGGATGCAAGTTAAGGAATATTTTGAACCGCAGAGAAACGAAGAGCGCTAAGTTTATCCTGCGCTCTTTGCGTTCTTTATTTGCAGTGAAAAAGCAATTATTTCAAAGCGAGCACCTCCTTGCATAAAGCAATTTGAAATTGCTTTGCTGCGACTATGCTGTAGCTCTTCACCTTTGCGTAACCGCTATGGTGGAGCACGGTCTGCGTAAGCATTCAGTCTTTCTGCCACTGCGGACTAACGCCTTCCCTCGGCTTACCTGTCTTGTGAGACAGGGCCTCGGTCTTCGCCAGCTATAGCTGGCTCTTCTTTTCAATCCGCTTTTTCATTTCTTCCAGGTCCGACATAAACGAACCGGTTTGTGCCAAAAGCATGGCTTGTTTAATCGCTTTTTGTGCTTTTTTGAATTTCAATTGCTTCTCCAAAAGCAAGGCTTCGTGATAAAAGAGCAATCCCCTGTCGATGCCTTTACGTTTTCGTGCAAAAACCAATAACTTTTCCATCTCTTCAAATTCTTCCTGGATCAATAAACAATCCAGGAAGTACGTGTAAGTCTCCAGGTAATCCACCTTGGCTGCAAGTGCTTCTCTGAAACAGGAATTTGCCTGCGGATAGTCCTTGAAGATCTCCAGATTCACCCTTCCCATCAGGCAAAGTGCAATCGGGTTGTTTTCTTCGTAAGCCATGGCATAATTCAACGATTCCAAAGCTTCTTCCAGGTTGTATGGATAGTAGTCCAAAGCTTTTACCAGGTAAATATTTGCTGTCATAATTTTCTTTTTTTGAATGAACAGTAGGGATAAGTCGCGACTTATCACTACTGATTCAAATCTCGTTTCAATTCCTGTTTCAACTTATTTCGTTGTTTCTTAAAGGTCTTCTCCGCTTTTTTCGGTTTAAAGTCCATTCCGGTAAAGGTTTTCACCGGGTTGCCGCGTTCCAGTTCGTGATGCTGCGACCACGTTTGGTTCACAACAGCCACCAGCCTTTCACTTTGGACTTTCTCGAGTTTTTCACGGATGCGTTCTCGTGCAATCTTCTTGTTTTGAAGCTGTGAGCGGCTTTCCTGAACGAAAACCATTGTTCCACTTGGGGAATGAATGGCCCGAACCGCAGAACTGACTTTGTTTACGTGCTGCCCGCCTGAACCACTGCTGCGAACGGATTGGTAAACAATCTCATTTTCGTGCCAGCCGGTAATTTCCGCCGGATTTACTTCAAAAATTCCCACAAACCAGTTCTTCCGCCCATGATTGGGACGATACGGACTCTTTTGAATCCATTGTATCGTCCCCAACCAGGATTGAATTGCTGTCTGAATCGCAATTCCGTTGATTTGGATGGTGGCGGATAAAATTGTTCCGCTTTCGGGACCGGCAGTCCGGTCGATTACTTCAGCCTGCAGGCCTCTTTGTCTTAAATCTGCAAGCAAAGCTCCCAGGATTTTTCCGGCGGCCAATTGGCATTCCAACGGGCCTTTGGCGGTTGTGATATGTACTAATTTTGTTTCCATATGTGTTACATTTAACTGTCCTTCGCATCAAGCAATTTGTCATTGCTTTGCTGTGCCTATGCTTTAGCTCTTCACCTTTGCGTAACCGCTATGGTGGAGCACGGTCTGCGCAAGCATTCAGCCTTCACTAAGCTGCGCTTAGTTCTTATCCATGCGTACGATCTTCGGAGTAAATGTCCCGATCGTTTCTACCAATTCCTGCTGGTTTCCCATAACCTGATGAATGTTCTTGTATGCCATCGGAGCTTCATCAACTGCACCTCCGATCAAACTGACACCGGCATTGCTGAGCGTCTTCATTAGCTCACTTTTCGTAAACCGACTCTTACACTCCGAGCGTGAAAAGACACGTCCGGCACCATGAGATGCGGAATTCAAACTGGAAGCATTTCCAAGGCCTCGAACAATAAATCCGGGGGCTGTCATACTTCCGGGAATGATTCCCCATTCGCCCAAACCGGCTGGTGTAGCACCTTTTCGATGTACAATGCATTCTTTGCCGTCTACGGTTTCTTTCCATGCAAAATTGTGATGGTTCTCTATCGTCATCAACATGCGGAGCCCCAACTTTTTGGTCAATCGTGCGTGAATATCATCGTGACAGGCTTTTGCATATTCACCGGCAAGGTTCATGGCATTCCAGTATTCCTGTCCGTCATGTGTGTCCAGGTTCAACCAGGCCAAATGCTGCACGGATCTCGGCAAAGGACATTGCTTCACAGCCAGTTGCGTGTATTGCTTGGCAATCGCTGCACCCAAACCACGAGATCCGCTATGACTCAGTAAAGCGAAATATTCTCCCGGAGGAATTCCTGCATCCGAAGCGGTAATGGTTACTGTTCCGAATTCCACAAAGTGGTTTCCACCTCCGGAGGTCCCCAATTGCTGGTATGCCTTGGTTTTCAACTTTCTCAAAAGCGGAATTTCACGAAACAGCTTGCTTTCCATAATCGGATGATCGTGCTTAATCTTGTGCGTTTCATACATCCCGAACTTCGTGTGTTCCGAAAGTAAATTCTCCAGTTGATGTGTTTTTCCGTTGAAAAACGACGCCGGTGCATCAAAAATGCTCAGCGACATCCGGCAACCGATATCAACTCCGACTCCGTAAGGAATCACTGCATTATCAGTTGCCAAAACGCCTCCGATCGGTAAGCCGTAACCGTAATGTGCATCAGGCATCAATGCTCCCTGTACTGAAACCGGAAGTTTCAAAGCCTGGTAAAACTGATGTTTTGTTTTGTCATCAATTTCGTTTTCGCCGTAGATCAAAAACGGTGAACGTTCGATCTTCAATTCGTTGAACTTCACCTCAACCGGTGCAATCAGTCCTTCTGCAATCTTGCCCCAAACCCCATCTCCGATGTATTCATCCGGAGCATAAAGCAATTCGGAAAGTTCTTTCAGGACGCGGTCTTTTGTTTCTCTTTTTTTATACCTGCTGATCAGCCCTAGGGCGATGTTTACAGTGTTGTCGTTGGGGAAGCCTATCTTCAGTAAGTCTTTCCCCTTAATCTTATTTCCCATAAAATTTGATTCTAAGGGTAGAAGTAAAATTCCAATCTCCGCGTTACTCAATAATTTTCGACAACTCATTTACTTCAGTAAACTCATTGCCTGAAAATTATCGAAAGCCTTGATCTTGAAATTTTCTTCCAACCCAATTGAAATGCGAACAAACAGTTCCATTCCAATCATTTTTAACTTTCTTGATTAGTCCTTTTGGACAAGAGAGATTTCGGGAAATTTGGTGGTACCTAAAACAAAAAAATCCGAAACCTCTAAGAGCTTCGGATTTTCATATAAAGATGATTTTTAAATCGCTATTGAAAAACCCAAAGCCCGAGCACACCAGCATCCTTGCCAGTTGGAGCTCCTAATGTCATACTGAAATTGATCATTGCTTCGGTTTTTAAAATTGTTATACTTCTTGTTTTCGTCGACTTATCTTTTTGCGACGGCACATCGCTTGTGCAATAGCTTCAGCGACGGCACAAATGTAACGCAAAAAAAACGACACGGTTGTCATCGGATTGAAAAAAAATTTCGAAGCCGTTTTCTTATTACGTAGTAATAAAAAATTTTGAACATGGATCAAATCTGATAAAATTCCTCTTTAAAAAGTAACTTTCACCCGATAAATCTTACTCAATCCGTTCTCATTTTGGTTCACATATTCCTGGAATTCATCCATGCTTTTGAAGTCTTTCAATTGCAGTGAATTTCGCTTGGATGTAAAGTACAAAGTTTGCGTTTTTTCATCGTAGAACGGACAGTATTCCATGTATTTGGTATTGATAACAGAACCCAGGTTTTCAGCTTTTTGCCAAGCTCCGTTTTCGTCTTTTTTAGCCACGTACAAATCGCCGCTTCCCATGCCGTTCGGAGTATTGTATTTTGTGTATATCAGAAAACGTTCGTCGCTGGAAATGAATGCGTTGAATTCGTATCCGGAGCTATTGATGTTGTCGTTTAAAAGTACCGGAGCAGTGTACTTTTTACCGTTCCAGGCACAAAAATAAATGTCGTCTTTCCCCTTCCCCGTTTTGGCATCCATGGTGAAATAGAGGTTGTTGTTTTTGCTCAATGTCGGGTAGAACTCATTGTTCTCAGAATTGACCGGTTTTCCCAGGTTTACTGGCTCCGACCAGGAATCCGAAATTGCTTTCCGCTCTACGTACCAAAGGTCAAAATTCTTTGCTGGTTCTTTCGTTGTTTTTTCCGGTCTGTCGGAAGCAAAATAAAGACGCAATCCATCATCCGAAAGAAAAGGTTCCATGTAGCTGTTTTCGTCGCAAAAAGGCAGTAATTCCGCTTCTGACCATGTATTTCCTGACTTCTTAATTCGTGCCAGCTGTGAAATAGTTCCGTCCGGACTTTGAACGGTGAAAAAAGCTTCTGATTGATCTTTGGAAATGCAAAAATCACGAACGTTCAGAAATTGGTTGAGGCTTTTATCGAATAAGGTTACAACGAGGGAATCCTGGGAAAAAGAAAATCCGGAAATAAATAGGAAAATGAATAATTTGAATTGAAGCATGTGGGATGAATTGTTGACGAATGTAAACAATTCCTAAACGACCGGGTTGTCAGAAACGGCATACTTCCCCAAAACAGCAGGGATGCGATAAAAAACAGGTAGGGACGCGAAGCATCGCGTCCCTACCTGGTGTACTCCAGTAATTTGCCGAAAAACAAAAACCCCGAAGCGATGGAAACATCTGCTTCGGGGTTTTGTTAATATTTAAGATCAGCTTACGCCAATACTTCTTTCACTTTATCTGCAGCTTCCTGCAACAATACAGCTGAATGTACATTCAATCCTGAATCGTCAATAATCTTTTTCGCTTCTTCTGCATTTGTTCCCTGCAAACGAACGATGATCGGAACCGGAATTGTACCAATGTTCTTGTATGCATCAACAACACCCTGAGCAACACGGTCACAACGAACGATACCACCGAAGATATTGATCAAAATTGCTTTTACGTTCGGATCTTTCAAAATGATGTGGAAAGCTTTCTCCACGCGCTCAGCATCTGCAGTTCCACCCACGTCTAAGAAGTTAGCCGGGTTACCACCGGAATACTTGATGATATCCATAGTAGCCATCGCCAAACCTGCTCCGTTTACCATACAAGCAACGTTTCCATCCAGTTTCACGAAGTTCAATCCTGCTGCATCAGCTTCAACATCCAATGGATCTTCTTCTGAAGTATCGCGCATAGCTGCGTAATCCGGGTGACGGTACAATCCGTTTCCATCCAAAGTTACTTTCGCATCTACTGCAATAATCTTGTTATCTGAAGTTTTCAATACCGGATTGATCTCAAACATCGCAGCATCACATCCTTCGTAAGCATTGTACAAGTTCACAACGAATTTAGTCATTTGCTTGAACGCTTCTCCTGACAAACCAAGATTGAATGCAATCTTACGAGCCTGGAATCCCTGAATTCCTACACGAGGATCGATTTCTTCTTTGAAAATCAAATGCGGAGTATCGTGAGCAACTGTTTCGATATCCATTCCACCTTCCGTAGAGTACATAATGGTGTTACGTCCTTTTTCACGATCCAATAAAACGGACATGTAGAACTCTTCTACTTCAGCTTCACCTGGGTAATATACGTCCTCAGCCAACAAAATTTTGCTCACCAATTTCCCTTTACCGTTTGTCTGAGCAGTTTCAAGGTGTCCTCCAAGGATTCCTTTTACTTTCTCCTCAACCTGGTCAATTCCTTTTGCCAAAACTACACCGTTAGAACCAGTTTCCTGAACGATCCCTTTACCGCGACCTCCAGCATGGATTTGTGCTTTCACCACATACCAACCTGTTCCTGTTTCCTCTGTCAATTTTTTAGCTGCAGCTACTGCATCTTCTACTTTTTCTACAACAACTCCGCGTTGGATAGCAACACCGTATTTTTGTAAAATTGATTTTCCTTGATATTCGTGTAAGTTCATGACAACTTTTTAAATTTTTGGTGCGCTAAAGGTAAACATTTAATTGGTTCGAGGTATTGGAGATTATAAAAATTCGACGGATTTGTAAAATTTCTATTGTCAGTATTCACGTTTAAAAAAACATCTCGCTGATTTCGCAAATTTCACCGATTTCTTTTCTTTTTCCAGAGAGAAACTCAGAGGTTTTACTCAATAATTCAAAGTGTTTCTCATTTTTGTGTGAATAATTTTACCTTTATCACGAAACCTATAACGAACTTTATGAAACTGGAAAAAATTTTAGATCAGTTAAATTCACTGGAAAAGGGCGCTTTTATAAAAATCATTGATACAATTATCAATTCGAAGCCAAAGAATTACAAAGAGATAGAAAAGATTCTGTCGAACTCTGACAGAACTATCAAAAATGTTGATAACAACAATATCACTCAAATATTTCATTTAATAGAAGATGAATTCATCACATTAATTAAATCTGAATTTAGAAAAACGTCTTCTCAATTGGATGTTGTCATTGATTTAATCATTCAGGATGGCAATTCAATTTTAAAACAAGAATGGTTTTCCAGACTCTATGAAAATGAAATGAAAGTCCTTAAAGCAAAAGTAAAACAATTCCAGGCTGATATTGACGACGAAAAAAGTGAGCTTTCTTCCGAAAGAAAACGTGATTATAGAATTTATAAATCGTGCTTACAAACTGCTTATCAAAACGATTCGAACAATAATCAGGAACATAAAATCACTAACGATGAATTGTCCATTTTAATTAATCTTTCAAAAGAACTAGAGCTCTCACAAGACGAGGTGAAATTGATTAATTACTCAGTAATTGAACCAAAAAAAATTGATACTATTCAAATAGTAGAACAGCTAAGAAGCTGTGGGCTTCTATTTGTTTCTAAAAAGACTAACACATTATATATTTCAGACGAAATGGTACGTGTCCTCAGGAAAGTGAGAAAAAAAGACGTGGCCGATAAATTTCTTCGTCGGGTTTTGAAACTGTTCAAAGATCCTCAAATTAATTTGATTTGCAAAAAACATAATATTGATCGAAAACTTTCTATTCCCGAAAAGATTGAAACAATTATCAAGAATGGAATCTCGTTAAAAGATATACTCTCTGAATCAGTTCACAAAGACGGAACAACGTTATTGGATAAGAGACGGTTTATTAATGAATTCTGTGATAAGCAACTTAACATAAGCCCTCCCTTAAAAGGTTCTACTATAGACGAAAAATTGAGTAATCTTCTTTTACATTTTGAGCAAATCGAAAAAGATGAGAAGGTTGGGATTTCTCACGATGGTTATGCAAGACTTCTAAAGGATTTAAAAGAGTCTGACCTTGGTATAGAGAAGGCACTGAAAGTCACCTTGAATCAAAGTTCTGAAACTGATTTACTTCAAACGGATTACTTACTGGATAGAAATTTTAAACCAGCAGATATATTAGAATTAATTCCCGATGAACAATTGATTGCATTTTGCACAGCTCAAAATATAAAGACCAGAGGAGAGAAAATCAGCAACATTTTAGATGCCTATACCGATTCCGAAAATATATTCATTGAAAATTATGAAAATATTGGATTCAGAAGATTTAATGAATTGAAAGAAGCAGGACTTATATTGAAAGAAGCTGATTTAGGTCTCAAATTTGAAGAGGTCACCAAATTAATATTTACTCAGTTGGGTTTATCAATTGATGATGACTTAAAGAAGAAGATTAACACAACAAAGGATGCAATGGACATTCTAATTAATATCGGAAATAACGATATCATAATTGTTGAATGTAAAACTCAAAAAGAAGCTGGGTACAATAAATTTTCCAGTGTTTCCAGACAAATAAAATCTTACAAACATGTAGCGGAGTCTCATGGACACAGGGTTGTGAAAACATTACTTGTTGCCCCTGATTTTTCCGATCAATTTATTTCTGAATGCGATTCTGATTTGTCAACGAGTGAAATTCATTTATCTTTAATTACAGCCAGTTCACTACTTAAAATCTTAGATGGTTTCAAGTTACAATCAAAACATAAAGTATTCCCACATGTTCTTTTGAGAGATGTATTGATAGATGAAAACAGGATTATAAAAGCGATTTCTAAATAAATTAACGATAGCCGTTTAATTTTGTTGTTTATAAAACAATTGGTTACATTTGCTTCATGAATAGTCCAATGCATAACAGCACTTATTATTATCAGTTTCTAAATTCAGGAACCGAATAAGTCGTTATGCAAACTTTATAGCTGTGAAGCCCGGTTCTTTTTGAGCCGGGCTTTTTTTATTCATCCATTTTTCTTTTGAAATGAAACAACAATTTGAAAAGTACACAAAAGATGACCTTGCCGTTTGGTCTTTGTTATTCGAAAGGCAGGTCGAAAACCTGGAACACAAAGCTTGTTCCGCTTACCTGGAATCATTGGCAAAAATGCAGGAGGTATTAAATCCGCATGAACTGCCTTGTTTTGAACGTATCAATAATTGGTTCGCACAATATACCGGGTGGGAAATCTATTGTGTGCCCGGATTGATTGAAGTGGAAGATTTCTTTGACCTGCTGGCAGAGAAGAAGTTTCCTTCATCAACCTGGCTGCGTTCAAAAGACAAATTGGACTACCTGGAAGAACCGGATATGTTTCACGATATTTTCGGGCATGTTCCGCTGCTTTGCAATGAAAGCTATTCGAATTTCGTACATGAGTTCGGTAAACTTGGTAAAAAGTTTAAAGGAAATACCGAACGTATCCTGGAATTACAGCGCTTATACTGGTTTACTATCGAGTTCGGCCTAATTTCCGATAAAGAAGGACTCAGGATATTCGGAGCAGGAATCATTTCTTCTTTTCACGAGTCTATTTCCAGTCTTTCAGGCAAAGAAGTAAACCATATTCCGTTTGATCTGAACGCCGTCATTCAGACTGATTTTTGCACCAGCGAATTGCAGCAGACATACTTTGCAATCGATCACCTGGAACAATTGGAAACAGCAATAAAAACACTTTCAAATACATTAAGTCATGAATTGGAAAATCTTAGCACATCAATTTAGAAGCGTCATCCATTTCCGCAATCAAACAGAACTGGCACAATTTGTCCTGGAAATAGCTCAGGTAGCAGATCAGATGAATCATCATCCTGACCTAACGGTAAAACACTGCTCAGAACTCAGTATCTCGATCTATTCACACGACAAGCAGGGAATCACCGAACGGGATTACCGGCTGAAAGAAGCAATTGATGAGCTATACAACCGGAAAATAACGAAGTAAACCGATGTCTGAAAGACCAATGGGGGGCACTCACTCACATGGGGGATTGCTCCCTATCGGCTTAAAAAAAAATTTTTTTCATTCCTGACCAAAGGTTTTTTCATCCGGGATTGTCTAGTCATTAAAACAAGAAATCAATTCTATGAAAAAACAAGTATTATTTATCGCTTTCGCTGGTGCTCTAAGCACATTAAATGCACAATCATTTCCGAACGGAGGATTTGAGAACTGGACCAACCAGGTAACTTATGAAGATCCGCAATATTGGACAGGCATGAACATGATGAGTATGTTCGGTGCGGAGGAAACGGCTATCAAATCAACGGATGCCCACGGCGGAACTTACGCTTTGAAACTACTTACCAGCATTAGTGATATTGGCGGTGACGGGGAAATGGATACCCTGCCGGGAATATTAATTTTAGGAACAACGGATATTTTAAATGGTACCGGAACAAGCGGGTATCCTTTCATCCACCGACCGGATTCACTGGTGGGCTGGTACAAATTAACTTCCCCGGACAATGATCCTTTTCAGTTGCAGGTAAGTTTTACCAAATGGGATGCCGGTAACAGCAGCCAGGAAACAATCGGTGCTACTTACTATCAGGGACAACCAAGTACAGCTTATGTTCGTTTCAGCGTTCCGATCACTTATTCGGACAATTCACTTCCGGATTCTGTCCAGGCATTTATCGGAAACGTTTCAAACGGATCCGGAGCGGGCAACGAGTTATATTTGGATGATTTGAGCTTTATTTACAACAGTACAGCCGGATTGGAAGAGCAAACAGCACAGATTCGTTTATATCCAAACCCTGTAAGCTCCGAACTGTTCATTCAAAGTGATCAGCCGATTCAGCAACTCTTTGTAAGAGATCTTCACGGGAAGCAGGTTTTCGAAGGAAATACCAATACCGAACACTACCAGTTGGAAACGGGTGATCTCACACCGGGAGTTTATTTCTGTGAATTGTACTTCTCGAACGGATCATCGCAGCGTTTGAAATTCGTCAAACAATAAATGTTTAAGTACCCCGAATCCTGGAAAAGACCTGTCTGCCGCGTCGGACAGGTCTTTTTTGTTTAAAATAATTTGCTGTTTTTTTTGATCTTTTTCGTGATTACACCCAAGGTTTTTGAGTTGAAAATTGTCTTGTAAGTAGAAACAAATAATTCAAATACCATGAAACGAACAATCGAAAAAATGCACCTCTTAACCGGAATTCTTTTAATGACTGTAAAATTTGCGGTTGCCCAGGAACCGGCACCAAAACCGGACAACTACCTGGAAGTTTCCTACGGACCACATGCCTCTTTGAGCTTTCATTCATTAAGCACCGTCAACAATGACAATGACCAGTTTGAGTTTAACAATTTCAATAACCTGGGAACATTCGGCCTGCGTTACGATCACCTGTTGAATCCATCGTTCAGTTTAGGGATTGATTTCTTTTACCTGCAGAAAAAGTCTACCGGTACCATGATCGAGTACAACACCGGACTCCAAAGCAGCGCAGAATACATTATCAACCGTTTTAAAACACAGGTCCGTATTGCCTACCACTTTCCCATTTCCAATCCGAACTTAGATGTTTACCTGGGCGGCGGGATCGGTATTAATAACCAAACGAGAAAACTGTTTCTAAATGGAACCGAAACATCCAGGCATGAGTATCCCTCCAATCTTCATCTGCCTGTTTCTTTGAGAACATACGCCGGACTGCGTTATTCTTTCTCCAAACATTTCGGGGTGAACGCTGAACTGGGAATCGGCGGACCTTTACTGAATGCGGGGTTTCATTTTCGCTTCTAACTAATAGCTATTTTTTACTTTCATTAATTCCGCCTAATTTTGGCGGAATTATTTTTTTTGAAAAAAAATCACTTTTGACCAAAGGTTTTTGATTTTGCAATTGTTTATTCACTGAAACCTCATCTTTGAGCAAAGTATATGAAAAAAAAACAACCAGGTTCCTTTTGGAAATTTGCACTTCTTATAGGGTTGCTTTTGCCCGTATTTGCAAATGCCCAAACGCCCGAAAAAACCTATAAAAAATTCAATCTTTCCCTGGGTTACGGATTAGTGAGCTATTTCTACAGTCCTAACCAGGAAATTACCAATTATTATTGGAGTGATTCCGTAAACAATATTTCATCTTCACAAACAGACGTGGTAGTTACCGATGTAAAGATCAAACCGCTTTACCTGCGTTTCGATTACAAATGGGACCCCAAAAACAGCATTGGTTTCATGGCTATTTACAATGGCTATAAAGCTTCAGGAGTACGCACAGACTCTATTTGGAACGGAAATACTTACGATATTTCCAACACAGATCTGTTCTACAGCATGCACCGCCTGCGATTCCAGGTAGTTTACACACGTCACTTTTTTGTAGACCGTCCACGGGTGAATACCTATTTCTACACTTCACTGGGAATAAACCTGAAATTCAACAAGTTTCAGGAGGAAAGCCAGGAAGGATTGCCAAATTACTCCAGCTTTGATGTTTCCCGTGGTTTCCCGATTTCCAGCAGATTGTGCTACGGATTACGCTACAATTTCAGTGAAAGCATGAGCCTGCACACAGAATTCGGATTGGGTGGTCCGCTTTTATCCATTGGTTTAACTGCTAAATTTTAATACAACACTCCCGTGGAAATCGAACTGATAAAACGTTGTATTCAAGAAGACAGGAGAGCCCAGGAACTCTTTTACAAGCAGTGTTATGCTCAATTTATCGGCACAGCCTATCGCTATTCGAACGGAAAGGAACAGGCGGTCCATTTTTTCAACCTGGGTTTTGTAAACATTTTGCTCAACCTGAAAAAATACAATCCTGAAAATCCATTCGACTATTGGGCCAAGCGCGTGTTGATCAATACGATACTGAATGAACTAAAGAAAGAAAAACGCGAGTATGAACGGGTTCAGCCAACGGAAAACATTTCCGAATACAGCCACACAACCTGGGATGAAGAAGAAGATGCTATTATTCGCGAAAAAATTGACCTGATCAGAGAGAAAGCCAATTTACTGCCTCCGATGACCAAAAACGTATTCAATCTCTATACGATAGACGGTTATAAACATCATGAAATTGCCAGTTTACTGGATATTAATGAAAATACCAGTATGTGGCACTATTCGGATGCCAAAAAGAAATTGCGAAAAATGTTAGACATCAATTAATGTGCGATGAAAGATTTTAACAACATAGAAGCGGATCCGATTCCGGAAGGATTGGAATTCAACGAAAGCTACATGCAGGATGCTTTTGCACTGTATGATGCTGAAAAACGCAAGCGAAAACGCAGACTACTCATTTGGTGGATTACTTCTGCGCTCGGGTTTTCCTGCGTTTTACTGGTCGGGATATTCTTTTTCACGCGTGAAGAGGTTGAAGTTCATTCTAATAAACAAAACACTTCCGATAAGAAAGTGTTTACACAGCAATTTTCTGTCGATTCAAATTCTGTTGCTGCAAAACAAGATCTAAAAGTGGAGCCAAAAAACGGGAATACATCATCCGTTTCCGGTACAACTCAAGACCAAACAATCAATGCTTCAACACTGAAATCAAGATTCCGTAAGCACTTGAAGACAACTAAAACAGACCGGCTGGTGAATTCAGGAAGTGCATTTAAAAAGAACCGGAATGCAAAACCCACTGCCGACAAAAATATTCCGGAAAAACCCGGTAATGGCGAACAAACTCCGACCGATCTTCCATTTTCGAACGAGACAACTCCCGGAAATATCCTTCATCCTGAAACAGACGAAATCACTCACTTAGAAGCAGCTAAACCAATTATTGAACCGATTCATTTGCCTTTCAAACCAGCTGTACTTGCTTTTGTTGATGATAGTGCTGCCAAAATTCCGGCACATGATCAACAAATGCCGCTTCAGGCTGCCGAAAATGATACGCGTAAGCACCATGTGTTCCTAAATCTTGGAGTGAATACTTTGTTCGGGATGAAAGAATTAAAAAACAAAGCTACTTTCAGAGAAAGCATCGGTGTTTCCTGCAATTACCAAATCAATCCGAGACTTTCAATCGGTACCGGTTTGGAATACCATTCCATTTCAAGAATTTCCTACAAGCGAAAGATCGGTGATACCACCAATTCGGATAAAACAACCACTATATTGAATAAGACAACTTTGAATTACATCAGTTTTTCGCCTCAAATCCAATACCACTTCCTGCCGAAGCATACACTTACCGCCGGATTCGGAATTGAATACCTGTTGGTTGATCCGGGTGAACGCTACGAAATTGACAATTACACCCAGGAAACTCCGAAAAGAACAAACAGCAAGCTATATTACAGTACTTTCAATCGTTTCAATTTCTCCGCATCTCTCGGGTATACCTATCAATTCAGCCGTTTCATGGCCGTTCATGCTTCTTATTACTATGGGTTTACGGATATTACTATCAATACGGATTTCAACAAAACCTTCGACCGAAACAGCAGATTGCAGATCGGTCTGAAAATCAAATTGTATTAGAATACATAACCAAAAATCCCCGGTTGCGAATAGACGGAACCGGGGATTTATTATTATTGAACCACGAATTCGTAATTCGTAATTCGTAATTCGTAATTCGTAATTCGTAATTCGTAATTCGTAATTATTTAATGTGCGTGTAATTTCCAGGTCGAAGTGATATTTCTCGATGCTGCATTTTTATTTGCTTTCTCGGTCAGATCTTTCCAAATCTGCCCGATCCCTGCTTCCAACGCAGCTTTTTCATCCTTGAACATATCCCACATTACCGTAGGGTCCTGGAAATAGTGCTTCACGAAATTTGTATCGAAATCTCCCGAACGGAATGCCGGGTGCATCATGACAAACTTCCCGAAATCCAGAGTAGTTTTCAATCCGGAGATCTCGTAATTGTTGATCGCAATGATCATTTTTTCCATCGCTTCTTCACGGGTTTCTCCCCAAACAACCAATTTAGCGATCATCGGGTCGTAATAGATCGGAACTTCCATTCCTTCTTCGAATGCATCGTCTACGCGCGCCATGTCTTTTCGAGGTCTGCGGTAGCGGTTCAATGTACCGATGTCCGGGATAAATCCGTTCAAAGTATCTTCTGCATATACCCGCACTTCGATCGAATGTCCGTGAATGCTTAATTCATCCTGTAATTTCGGCAAACGCTCCCCGCGTGCTACCCGGACCTGCCATTCAACCAAATCCGTTCCTGTAATTTCTTCCGTAACCGGGTGCTCTACCTGCAAACGTGTATTCATTTCCAGGAAGTAGAAATTTAAGTCAGCATCCAGCAAGAATTCTACCGTTCCCGCACCTTCATAATTACATGCTTTACAAACTGCAACAGCTGCTTCTCCCATACGCTTGCGCAATTCCGGGTTTAAAACAGCGGATGGAGCTTCCTCTACCACTTTTTGGTGGCGGCGCTGAATGGAACATTCACGTTCAAACAAATAAACAGTATTTCCCAATTGGTCAGCAAAAACCTGGATTTCAATGTGACGTGGCTTTGTAACGAATTTCTCAATAAAAACCGCATCATCCCCGAAGGAAGAACGGGCCTCACTTTGAGCCATTTTCATCTGCTCTTCGAATTCAGCTACATTTTCTACCAAACGCATTCCTTTTCCACCGCCTCCGGCAGATGCTTTGATCAAAATCGGGAAACCTACTTCAGCCGCAATTTTTTTCGCTGCTTCAACGTCTGTAATTGCTTCATCCACTCCGGGAACCAGGGGAACGTTGTAATTCTTTACAGCTTGTTTTGCGGAAAGCTTGTCTCCCATGATTTCCATTGCTTCCGGAGAAGGACCGATAAACTTGATTCCTGCTTCTTTTACCTTTCTGGCAAATCCCGCATTTTCAGACAAGAAACCGTATCCGGGGTGAATTCCTTCAACGCCTAATTCCTTACAGTATTTTAAGATCAGGTCTTGTTGCAAATAAGATTCTGACGAAGGAGATTTCCCTACATACACTGCCTCGTCTGCCTCGTGAACATGCGGCGCGTTTGCATCTGCATCCGAATAAATTGCTACGGTAGCAATATTCATTTTCTTTAATGAGCGGATTACTCTTCGAGCGATCTCTCCTCTATTTGCAATTAAAACTTTTTTCATAGATCATTTCAATGGCGGTAAAAATAAACAAAGTGCAATGAATGCGGTAAAAGATTCGCAGACTTTTCGAACAAAATCAAGAAATTAATTGCCTGGAATGGGTTCCGGTTCCTTTTCTCCGGCAGGAATGCTGTTTTCTTCTTCCTTCTGTTCTACCGGAATAGCCGGAGACTGCCCCGGAATATAATCCACCGGAACACGGTTCTTACGTTTGGAGTTGCTCACCTTGTTTTTCTTTCTGAACAAGTTGGCAAAGAACTCAATGATCCGTGACTCAGAGATATTGTTGAAAGATTCTTCGTAATGCAAACCGACACCCTGCGTAAATTCGCCTTTATCCTTGTTACTCAGAATTCCTTTATCATTCGATTCGTTGAAGATCGACACACGGAATGTTCCGTCATCATTAATGAGGTATTCCAGGTTGAAAGAACCGATCAGGGAATTCTGGGCCGTACCTGTAGTGGTATTATTGGAAACCCCAAGGGAAGTTTTCAAGACAATATTTTGTTTCGCTCCATAAGCACGCTGCAGTCCCAACTGGAAATTCTTATCTCCCGTTACCGAATTATCGTTGTATCCGACATTGATCTTTGTTTCTTTGGATAATTGATCAAAAGCAGCATTCAACTGCTGGGTAATTACTTCCGCAACCCCTCCGTAGCTTCCACCGGTTCCACCGGTTCCCTGGAAGCGGTTAAATGCCAGTAAGGAGAAGAATTGCTTTTGCAGTTCATCTTTGTCTGAGCGGATTTTACTAAGAACGTCTTTTCCTGACTCACTCACATTAGGTACTTCAATATCCAGTGTAATAGACGGATTGGAAAGTGTCTGCCCGATAATCAATACACAGTGTACCTCCGATTTGGTTTCTGCAGAACCTCCGATCTGATCTCTGTTCAACTCGTCCAAACTCGCATTTACTTTGTAGTAAGCTTTGATATCCAGGTTTGCTTCTTCAGGCGTCCCCGTCCAGTTGATGGTACTTCCCTGGGCGATCTGGAATTCTTTTTTCAAGGGATTCAACACAAAAAGGTATTTCCCACTGTTGATCGTATATCGACCGGTCATTGCTACATGATTCTGCTGGTCAATAGATAACTCCACATTTCCGCGGCCGGTGGCCTCAATCTCTTCCCCGGTTTGATCATTCAGAATTAATTTGATCTTAGCATCAGGTGTTGCTTCTATTTTTAAATTTAAGTCAACTCCGGTCAAATCAAGTTCTTTTTCCGTAGCAATGGAATCGGTATTGAAATCGATAAAATCAAACTCACTGATTTCTTTCGCACCATACATCGGCAGATTCACCTCCGTATCTTTCTCCGTTTTTGCATCAACTACGATTTCCGTATTTCCTTTCTCTATCAGGATACTTGCTGTTCCAGTGGCATATGCTTTTCCATAATACACCGTTCCTTCTTTGTAGCCCGTATTCAATACCATAAACCTTTTGGGCGCGCTCAAAGGACGTTTGCTCACAGGATCTCTAAATCCACTCACCGATTCATCAAATTTGACATCAAAACTCATGGAGAAATCCTTGAAGTTGTTGTGGAAGATCGTTGTGAGGGCATACGCAGTATTTCCTTCGTCATCCATCACCGGAAAAGCTCCGTAAATACCGTCGTTCTTGCCATCGAACTTAAGTGGTCCTCCAAGGCTGTAATGTGTACCTAGAATTCCTACTCTCAATCCACCTTTCTTCAATTGCAGGTCTCCCGTAATTTCAGGCTCATCAATACTTCCCGTTGCATGGATTACTCCCTTTAATGTTCCGCTGATATCCGAAATAACTTCCGGATCTATGAATGCATTTGCAAAAGACAATGCCATGTCCTTAAACTCCAGGTCAAAGTTGATATTGTCTTCTTTTTTCATCGGAAGAACATACCCGTTGAAGTCGAAAGTCTGCAGATTTCGGTATTTCAGATCGCCGTTCAAGATGATCTTCTGTTCCAGGTCGATCCAAATTCCGTTCAGATGCACATCTCCCACTTCCTGACCTTCCAGGAAGAAATCGTTCAAAACAAAGTCTCCGTCTATTTTAATATCTGTAAATGGTGTAGCCAAACGTGCTGTCCCATCCAGGCTTCCCTCCATTTTAACTCCGGTTCCCATCAGTGAAGAAAATTCCTCTACGTGCAGCTCATGGGCATTGATTGTCAGGTAATCTTCCGGATTTTCAGAAAGAATTCCATTTACAGCCAGGTACTGGTTATCGCGTTCCAGCATCAAATGTTTGATCTCAAAGTGTTTCTTCTTGTAAACCATTTGACCGGTATTCATGATATCCCACTTGTTGTTCTTCACTGAGAAATAGGACGGTTTTACCTGGATGTCAAATTCTCCTTCCTCACGCACATCGACAATGAAATCAAAATCGGAAGTATTGGGAACATCTTTATTCCAGATCAAATCTGTTTTGTAAATGTTCTTGGTACCGTCCATTGTGAGCTGGATATTTTCTACATCCAACGAATCTCTCAGTTGGGTTTTACCGGCATTCAACGTGAGTGTTCCGTTACCCTGAGTAAATTCCTGGTGCAAGACTACATCTGTCAGGAATGCATCACTCTTATCGTTTATCAGTTTTTCGTAACTGATCTTAGAAGACTGGATATCCAGCATTTGGTGATGTATCCGCGAATCAAGCTCCAATTTCACCACTGTTCCGTAAGCTATTTCCAGCTTCGGCACAAAAATATTCAGGAAATCCCGGGAATTCTTGACAGTAGCATTTAGTTCAAAATGATCCGTTGATTCCATTCCTCTTGGAAATTCTTTCGGGGAGAAATAAGACGGAAATGCATCCGAAAGCCCATTGTTTATGGCAATTGGAATGGTTTTGAAATTGATTTTTCCATTCAGATCGGCATCTACGATATCACTTCTCAATTCGAAGCGGTCACTTTCCGGATTTCGCTCAATATAAAGACTTAGTTCCGGTAAAGCCATTTTTTTACCCTGATCCACAAACTCGATGCTATTGGCATTGATCAATCCTTCATAGGTCTCCAATGAGTTTCCTGTAATGTCCATATCCAAATTCCCAATGAAAGAAGATTCCGGATCTTTGACAAAATTCAACTGGCCCAGATTTGCCTGCTCGATTCCTACTTTAAAATCAAAATGCTGTATTTTTGAAACATCTACTAACCCATTGAACACCAGCTTCAAATTGGGATCATCCACTTTTAGATCTGCATCCAGGATATTATTAATGAAAGAACCATCCGACACGGTAATGTTCGAATAGCTGTAATCATTAAACATGAATTTGGTGACTTCTCCCTCCAGTGTTTCCAGGCGGATCATGTCTTTCTGTCCAACGACTCCACTCAAATAAACCTGTCCGTTCACATTCCCGAAAATCGGATTATCCAGGAATTGGCCCAGATTAAAGCTGTCAACAACAATGTCAGGACGTTCACCTGTTGTCCTGTCAAATGCATAACCGCCCTCCTTCAATTTGGTAAACGTGATTTCATTATCCAACTGCACAGCGCCCAGTATACACTGCAGTTTGTCGCTCTTTAAAGCAAACTTATCGGTGGAACCATGCACGGTTGTGTTCCGTACTTCTGCATATTGCAGCCTGTCAATCATTTCATCGAAGTTAATCCGGTTCTGTCCGGCATCTTTGGGCAGTTTGATCTTTTCGACATCTGAAAAATCGATCAGTGCATAATCTACACGCTGATTGAAATTCGAGGCCGAAAGGTTCCTGAAATCCGGTAAGGAGTAGTTTCCGCGGACCACACTTCGCGTTCCAAAACGCAAATCCAGGTTATCGATCTTTAGATCTTTGACCTTTCTTGTAACTACTGCGCTCAAAGAAACTACATCATTCATACCTTCGAGTGCTGTTCCGAATTGAGAAATATCCCAAAAGCTCACCTTTGAAGAATCAATAACGGCATCAAACGACACCGTGTCAACAAAATCATGAAACCCTTGCAGGGAATTCATCAACATGTTCAATTTAGAAGCATAGATCGTTGAGCGTGAAGTATTGATCTCAACCTTGCTCAGTAAAATTCCTTTATGTGGATTTATTATCGCATCAGCAAATAAATGCCTCAGCCAAAACCCGGATTTTTCCTGGGTTTGCAAATGTTTTAACCGGAATGCAAGCACGCCCTTTTCCTCCTTAAAGTCGGTGATATGCAGGATCACATCCTTAAACTTAAGGTGGTCATAATCCATCCCGTAAGTGTTCCTTCCCTTCCGGTTATCGTCGTAGGAAATGGTTACCCATTCAATGTCGACATTTTTAATGGTTACTTTCGGTGGATCTTTTTTGGGTTTATTGGATTTTTTTCCGGAGAAATAATCGGCGATAAACTCATAATTATAATCTCCGGTGATGGTATCCCGCTCAATTCCAACTCTTCCTTTTGATAATCCGACACTTTTCAGGTTGATGTATTCTCCTCCGAGATCGAAACTCTTTACACGGACCATGATTTGCTGGAGTGAAGCCAATGTATCTCCGTGGAGGTCACGGACAAAGACATCTTTTAAATACACTTTATCGAAAAAGACAATGTCTATCTTCCCGATGCGTAATTCTGTATTTAATTCTTTGGATAAAAAATTAGTTGCGAGCGAGCCCAAATAGGTTTGAAACTGGCTCGTACGAATGGCAAAAGCAAAAAGAATGAGTATCAAAAGAACCCATTCAAAAGAAATCCCTACTATTCTACCTAGTATTTTGAGTACTTTTGCCATGTATTATATACAAATTTAACAAAGTTGAGCCAACAATCGTTAGTAATTCTGGGAATTGAATCATCTTGTGATGATACTTCCGCTGCTATTCTCAAAGATGATACCATTTTATCCAACGTGACGGCAACTCAGGCCATTCACGAACAATATGGTGGCGTAGTCCCTGAATTAGCCTCGCGTGCACATCAACAGAACATTATTCCGGTTGTTGACGCGGCCTTAAAGAAGGCGGCTCTCACTTTGAAAGATATTGATTTAATAGCATTTACACAAGGCCCTGGATTGATGGGGTCATTGGTCGTTGGAACTGCTTTTGCAAAATCTCTGAGCCTTGCACTGAACAAACCCATGGTTGCGGTCCACCACATGCATGCACATATCTTAGCACATTTTATCAATGAAGGTGTTCCCGTTCCCGGATTCCCATTCATCTGCATGACTGTTTCAGGCGGACACACTCAACTGGTGCGCATCGATTCTCCGACTGAAATGATTGTTTTGGGAAGTACCATTGACGATGCGGCCGGCGAAGCTTTTGATAAAACAGCAAAAATCCTGGGATTTCCGTATCCGGGCGGACCTTTGATAGATAAATATGCCAAAGAAGGAAATCCGGATGCATTCTCTTTTGCGAAACCACAAGTAGAAGGTTACAACTTCAGCTTTAGCGGACTAAAAACTTCCGTGCTTTATTTCATCCAAAAGGAAGTGGCTAAAAACCCGAATTTCATCGAAGAGAACAAAGCCGACTTGTGCGCTTCCATTCAAGCAACGATTCTGGAGATTTTATTCAAACAACTCCGAAAAGTTTCTGCTGACACAGGAATTAAGGACATTGCTATTGCAGGCGGTGTTTCTGCCAATTCCGGACTGCGTGCAAAACTGGCGGAAGAAGGTCAAAAACTGGGTTGGAATGTTTTTATTCCCAAATTTGAATACTGCACCGATAATGCGGCTATGATAGCAATTGCCGGAAAATTCTTAGCAGAAAAACAGCAGTTTGCGCAGCAGGACATCAGTGCCGATGCACGATTACCATTTGTGAAACCATGAAAAAAGTTGATCTTCCGAAAGCATTCGTTGAGCGTGTAAGCAAGGACCCATTTTTAGGCGACTCCCTGCTTGAGGCTTTAGAAACCGAGCAACCAATTGCAATCAGGGTTAATTCCTCCAAGGGAAGTTCTACATTTACCGGGCTGGAAGAAATTCCATGGTCAAAGAATGGTTTTTACCTCAAGGAAAGACCTGTTTTTACTCTGGATCCACATTTTCACGGTGGACGTTATTATCCTCAGGAAGCAGGTTCTCAATTCATCGACAGCATACTTCGACAACTAGATCTTCCGGAAGAGCCGGTAATTTTGGACTTATGTGCCGCTCCGGGAGGAAAAAGTACGCTCATTGCGGATTTTCTACGGGGGAATGGATTGCTGCTGGCTAATGAAGTGATCCAGAACAGATCTAAGATACTGAAAGAAAACCTCACCAAGTGGGGAGCAAAAAACAGCCTGGTCAGCAATAACGATCCCGCTGATTTTGACGGCTTGAAAAGTATCTTTGACTGCATACTGATTGATGCCCCTTGCTCCGGAGAAGGCATGTTTCGCAAAGACCCGGATGCCCGCAACGAATGGTCCGAAGAATCCGTTAACCTGTGTGCTTCCCGTCAGAAAAGGATCGTTATGGATGTTTGGGATTCGTTAAAACCCCAAGGCTTTTTGATCTATTCCACCTGTACTTTCAATGCTCAGGAGAACGAAGATAATGTACGCTGGATCCTGGAACAAACAGATTCTAAAATCCATGAAACAAAGCTTCCGTTTGCGAAAACAGGACGTGAAGGGATTGGCCATTATGCACTTCCTTCCGAGTTGAAAACAGAAGGTTTTTATGTGGTTGTTATTCAGAAGTTGGGTGAAGAACGCGTGCAGAAAAACAAAAGCAGGAAAAAAAGTACGCTAACAAGATTAAAACACGAGGCCTGGCACCGTGAATGGATCGGTGATTCAAAGGCAGATTTGATCCAATGGAATAATTACGTTTTTGCACTCCCGGAAGGTTCAAGTGAATTAGTAGAGACCCTTCATTCCCAACTGCGAATTATCAAATTAGGAACGGAATTGGGTGAGATTTCCCGGAAAGGACTGATTCCTCATGAAGCTTTGGTTTTTGATACCAGTATTTTATCCGGAAAAATCCCTGATATTTCGTTGACTCGTGAGCAGGCATTGCATTACTTAAAAGGAGAAACTTTCAGCCTGGAAGGAAAACAAGGATTCAATACGGTTTCATTTCAAGGAACAAAATTAGGTTGGATCAAGCACTTGGGCAATCGCTTCAATAATTTATTCCCTAAGGAATGGCGGATACGAATGCGGATTGATTAACGTGTCGGACGAAAGAATTCCAGTTTCCCTTTCTTTAAATCTCCCAGGAAAATACTGGATTCTCCAAGTTTTCTTCCGAACCGGCCGGTATTTTGATGCCACAAGACCAATTCTCCGTTGGGTTTTACTTCTTTTACAACGGCAAAATGTTTTTCCATTTCTTCGAAATACTTCTGACCGTTTTGGATCCCTCCGAATTTCACTCCCTTAAATGCAATAATGTCTCCGGGAGAAACACATTTTTTCTTATAATCGTAGGATATTCCGAATACATCATACCCGTTCCAGTCTGCATGGGTTTCATTCAATGCCAAACTCAAAACATCCCAGCATTCGCCCCGAAGAATCTTCTGTCCCACGTACGGTTTTAAAACTTTCAATATCTCTGAATTCAAGGCTGGAACCGAATCACAGCTTTGAACCTTTTGTGTCTTGCCATGGAATGAAAAGACGAGAGCAAATGCAAGGATGCTTAAATATTTCATGTTGCTTGTGATGTTGTTAATCCTATAATGCATTAAATATAAAAAAGTTAAAATGCAATTTGATATTGAAGCACCAACATATTTTTACGCATTGTTTGGATCGCCTGTCCCAGTGAGTTATTTTCGAAAACAGGTCTGTTTTGAAGTCCTAAAGACAGCTTCGCCCCATGGGTTCCGTGTATCAGCCAGTTAATACCTATTTCCGCCATCACCGAAGGATCTTTCAATGCCTGGAATTGAGAATACTGCACTTCAGCATAAGGCATCAGCGTTCCGTTGTCTTTCACGAATAAATCGTCTTTGAATTTATAGCCTATTTGAGCAAATAAGATATTTCCGGTTCCCATCATCGGGTAATTTACTCCGGGACCGTTGATTGTTGCTGAGGAATTCACACCGTTGGCAGGGTTCATTCCGTTTAGCATGCGCAAGTAATTTTTACCGTAATTGAAATTGTTGTATGCCAGGTACGCATTAAATACCGCTCCTTTATTTCCTACGGGTAGATCCAGGAATATATCAGCACCAAGCAATAACAAAGCCGTTCTAATTGTATCGCCGGAATCCGTTGTATGCCACATAGCCTGATTTTGATGCACCCAGCCAAGTCCTGCATTCAGTATTTTCTTCTTTCCCAGGTACGTCCCGCTCATGTAAGGATTTGGTGTTGATTCCCGGTCAAAAAACTGCCAGAATAAGTATCCGGAAGTTTGTGCACGCGGGGCTTCTGTATTAAAGTTCGAATTTGCATTAATCGGCGGAATAGCAACCGTGCTGTTTTTTACGGACATTGGCCTCGATAAAACAATGCGGTAATTCAAGCGTAAAATCTCTCCTTTCATGTAAAGTGAAAGTTTCCGGGCAAATTGATCACTAACACCGTTTGTAGCCTGCTGATAAATAGGAGCATCCAGGCCCATAATATTCGCTACTGCAGGTGAAGAAAAACGAGAAACACCTCCCCAGGCTGTTAATCCACCTCCGATCTGTACTTGCTTGACCAGTGTCAATTCAGTTATCGCATCATGCAAAAAAGCACCAGTAAAACGTGGCTGCAGGAAACTAAAATTATTCTGTCCGAATTGCGTATAGAAATAAACCCGCTTTGTCAACTGACCAAAGGCCTGGATACGCCATCTTCTGATACCGATATCACCATAACCTGATTTTGGTGTTCCGTCAATCGTAGTTCCGGGGTTGAATTCGGAATACCTTACCCATGTCTGGGCCAAAAAAGTTCCTTTAATGTAGCTTGTACCTGATTTATTGAAATTCAGCTTCAACTCCGGGATAAGGATCCTGCTGGAATCTTTCGTTTGAGCCTCTAAACCGGATGAGAATATCAGGAAACAACCTATTACCAGTACCTTTTTCATAGTTATTTTAATTTGAAGCAAACAAAAATAAGCATGAGAACACAGCTTTCCTTCCGGAATCGAAGATTTATTAAAAAGCAAACCCTGGCGATGAATGCCAGGGCTCATTTATATTAAAAGTAGTCGGTAATCTTATTTGAGTATATGAATGGCTCCGCTGAACGTTTTTTTGGCATCCGTATATAGGTCTTTCACATTTGCAATCCAGGAGTAAGCCCCGGCCGGAACAACCTTACCGTTGTAGGTCCCGTCCCAGGCAGCATTCGGATCGTGTGTTTCCCAAATAACTTCTCCCCAGCGATCAAAGATCACCAACTCAAAATTATATGCATCAATTCCCGAAACATAGAATTTCCATGTTTGGTTGAATTCATCTCCGTCTGGTGTAAATGCATTCGGAGCGTAGAAAATGATATCACTGTTTACCGACAGCACTCGTACAATAGTATCAACACACCCTTCGGCCGTTTCAACAATCAGCTGAATCGGATACGTTGCAATCACACCTTCCGGATAATGGAACGTAGGATTTTCATTGGTACTGCTGTTCGGATCTGATCCTATGGCTGTCCATTCCCAACTTACCACACCGGGACTAGATTTATCCTGCATTTTTACCACCGTTTCAAAAATGGTTGTCGGGTTCGCAGACATCGTAAAATCTGCTACAGGATTGGCTATTACATTTGCAATTCCAACAAAGGTACTGTCAGTCACGCAACCTCGTGTAGAAGTTGCCACAACACTGATGGTATAAATTCCCGCAGATGTATAAGTATAAGCGATATTGGAATCTCCATAGAAAACTCCTGTCTGTCCATTTCCAAAATCAACAAACACCGAATCTATCTGATCTTTGTTATCCGAATTATTCAGGAATATGAATGCTCCTGGCAAACAAGAATACGCAAGATTGGACACATAGTCAGGTTTGACCGGTGGTGGGAAATTGATCATCATACAGGAATCCGTACCCGGCGACCCGCAGGTTTCTGTCAATTCCACACAATATTGGGTAGCCGACACTTCAGGATCAACTGTCATTGATGCTCCCTGACCAATCACATTCCCGTTTTCCTTCCAGGTAAAAGTGTAATACTGGCTTCCATTCCCACCTGTTCCCTGAACCGTTAACACAATAGATGCTTCGGGACAAATAATTGTATCAGGAGTCAGGCTGGTGATCTTCAATGCAGCCGGTTCACCGATTGTGGTTGTGGTTGATATTATACAATTGTTAGCATCAGTAATGGTTACCGTATGAGTTCCGGCATACAAATCGTTTGCTAACGGTCCTGTAGAAGCAGAACTGCTCCAGGAATAAGTATAAGGTGCTGTTCCGTTCACCACATTAATTTCCACGATACCATCATTGGCACTGTTACAAGTCACATCCTGCTGATTAATAATTGTTGAAACCATTCCGGGTATTTCGCTAACTACCACTTCAACGGTATCCGTACAACCTGTAGATAGAGACGTTGTCACCTCACAATGATAAGTTCCTGCCGCAAGGCCGGTTGCAGTTTGCGTTGTTTGTCCGCCTGCATCATACCAATTATAGGAAACCACTCCTAACGGAGGTGTCATTGTAGCGGTTGCCGTACCATCACTTCCCCCCGGACAACTTACCAAAGTAGAAGTACCGCTAAATGTTGCATTTGTATTCGGAACATTTACATTGACGTTTGCCGAGCAACCAAGGGCGTCGGTAATCTGAACGGTGTAAGGTCCTGAAACAAGATTTGTTGCCGTCTGCGTGGTCTGTCCACCCGGTGACCACAAATAAGTAAACGGTGCAGAACCCTGAACAGGATTAACGGTTGCAGAACCGACACCACCGAAACAATAATCTGTCGTTGCGGTTGCGGTACCGGAAACAACTTGTCTGGTAATAAAGGTTGTATCACTTACACCTCCCACTGCAGCATTACAAGCAGATGCCGTCAAATAATAACCGGTTGTTCCGGGAGGTACTACGGTTACATTCAATACACCTCCATTGTAAGGATAGAAGCCCCCGGCAGTACTTGCCCAGGCAATCGTGTTATTTGACGATGAAGTAACCGTATAATACTGAATAGTAGCTACGGAATAGTTGGATGTATTGCCCGGTGCAATCGGTGTAAATCGTTTTCCGTCCTGGTTAGCTGTCCAAACACTGTTGTTTCTTCCCGGTGTAATTGTAGCGACTGTTCCCGCGGCATTTTCAACACCCTGAATAGCCAAACCGCCATTCCAGCTGGAACAATTCGGTTTTTGACCGATCATCATGTCGATAACATTTGTTGTCTCATAAAACACAAGTGCACCATAGTAACAAGTATTCTGACATGAAAAAGCATTTACACTTTCATACAACACAACGAATTTTCTGTTTGGCGCCGTTCCAATAGTCTGGTACTTAATCGGTCCGATTGGTGTTTGAGACGGATTAATATCAGAATAAAAGAGCATTGCAGAATTCCTTGCTGTTGTTAAAGTTGTGTTAGGAAGTGTTCCCATGCCCACCAAACTCCAGGCGCAACCTGTATTTGCATTACTTGAATTAAAACTCACCAAACCATTCGATCCGATGACGCAGTTGGTATAATTAGTTCCGTAAAAACTAAAATTAAAACCTATCGGAATTAATCCCGACCACATATCATCCGACAACTGGGGAAGGGTAACCGGATTATCCAGGGTTATTCCGGCACCTACAACAGGACCTCCTCCCGAACAATTTGTAATCTGGACAGTCTGTCCGGCGCAAACCGTTGCATCCTGTCCAAGACAAAGTGTAACCTGGGCATTTAATGCACTTATTGAGCTAAACAACAACGTACCTATTAAAATTATCTTCTTCATAATCACCTTATTGTATTACTTTTAAAACGAATTTTTTAAGTTCAGGTTGCTTAAAAAAGATGTTGTCTTAGAAAAATCAACAAATAAGTCGCCTAAAACTAAAAACATTCACACCTATTTCATTTTCAAGCCATTAAATATCGAATGATTTTACTTTAAAGATTTTGGTTCAGTGAACAAAAAAATCCCGCCTCGACTAAGTCGGGACGGGATTCTTTGATCTATATTAAAGTAGTTGGTATTTACTCAATAATTGTAATTGACCCTGTAAATGTTTTTTTGTTATCCGAATAAACATCTTTTACACGGGCAACCCAGGAATAAGCTCCTTCTTTAACTTTTGCTCCATTATAAGTCCCATCCCATGCAGAATTTACATCATGGGTTTCCCAAATAACTTCACCCCAGCGGTTAAAGATCAGCAATTCGAAGTTGAATTCATCAATCCCGGAAACGTAGAATTTCCAAGTTTGGTTGAATTCGTCACCATCAGGCGTAAATGCATTCGGTGCATAGAAGATAATATCACTGTTTACCATCAAAACACGCTCAATCGTATCGATACATCCTTCGGGTGTTTCAACGATTAATTGGATCGGATAAGTTGCTATGATTCCTTCCGGGAAGTGGAAAGTCGGATTTTGATAAGTACTGTTATTCGGATCAGAACCTGGTGAAGACCATGTCCAGTTTATAACATTCGGACTCGACTTATCCTGCATTTTTACAACTGTTTCAAAAATGGTTGTCGGGTTCGCTGACATCGTAAAATCTGCAACCGGATTTGCAATAATATTGGCAATTCCCACAAATGAGCTGTCTGTTACACATCCTAATTCAGAAATCACAGTAACGTCAATGGTATAAACTCCGGCAGCTGTATAGATATAATGAATACTGTCATTTCCATAAACAACACCTTCATCTCCATTTCCGAAAGAAACCAACACCGAATCAATCGGGTCATCGTAATCAAAATTAACCATACTTGCAGTGTCCAGGTAGAAAACCAGGTCTCCCGGTAAGCATGAATAAGGTTTATTGGATACATACACAGGTCTGATCGGTGTAGGGAAAGTGATTCTCATACATGAATCCGTACTTGGTGAACCACACGCTTCCGTTAATTCTGCACAATAAACTGTTCCGCTTGTTTCAGGGTTAACTGTAATAGAAGTTCCCGTTCCGATAACATTCCCGTTTTCCTTCCATGTGAACGTGTAATTATTATTTCCGGGACCATTCCCTCCAACTCCAATTACGCTGATCGTCGTTGAATCTTCCGGACAAATAATCTGATCCGGTGTCACATAAGTTATTTGTAATGCCGGAGGCTGTGTTAAATTATCACTTGCTGTAATAATACAACCGTTAGCATCCGTAATAGTTACTGTAGAAGTCCCGACATATAAATCATTCGCGATATATGACGTGGAAGCCGAATGATCCCATGAATAAGAGTAAGGAGGCGTTCCTTGACTTACTGAAACAGCTAACACCCCGTTATTTGCTGCGTGACAGCTAACCGGAACATTTTGCGAAAAAAACGAAGTCATCCCCGGAATTTCAGTTACCGTAACGTTTACAGTTCCCGTACATCCGATATCTGAAGTGATTACACAAGAATAAGAACCTGCAGAAAGACCTGATGCTGTTTGCGCTGTTTGACCTGCAGGATCGTTCCATGCATAAGACAATGTTCCTACTACAGGCGCCATATTTGCCGTTGCTGTACCATCTGCTCCACCCGGACATGAAACTACCGTTGACGTTGCAGAATATGCAACAGGATTTGCTCCAACTGTAACGTTCACTGTTCCGGTACATCCGTTTGACAAAGTTACTGCACATGAATACGTACCAGGTAAAAGGCCCGTTGCTGTTTTTGTAGTCTGACCAGCCGGGTCATTCCATAAGTAAGAAGCCGTAACTCCCGTACTTGTTGGATTACCCGGTATATTGTAATTAGCAGTAGCTGTACCGTTATGACCCATTGGACAGGAAGCATTTGTAGTAGTTCCGCTGAATGTTGCATTGATATTTGTAACCGTAACAGTAGCTGTTGCCGGAGGAATTACCGCACCACCAACAGGATTCGGGCTTGAAGTAACCGTAACCGTGTAAGTTCCGGGAGCAACATTACTTACCGTTTGAGTTGTTGGATTTCCCGGAATCGACCAGGAATAAGTATAAGGTGCAAAACCACCGTTTGGCGTTGCTGTTACAGTTCCGGTTGGCTGGTTACAAGTTGCCGGAGTCATTGTTGCTGTAACACCGAAGTTTACCGAACAATTGACTGACCCGGATGTTGGTGTCAATGAAATTGTTCCCGGCTGTCCGCTAAAATTGGTAATTAATATAATGTATACCTGACCGGCTACCGCATTAGGGATCTCAATTGTTTCAACCGATGACCCTGAATAAGAGCAATCTACCATTGGTGTAGAACCCGGAACAATTGAACCACAACCAGAAGCAATACTTGTAAACGGTCCAAAAACACCGAAGTCTACATCAATACCGCTACCTCCGGAAGTTGTCTGCGTCAGCTGAAGTGAAATATATCCGTTACTCGCCGCACCAATTGCAACCCAATTTGGATTAGGAGTCGAACCGAGACACCCCCAGCTCCCCGATCCGGCAGTACCTGTTCCACTTGGATACGATCCGGAGACAGCACAGTTCGAAGTACACGGTGAGTTCCCGGGGGTAATCTGTCCATACAAGGACGAGCCTACCAGTAATAAAACGATAAACTGGAAAATTCTTATTGTTTTCATATCAAAAATCTCTTAAGTAAATTGGGTTAAATAGAGTATTCTGCAGCGTAGCCGGTAATAGTACCGTTTAACGGCTGAAGGATAATTTGGAATTCTTCCTTCGTAAACACGGCCTGTGATTCTATGATTATCGATGTACCATCTTCACTTAACACGAAGGAAGTAACTCTGGAATCATTTGTCAGTGACGTTTCCAAAGCAGCTCTTTGAGAAGCACCGATTCCTGAAAGACCGATTACATGATGGGCTTTTACACCGGTTAGGATATCAATACCAGCCATTTTGTTTTGGTTTATCTGATTTTGAACTTCAGAACCTGACACGCTATAAATTTTTTCATAGACCTGACCATAGGATTTGAAGCCCAAAAAAATAGTACTGAATGCGATTAGTAGTAAATAATTCTTCATTTTGGATTAATTGTATTACATGCAAAAGACGCAATTATTAAGATTAGGTTGTCTCTTATTTCCTAAATTATTACCAATTCGCTCATTTCAACAATCAAAATAGGGTTCACATCGATTAATTTATAATGTTCTATAAAAGTCCTTGTCCATTTTTAAAATTAGTTACATTTGCCCCAAGTAAAAACAAAAGCATTAATAACAAATAATATGTCAAGTAAATACCAAGCACAGATTGACGCTTTTATGGAGAAAGTAAAAGCAACCAACGGTCATGAAGCAGAATTTTTACAAGCTGTTCATGAAGTTGCTGAAGCAGTTATTCCTTTTATGGAAGAAAATCCAAAATATAAAAGCGCAAAGATTTTGGAGCGTATCGTTGAGCCGGAAAGAACAATCATTTTCCGTGTTCCTTGGTTGGATGATAAAGGTGAAATCCAGGTAAACCGTGGATACCGTGTGGAATTCAACTCTGCAATCGGTCCATATAAAGGAGGTCTTCGCTTCCACCCTTCTGTGAACCTTTCTATTTTGAAATTCTTAGGATTTGAGCAGATCTTCAAAAACTCTTTAACTACACTTCCTATGGGAGGTGGTAAAGGTGGATCTGATTTTGACCCGAAAGGAAAATCAGATAATGAAGTAATGAAATTCTGCCAATCATTCATGACTGAGCTTTCCCGCCACATCGGTGCAGATACTGATGTACCTGCAGGTGATATCGGTGTTGGTGGTCGTGAGATCGGTTATATGTTCGGTCAATACAAGCGTATCCGCAACGAATTTACGGGAGTATTAACCGGAAAAGCTCGTAACTGGGGTGGATCTTTGATCCGTCCTGAAGCTACAGGATACGGAACTGTATATTTCGCAAAAGAGATGTTGGCTACTAAAGATGATTCTTTCTTAGGTAAAACAGTTGTTGTTTCCGGTTCAGGAAACGTAGCTCAATTTGCTTGTGAAAAAGCAACACAATTAGGTGGTAAAGTCGTTACTCTTTCCGATTCATCCGGATATATCCACGACGCTGATGGTATTGATGCTGCCAAACTTGCTTTTGTAATGGAATTGAAAAACGTGAAGCGTGGCCGTATTGAAGAATATGTAAAAGAATATCCTTCCGCGAAATTTGTTGCAGGAAAACGTCCTTGGGAAGTGAAAGCTGATATCGCATTGCCTTGTGCTACTCAAAACGAATTGAACGGTGATGAAGCAAAAGCTTTGATCGCAAACGGAGTAATCTGTGTTGCTGAAGGAGCAAACATGCCTTCTACTCCGGAAGCTATTACTGCTTTCCAGGCTGCTAACGTATTGTTCTCTCCTGGAAAAGCTTCTAACGCCGGTGGTGTTGCAACCTCCGGATTGGAAATGTCTCAAAACTCATTGCGTTTAAGCTGGACTGCTGAAGAAGTTGATGCGAAATTACACGCTATTATGACTTCGATCCATGAGGCATGTGTGAAATACGGAAAAGATGCCAAAGGAAATGTTGACTACGTGAAAGGTGCAAACATCGCAGGTTTCGTGAAAGTTGCAGATTCTATGATTGACCAGGGGTTGGTATAATCGAAAAAACAAAATACCCGAAAACCGTCTCGGCCAAGCCGAGGCGGTTTTTTTGTTTAGAACAGCAGGGATGAAAAATTTTTCATCCCTGCTGTTTTTTAATTGGCAATTCGGCATTCACAATTCGCAATTGAGTACATTTGTGTGCGAGATTCATTATGGAAAAAGAAAAGACAAAACGATTGATTGATTTCGATCGGACAGGCTTCGATAACGAAGAACTTGTCACTATATACAAAGCGATTGCGAAACCTCGATTAATTGAGGAAAAAATGTTGATCCTCCTGCGCCAGGGAAAAATTTCCAAATGGTTTTCCGGTTGGGGACAAGAAGGTATTTCAGTAGGATCGGCGTATGCGATGAAAGAGGAAGAGTTCATTCTTCCAATGCACCGCAACCTGGGAGTTTTCACTACTCGCGGAATTCCCTTAAATCGTCTTTTTGCTCAATTCCAGGGAAAAATGTCGGGATTTACCAAAGGCCGTGACCGCTCTTTTCATTTCGGAACAAAAGACTATAACATTGTCGGAATGATTTCCCATTTGGGCCCTCAAATGGGGATTGCAGACGGAATCGCCCTCGCTAATAAATTACAAGGAAATAATAATGCAACCATCGTATTTACAGGTGATGGTGGAGCTTCGGAGGGTGACTTTCACGAATCACTGAACGTTGCAGCAGTTTGGGACCTTCCGGTGATCTTTGGAGTGGAAAACAACTGCTGGGGATTATCTACACCAAGTATCGAGCAATTCCGTTGCAAGCAGTTTATCGATAAAGGAATCGGTTACGGAATGGATGCTTTCCAGGTGGATGGGAACAACATCCTGGATGTAATCCGTACAGTACGTAAAATCGCTGATTCGATCCGGCAAAAACCACGTCCGTTCTTATTGGAATTTATGACTTTCCGTATGCGCGGACACGAAGAGGCTTCCGGAACAAAATATTACCCGGAAGGAATCCAGGATGAATGGGCAAAGAAAGATCCTGTTACCAATTATGAACTTTTCTTATTGGAACAAGGTATTTTGACCGAAGAAACGGTTGCTCAAATTCAACAGGAAATTAAAGACGAAATCCAACAAGGGTTGGAGATCGCATTTGCGGAAGGTCCAATCGAAGCGGATCTTCAAAGAGAATTAGATGATATTTACGCTCCTTTCACTCAAACAGTGATTGAGCCAATCAGTGATAAGAAGACCGAAAAACGTTTGATCGACGCGGTTTCTGATTCTCTGAGAGAAAGCATGGTACGCTACCCGGATTTGGTGATCATGGGACAGGATATTGCCGAATACGGAGGCGCTTTCAAAGTAACGGAAGGTTTTGTAGAGCAATTCGGAAAAGAGCGCGTACGCAATACTCCGATTTGTGAATCGGCAATTGTTGGTGCAGGACTTGGTTTATCCATTGCAGGAATGAAAGCCGTAGTTGAAATGCAGTTTGCAGACTTCGTGACTTGCGGATTCAACCAGATCATCAATAATTTAGCTAAAATACATTGGAGATGGGGGCAAAATGCAGATGTGGTTGTTCGCATGCCTACCGGAGCAAATACTGCTGCCGGGCCGTTCCACAGCCAAAGTAATGAAGCGTGGTTCTTCCACACTCCGGGATTAAAAGTGGTTTATCCTGCTTTCCCGGGTGATGCGAAAGGATTATTGAATGCTTCTATTGAAGATCCGAACCCGGTTTTGTTCTTTGAACACAAATATTTGTACAGAAGCATCCGTGAAAATATTCATGACGATTATTATACGACTGAAATCGGAAAAGCGGGTTATGTGCGCAAAGGGGACGACCTTACGATCATTACTTACGGATTGGGAGTTCATTGGGCAATGGAAGCTTTGGACGCACATCCGGAGATCTCCGCCAACCTGGTTGATTTGAAAACACTGCTTCCTTTGGATACGGAAACAATTTACGAGGCGGTACGTCAAACGGGAAAGGTGATCGTATTGCACGAAGACTGCATGACCGGTGGAATTGGTGGTGAATTAGTCGCTTTGATCAACGAAAACTGTTTTGACTCACTGGATGCACCTGTGAAACGTGTAGCATCTTTAGATACACCGGTACCGTTTGCAGTGGCATTGGAAAAACAATTCCTTCCTGCAGAGCGATTCAAGCAGGCTTTGATTGAATTGTATGAATTTTAATCGCAAAAATAATGTGTGGGCACTGTGGGCACGCGATTAATCGCTTACCCACCATTCCATACAAAAAAAAAAAAAAGGTACAACCCATATTACAAAGAACGGTTTTTTGTAACAACAAATTTTAATAA
>CBINBC010000038.1:0-47821 GCA_966248825.1 uncultured Fluviicola sp.
ACAAAAGCATCGTTTTTAATAATCGTCCAGTTAGCAGGAATTCCCTGTTGGAAATCCTCCTCCAAAATGGTTGTTTGAGCATTGGCAGAAAGCGCTGAAATCAAAACGCTTGAAAGAAAGGCTATTTGTTTTAACATAAGACAAAAATACAAAGACTTTGGCTACATTGCCAGATTTATCAGAATATCCTTGAATTCCTGGTAAAAGGCATCGAAGTGTACTAAACGGTCTGACAGGAAATTTAGTATCTCTGGATGGTCTTCGGGCTTGTAAAAATTCAGGTCGGAACGTTCCCAAAGAATGCGGTTGAACACCGGAACGGTTGGCGTACTGGCATTTTCGATCCAGACTCCATCGGTTCCCATTTCACTTTCCAGCACGATTTTCAGTTCGTATAATTGTTCCCACAGGATCTGGCGCACTCCTTCGTCTTTGCCCTGGATATCAAAGGTCAAACGCGCACCGTTCTCATCGGCATCCACGCGGATATAGATGTCTTTTACTTCGGAAGGATAAGCCAGCCAGTTCATCCTGCGCCCGTTCGAAGAGCGGACTTTCTGCATATGAACCTTGAATTGGTTCCAGAAATCGATTTTGAGCTGCTTTTTTTCTTCCTTCGTGTACATGTATGGTAAACTTTGTTACGAAGGTAATTATCAATTATGAATTGACGAATTATCAAGGAAGTGTTGGAGTGAAAAAATACCGCAAAGGCGCAGAAGTCGCAAACAAAATCCCAAAATTTGCGGCTCCGCGCCTTTGCGGTTCAAATAAACAACTTACCATTAATTATACAATTTTGAACATCTTGATAATTAAACCATTGATAATTCCCGGGAATTATTCAAAAAGCAGTTTTCTCGTTCCGACATGTCCTGTTTTCGACTGTACTTTCAGGACCGCTATTCCTTTGTAATCAGTATCAAGGGTGATGGTCGCTATTCCTGCCGGAATTTCGTTTTCGTAAAGAATTCTTCCGTCCAGTGAAACCAGTTGTATGGCTGCAACTTCTTCCAATTCAACCTCAAAATTTCCGTTTGTAACCGGGTTCGGGTAAGCAGAAAATGCAGTTTCCGTAGAAAATTCATCGACCGCCAGGTTGCTTCCTGCACCGAAAGTCAGTTTCAAAATGTATATACTTCCTTTCGTACCTCCGGCATTCGGGTTTCGGTATCCTGACAAAATAATGTCGTTGTTGCTGGTCAAATCCACATCCAAGAAATTCGCCAGTTTCCCCTGCCAGCCGCTTGGACCTACCATTCCGTGGTCAAATTGCATATAGCCGTTCCCGTTGAAAGCGGTGTTTAACTGTCCCTGGTTATTCATGCTCACGATCAGTCCTTTTTGCTGGTGATTTCCGCTGACATAATCGGTTGTGAATCCGCAGATCAGGAATTCATTCGGACTTCTTTCAATGATCTTGTTGAAGAAGGTTGAACTGTCCTGCGTGAAATGGAAGTTCGAGAATCCGTTCGGAATGCTCATATCCAAAGAACCGTTGGTGTTCACAAATGCCACAAACCCTTTGTTGGCGCGTCCATAAGAATATACATAATAGTTATTGACCGGCATGTTGTATCCGGCAACCAATAATTTCCCGGCGCTCGACAATAGAATAGAGGCAGCTTCGTCCGTATTGTCTGTTCCGAAAGTGAAAACTCCGTTCGTTCCGAATGTCAGGTCTGGATTTCCGTTCGGGTCCAGTTTGAAAATGATGTTATCGGTATAATTTGCTGAGTCGTAACTCGTAGTGGCCGGATCCCAGCTGCTTGTGCGCAATAGTCCGTAAGTTTCCCCGTTAGGCCCTATTGCCATATCGATAAATTGGGTTCTGGGAACCGCGGTGAATGAAAAAACACCGTTTGTTCCATAGGAATTATCCGGGAAACCATCCGGCTTCAAGCGCACAATAGCTGGTTTTCCGCCAGGACCTGTACCGCCGACCATGAATTTTCCGTTTGGTAAAATGTTGAGTCTTTTTGGAATGGAATACGTTCCGGTGGTTCCGGTGAACACATCGTTTGTGAGCAAGTGTCCGTCGTTCCCGAAAGTTGAATCCAGGTCTCCGTTGGTTTTGAAGCGCATCATGATGAATTGGCTTGCCCCGCAGATCCCGTTGATGCAGTATTCGGACTCACCGATAATGACAATTTTTCCGTCCTGTTGGATCTCTACATCGTAACCAATGCTTTCAGCTCCACAGAAAGTACCGACAGCACCGTTTGTTCCGAAGCTCGGATCGGGCATTCCGTTGGCTAAATACCGGTAAACGTACATGTTCAAATCCGGTGAATTCGGATCTCTTTTCAGTACAGTTACAATTTTTCCGTCGGCCTGCAGCGCAGAGGCCATGCCGGAACCCAGGTTTTCTTCACTATTCGAGTTCGGACCCTGGTAGGGGAGGTAGCCGTTCGTATTGAAAGTAGAATCAATTTGTTGGGCAGTTGTGTTCATAGCGAAAACGGATAAACAGCCCGTGATTAGCAGTAAAATTTTCTTCATAATTTGTATTTAGTAATTGGGTTTTGAAGAAAGACGCGTTTTTGAAGGAATGGTTTGCCCGCAGGAGCTTGTTTTTTTAGTTGATTTATCAATAAAAATCAAGGGTTTAAGTGCTTAAGACACTGGTCTTGAAACCGATTGAAGGGAACGGGTTTCCCTAAAAAAAAGGAGGATTTGATTAAAAAACCGCGGAAGATTCAGATTTCCACCTTTTTATCATTGCCATAAAAAGGTGGAGCCAAAAAGGTCTAGGCGTGGGTAAACCAATCGACCTGTTAGCAGGTTATGACAGAATTTCTCATAAACTCAGCGTACCGCCTCAAACAGTATGAGAAATTTACTGTCATTTACTGCACAGGTGCCCGATCTTGTTCACCTAAGCGCCCTTTGGGTTTCGAGTAAGTTGAACGATTTTAGTCTAAATAGAAATTGAAAATTGATTCAGAAAAGATCCGAGAAAAAATTAGGCTAAAAAAACCGCGGAAAAACAAAACCTGTCAAGCCGATTGCATAAACCCGATGGCATTTAGTTTCCCGCGGTTCAAATAAACATATATGGAATAATTGCAGAAAAGACGAAGTTTTGGTCAGAAAGGTTCGGTGAAGGGTAAAAAATGGCTGGATTTTTCTATTTAACATAATCTGGATAATTCCCAATTACGAATGCCGAGTTCCGAATGCAGAAATTGAATCGGCCAATTGGAATTAATTGTGGCATATAGATTTGAAGACCGTTATAAGGAAAAATCAACACTGCTCCAGGATCGATTATTCCGGACAATTTCCCGGATAAAAAATTCTACGCGATTCTCGGGTAAATCCGAATTACGTCCCGATAGAAATCGGGATCCGATTGCCAAATTACATGGCATATTTAATTAGTACGAAGATTCCTGTTTCAGGAATCAACGATTAATCGATTATTTGTGAGCTGTTGTGCAGTTGCAAAATTTCACGCGACTCTCATGAGGCAGATTTTTTAAGAGAACTGTAAAATCAGTGAAATCCAGGATAGCAGGAATCGATTGTTTGTGAGTGATTGCGCAGTTGAAAAATTCTACGCGATTCTGGAGAAAAAGAAATGGAAGCGATGTTCGGGAACGAAAGCCTGGAAGATGGTGGATGGTTTGTTTTTAGATATTCTATTTAACATAATGTTAATTATAAGACGAAGTGAGTTTTGATATTCTTGAGCTCCATCCGGAGTTCACAGCGTCAGGTTGAGTTGTCCGTTCCTGCAGACGATCAGTTTGTAATTTTTAGAAATTCTGTTGTTATATCCAAACCGGAGTTTTCAACACAGGCTGTGATTTTTGAAAAGGATTTTGTTAGATCTGAAGCCGTGATCTTTAATATCCCGGTTGTTAAATATTTAAAACCATTAAATAAAAGTTTATGCAAAATTTAGAGATTCTCAATTTCGTGCTCTACTTCGCACACACGATTGTCCTGGCGGTTGAGCTGTGGCAACATTATTTTAAGTAACCTGAGCGGCCAAGTGCCGCTTTTTTTATTCCTGTTTTGGCCCCGAATTCTATTTAACATAATTGCTCCGATGCTTGACTCTCTTTTCTTTCAGAATTTCACTTGTTTCTGCTCAAAATTCACCAACATTCGTAAATGTTTGTAACACAATTCTGCCAATGGTTTTAAATGAGTATCTGTACTTCCAATTTCCAGCAATAATCCTTGCTTCATGTAATGATGATACGTTGCTCCCCAGTCAAATTCAATGGATTGCGGAACTTTCATCAAATCGTAGACGATATCAAACAGCTGTAGTTGGTGTTTTTCGTCTCCGTCAAGCCCTACTCTATTCAATCCGTATAGCAATTGGCAGTGTTTGAGGTCTTGTTGGATAAGTCTGATAATAAGTCGTTTGTTGCTCATAATTCGTGCTTCATTCTTTTCAAATGTAAGCGGAATTCGCCTTTTAAGCAACCGGCGTATTTGGCGTAATTCGTTGAAAACAATGGTTTTATTGGTTGAAACAATGTTTCTATCGGTTTGATTGGTGAAAAAAGTTTGAAATAAAATGTAACATGAAAAAATGGACATGGATCTAACTGCGATTACCTCTATTTTAACAAGATATTGATGGAAAAACCTAATCTATTAATGCATATTCAGTTAGAAAGAAAAAAACTTTTGCCCCCTTTTGAAATGAAATAAAACCTGAAGACCTTCCTACTCTGCGAGATTCATCGGTCTGATGCCAAAGCTATATCGACATACCGCAATAACATGATACGACACAAGAAGACCTAATATGTAAATGATTGAAAAAAGTAGTCTTTATAGTTTGCTATCAACTCAGCCTGATCTATTGGATATTCAATGGATATCATGAAAAACCGTTTCTTGTAATATACATACTTCAGGTAACAGCCAGATTCATAGTTTTTTAGCTCGAAATAAATAGATTTTAATTTTCGGCTTTCAAATTTTGTAATGTTGGAAACTTCTGTGTTATCGTCTATGAATTTATTTGCAATTTCCTCCAAATTCACTTTTCGTAAAAACTTTTTATTTTTCACTTCTGTAACACCGAATTTAAATCCTTCTTGTGATGTACTTCCAATTATATATGTTTTAAACCGGTTCACAATTATTGTAGCGTCATTAAAAGGAATCGGGAGTTCAATGGAGAAATGGCCATCGGTAGATTCCCCATAATACCAGCCTGATTGACTTTTGGTGGTATCTTGAATTCGATGCATAATTCGCTCTGATTTCACTTGTGAATAACTTAAATGACAAAACGTTAAAACAAGTATAAACAGCATTTTTTTCATGAATCAGTAGAATTTTTTCAGAAAGTTAGAAAGAAATAGAACTTTTGCGCCTTTTAAAATGAAATAAGAGAAGCGATAGCTTCGATACAGCCAAAGCAGCTTGTCCCGATTCCTTTCAGGATTAGCGCGGCTATAATGGCCTCTTCCTACTCCGCGAGATTTGTCGGTCTAATACCAAAGCTATATTAACGTAACGCAATAACATTATAGGGCTAATTGAGTTCGATTATTTTAATTACTAGCATATTTTTTATCGAATTAGATGAACTCAATATTGAGCTCGCAATGAATGATGAAATCTTTCTCCTTTTTTTTATATTCGCTTGAAAACTATTATTCTAGAGTTATCTACTTATGGGAAACAATAAACAATCCGAAGAAAAACCGGTACAAAAAGATCCGATTGAGAATTTTAACCAAAGAAGACAACCGATGTCTGCCCGTAGTTATGCAATTATTAGTGCAATTGGTTTTATTTTGGCTATAGTTGCATTTTACTTTTTCTATACTGGGCTTTCTACAGGAATAGACCGATCTCGAATGTATTTTATTATTTTGCTGATTTCGGGGATTTTTGTAGCGGCATTCTTATTTGGAGCTATGCGTTCATATGCAACATATCGGGGAAGAAACGACAATTCCGTATTAAGTTTGGGAGGGCCAGTTGTTGCTGGAGCTTTGGTAGTTTTTGGCGGTTTCAAAATGGTTCCGCCCGAAGACACAAATTTCATGGTTAAAGTTCAGATTGAATGTGAAGAAGGTGTTAATAAGAAGGATCTTATTCAAGCTGGAGTTTCTATTCAGGAACTCGAAATGAAATCAAAAAATATCGGTGAGGATCTTCAGGCGGTTTTTTCAGACATTGATGCCAAGTATCTCAACAAACGTATTCATTTCAGCCTCAATGTAAAAGGCTATGAGTTTTGTAAACCCGATTCGGGATATGTACTCGTTCGCGATGGTTTTTTTTACATCTGTGTAAAACGTGATGCCTCTCTTTCTGAAATCCATGGTATGATATTGAATGATAAAGGCGATTCTGCTGAAGGGATTACAGTTTTATTGCTACGGGATAGTAAAATCTCAACTGTAACGGATAAGTTTGGCCAATATACCTTGGTAGTCCCGACAAAATACCAAAATGACAGCTTGATTTTGAGAGTAATTGGAACTGGTTATAACGAAGAACAATTCACCTCATTTGCGGGGAGCCAGGATATTCCCCAGATTCGATTAACCAAGAGATAAATACACCATATGAAAAAGTTACTACTATTCATTATTACATTCAGTTGCCTGAATGTATTTTCCGCTAGTTACGTGCGCGGAAAAATATATGTACAGGAACAGTATAATCAGACCGTTGATAAGATGCTTCCTTTCAAAGGTAGAGCGCAGATTACAGCCATAGATGCACATCCGCAGCTGTCAGACCCTAATGGTGATTTCAAAATGACGTTTAATAACAAACCTTCGGGAACTTCAGTATCCTTAAGTATTGATGAAGGGAAATTATCCTACGGTGGAAAAAGCTATGAAATCGTAAACATAAACGATTTACTGACCGTCAGTATGTTTAATCAAAATCAAATAACAGTTCGGATTATTGTCTGCCAAAAAGGATTTCGGGAATCCTTTATTCATCAAATGGCGAACCAATTATTTAAAAAATCACTCAGTAAAGCTACCGATAACGAAGAACAAAGAGCCCTACTCTATCGATATGCTTCACTTTCACTGGGAAAACAGTTGTCATCATTAAGTAAAGAACACCAGGAGTTGATAAGTAAGTTAGATAATGGCGATTATTTTGGAGTTAAGCCGTTGTTGAAGTCTACAGCAGATAAAGCATTTGATTATATCCGGCTGTCGCGGTCAACCCAGTTGAAGCATGAATCATTGTATAATGAAAGTATCCGGTCAATCCATTCTTATATCTTTTCCTGTCAGTTAACCGGGGCTAATACGGAAGCATTGGAAACGGCAAAACGATTGTATGATCTGGACAGAACGAATGCGATGATTATTACCATGTACGCGAATATTCTTCGATACGTTGAAGAATATGAAAAAGCAAAAAATGTTTATTACGAAAGCCTCAACAGTAAAATGGATGCGGAAGAACGGGCAAAAGTGCGTTACAACTTCGGGACACTGCTTAATCATTTGGAACTCGCAGATGAGGCATTGGCCTATTTTTTAGGTGATTTAGGAAGTATAACGTCTAACCCTTTTTCGGATGCAGATAGCTGGTCGGAGGTGATGAATTCCTATTTTGAAGTTGGGAATACCTTGCAGTTTGATACCTGCATTTATTACTACCAGAAAGCCATTGATGCAGGAAAAACAGCCATTCGGAAACTTGCAGATACTTCTAAAGAAGATGATTTACAGCAGATAGACAGTTCTATACTTTATCATCGTATCTCTGAATGTTTCAGGTTTATATCCATATTTGATCGTTCCTATTCCGATTCAATTAACTACTACGATAATTTATCAAGAGCAAAGTCATCTTATTCAATTGGCGAACTGCCGAATTCTACTGAAGTACCCTCATTAGAGAATATATTGAAACAAACTGAAAAATTGGGAAATTCCTACGAACGGGCTAAAATTTTGTTAGCACTTGCTGAAGAAACCTGTGAAAAAGACAGCTTGATGAAGAAAAAGGAAATTTGCCTGAATTATGTGGATGAGGCCATTCTACTTCTTGACAAAATAAAACGGGCTGATCTTCCTTTTAGAAAGTTGCGTATCATGCAGGCTGATGCACAAAAAATCAAAGGTGCTTTTATATCTCATTATACAGGAAATAGAGATACGGTTGTATATTATTATCTGAAAGCACTGGATATTTATACCAATGAGTCGGATATCAAACGACAGGTTTGTAGTAAAGAAATAGCAACGTTGTCGAAAGAAATTTTTGAATGGTTGTTGCATAAACGCGCGCCAATACAAGGCCTGACTAAAAATGATGAAGAATTACGTGCCCTCCTTCCGAGATTGGATGCCATGTTATTGGAAATTGAGAAACATTATTTGACAAATAAGGGAAAATACCGGGAAATTGTAATCGCGGCCCATTTGTATGCATGTGGTGTTTTTATGTCTTCCGATGAGAATGAAAAACGAGCCCATAGCTGTGCGCGCAGAGTAATCCAGTTGTGCAATGATCAGGGATGGCTTGACAGTACGGGGATGCTCACTAATCAAGGAGCAACTTTTCTTTATAAAGAATTATTTTATGTTTCGAACATTTGTCAGTTAATGGGGAATGTACATTGGATCTTAGATGAACCGGATAAGGCGTATAATTATTATTTGGAAGCACAGGATGAAAATAGAACTGAATTCACGCAATCAGCAGAAATTCTTTACCTGCTCCCAAAATGCCAACTTCTTTATAAATTAGGTGATTTCAACGCTTCATTGGGACTTGCTAAAGCTGCTTTGAGACCTGAAAACCAATTGGCAGATCAACCTTTGATAACGGTACATGCTCATTTGATGGCTGTTTTGGGATATATATACATATATGAGCCGTTAAAAGCCAAAGAAGAATTAAATGCAATCCTCCAGAGTGATTTATCCAATTATTCTTTTAGTGAAAAATTGCCCTTCATCGAGTTGATGATCACTATTCAGCTTGAAGATTACCATAAATCAGTCGAGTTATTCGAAAAAATTATGGAATCTCCCGGTTTTATTGATGATCCGGATACCAAACTGACAGGAAGTCATCTGTATGCAATGATTGGAAATAATGTCAAGGTTAATCACTACCTCAGACTTCTGACCAAAGAAGATCTATTGACTTTGGATTCTTCAAACATGATTCAATATTATGCTTTAAAGGATTGGTGTGCTATGATGTCAAAGGATAAGTTAGACAATTCCGAAAATGAGCGTAAAGAACAACTAATGATTAATCCTGAAAACGAATTCAACTATTATTTAACGCTCTCGGAGATTCATAAGCAAAATTCGCAAATAAGTAAGCTTAAAAAAGAGCTAAAGAAAATGGATGGACTTTGTTCTCTGATTAAATCGCAGTTTTCATTGGGTAAGTATCATGAACTGAAAGCAGAATTGATGCGGCTAAAAGGAAAAACAGAAGAACAGAAAGATGAACTATTAAGTGCCCGAGCATTTTATTCCTCTCACAGAAAAGGTTGCTATGATCAAGACCGGGTTGAAGCATTATTACGTCGACATTGATAGTGTGATGATCTATTATCCAATCTTCACACTATTTATGAATCACCTATTAGGTAATCCCCTCTTCTGATCAAAAAATGTCATCCCAGCTTATTAGGTAATTGCTCCTTGGAACCTATCGAACCATTGATTGCTGGCGTGTTCCAGCCATTTTTATATTCCACACGAAATCGTTCCCAAAAAGTCAATTCCACTTTTTAAGTCAAATCATTGAAAGTTCCGGAAAGTCTTTTAAGGATTGGGATTTACATGATTTCAGGTTCGAGACAAATTCCACATTCTTAATTAACCACTACATCGACTAAATATCGTGTCTTGGATTAGAATTTCGTAATCAATTTAGAATACTAGAATCGATTTTTGTTTTTTTCGTGAAATTCCTTTGCTTTTACTAAAGCTTCATCCTCTGAAATGTCGCATCTAGAAGAAATTTTAATCTCAAAAGCCTTTACACGTTTTCCAATGTGTAAATCCGAAGAAAATCCAGTTAATGATTTTGATGGTGAATATTGATCATCTCTTTCAAAATTAAAAATTGCAATTCCATTTCCATTTGAATTATCATTTATTGGCAAGCACTCATACATGTATGAAATTCTTCCGTTTATGGTATCAATAGTTACAGAAGAAGCATTCCATTGTGCATGATAAAGACTTTCATGATTAAATGATTTGCCTCTGATAACCAAACTATCCATGTCTTGTTCAAAACGTTCAATAATGTATCGTACTTTTCCTGAAGTACCAATATAAAATCCAACCCATGTCCCTCCTAAATATGAAGGACCAAGAAATTTTTTCTTTATCCAAGTATTTTTTTTAGCCGATTCTTGTAAAAACTTAACCATCAAACGATATACTGCAAGGGAAACTAATCCTCCTAACAAGATTTTTAGCGATGGTAAGATTTCAGTAATACTTGGTATGGATGTCCAAATAGAAAAAACAACTAGCGTAGCTATTGTAAAAGCTGTTGCATTCAATTTTTCAGAAGGTTTCATAAAGTAAAATGAATAGTCGGTAACAATTTAGGGTTCGAATGTAATTATTCCATTTTCAAATTGCAAACACATCTAAACTTGAATGGTAATAAGAAATTTTATTAACACCCCATTGGGCCACGATCTTCAGATTTCAGATGCTTTCCGTTTCTTCGGTAGTATTCCCACCTTCCGTAAGGTTTATCGCAACCCCATTGTTCAATGCACCTGAGATTCCCATTTTGATAATATTCCCGGGCCTCACCTTCTACACCCCGGTAATAATGTGAGGCAGTTCGTTTCAACTGACCATTTTTATGGTACGTTTTCCAAAGCCCCTCCTTTTCCATGCGATAAGGATTTTCAGCATATTTGCCTGTGTTCTTTAATTGACCATTATCGTAAAATTCTTCCCAGGTTCCCATTGGTTTCCCGTTCTCATAAAGCCCTTTTTCCTGCAAATAACCATTCTTATAATAAGTGATCCAGCATCCGGTTTTTAAAGTGTTTTCGAATTGATAGGATTTATACAGTGCACCGTTGTCATGGTATTCTTTCCACGAACCTATTTTTTCTTCGAAACCGTAGAACGAATGATTCACTCTTCCGATTGCTTTTAGTTTTCCATTGGGATGATATTCCTTTATATCCCGAAACATCGTATTCGGAATACATTCTTCTGTTTGTTTTAGCCTGTGATTTTTGTAGTATTCTTTCCAAACACCAATCCTTCTACCGTCGCTAAATTCTTCAGTACGCTTTAATTCTCCGGTTTCATAGAAGGTTTTCCAGGTTCCATTTCGTAAGGGTGCGTATGTCCCTATTTGTTCCAATTTTCCACTTTTGTAGAATTTTTTATGCACCCGCTCTCCGTTATCAAGAGTTTCAAGTGATACCTGCAAAACGCCGGTTTCGTAGTAATACTGGTATTCGTAATCAATCCCCTTTTTAATAGTTCCTTTCGAACTAAGTTGACCGCTTTCATAGTATGAAATATAGGAATACTCATAATCCCCTTGAACATAGTATGTTATAAGTTCTACCCTTCCGGAAGGGTAATACTTCCTCCGTTCACCGATCTTTACATTATCCCGAAGTAAAATTTGTTCACTGATATTCCCGTTTTTATGGAAAAAGGTGTTGTTTATAGTGCCGTTTTCTTTTGAGACAATTGCCTCAATTTCACCGGTCGACCAGTAAACAGTGTCCACTTGAGCAAAGGCAGATTTTGTAATTCCGAAAAACAAGAGCAGAAGTATCGGTTTATTTGTCATTGTAAAACGCGGGTCTCGATTGTTCAATTATTTTCCGTTATAATGGTTTTTATGGATTTAGTTACCGTCCGATTTAATCTGACTTCCTCGAACATCGAACTTGAAAAATCAAACTTTTGCGCTCGGGACTCCCCCTATGCCGTCACCCCCGAAGGATCATCGTCGTCGTTGTCTCTGTAGTTTTTCCAGATTTCATCATCCCGCGAATCATCATCGCTGTAGTATTCGTCGTCTGAATAACCGTCTTCCGGCAGATCTTCGGTGTTTTCGAATTTGTGGCTTCCGTTGCAGCGCAGGCACAGTGCTCTCAGTTTGGTCGGATCATCGTGGTCCCTGTTGATTTCGGCTTCGCTGCTCTTCTTTTTGCGGTGTTTTTCAAGACGTTTGCTCCAGGGTGGATAATGGTCCATTTGGGCCGATTTAATGTTGTGTCGTCTATTGTTTTTACTGATATAGTAAGTTTTGATTTCCTTGCCTTTGTTAGTTGCAAGAGGCATTCCGCAGCCCGGACAAACGTAATGGCGGTTTTTATTTCGCAAAGCGGTTCTTTTGATTACTTCCATCCGAACCCTGTTGTTGAACGTTCGCCTGTATTTTCTTCGTTGATTTGGAGGCAGATATTCATCATCACTATCATCATCATTTCGTTTCCGCTTCCGTTTTCGTTTCTTGTCGTTCAGTTGAATGATGGCATTTTCTTTTGGCCTGAACTGGAAAACCCCTTCTTTCACAGCCTGGAGCTGAGCCGACTGAGGACTTTTATCAGCACTTTCCTGCGATTCTTTTTGAGCCGCTGCTTCCGGTCTGTTATCCTGGAAGGATGCCAATTGAATCCGCTTCTTCTGCCCTTCAGTATGCAATGTCGTTGATTGATGATTCGAAGAAATGGTCTTTTTGGATAGTGGTTTCCGCATGGTTCTCTCGTGTTTAGCAGTACAAAATATTCAGTGAGTGACTAATATAGTGAAAAAATAGGATCTAAAGTTTCCGGCAGCAATCCCCTACCCATTCTTGTAAAAATCCAGGAAAAAAGCAGCTTTGTTGCTCAGGCGCTTCGACTCCGTGCGGTTTTCCTGGCTCCAGCGGGCATATTTCAGGCCGATCTCATAGTTGGTTGGGAGTAATTCCAGGGCTTTTTTCCGGTTGTAATCGAGCCGTTGTGATTCCATTTGGGATGCATGGCGGAATTCCAGGATTTTTTTGAGGATCTCCGATTTATTGCGGGTAAATAAAATGTTTGCTTCCTTCGTTTCCGAAGAATCCAGGTCCGGATAGTTGTCTTCTATTTTTTGGAGTTTAACCATCATGTCGGAAAGATCAATGCGTTTGGTTGACGGATCTAAATACTTCTCCACGTACGAAATGAAATCGGTGTAAATGTATAGTGGATCTTCGAAATTGCTGCCCTTTATTAATTGGAAAGCCAATGCCGGAAGCTTTTCCCGAACGCTCTGAGTCATGTGATGATCCACCAGTCCGGTAGTGCGCACAGTAAGCGTGTTCGGAACAGACTTCGACCACACATCGTGAAAGGACTGCCCGCTGACATTCCCGTTTTCATCCGTAAATTGTGCTCCTGCCGGACCATACATGTTGAAATGCCACAAATCGTTTTGCTCGTCAAAGATGTTTGTTTCCAGTTTGGCTCTCACCGTTGACGTTATTTGAATGAAATCCTGCTGGAATTTATCCAGGGCTTCTTTCTTTTTCTTAAAGGATCGCAGCTTGCGCAGGTAATTGTCGTAATCCGGGTTCTGCTCCTCCTCCCGGATACTTCGCAGCATGTCGCGGACTTCGCTGTTCACATCTTTGCGGAATTCTTCCGAGCCGGTAAACCAGCCTTCCCAAACGTCATCCAGGAATACATCCGACTCTACACCGCGGTTGTAGTTTTCAAAGGTCACGGTATCCGGTCCGTCTTTTGCCACCACGGCTGCATGGTGATCTCCGAACTGGACGAATCCTTTTGCTTTTTGATACTGGCTCTTTGCCACTAATCCCAGCTTTTCGGAACTCGTTTGCAGGGCCAGGAATCGCTTCATTAATTTTTGGGTTTCCGAAGGATCCAGGGTTGTTACATCTACTCCATCGCCGGTTATTCCTTTTTGATCGATGGTTCCCGGTGACGGAAGCGCAAAAGAAGAAAATGATTCCCCTACTTCAGGAGCGGTATGTTCGTTGATCCCTAGATCGCTTGTGAGTTCCTGGTTGCCCTTTGTCTTCTTGTACCTGATGGTGTCCCGAGTCTTCAGATACCCGGTGATATGCGGGAAAACATCATCTTCAATGGAGTCATTGTTTTCGGCACTCTTTTGATTGTAAATTTCATAGACCTGCTTCCACAATGCTTTTGGAACTCCATCTGCACTGAGTGCGCGTAAGATCCGGTCGCTTGGTCTGACACGGATTCCCAGGAAGCCCGTTTTAAAGTAGTTATGAACTTCCTCGCTGATGGGTCCGTTATAAAAGGTATAAGGACTCACATCATTTTGCCACTGATTTTCAAAGCCTTCAGAGGTATTGTTTTCATCCAGCTGGTTCAAAACCCGGCCAAACTTATTGCCATCTGTATGCTTGACAGATCCGAGTACTTTTTCGCTTCCGGGTTTATTTCCGATCACCAGGTGTTTTCCTCCCACAATCTTTTCGGATACAAAGGTACAAACACTAACATCCATCAATTCCTCATTCGGATTTACATGCGGACTTTTAACCGGTTTCACGCGGACCAGGTCCTGGGTTTGTCCATCCGGGTTTGCAGGATTCTTCGGAGTGCTTACTTTGGCTCCGGGTTCCTGGTCGAGGGTGATGCGGGACCGGATATTGATCAGGCGCTGACGGAAATTTTGAATGTTTCCGGCTTCCCCGTAAAAAACTTTGGGCTGGCCAACGGTACTTTCCAGCGCAAGCAATCCTTTTTCGGATACTTTTAGCGGCGGATTGTCCTTGGTGCGCGGTTTCCAGTTCCGCTTGGAAACAACAGATTCGAGTCCTCCCTGATTGGTTGTTTCTCTTCCGCTCTCCAGTTGATTGCTCGGGAATAACGGTTTTTGTCCGTCGTCCTGAGTTTGATAATCTTGCGGGTCAAGGATGGTGTACCGTTGAATGACTGCATTTGAACCAATACTTGAAGTTGCCGGCGTTTTTACTTTTGCCTGAGTTGTTTCCGAAGAATGCCGGATTCCTGCTATAAGGGTTTGCTGATGTACCGCGCTCGCTCTGTTATCTTCAAAAGAAAGCTGCTGCCGGCTGGCGGAGGGTTTAACCTGCTTTTTGGGAGAAACGGAGCTTTTTTGAATAGTCTTTTTATTGAAAGGAGCGTACATGATCCAGTGAATTCTGATTGTCAGTTAAATATAACCAAATCTTTTTCTGTGAGTTAGATCGTGTGTAAAAAAGCACGAATTCCTAAACGATGATGTTATTTCACCACAAAGGTTCTTTACTTACGGCACCCGCCGAAATTCCAATGAAATGAGGAAGCCAGCAATCTTCCACAATGACTCCGATTTCTACGCTGCATTGGGGACAGACCTGGTTCAGGACACTTAAATCACCCGGTCCGCAGCAACCGTTTAATCGATCAATATCCTGATGATTATGAAGATTTATGCTTGTTTTATGGGTCAGGAAATCAATAGGTTGCCCGAAAGTGATATCAATTTCACAGGCATTTATGTATAATCCCGTGCCAATCAGGTCCTGGCCGTCCTTCAAATTTGCCTGATTCGAAGGAGCAACTTCTAACCCGTCCTGAGTTAGTTTGTAATTGCATTTTTTGCAGTAGAGTTGCATGGAGGGAATAGAATCAGCACTATTAATAGTTAACCGAATTTATACATTTTTTGGATAGTTTTTCTTAGTTGTCTTTTTTGTCTAAATTTATTCTTATCGGTTTTTTTCAACATCCCATTTAATACTATTCAGAATGAAAAAGTTAAGTTATAACGTAGAAATCAACGCTTCACCGGAAAAGGTTTACGACACCATGCTGGGGTTGAGCGATAAGAAAACTTATGAAGCCTGGACCGCACCTTTTGAACCTACTTCAACCTTTGAAGGAACCTGGGATGAAGGCGGGAAAATTATTTTTACATCCAATTCAGAAGGTGAAAAATCGGGAATGGTAGCTCGTATTGAGAAGAATGACCCGGCAAAGTTTGTTTCCATCCTTCATTACGGCATGCTGGAAAAAGGAGAAGAAATCACCGAAGGCCCGAAAGTAGAAGGCTGGAGCAATGCCCATGAAAACTATTGGTTCGAGCCAACAAGCAACGGAACAAAAGTAAAAGTGGAAGTCGACACGAAAGACGAATATGTGAGCTTCTTTAATGAAGTGTGGCCCAAAGCACTGGGAAAGTTGAAAGGTATTTGTGAAGGGAACGAATAAAGTTCTTTTTAGTTTCCAAAACGCACAATTACACGACCTATCGCATCAAGAGATTTTCATTTTCCTTAAATTGTTCAGCTTACTCGGATTTTGAAACGGCGATTAGGTAAATAAGATCGGGATACCTGTGCAGTAAATGACCGTAAATTTTTCATACTGTTTGAGGCGGTACGCTGAGTTTATGAAAAATTCGGGCATAACCTGCTAACAGGTCGATTGGTTTACCCACGCCTAGACCTTTTTGGCTCCACCTTTTTACGGCAATGGTAAAAAGGTGGAAAATTATAGGATTAATTCCTTACAGAGACACTTACGAAGTGTTCGCCGGATGTAAACGTCACATCGAAAGTTCTATGATAAGTAGAGAGATGAAGAAGATATTTAGGTGTGGTAAAAATCCTGACCCCGAAAATACGGGATCAGGATTCATCTCTAACTGTACTGATGTCTGCTACTTAGGCTTTGTTTGAGACATGTATTAATGCGTATCCGTGTTGTATGTGATGCGCATGCCGGGTTTGAGGTGTTTTTTTACTTCTTTGAAAAGCGATTCTGACTGAGTTTTACCGTTAACTATCAAAGTGTAATCATTCAATTCAAAAGAGTTGATCTTCTCTTTGTAACCCGCTTTTCGGAGTTCGTTCATAACCTTTTGGGCAAGATCTTCATGGAGGGACTCCTGGCGTTGAAATTCTTTTTCCTGCAGCCTCATTTTTGCATCCATTTTACGTGACTGTTCATCAATCTTTCGGGCCTGCTCATCAATTTTACGGGCTTCTTTGTCAATTTTTGCAGATTCTGCTTCGATCTTCAATTGTTCTGCTTCGATACGGCGCTGAGCCTCATCGTGCTTTTTCCAGTCAATCTCATTGTCTTTTTTACGGATTTCGGCTTCGAGAATCTTTACCTGCTCATCGATAATAGCAGTGTGTTTGTCAATCACAGCGGTATGTTTGTCAATGATCGCCGTGTGTTTGTCTATAATGCCGGATGCCTCATCAATGATCCGTTCTTCTTCGGAGGTATCGGTAGCAATGGTTGTTTCATATTTGTCAATCAAAGCTTTGATTTGCGGCAGGTAGTTCTCCCGGTCCTTTCCGGTAATGAGTTTGCCGTCGACTTTGAAATGTTTCATATCAGCCGGAACCTGGTAAAGTACTCCCCTGCTCTTAAAGACATATACCTGTGATTTCTTCCCGTTCGCGTCATCCACATACCGGATCGCAGTTCCTTCCGGAACATCCTTCGGATTGTATTTGTCATGACTCAGCGGGTCGGCCGGCGTTTGGGCGGTAGAAGAATTTACATTCAGGACCACCAGGATGACTATCACGGTAAGTGCTGCACAGGCAGATAAAAAATACTTTTCCCGGTTGCTGAGCATTTTGTTGGTGTTGAAAAGAATTCTCTTAGCACGGTCTGCCAGCTTCATCTTCTGATCTCCGAACTGCATGGCAAAACGGGGTGTATTCAGGTTGTATTCCTGGAAAGAAATGAGTGCATTGACAAATTCCTTTTTATTGTTGGTAACACTGATAGCCAAATCATCGCAGCAATTTTCGCGTTCGTCTCTAAGCAGGGAAGAAATCCACAAAATTCCGGGATTGAAGAAAAACAGGATTTCTATAAATGTCTGCATCAGGTTCACCGCGTAATCACTGCGGCGGATATGTGCAAGCTCGTGTAGTAAAATAGCTTCCACCTGGTCCTGGGGAATATTGTTCAGTAAACCTACCGGTACCAAAATAACCGGCTTGAACAATCCTGTTACAGAAGGAACCGTTACCAATTTGGATTCAAGCAATTGCACACCACGCTTAATCTTGAGCGAAGCCTGGAGTTCTGAGACACGTTTCAGCCACATTTCCGGCGGACTAAGTGTTTGATAGTTGCGTGCACGGTAAACCTGGCGCAAATCGCCTGTCATGCGGATACATTTGAATAGAAACACAACAAACCAGATCAGAACGATCCATGAGCCGTAGTTGCTTATAAATGCTGTTGTTGCAGAAAAGGTCGTGTTCGGTTCCTCTTTGATTGCTGAAGAAGCAGAAGCAAAATGCCCTGTTTGAATGGTGTTTGCTTCGATTTTTGTCTGCAATGCGGGTGCTTTTGTTTCGAATTCGTAATAGAACGTGAACCCGATTGCTACAACGAATAACAGGGTTAATGCGGCAAGCAGGTTGTATCGCACTGCCGAGGTTGATTTTTTGGTGAATAAAAGGACCAATCCCGCCAGGATGGCTGCTGCAAGTCCGAGCCAAAGTGAATGGATCAATGTCCAGCTGATTGCTTTGATAAGAGCATCGTTCATTAAAAAGTTCATAGTCCGTGGTTTTAAAAGTTTTTATTTTTTGTCGAGCTGGTCCAGCATAGCACGAATAGCATCCAATTCTTCACGGGAAGTTTTTTTATTCCCCAGCAACTGCATCATCAGGTTCGTACTTGAACCGTTGAACATCGTATCAATAAACTTATCCAGTAAAACGGTCTTGGTATGACCTTCTTCGATGGCCGCACTATAAATATGTTTCATGCTCGAAGCATCACGCAGGAGCATTTCCTTTTCGGTCATGATCTGCATAAGCTTTAATGTGGAAGTATATTGTACGGCACGTTTCTGCTCGTTCAGGTAATCATTTACAAAACGAACGGTTGAAGGACCGTTTTTCCAAAGGACCTGCAAAATTTCCAATTCTGATTTTGTCGGTTCCGATTGTGGCATATTTTCGTCTTTTTTTGCTTTCATGTTTCAAAGGTAGGAAATTTTTCGTACGAAACAAGTTGTAGGTGTTTTTTAACAAAAAAAAAGCGTGATTGAAAAAAAACGGTCCCGATTTATTTCGGGACCGCTCGGTTGGTTGTTTATTTTTGAGATGCCAGTAAGTTTTCCAGGTTGTGCATCGATAGTTTGTATCCTTCGGTGAAACCCATTTCAATCATTTTCTCCATGCGTTCAAGCGATTCGTTGTAAATAGTGATACGAACCGTTGTAGTCCCGTTTTGTTCACTAAACGTATAATCCCAATCGGAACCGGGTAATTCGGGATTTTCATCTTTGTCTGCAAACGCATTAAAGAGTTGGAAGTGGGTTTTTGGATGAATGGAAATGTATTTTTGGATAGCCCAGCGTTCCTGCCCTTCCGGACTTACCATGGCATAAAATCTCCGGCCACCTTCTTTAAAATCCATGAATTTTGTTTTCGAGGTCCACGGTTTGGGCGCTACCCATTGGTCAAGAAGTTCTGCTCTGGTAAATGCATCCCACACCAGTGAGAGATCGGCATCAAATTCCCGGGAAATGTATACCTTTTTTGCTGCTTTGTCAACGGTAAAATCAAATTGTAAATTGTTTTCCATGTTTATATGTTTTAAGTTCTGGTCCTTCATCTATCGGACCGTGATTGTTTTTTGAGTGTTCCTAATACTTGATCGAGTTGCGAGAACTGAGTTTCCAGCAGTTTTTTGAATTCCTGTACCCATTTATCGATCTCATCAATCTTGGTGGCGTTGATGTGATAATAGATCTCCCTCCCCTTTTGCTCTTGTTTAACAAGTTCACATTCGGTCAGGATCTGAATGTGTTTTGAAATTGTTTGTCTGGAGGAATCAAAATTTCCGGCTATGGTCCCTGGTGTCATAGACTGAATTGCCAGTAAACCCAATATTGCTCTGCGCGTCGGGTCGGCGATTGCCTGAAAGATATCTCTTCGTGCTTCCATTATGCAGTTATTTGACTGCTAATATAGTGCAGTTATTTGACTGCGCAAAATTTTATCCGATTATTTTGCCGAAATTAGTTCAGGAGACCTTTGTTCACTTTAAAATACTGCATTTGCCCTATTGAGAAAAACTGCCTCCTGCCCTTCCTTTGTTCAAAAATTAAAACATGAAACATATCTTGTATTTAGTACTTGCGGTTGCGGTAATTGCAGGCTGCAGCAAAGAAAAGAAAGCTTTAAAGAGTTTGGGCGGAGAAACCTGGGTGATGACCAAATCGACGTATGAAGATACCGGGAACGAAGACCTTACAGGAATCCGCAGAGCGTTTACCTTTGAAAGCTGTAAAAAGAAAGATCAGCCTTGTCCGGGAACGTTTGTATACCAGATTCCACAATACGACCAGGATTTGCAGTGGACCATTACCTACTCCATTTCGGATGATGCGGATATGATGACCATTGTGCGAACTCCATCTAATTTTCAAGGAACCGTCCAAACGGATGAATATGAAATTTTACAACTGGAAAAAGATTTTATGGAGTTGAAAGATTTGGAAAACAACCACGTTTCGGAGTGGGAAACGGAGTGATAATCCTATTCCAGGTTTAAGAACAATCTAAAAAACAAAAAAAACAAGGGGAGTTCACGGTTTCGTATTGTGAACTCTTTTTTATTCTTCAATGATTCTGTAATTCTCGGCCTGGACAGTAACTTTCATCGGCGGACAGCCAAAACCACCCGATATAGCGGATAATTTAAAATGTCCTGTGGAGTCAGTAGTTGTTTTTATCCAGTCTTTTCGCTGATTATAAACACAAACTCCTGTCAAAGGTTTACCTGTGCTTTTGTCTACAATTGTTCCTGAAATTTGCTGGTAACAGTCACAGGAAATAAGAACTGTCAGCCCGCCTAATAAAGTTAGAGCATTTTTCATAAGCTTGGTTTGTAAAATCAAAAATACCCATTCAATCAGATATTCATTGTAAAAACGATTTACAATCAATTGGATTTGAGATGTAACGAGGATTTGAAATTCAATTCACCAACGCCGATTTCACTTCTCGTGGTCCGTTATTATCTGAAGGACCTTTAAACCGGTCTTTGGGAGGATTCCCAGGTTTGCTTTTCGGTTGTGTTTTTGGCCGCGTTTTCGGATTGTAAAAATGGTCCAGCATGCGGTAAAGGTCCGGGTGTTCCCGTTCCAGTTTATCTGGATTTTCAAAAAAGAATTCACTGATCACGGCTAAAAATTCGGCATTGCTGGTGGATGCATAATCGCGGATGCTTGAATTTCCGGTCCGGATGGATGTCATTTTGGTATGGATAATCTGCAGCCAGGGTTTGAGGTCAATTTCCTGGATGATCGTTGCCATTTTTCCGTCTATTTTTCCGTCCTGCATGTCAAGTACATGAACAAATTCATGGATGGCTACATTTTTTTGGTCATTGTTATTATAGAAGCCTTCCACCAACGCTTTCCGCGATAGTTTTACTTTTCCTTCCATTTTTCCCCAACCAACCAAGCCATTGGCATATTGGTCCGTATTCGGAATCAGGAACTTATCCGGATGGATTTCCACCACTTCCAGGTTCGAATAATGCCAGGAATCAAATCCGAAAATCGGGATAATAGCACCGGAAGCTACCAGAATTCGGTCCAGGTGTGTGACTTCCGTATCAACACCAACAATCTGAACGTTCAGCAAAAAAATATGTACGCGTTTTTCGAATTTACCTTTATCCAGCGGATTCAGTCGATTGTAAAAGGCGACATACTGTACCAGTAAATTCCTCCATTGTTGGGGGAAAGGCCGTTCAGGGTTCTTTTTGGGACGGTTCATGTTCAGGTTGTAACCGGAAAAGCGAATCAAAATACCAATTGCTACTCCAATTATTATTAAAAGGGCGGTCCAATTCATAACCCATAAAGATAATTCAAATCAGGAAATAATTGAAAATTCAAAGGTACCTCACAATCATCGCAATAATTCGCTGTGTAACCAGCTTAAAAATCTACTTCAACCATCCGAAATAAAACGAAATCGGCATCATAGCCAACGTTAATGGCAGAATAATAGCGAAAGCGTACGATGTTTTCAGGATCAGCGGATTGTATTTCCGGTGGTTAAGTCCCAAAGATTGAAAAGCGCTTTTGAAACCATGTAACAAATGCCAGCTGAGAGAAGTACATCCCAGGATGTAAATAACTACTTCAATTGGGTTTTGGAATTTTTCCAGCATCATCGCATATAAATCCAACTCCTCTCCTGTTTGGAATTGATGAATGCGGTTGGGGATCCAGAAATTTTGTGTGTGGATAATCAGGAACAGCAGGATCAAAGTACCGAATAAAGTCATGCTTTTACTGTACCATTTCACATCTGGTGTGTTGTTTTTCTTGTAAGCATACGCAATCGGACGGGCCTTCCGGTTCTCCCACCAAAGTCTCAGTCCCTGTACAATGTGAAGGATAAAGCCGACAATCAATACAATCTCAAGCGTACGAATAATTGGGTTTGTAGCCATAAAATGTGCCCCAATTGTGAAAGTTTCCCCCTGATCATTGTAAAAAATCAGCGCATTTACGGATGCGTGCACAATCAGGAAGCTGACCAGGAATAAACCGGTCAAAGCCATTTTGATCTTCTTTCCTACCGAACTTTTAAAGGCTTTTTTCAGAGTTATCATAGCTTATCGATTAAAATGAATCAAAGAAAGCGGGTGCTTTTACTCATTTCCCCGCCCTGTCCTTATAAATTGATCAGCGCTGATTCCCAGCTTGTGAGATCCACTCGTTGTATTTGGTACTTCCCAGGTAAACGGGATTTTCCGGGGTCAGTGTTGTTGGCTGAAGTGCCGAGCCGGAATAAAGTGCATTACTGTCAGTCACAATTTCCAGTGATTTTTGCGTAGAAGAGGCATATTCGCCAATCCACTCATTCATAAGGAAACGCTCAGGACCACCTATTTCAACAATTTTACTAACCGGACTATCCAAAGCTGTTTTGGCAATAAAGGAAGCAACGTCTGTACTTGCAATGGGTTGTATGAATGCATCCGGAAGTTTCACTTTTCCATCAATAGTACTCATTCCAACAATAGCTCCTGCGAATTCGAAGAATTGTGTTGCATGTACAATGGTAAAAGGAATCCCGGATTCTTTGATCAGAGTTTCCTGTACCAGCTTCGCACGGAAATAACCCGCGTCCTGCATTTTTTCTGTTCCGACTACAGATAAAGCAATGTGGTGGCGAATTCCTGCTCTCTTCTCTGCCTGCATCAGGTTTTCTGTGGAAGTTTTAAAGAAATCCATCACTGGTCCGTCTGCAAAGGAAGGTGAATTGGAAACATCGATAACAACATCTGCGCCGCTTAGTACAGCGTCAAGTCCTTCTCCTGTGATCGTATTTACTCCCGTAGCAGGTGAAGCAGCGATAACTTCGTGATCATTTTTCAACATATTTGCAACCTGGCTTCCGATCAGTCCGCTACCTCCTATTATTACAATTTTCATCTCTTTTTGTTTTATTGATTTGACGGTACAAATCTCAGGAATGAAAAATGGAATTTTCTTAAACTGGTTTAAGAAATAGACAACAGACTACCGCAGTAATGATACATGTCCGGTCAACGAGGTGTCTTCACTGGTTACGGAATGAGTGAAATGCAGCTTCCATGTATAAACTCCATTTGGAACAGGTAATCCCTTATGAGTTCCGTCCCAGGATTCCAGCGGTGTTCCGGAGGTGAAAACACATTCACCCCAGCGGTTAAAGATCTCGAATTTATAATCCTGAACCTTATCCGGATGATAGAAAACCGGGATAAAGGTATTGTTTGCTTCGTTTCCATCCGGGGTAAAACTGTTCGGAATGTATACAAAGTTTTCTGTTAGGCGTGTTACTTTACCATAAGCAACATCCATACAGCCAAATGCGTTCAGAGCGGTCAGTTTGATCAGGTAGTCTGTTTGGAATTCATCTTCCGGGGTAAATGTGAAATCTACCTCTTCCGAAAGAACCTCGTTATTGACACTCCAGGTATAGGAGGAGGCATTTTCGGAATAATTGAAGGCAGTGACCTCTTGCCCGTCTTCCAGGATTATTTGCGGTAAATAATCAAAAGCAGCAGTCGGAGAAGGATAAACTAAAATCATTACCGTGTCTGAAAATACACAGCCTTCTGCTGAAACAGCGTGTAAAACGTACTCGTGGATACCGGCTTCCGGGGTAAGATTATAAGGATTGGAATAACCATTGTCCCAATAAAGCATAGTCCCTTGTTCAGCCGATCCGTTTAATTGAAGGTTTGTACCGGTACACAAGGTATCATCTGCCGGAGCATGAACTCCCGGAAGGGCTGCTATTTCTATCAGGATAGAATCCTGTACCACACATCCGGTGATTGTGTTGCTTGCGGTGACAACAGCATAAGAGCTTATTTCTGGTGAAAAATAAGGCATTCCGGTATTCAGGTCGGAAATCCAGCTTTCGGAATCCCACTCATAGGTGTAATCCGGATCGGAATAACCGGTTTGAATACTATCCCCCAAACAAATAATAGTATCAGGTATTATCGGAAGTGGCGTGCTTTCAAAAGTAAGCTGCATTTGATCAATGGATAAGTGACAACTTCCCTGACTTACGGTCCATTGCAGAGTGATGTCCTGTGTTCCTGAAGGAGTGAATACAGCATTGTAGGCGTGGATGTCGGAGAAAGTACCTGCCCCACTGATTACTTCCCACGTTCCGGTAAGCGGAGTGTAAAGCACTGCATTCAAAGAAATTGGCTGTAGCGAGCAAAGCGAAAGGTCATTTCCCGGAGTAAATGCGATGGGGATAATCCCCATAGAAGCTATGTTGTTGTTGTAATCACATTCCAATTGTTCGAATTGTGTGTAATTGTAACTGCCATTGATCGTTGATCCGTTTGAATTTGCCAGCAAACTGATGTTTGTTCCACTGAAAAGGTTTTGGCTTATAATTAGTGTTCCGGAAAAGGATTGTCCGGGAGGAATGGAACTGTTTACGGTAGTGTTGTAAACGGCTGGAGCCCCGCTGAGCGGTCCGACATCATAAACATATATCGAACATCCCGGAAGTATCGGTTTGGAACTCTGCGCACTGTTCGATAAAGTGTAAGCAATTTCGATGTTTCCGGTTACCATGTTTTTGGTAATGCAGTCAATTGAGATAGATGCATCTGCTGCCGGTGTCAGGTAATTCCCGTTGTTATCCAGTAATGTGGACTGAATATAGAAATTATTCGAGAGCACATTGTTGGCGTTGTTTTGTGGATTTTGAGGAACGGTTCCGTCATCATTAATGTTGTTAACGTGGTACGGATATTGGTTCCAGATGCCGCGAGCAGGAGCCCAGCCGGTTGTGGTGCTTGATTCATAAACAATGACTTTGGCCGAATTCTCTGAACCGCAAGTCACACAAATACGTGCCTGGCCGGAATGATCAATGTCAGCTACGATAGGCATGTCATTAATAGTCAGTGAATAACATCCGATTGAGCTCAGGGTGCTTGCTGTTGTTCCGTTTCCGTTAAGTATCTGCAGGTTGCTTTCGTCACGGAAAACAATCTCCTGGATCCCGTTCCTGTCGAAATCAAAAGAGGTAATGCCGGTACATCCCGACTGATCGACCGTATTCAGTATCCATTTCTGCTGAAAAACCGTACTTCCGTTGTATGTATATGCCAGCATGCGGTAATTGCGTGTCACGCAGATTGAAGGTGCTCCGTTCCCGTCAATGTCCCCGATATAAGGAGGTCCGGAGAAATGGCTATACGGTGCTGAAGTTCCCCGTGGCATGGGTGTTTGTGCCAGTAGTACCGGGTTTAAGGAAGTATTCAGGTAGTAAGCATACAAACGGGAATCGGTTTCTGTTCCGGAAGAAGAAACGACAACATCCAGTTTTCCATCCAGGTTAATATCGGCTAAGGATGTAAAACCGTCGCGGTAAACACCATCAACCTGGATATTGTGGGGAACCATGCTATTGCCGGCTGTTCCGTGGACATTGGTAATGGAAATATCATAAACCGTATATCCGGCAGCCAATTCAAGATCATTGGGATTATTATCCAGGTCTCCTGCAATCGAAATACCATTCTCGCAGAGTCCAGCTATAAATACATTGATTCCCATTCCATTAGCCCCTCCATCTAATAAAAGCTCACCTGTTTGGGCATTGAACAATTGATTGTGTGCATACACTTCCGGAATTCCGTCACCATTGAAATCTGCAAGTGCAGGCATCGCATCGTAATGATTCACCGTATTCAGACCGAATGATTGATTGGAAATCCAGATGACATTGCCGGAAAAATCATAGCAAACCAGTTTTCCTCTTATGCTGGCCGGATTTGAAAAATCATTGATCGCCGCCACGATTAGTTCCGGCGTTCCGTTATTATCAACGTCCCCTGCAACGTATGCCAGTGCATTGGTCCAGGAATAAAAACAGGTTGGAAAGCTGCTGATGGTAGCACCTGTGGATGAATTGGCAACCGTAATGCCGCTTGTTTTTCGCGGATTGTTTGAATAACCGGTGGTTCCCGATAAAATAAGCTCGGGAATGCAATCGCCATTTATATCAATGATCAAAGGATCCTGGTAAACAGTTGTGTTGGCTTGAGTTTCAAAACGTTCCTGTATCCCGAAAGAGATTGATGGAAATGGTTGTGTGCTGTAGCATAAAGACGGATCTACCCCACAAGTCTGTGCATATAAATCTCGTGCATGTGCGATTAAGCCGAATGCAAAAACCAATAAAAGGACAGTTTGTTTAATAGTATTAGCCATTTAGGGTGGTTCATTACTGAAACAAAGATAGTTAAATCTGGCTTTCAGTATTTTTGAAGCAACGAATTATTCTTTTCATTCGTTAGAATAATTCAATAACGAATTATCCAATGTTCTCCATAAAGACAAACAACTGCAGAAAAGGCGCGCTCTATTAGGTTCAAAACTTAATAGAAAGCTTATGTTACTAAAATCAAACAAGCGTTTAAAGAAGGCGTTTGGAGTGAATGAATTAGGAATGGTAGATTTTCCTGTTCGTTTTTCTAATGTTCGAATATCCCGGCTTCATTTCGGTGATCAACTGGGGTGTTCCTGGTGTTTTCCGCATGGTTGGGAAACAGAAAACTCTCGTGTATCTAAGGTTCGTAGAAACTGGAAGGATCAGCGCCGCACGCAATGGAAGTAAAACAAATCTGTTCCGGCTAAACCATCAGCCGATTCGACTAAATTCTCACGGAATAGAATCCTGAACTTTGCACTGTAAAAAAAGATCAGATGAAAGTATTTGTAACAGGAGCTTCCGGCTTTGTCGGTTCGGAAGTTGTAAAAGAACTAATCCGTGCAGGACATCAGGTCCTTGGTTTGGCACGCTCGGAAGAATCCGCACAGGCAATTCGAAATGCGGGAGCTGAAGTCCTGATGGGTGATTTGGAAGATTTGAGCACTTTGAAGAAAGGGGCATCGGAAGCGGATGGAATTATTCATACCGGATTTATCCACGATTTTGCCAACTATGCCAAATCAAACGAAGTGGAGCGCATTGCAATCAATACAATGGGTGAAGTATTGGTAGGTACCACCAAACCAATGGTAGTTACAGCTGGAATTTTAGGTCTGCCCCACATCAACGGAATGGTTACTGAAGAAAGCAGACTGCAAATTCCATTGCGAACGTCCGAACCAACAGCTTTGGCACTCGCTGAAAAAGGGATACACACATCGGTTGTACGCCTGGCTCCTTCCACACACGACAAAGGAGATAAAGGATTTATGCCTTTTATCATTCACCAGGCCCGCATGCATGGAGTGGCTGGATATCCGGGAGAAGGAACCAACCGCTGGCCGGGAGTTCACCGCAAAGATGCTGCAAAATTGTTCCGACTGGCACTGGAAAAAGGCGCTTTAGGTGCTTTGTATAATGGCATTGATGATAGCGGGATCGAACTGAAGAAAATCGCGGAATTGATCTCCGAAAAATTGAATCTGCCAACCAAATCTCTCTCCGAAGAAGAAACGAAAGAGCATTTTCAATGGATGAGTCATTTCATTACATTCGATAGTCCGGCAACAAACTTGAAAACACAGGAAACATTGGGTTGGAAGCCAACCGAAATGGGATTGTTGGAAGACCTGGCAAAAAATTATTTCTAAATTAACCCATTAAACCGGTAGCGGTCGGTCTCCACTGACCCTTACCGGTTTTGGACCTTTCAATATTTCCTCATGGAACAGAAAAAAATAACTAAAATCAGCACGATTACCGAGTTTCACCGCATGAGGGGGCTACCCGCTCCGGAGCACCCACTTATCAGCTTGGTGGATTTCAGTGCCATTAAGCGTCCGGCTGATATTGGCGAAGTGAACTGGGCATTTGATTTTTACCAGATTTCTTTGAAAAGAGGTATTGGGGGCAAATTGAAATACGGACAGCAGGAATATGATTTTGATGAAGGGATTTTGTTCTTCATTGCACCGAATCAGGTTTTTGGCGTAGCAGCTGAAAAAGATACCGGATTGGAAAGATCCGGATGGATGTTACTGGTGCATCCCGATTTTTTGTGGAACACGCCGCTTGCAAAAACGATCAGGTATTACGAATTCTTTGATTATTCGGTGAATGAGGCGTTGTTTTTGTCGGAGAAAGAAGAACATATACTCAATGGAATTGTCGGAAATATTCGGCAGGAATATCATTCTACGATCGATAAATTCAGTAAGCAGATAATCGTTTCGCAACTGGAGAGCCTGCTGAATTATTCCGAAAGGTTCTACAACCGGCAGTTTATCACGCGCGAACAGGTAAATCACCAGGTGTTACACAAATTGGAGAAATTGCTTTCGGATTACTTCAAAAGCGAAGACCTCGTCTCGAAAGGATTGCCAACGGTTCAGTATGTGGCCGAATCATTGCATGTTTCCCCCGGATATCTGGGAAGCCTTTTGCGTATGCTTACAGGTCTGAATACCCAGCAGCACATTCATGAAAAGCTGATAGAAAGGGCTAAAGAGAGACTATCTTCTACCGATCTAAGTGTTAGTGAGATTGCTTACGAACTGGGGTTTGAGCACTTGCAATCTTTCAGTAAATTGTTTAAATCCAAAACCAGTTTGTCTCCCCTGCAGTTCCGGCGGTCGTTTAATTAAAGCTGTATTTATTCATGGTACCGGTTTTTTCCGTAAGGTAAAATAAGCAATGAAAGATGCCGCAAAGCACATCAACGAACAGATCAGTAAGATACATTGATAAGATTCTAGGAATGAATGGTGGTATAACTGCCTGATTTGGAGTGCTTGTTCTGTCCGGAATGTATTTGCCGGAACATGTGCATTTCCAAGATTCACGGCTTCCGCAATAACCCTGCTTTTCTGGTCACTGTTGAAGTCTGATGATGCCAGTTCTTCCCTGATCATGCGGGTAAAAAGTACCAGGGCCAGCGCACCGAAAGCTGCGTTAGCGAAAATACCTGCAATTCGTGAGACCGCATTGTTAACCCCGGAAGCAATTCCCGACTGTTTTTGGCTGATTGAATTCATAACGGCTGTGGTGAGTGGGACTACTGTTAAAAGCATGCCGATACTTATAAGGATCATCCCGGGAAAGTAGGAACTCCAATATTCCGAGACACCGTTTGTTTGCTTGATAAATGACATCCAGATGAAACCGGAACCTGTGATGAAAGGACCTGCAGTGAGGAAAATTTGGGTACCGAACCGGTCTGAAAGTTTGCCGATGTATCTGGAAAATAATCCCAGGATGAAGGTGAACGGCAGGAAAGTCAACCCGGATTCTGTTTGGGTATATCCTTGTATCTGGACATAATTTAAGCTTAAGAACAAAAAACCTGCCCCCAAAGCCCCGTATAGAAAAAAGGTAAGCAGATTCAGTCCGGTAAAATGCCTGTTTGAGAACAGATCCAATCGGATCATCGGATTTTCGCTTCTTCTCTCAACAATTACAAAAACAAACAAACTCACGGCACCAAAAACTAAAATGCTGTTGACTTTCCAATTCCGTAGTCCGGTTTCGGGGAATTCCAGAAAACTGTATGTAAGTGCTGCTAAAGCCGCGACCAATAAAAGTGCTCCGTAAAAATCTGTTTTGCCCCGGTCATCTTCATTGGATGTTTCCGGAACCTTTGACCAAAGCACGATTAACGAAATAATGCCGATTGGGATATTGATGAAAAAAATGTAGCGCCACATACCGTGGTCCCCAAGAACACCACCGATTACCGGGCCTCCGATGCTGACGATGGTTGTAACAGCCGACCAGGTACCAATTGCTTTTCCGCGCTCCTCTTTCCGGATCAGTGAGGTGATCAGTGACAAGCTGCCGGGAACCATCAACGCCCCGCCTAAGCCTTGTATGGATCTGGATGCTATTAAAAAAGTAACTGTTGGAGCGAGACCGCAGAGCAAAGAACCCACACTGAAAATAGCAATGCCGATCCCGAAAACTTTCTTCCTTCCGAATTTATCACCCAGTGATCCGCCGGGAAGCATCATTGCTGCCAATACCAGTAAATAAGCGTTCAATATCCAGAAAATATCAGGTCCGGCTGCTTTTAAATCATTTTGCAGGGATGGAAGAACAACGTTCAGCGCACTTCCGTCGATAAACACCATAGATGTAGCCAGTATCGTTGAAAATAATACCCATCTGCCGGTTGCGCTTTTCAAAGAGATTTCCAACATAAAGCTGTACTGTTTTAGTGCATGCAGATTCTTCATTGAAATGAAAATCCTTAGTAAATTACACATTTTTTTAGAGTATAAAGAGATTGCGTTACAGTAGTTATGAGAGCACCAGAAAATCCGGGGATAGAAAGTTTCCTCACTGGAAAATCGGAACATACCTTGAGTTTGTTCAAATATTTTGTAAGTGAATTTGAGGGAATGGGAACAATTTTCCTCCACCCTACCAAAACCATGATTGCCATTGATAATGGTGAAAAGCGAATTGCCTGGATTACGCAGCTGGGAAAGAATTTTATTCATGTGGTCTTTCCGTTCAAAGAGCCTTTTTACGATAATTTATGTTTCCAAAAAGTGGGACAAGTTCCCGGAAGCAATCAATTCAACCATCATTTCCGGATGCTTCGAAAAGAAGATCTGAACGAGGAAGTGAGAGAATTCATGAGAATAGCATTGGATGGGGAGTGATTTTTAAATTAGCGAAGAAATTTAGTATTAAACCAAAAAAGAACGACTCGCGCCGTTCTTCTTTATCTAAATTCAGGAAGTTAAGTATACTAAGCTATTTCTGAACCTGAAATTTAAATGTGTAATTAAACGTGTTCCCAACCAGGTTTTGGGGCACCCTGATCTTAACTTGCTGCACTTGTTTTTCGATTGCTGCTTTCATTTCTTCGGAATCCGAAGCTATTTCTACGATCTCTAATTGGTTTTCTGCCAACACACGCACTTTTACATGAACCGTTGTCTCGATTCCTTTTTCGCGCAATGATTCCGGATAAGAGATTTTGCGCTGCATAATGCGGTCAAGTAAATTTTCACCGTTTCCTGCTAAAGCAATTGAACCGGTAGTCATGAATAGTGCGATAAATAGGATAACTGTTTTCATATCTAAAAATTTGAATTGGTTTGTCTTAAGACCAACTCATCGGCGATATGTTACAGCCACCTTGAATTTTTAAGTGTTAACAAATGTGAAAAGAATTATCAACGGATCAAATATCAAGCTGAATCACTCTTGATAACGAATCATTTCATGAATCTTACTTCAGGAATCCTTTCTTCCTTAACGAATCCTGTCGTTCTTTAATATTCTCCGGAATCTCCCCTTCAAGCAGCCAGTCCAACTCCAAACCATGATGTTTGGCCGTTTTACTCAGAAGGTCGTTTTCAGCGATCAATGTTCCCAAACGCTCCAGGTCTGGCTTAAAGTCCACCACGTAATCTTCATGCATGGAACGGATAAGGACCAATAACTTAAATGCTCTTGCAATCACGTAAACGGCAAATTTTTGAGGTTTTCCTCTAGAAAAGAGTGAGATTTTCGGGGTGTTTGATTTCAGAATTTCATTCAGCATCAATAAATTCAGGCTGATTTCTCCGAATTTGTCTTTCGTTATTTTCACCTGTTCGGTGATATCTCCGCTCAATGAACGGGTCTTCACCAACAGGTCTTGTATGGATGAACTGTGCCTGCTCATTGCTGCAACGCGCTTTACGACTAATTCTTCCAATTCTTCCCGGCGCTCTTCTACTGTTTGAGTACTTACCAATTCAAAATACAATTGGTTTGCAAGGGGAATATCCCGTTTCAATAAACGAAGTAAAAGCTTGTCTTTTTCCTTTATTGACAAATTGATGATCGCTTCCTTGAATTCTTTTTCAAATACCATATCGGTAGTGAAATTACTATAAAATGGATCAATTATCCTTACAGAAATTGAATGAATTTTAAGTGCGTGTGGCCTTGTTGAGGCGTTCGCGTATGGCATCGATGGCTACAGAGTATCTTGGCTGGAGTTCCAGATTAAATGTTTGTATGAATTCATAGTACGCATGAAGCTGGAATTGTTCTGTAATTCGTGCCCCCAGCAGGATCAGGCTTTCATTTTCGGAATAAAGCAACAGGTGGACGCCTGCAAATGAAGTGAACCGCTTATTCTTTAATTGATTCAGAATACGCTCCTGGGTTATGTCATCGATGGGAAAAACAGGAAGGTTAAAATAAGCAAGACCCTCCATACCCTGAAGTGCAATCAAACCGATAAAAGCTTCCTTTTTTACATCGTCATTCGGGTGGTCCAGCTCCAGTTTCATAAACTCAAAGGCCTCACGCACATTCATGGTTGATAAGTAACGAATGCCCGAAATAATGTCTGCCGGTTTCCGGGACCGTATTTTCCGGAAGGAGTATGCGGTAAGATCGGATAGAACAAAGAAATCTTCTAGGATTTCGCGCTGTTTTCCGGAGTAATTTTCATGCAGGAAAATAATGGATTGCGTGGTAACCTTGCTCAGCAGGTTGCTTTGTTTCAATGCACGGAATAATTTCAGGCTTTCCTCCATACTCAGTTTCCCGAACATTAAACGGAATAAAATGTCTTCAATAATTTGCTGGTAGAGCTCGCCGTTTTTGATAAGCTGGGAACGGATACGCCGTCTGATGAAAACAGTAACCGAAATTCCGATAAGGATCAGTGAGATAGTCAGTCCGAAGAGCCAGAGTAAATGGCTGTTTGGAGTCGTTTGAGAAACATTCATACGATCCGTTTAAGTAAATAACAATTAGTTGGAATAAATGTAAGAGGTTTACTTTGAAAAAACCTTATGAAGGTGAAAATAATTTGTCAATTCGTTTGAGTAATACCTGCGGGCTGAATGGTTTCGCAATGAAATCATCTCCTCCCAGATCAAATACTTCCAGCTCATTGGATTCCATGGAATAAGAGGTCAGCACGATCTTTTTGATCCCTTTATACGGATTGCTGGAGTGGAGTACCTGCTTTCCCCCGGCAAAAGGTAAATTCAGATCTGTAATGATCAAATCAATGTTCTCATGATTCTTATGAATGTAAACAATAGCATCGGCACCGTTATCAAACTCCATTACTTCGTGTCCGTGGGAACGAAGAAAGTATGCCAGCGATTTCCGAAGGAGATCCTCATCTTCTATAAATACTAAATTCATGTATTTCGGTTATTAGTTTGTGAATAGCATCATGCGGTGCATGATTTTATTTCAAGTATAGTCGGTTTGTTTCTTGTTATTCCGGATAAAAAGATAACTATCCCAAATAAATTTTCCAAATGAAGATGTACGGATGTGCCTATTTTACAAATCCTTTGCGTGTCATTTCTCCCCATCCGCCCTGACCTTTCAGTTTTTGCCAGTTTCCTTTCAAAGCCGCATAAACGACCACCGGGTGAAAGACAAAGGGTTCTAAAAATGCTGCAATTACCAGTTTACGGAGATCTTTGAAAGTGTTATACCTTTTAAAGGTAGTTTCCTCTGCATAAAGGGCCATCATGGAAAAGAGAACGGCAAAAATGTATACGAAAAGCAAGAGTAACAGGAAGAACTTCCAGTTCAGAATTCCCAAAATCACGAATAGAATGGTAATTAAAAGCCCGGTAAATTCGATCAACGGTGCCCAGAACTCATAAATTGCCCAATACGGATAGCTGAGCAGACCAAGTATTTTGTATTTTGGATTCAGGCAAATCTTTCGGTGGAGATACAGTGTTTCGTAAGTTCCACGTGTCCACCGGCTTCGCTGTTTGATCAGGATTTTGTAATCCTCCGGAGCTTCAGTCCAACAAAGCGGATCAGGAATGAACTGAACGGTATGTGCTTCGTTGCGTTCAATCATGTAGCGGCGCATTCTGACTACCAATTCCATGTCTTCGCCAACGGTTTTGGTATTATACCCCCCGCAGGCAAGTGCAATTTCGCGGTCAAACATCCCAAAAGCACCACTGATCAGCAAAAGTCCGTCCATTTTAGCCCAGGCCATTCGGCCAAGGATAAAAGCTCTCAGGTATTCCAGTACCTGGATCCGCGCGAGCATGTTATCAGGTGCTTTTACACTGATGAGTTTTCCGGCTTTTACCACACAGGAATTGGCAATGCGCACAACACCACCCGTAGCAATAATCCGTTTTTCCGATTTCTCAAGGAATGGTTTGCTGAGTTTCAGCAATACATCCTTGTCCATGATACAATCAACATCAATACAAACAATAAAAGGATTTTCCGAGATGTTGATACCTACATTCAGAGCATCTGCCTTTCCCCCGTTTTCTTTGTCCACAACAATTAGTTTAGCAAATGAAGGATTAGAGGATACATAAATGCCGCGTACGTTTTTTGTCGGGATAGCCTCCTGATAATTTTTATCTGAAAGAACCAGAGAAAATTCCTTTGTTAAAACTTCCATGGAGTCGTCCTTGCTTCCATCGTTGACAACGATCACATTGTAATTGTTGTAATTGATACTCAGCAGTGAATGTACATTTTCCCGGATTGTTCGCCCTTCATTATAAGCTGGTGCTATGAGTGAAACCGATGGCGCATCATTCAGGGTTAATAAAGCTTTGTAATTGACAAAACGGTTCTCCTTCAGGTAGGTTTTGAGGGCGCTGGCTGAAATAAATGCCAGGACTAGATAGGAAATCATTACCGACACCGCAAATAGGAGTATCAGGTAATTGAAAATGCTCACTCCTGTTTCGATCCATGAAATATTGGTCATACTTCTAATATTTTAGTTATTCGTTGCTGAATGGTCTGTAAACTTTCCCGATGTTTTGCAGAAAGCTGCGGTTTTAGATCGACGATGTACTGGTAATTTTCATGCAGCTGGAAAGATTCAATAATCCTTGCCCCAAGTACAACCAGGCTGTCGTTTTTCGATTGCAGGAACAAATGAAGTCCTTCAAATGATTGGAACGACTTGATTTTTAACTGGTAGAGGATGCAGCTTTGTGTCCAGTCATCGATCACAATCTCCGGAAGAGGAATTTCTTCTGTTATTCCCTTAAGTGCAATCAGACCTATGAAAGCTTCTTTTTTGACATTGGGATTCGAATGGTCGAGCAGCATTCTGATCGTTTCAAAAGATTCTTGAACATTCAGCACAGATAGCACCCGGATTCCTTCAACAATTTCAGCCCATTGACCCGACTTCAGTTTTTTGTAGGAAAAAGAAGTCAGATTCGTCAACTCGAAAAATTGTTCCAGAAGTGTTCGCTGCTCGCCCACGTAATTCCGATGAAGTGAAATAATCGAACGGGTTATCGTGCGCTTTAACAAGGGCGTTCTATCCAGTTTTTTGTAGCGCAGTAAAGCCTCCTCCAGAGTAATATTCTCAAAAAGAAGATTAAACAGGATATCATCCGCTGATTTCTGATAAGCCTCACTTTTTCGCTGGATCCTTAACTTATTACGACGCTTGATGAAAGTACCGGCCAGGAAAAACAAAAAGAACCCGAAAAAAAGACAGATTGCCCCTACCAGGAAAAGTACGATGTGATGTTCTGTATATACGGCCTCATTGTTCATAGACTAAAATCGGAAAGACAGGATTAATTGGAAAGTATAACGATCCCGGTAGATTTTAGGAGTGTATTCTTCACGTTCATACATGAAAACAGGCTGAATGAACCAGTTGTGCATGATCCGGAAACGGGTGTTGATACCAGCGCGGTAAGCTTTCAACCTGCTGAGCACATCGGATGTCAGGTAAAAATAAGGCAGGTTGCCATATTGCAGATCAAGCTGGATATAGGATTCTTTGTTTGAAAAGGCTTTCCGGAAATATACCAGGTGTGAAGCGAGCGTTTTATTGTCGCCCAAAAACGAAACAAAAGGACGGTAATTTACCGACCAGCCGTTTTTGGAAACCAATCCGAAGTGTCCTGTTACCAATAAGGGATTGCTTTGATTGCCAAAGTAAAGATACCTGGCGCCTAAGGAAGCACTCACATACTTTTGCTCATGATAGAATTCGAAACCTCCCCGAAATTGCGGAAAGATGGATTTTTTTTCAGAGATTCCCAGGTTTAAAAAGATGTAGTTCTGCTTTTTTAGCGGGATATATGCATCGGTTTCAATCTGAACAGCTTTTTTGCCGAACATATCTCCGTAATTGACCCGGAGCAAATGCGTACTTGAGCTGAATTTCCTGCTGTACTCCACAAAACCGACTTGCTGCGGTTTAAAAATGGGTTGATCAAAAGTGGTGAGGAGATAACCTGCCGAAATAATATTCCTTTTCTTTTTCAGGATCATGGTTCTCAGGTAGTCTGCCGCTTTGTAATCGGGGTCTGACTTCGGAATACTATCCAGCAGATTCAGAGCTTCCTGGTCTTTATTCTGTTCATTTAAGGCCAGCGCTTTTTGATAGCTGTAGTGGTTTTTTGATTCCGGGAAACGGGCTATCCCCATATCTGCAAGCCGAATGACTTCCGTCCAGTTTTTCAGGTTTAATTCGATTTGGATTAACAGGTGAAGATTGTCTTTATCGAATGATTCTTCAGTCTGGTTTTTTAGCAGAATTTCTTTTGCTTTGTTAGCAGCACCGCTCCACAAATAAAGCGCCGACAAATAACCGGAATAATCCTTGTTTTCGGGATAGTTCTTATGGAGATTATCTACAAGAACAATAGCTTCCTGGTACCTGTTTTTTTCCGCAAGGGATTTTGCTTCCGAAAACAACGAGTCAGGATTGTTATTTTGTCCGAAAAGGTTCGGAGCAAGTAACAGAAAAATCGATAAGAGCAGTTTATTTCTCATGAAGCAATTAAAGTGTTCCGGGAATTAGTTTTTCGATGCGCTTCAACAATACCACAGGACTGAAAGGCTTTGCAATAAAATCATCTGTTCCCAGTTCAAAAACCTCTACTTCAGTAGATTCAACAGATTGAGAAGTCAAAACGATTTTCTTGATGTTTTTGTACGGATTTGTGGAATGGATCACTTGTTTCCCTCCTGCAAAAGGAAGATTTAGATCGGTAATGACCAAATCAATCTGTTCATGATTTTCATGGATATAATCGATTGCATCCGATCCGTTATCGAACTCCACCACCTCATATCCCTTTGAACTTAGAAAAAAAGCAAGCGATTTTCGAAGAAGGTTCTCATCTTCTATTAATAAGATTCTCATGTGTTTCGGATAATTAATTGCTGTATGTGCTCATTTGCCAGGACAATCTGTTTTTCCAGTTGCTCCAGCTGTTTGTCCAGTTCCGCATGGTCTGTTCTTTTTTCGATTTTATCAAGAATGCCGGTATCCATCAGGAACATTCCAAATGTAGACTTCAGCTGGTGAGCTTGTTTGGAGATTGAATCCCAATCCTGTTCAATATAAAAATGCTTCAATTTTTCCAGCGATTCTGCAGACTGTTCCAGGAACAGGTTGAGCATTTGGTTTTCAAAGCTGATATTTCCCATGGAAGCTTCCCGGATGATCTCAAGCGAAAAGGCAAAGTCTTCTTTTTCGGAAAGCGCTCCTTCTCTTTTAAGCCAGGGACTGATCAGGTCGAATAACTCACTTTTTTTGAATGGTTTTGACAGGTAGTCATTCATACCTGCAGCTAAGCACTTTTCCTTTTCCCTTGCAATAGAATGTGCAGTCAGTGCTACAATCGGTGTTTCGGATCTGAGTTCTGTGCGAATATAAGCCGTGGCCTGGTATCCGTCCATTTCGGGCATTTGGATGTCCATTAAAATGACATCATACTTTTTCTGACCGAACATCTCGATACCAATTTTTCCGTTTTCTGCCATGTCCAGTTCAATATTCGTAGATTCGAATAAGTGCTGTGCCAGGATGCGGTTGGCTTCGTTGTCTTCACACATCAATATTTTGCCTGTTAAAGTACTGTAATCTTTCGCGGAAACAACAATCTCTGCAGATTCCTGTTTTTCTGAAACCTCGTAAGTCAATTGAAATGTAAAGCGTGTATATTCCCCGAATTTACTGTCCACGGAGATACTTCCGCCCTGTTTTTCAACGAGTAGTTTACAGATGTTCAATCCAAGCCCGGTCCCCCCGAATTTACGAGTTGTGTTTTCTTCTGCCTGCGTGAATCGTCCAAAAACGCTTTCCAGTTTGTCTTCAGGAATTCCGATCCCCGTATCCGAAACAACAAAGGTCAGGGTTGCTGTGCCCGGATTCTCTGTTTCCGCTGAAATATGGAGCTTAACCGCTCCTTCAGTGGTGAATTTCAAGGCATTGTCGAGCAAATTGATCAGGACCTGTTCCAAACGATGCGGATCTCCGTTCAGCACTGCAGGAACATTCGGTGCAATCTCATAAGTAAACGAAAGCTTTTTTTGATGTGCTTTTCCACTCAAAATGGAGAAAACATTCTCAATGGTATCACGCAGGTTGAAATCCCGCAGATCAAACTGGAACAAGCCGGCTTCTATCTTACTGAGGTCCAGGATTCCGTTCACCAGGTAAAGCAGTGTGTCTCCGGCTGTTTTTACAGACTGGAGCTGCTTCTTTTTTTGACCGTTATTTTCTTCTTCCATCAAAAGTTCCGTAAAACCAAGAATGGCATGGATCGGTGAGCGAAGTTCGTGGCTGATATTGGCAATGAAGTTGTCTTTTTGGCTGCTTAATGCTTCCAAAGAATTGATCGCCAGGATATCGTTTGTAATATCGATGGAAATATTTGTGATCCTGGTCACTTTGCCCTTCAAATCAATTACTGGGCTGTAGGAAGCCTGGATCCAGATAGTCTTCCCATCCTTTTTGCGGCGTCTGAACTTACCGGAATAAGGTTGTCCGGCAGCGATCTTCTCCCAAACAAAATCGTTGTTCTCTGTCAGGGATTCGGTCAAAAGAAGTGTATGCTTCTGATCAATCAGTTCTTCAACAGAATAACCCATCATTTCGGCAAACCGTTCGTTCAGGTTCAGGATTGTACCGTCGACCGAGAATTCAATAATGGCATTGGATTGTGAAATTGCTTCGAAGAGATTGTTGTAGACGCGTTCCTGTATTTGGATCTGTCTTTCGGAGCTTTGGATCTTTTCAGTGAGAATGTCCCTTAACTCGCTTTCCATTTCTTCGTTACGCTTTTTGGTTTCCAGGTGGATCATAACCATTTTGGCGACATCACGGAGTGTTTGTTTCTGCATTTCGCTTAACTGCTGAGGCTTGAAGTCGGCCGCACAAACAGAACCAATGGCATATCCTTTCGGCGAACGAAGCGAGATTCCCGCATAAAAGCGGATTCCGTTCTCTGTCTGTACGGAAGGATTATCAACCAGTCTTTCATCGTTTAACGTATCCTGTATTTCCAGTATGTCGTCTTCTAACAACGTATACTGGCAAATGGTCTCTTCAACGGGGAGCTCATCGATATCCATTCCGATCTTTGATTTATACCACTGACGGTCTTCGTCAATAAACGATATCAAAGAAATGGGAGCATTGCAAATGTTGGCTACCAGACTGTTTAACGTATCGTAAAATTCCTCCGAAGGAGTGTCAATGACAGAATATGCCAATAAAGCTTTAAGCCTGTCAATATCTTTAATATAGTCGTTCAAATCCTATGTCTAAATCGTTAGTTAAACTAAAATAACACTTAAAAATAATGATTTGATTGTCCCGAAAAAAACAAATTCGTCCAAAATAGTTGTCTTCAAAAAACAGATATTTTTAACTGTTTCTGTTTCAGGTTTCCATGCTACTTTTACCTCAAAAAATAATTGATACCAAATACTATTCATTATGAGTACCATTTCTTTACCATGCCAATTGCTCTGTGCGTCTGCATCAGCTTACGCCATTACTCCTACAGACCCAAGCGGTCAGTATAACCCGCTGGGACCGGATTCTCCTTTTCAAAATCAGTACGATGCCGTTGGTTTTGTGGTTGATCCTTATGTAGTGACTGCAGATCAGATCGAAGCTGCTCTTGTAGGACAAACCTCAGACAGCATCATTGTAGCTTTCCGCGGAACCCTCCCTCCTGCTTTAAATTGGGATTCTTTCTTTGATTGGTTGGAAGATTTTATGGCGCCTACAACCAGTAACATCAGTCTTCCGGGGGAAGTGCACGAAGGATTTCTGTTTGCTTTAGGCTTATTGAGAGGCGGAATTGTAGATGCAATCAAGGCACTGGATCCGTCGGGAACGCTGCCGATCTACATTACCGGACACAGTAAAGGCGGTGGAATTGCCCCTATTGCAGCTATGTATTTTAAGAATGCATACAGCCTCAATATTACGCAAACTATCACCTTTGCCGGCCCGAATTGTGGAAATACCGATTTTATGACTTCGTACAACGCTACTTTCCCAAATGACGTACGCTATGAAAATTACCTGGACATCGTACCGCTTTTGCCGCCGGACAGTGAGTTTATTGATCTTTTGGAGGCAATTCCTGACTTACCGGTGTCTTTTGTAAACAAGTTGAATGAAATGAAAGCATACGATTACCAGCCTGTTGGAAGTTTAATGTACATCGATTCAAGCGCAGTAGCGAAACCTTATACGGCTGCAGAAGCCGAACTTTTATTGCCTGTTCGAATGGCAGAGATCACGGAAAAAATTGTAACCCTTGATTTATCTGCTATCGGGGATGCACACCACGCAAGCTGCGGATACCGGTACATGCAGGGAACATGTACAGGAACAACTATCTGCCCGGTTTAAACCTAACCAATTTTGTTCACTGAATAAGGCGGTTTAAGAAATTAGACCGCCTTTCGATGTGTTGATTTTCAAATCTTCTTCAAAAATCCAGGATATCCGAATCCGCTCTGCGGTCTCGGGGAACCTCGGTAATGGCTTTTGTAAAACATTGCGTTATCAGAATTACCTGAGAAATAAGCATCAGGTAAAAACCAATCAGCATTTCATCGGTTAGGATTACCCCCTGTTTTTCCGAGTTACTCCATACTAAAAGGAATAAAGACGCCGCGAATATAATGGCAGTTATGACAGCAGTCGGAAGTGACTTCGGGAAAAAGAACCGGCACAATAAAAGCACTGTTGCAACTGCAAGATTCACCAGGGCAAATAACGACCCAAATCCATTGAAAACCCACATGCGCAATCCGAATTCCGGAGAATCATAGATCTCGGCAATCACAAAACTGTCTTCCGGAAGGATTCCTCTTCTTCCCGGACCTTCGAAAAATGGCAGGAACATGGAAATGAGAATTGTTCCAAAGCAGATAAGTGTAAGTATTTTGGAACGGTCTTTCATGAGTGCGGCAGTACTGTGAAAAGCATCCTGAGTTTCGTTTAGTCAGACTAATGTACTGTTTTAAAATGAATCGTTCAATCATAACCCTGCTTCCGGAATGAATGGATTCAGTCATTGAAACCTGATTTACAATAAGAAAAGAGATAAACCAAAAAAATCCGCATTCGGATTTATAAAAATCTTTTGTTTAATTTGTACAAAACTTCTAAAACATGAAAAAATTAGTTTTCCTATCCATCTGTGTCGTATCAACTTTTGCATGTACAAAAGAAAAGTTTACAGGTACACATTCTTTCTGGTATAATACGCAAACTGCAGATGATTTGCTGGCTTACGGAGTGAGTGAGCTGACTTTGTATGTGGACGAGACAGAAATTGCAACAATTGATGCTTACGATCATTACACGGCAGATCCGGGCTGCGGGACCGGCAACTTTGTCTATACCGATAAAATGTTTAAAAAAGAAAATAAGACCCATTCTTACAGAATCGTAGATGAATCAGACAGCCTGATCTTTTCCGGTACTTTCATGATGAGCCAAAAAGTGCTTTGCGAATCTACTAAACTGGTTGTCAGCTTCTAAGTTTTGTCACTTTTCTTTTTAACATCGATTGCATCTGTTCCGGATCACGGACCCGTTTACCGGGAAACAACAGATCTTTCGCTGTTTATTGTTGAGCCCTGGAATGCATGGTCTTCACTGACCTTTCTCGTTCCGGTTTTTATCTTTTTGTGGCAGCTCCGCGGAAAACACAAGCAGTATACATTTATCGTTTGGTTTTGTTGCCCCTTGTTGGTTCTCGGCGGATTGGGAAGTACGTTTTTTCATGCTTTTCGTACTTCTACCATCTTATTATTGATGGATGCCATTCCTATCGTCATTTTGGTCATAGGAATCAGTATTTGGATGTGGCTCAAAGTACTTCCTAAAAAAATCCAGCTCCTTTGGGTTCTGCTTATTTTCTTCGGATTGACATTCCTTTCCATGCAATTTCTCAATGGACAGGACCGGATTTCGGCCGGCTACTTCTTTCGCGGATGGATGCTTCTTCTTCCCTGCTATTTATTCCTGCGGCAAACCAAATTCCAAAATTCCGGACGTTTATTCACAGCAATAGCATTCTTTTGTCTGGCACTTTTATTCCGCTTCCTGGATGAAAAAATCGAAATTGCCTTTATGCCCTGGGGAACACATTGGCTTTGGCACGTTTCAACAGCCTTCGGGGCATTCTTCCTGGGAGAATACCTGATTAAGAATGCTTACTCAAATTCAAAAGGATGAAACGCTTGTGCAAAAATTCTTCATCTTCGTGAAGTCTCTTATTTCTCAATTAAAATTAATTCGGAATCCGGCACTCGTAATTCGTAATTTAGTATCATGAAGTTTGACCCACAAAAAGTTACTTTAAAAGACGGACGTGAAGTCTTGCTGCGTCACGTGGAAGTTTCCGATGCCCGGCAAATAATCGATTTCGTGCAGGGTTTTGTCTATGATTCCGAGTATGTTCCTCTGAGTGAAGGAGAATTTAATCCCACAATAGCCGAAGAAGAGCAAATCCTTTCCAGCTATGTGGAACGGACCAATTCCCTGTTCCTGGTTGCGGAAACAGACGGGAAACTCGTGGCAAACATCAATGTAGACGGAAATCAGCGGAAAATCCTTCGCCATACAGCTGTTTTCGGAATGGGGATGCATAAAGAATGGCAGGGATGCGGTTTGGGAACAGCCATCTTAAGTGCTGCAATCGAATGGGGAAGAAAAAATCCGGAATTGGAAATCCTGTTTTTACAGGTTTACGCTGACAACGAAGCCGGAATAGCCCTTTATCGAAAAATGGGATTCGTTGAACATGGCCGTATTCCAAACTTCTTCAAACAGAACGGGCGTTATCACGACGAGATTTCGATGTACCTTTCGGTAAAATGAGTTCAATAGTTTCTGTCCGCCGCGGCGGAGCAGATTCAATAGTTCAATATAGATTACTTAAACAACTTTGAACCCTTTGAACCGTTTGAACTTTTTTGAACCTGCTTGAACCTTTTAAACTTCAATTTTAAGGACTTTTAACGGCTTTCTTTTTAGTTTTTATAGCGTGATTCTCGCTTCATGAATTAATCTTCTTACATTTAAGAAAGGTCTATTTATGGAAAGCACGCAGGTTAATTACCAAAAACGCATCTTCACTATTCTGTTATTGGTAGTGGTTGCTGCAATTATCTATTTAGGAAGTGATATTTTATTTCCGATAGTTTTGGCTTTTATATTCGGTGTTCTGATTCGTCCCATCGATGCTTTTTTTCAGCATAAATGGCATTTTCCGAAGCTATTGTCCGTGATTATAACGGTTGCCATTGCAATAATTGTTTTTGCAGGCATCATGCTGCTTTTGGGATTCCAGCTGAAAGAATTCTTCAGTGATCTGCCGACCCTGGAAAAGAATATGATGAAAGTCATTCACGATATAGGCGACTGGATCAGTAAAACGTTCGATATTTCAAACGTAAAGCAGGAAAAGATCGTGAAGGAAAACTTCATGAAAGGCGGCAGTATGTTTTCAATGGAGAGTTTCGGGTCGATTACAGGTGCTTTGGTAAACTTTATCCTGGTTCCGCTTTACCTGTTCCTCTTTTTGTTCTATCGGGAATTACTGCTGGGATTCCTCATGAAACTGGTTTCGGCAAAAAGTGCTGAAAGAATGCAGATCATTGTGAATGATATCAAAGTGATAATCCGTATGTACATTTTGGGATTACTGCTTGAAATTGCCATCGTAGCGGCATTAACAACCCTTGGTTTGTGGCTGATCGGTGTGAAATATGCTTTGTTTTTGGGGCTTTTGGTTGCCCTGTTGAACCTGATTCCGTATGTAGGTATCCTGGTAGCCAATGCCTTGAGCTGTTTGATTTCTCTATCGAATAACCCGGATATTCAGCAATCCGTACTGGGAGTGATAGCGGTTATTGGTGCTGTGCAGCTGATTGATAACAATATTTTGTTACCGAGAGTTGTTGGTTCAAAGGTTCGTATCAATGCGCTAGCTTCTATTATTTGTGTCATTGTCGGTGGGGCACTTGCCGGTGTTCCGGGAATGTTCCTGGCAATTCCGGTTACGGCGATCATTAAGGTTGTTTTTGACGCAGTTCCAAACCTGGAACCTTATGGTTATTTACTGGGAGATGAAATGCCGAAAGCGATCTTCTGGACGAAAAAGAAAGAAGTAACCGAAAAGATTGTGAAGGAACAAATTAAAAACCCACGCCCGAATAAGCCGAAAGCTGCTTCCCGAACAAAACCAAAGCCTAAATCGGAATGAGGTCCTGGAACCAGAAACCGTACTCAATGGTTTTTTCCTCCTTGTTTTTAGCTGTGTAAGTTTTAAGCACTTTTTCTCCCGTTTGGAAAGGAATCGGATGTCTGAAGATAGGTCCGTCAAAAACAAAGGTGTGGAATTCACCGTTCTCCCCACAGGGATCAACATCATCCGGCAGATCTGAAAGAAATTGATGGTCGATAACCCGTCCGGCGAATGATTCGTCTAATTTGGAACCATCCACACAAACTACGATGGTTTTGAATCCCAGGTCGATGAATTCACGCACAAGTTCTGCAGTATTCCGCTTCCACAATGGAAAATGTGCCGAAATAGAAACTTCCCGGAGCTTTCCCTCCCGGTAATTCCGTAAATCTTCTAAGAAAATGTCGCCAAAGATGCAGTCAGAGACCCCTTCTGACTGTAATTCCTCGATTGCAGTGCTCATAGCGGATTCGTAAGCCTGCATATCGGAACTCGCCGGTAAGTGTACTTTTTTAGCGGAAATTCCCAACGATTCAGCCTGTGCTGCTAACAGTTCGCTGCGAACTCCGTGCATGGAAATGCGGTCCGCTTCTTCGTTCAAAGTCGTCAGTAAATACCGGATATCGAACCGCTTGTCCTGAAGCACTTTATAAAGCGCTAAAGTACTGTCTTTGCCGCCGCTCCAGTTAAAATAAGCCGGAATTAAACGTCCCATTCCTCATTCAGGAAAGCAACAATCTTACGCGCTGTGGTGTTGAAATAGCGTTTGGTACGGTATCCCCCAACCCACGTTATTCCGCGGACAGCATTCGTCAGGAATACTTCATCGGCAACCAGTAAATTAGAAGGGAGAATCGGACATTCGTAAACTTTCAGTCCGTTTTTCAATGCCAGGTTGATCACCTGCATGCGCATGGTGCCTGCCAGACAGCCGTCTGAAAGACTTGGTGTATACAGTACGCCGTTGCTCACCACGAAAATATTGCTGTGCGAACTTTCAAGTATCTGACCGTTTTCATTGGTGATCAGCATATCATCCAATCCTTTTTCTTTGGCAGAAATAGCAGCCAGAACGTAAATGATTCCGTTCTTCGTTTTATAATTAGAAAGGATGTTCTTGGTCTTTTTGATGTCCTGGTACAAGTCTACTTCCAATCCTTTTGCGTTCAAACCGAATAAATTATGTTCGATCGGATAAATTTCTATGAAATAACTAACTTCGTTGGTATCAGGAAGATAAGTACCCCCACCTAAACGGTCAATTGAAAGTCTTATTCGTGCTCCTTCCGTGATTTTGCACAGCTGGATCAGCTCATCAATCTGTTGTTGAAAGAATTCCGTTGTGTAAAATGCCGGCAGGCGCATTTTCAGAACCTTTGCTCCTTCTGCCAGACGCGAGAAATGATGAGACAGGTTCAGGGCCTTGCCATTCATAACACGGATACTTTCAAAGAGTCCGTCTCCGTAAGTGTAACCGCGGTTTCCCGCAGCGATGGAATGTCCTGTGTTACTAATGATTTTACCGTTATTGTTTACGAATAATTCCTGATCGCTCATTTAAAGTAGGTTTTGAAATGCAAAAATCACTTGTTCAATATTAGTAATTAAAATGAAAACAACCCCGAAAACTGCCCCGGATATGTGAGCATCATGTGCAATATTTGTTTTCCGGTTACGATCGGAATAGATTTCAAATCCCAGGTACAATAACCCGAAAATCCAGGCTGGTATTGGTATGGGAAGTAATATCAGTGCGATTTTCATGCTCGGATCAAGCATAATTGTAGCAAAGAGGATTGCACAACCAACGCCGGAGAATCCCAACGAACGGTAATTCGGATTGTCTTTGTGCCTGAAATAGGCAATGGAACTGGAAGCAATCATGGAAATAAGTGCGAAAACCCAAAATACGATTTCTCCCGGCAACGGACCGTAAAAATTATAGAGGTAAAACTCAAAATACCTTCCGAAGTAAAACAAGGTGATGGAATTAAAAATCAAGTGACCGAAATCCTGGTGCAGGAATGCATGCGTGATAAACCGGTAGTATTCCTTGTCGTGTTTGACTTCGTAGGGACTAAACAGGTATTTTTCCAGGAATTCGCGGTTATTGAAACCAATAAGTGACATGATAATGATTGTCCCCAGAAGGATGTATGTTGAATAAATTTGAGGTTCCATATTGTAAGGAATAAGTATCTTGCGGTAAAATTGCTTATTATTTTTTGATACTCGCATGAAAATTAGCAGACTTTTCGCACTATTTCTTGTATTTACAACCACTTTAATATTGATCCGGTGTTCTTCCGATATAGACAAAACAGATCCCGTTTTTGACCGGAAAGTTTCCTTGAAAAAACGGATTGCATTGGCAGTTGAATCTGATTTATTAACAAAATTGCAATTTCCGGAAGGAATAAAAGATTCGGTGTATGCGTTCTACAAAGCACGTGATTTCAGACCGGTTTGGGCAAATGACTCGATGGTGATCGGAAAAGGAATTAAATGGAAAGAGCTGCTGGATTTTCCATGTGCACTGGGATTGCCCGATAACAGGCCGTTTAAGTTCAAAGAGGATTCCCTGTCAAATACTTCAATCATCCAGGAATTTGTACTGACAGCGAGACTTGCACAACTACAGCAGGATTTGAAAGTCGGTTTTTTAGATACGGCAGTGAACGCATACAGGCCGGTTGTTTCCACTGACCTGAGATCATTGAACAAGTGTGTTAAGCAAATGGATACCGTGAAAGATTGGGGGAACTGGCTGGCTAACATGGGACCATCCCGACCGGAATACCGGGCACTGGCAAAAGGATTGTTTAAATATGCTTTCAGGAAAGAGTTATCGAACATCCATTTTGAAGTTCCTGCTTTGGTGGAAGATTCCC
>CBINBC010000039.1:0-47039 GCA_966248825.1 uncultured Fluviicola sp.
ATCTTCATCCGGTATTTTGGCTTCATCAATTCCCTGGCTTCTGAGGAATTTACGTAATCCTAGGATTCCTTCCTCCAGTTTAAAGTAGCCATATTTCACTGCCTTAGCCGTAACGTCAACCAATTCAGCTAAAGGAATGCGATTCACTCCTAAAGCATTATTGGCAGCAATATGCAGCCTACTTAAGCTGTCTCTGAGATCTTGTTGTGCAATTTCTATTTTTGACGGACCGACGACACTGGTTCCTTGATTCAAAATTTTCAGGTTCTCCAACTCTTCACCAAACTTTTGTTCAAGCCGTGACAGATCATTCGGCGAAAGTTTGGAAAGGTTAATTTCTCCCAGCGAACTACTCAGCTTACTTTGAGCTTTAACTACGTCCATAAAATCATCAAAGGACTTCACTCCTTTATTGATTAAAGTTTTCATCAACTTTGTCATAGCATCCAGCACTTCGGGTTTCAAATCTGTAATAGCTTTGATTCCCTGACCATCAAGAATTTTTGATAAGTTTTGAAAAACATCATCAACTTCTTTATTGAGTTGGATGGCATTTGAACTTTGAATCTGTTTCAGGTAGTTTACGTCATCCAATTTTTTTGTCATTCCTTCAATGAAATTAGCCGCTTGAGTTTTGCCTAATACTTTTGGTGCATATTCGGTAATTTCTTTAAGGAATTTTGGTTTAAGGATTTTTCCGGACTTAAATAAACTAATTGATTTCCCTAACAATCCGATTAGTTTGAGGGCTGCGAAAAAATCCAATCCCAGCCCGATCATATCCCAGAAAAACCAGGAAGTATCTGGTGTAATGGAACTTAATGAGGCTTCTGGAATAGGAGCTGTACCAGATGCAGCCTTCATGAATTCATAATTTTGATAATGCCGGTAAAACTGGATGGCAGATGTTCCGGCAGCACTTATCCCTGCCATTATCACCAGAGCAGGCGCAGTTCCGATTCCGCTTGCAGCTAAAATTCCTAATCCTATATTGATAACTGTTAGGAATAGGTCAAGAGGATCAAAATTCATGAGCCTGATTTTGTCATCTATAATTTTTCTGGCGGCAGTATCTGCTTTTGGATCTATTCCCAGGTCAAATTTGGTTAAAGCGACAACATTATCTAGTTTCCATACCGAAGTTGGTGATCTTTTCAGGGATTCTCTGGTTGTTTTAATATTTTGAAGCATCTCTTGAGATGCCTCATTTATAGCCCGCTTTATGCCCTCTGTATTTACATTTTGGGAAGCATTCTCGTTCTTTTTAGGATTAAAAGGGTCTTCCAGAAAACCCGAATACATGTTGTTGGTGTAGGGATTTGTTTTCCCATCATTAACCTGATTTTTTAAGAAATCATGTTGAGGCGTACCGTAAGGTTGATAAAAGAGCCCAAGATTTCCCATTAGCTGGTTCATTTTCGACTCATCTCTTGAAAAATATCCAATCAATGGATGGCTACCACTAAGGTTACGGACTTTACTCGCTGCATTTTCAGCATGTCTTTTTCCCGAGACTGTCCAATCATTCCATTCGCTGTTTCCACTCCCCGCAACAAACCGCTCATCTTCCCATTTATTATAAAAATAATTTTCATATTCTTCTTTAGCTGGTGCCAATGCACTGGCTAACTGTTCAATTCTTTCAGGTTTTTTCTTGTAAGAATCAAGTTCCCGTCGAATTAAAATTTCGGTATTGTCCAGCATATTGTTGGCAATTTGCAAAGCTCTTCGTTGGAATAAATTGTTTAGCTTATCCATGTGCTCCCAAAAGTCAGGCGCGCCATCGAACCCATGTTTTTTTGCTGTTTTTTCAAGTAGGGTTGTGGATGCTAATGAATTTACAATTCCATCAGTATTACTATTGGTATTAGGCATCGAAGTTGCTGTGGAGGCTGTATTATCGGCTTTATATGCCTTATATACCTCATTGGCGGCAGGTGTCGACATTTTCTTTACCAACTTTTTATCCTCATTAGAAATCGTACTGAGAGGTTTATAAGGAGATTCATCAATTTCAGGAATTAAGTATTGTACTTTTTCGTATACCGCCTTCCTGGTTATCGGGGTATATAATCCAAAGCCCACTTTCGGCTTTTTTCCCCAAAGTTCAAGTTGAACTTTTTCAACCTGTATTCTAAACGGTTCACTGGCATACCCTCGTTTCTGAATTTTGTTAACGATTTCTTCAGAAACACCAATTTCTTTCAAATAAATAAGAAAATAACTTAATTCCTGAGGACTGATAGGATTCATCAGGTAGTATTTCGTTACCGCATCCTTTTGTTGTATTCCGGACTTTTTTCCGTTGATATCCACAAAGAACCAAAAGCCATCAAACTTCCGGGTCAGGATGTAGTGGTAAGCAGCAGAGTAACTGGTTGCTATAACATACAAGGCGTCCACCTTTTCATTGTAATAAATTCCTTCGCCCCAATATACAGAACTCACACCCCCGGTGATTTCCACCAGTTCTTTATTTAGCTCTGCAATGGTGGTTCTGCCGGCAGCCAGCTGTGCCTGGACAAAAACTTCATCCGGAGCATCCGCAGTTCGTTCTAAACTGTTTGCCGCTTCGATTATTTTTTCCGTAGAACTTATAAGGTCGCTGAATTCGTTATCCTGCAAACTCACGAGCTCTACAACATCTGATGTATTTTGAATCTTTAGGTTGAAATCAGTTAAACTGGTTTGCTGCTGAGAAAGTTGTGTGACGGCAGTTTCAAAGCGGTTATTATCCAACAGGATATATTCCATGTTGGTTTGAAGTGTTGTAATAAGTTCACGATACTTATCTAATAAGATATCATAATTAGGAAGGAACTCCCGGGGCTTACTCCCCGGAAAATCAGTCAAAGTAAGGACAGCATTGTCTTTAGATTTTTGGGCTTCAGCAAGCTCCTTCTTAATATCTGCTATTAGCATTAACGCTTTGCTGACATCACTTTCTGCTAAATGGATTAATTTCTTTACCCGTTCAATGACAGTACTGATCGTTTGATTAAGGGTCGTAATGGATTGAGCGATATCGGTTTTGATTTCGGAAACTTTATTTTCCAGAACCAGTGTATAATCCGGGAACCATTTCTCCAGTAAGCGGTCATATTTGTCCGTTCCCCAAAAAGGGTGTTCGGAACGTTCCATTCTTTTCAGGAACTTATCTCTTTTTTTAATGAAAGCCTCTTTCTTTTCCTCTTTGGTCGGAGGTTTTCTCCTTCTTTTACCATCTGGCATCAAATCAATTCCCTGGTCTATCAATGCCAGTTTATGGTTGGCATAGATGTCAAACTCTTGTTCCAATCTGGCTTGTACCAGCGGATCAACCGGATCGTCTTTAGGGAAATCCGACAAAACCATTTGTTGGTCAGTCGTTTCTTCCCATTCAAACGACTTAAGAAATTCAAGAGAATCATTTTCCAATACATCCGCTTCGGGCTCCAAAACCTCCGTTCCATCCCCCAAAGCATGCTCTTCCAATCTTCGCTGCATCCACGGATTGGAATAAATAGAAGAACGGTTGCTCTTATTCTGATATGTCTTGTTTCGGTTCACTTAAGGCGTACGGTTTTCTTTGATGAACTCTTTCTTAATGCTTCGGTCGAGCCATTCCAGTTTGATTTGCTGTGTATCGTGTGACAAAGCACACAGGCAGGCATCCTTCAGGATATTGGAAATGTTTGCCCCGGAGAATTGGAACTGCGCCAGCTTTTCAATGCTGATACTTGCATCGTAGGAAAAGGGCGCCGGAATTAAACTGCGCCACAATTGTTCGCGTTCTTTTTCTTTGGGTGCCGGGAAATAAATACTGGACTGAAAGCGGCGTGTCATAGCAGAATCAATGTTGTCCTTTAAGTTGGTGGCAAGGATCGTTAATCCTTTGTGTTCTTCCATGCGCTGCAACAGGTAGCTTACTTCCAGGTTGGCCCATTTGTCCTGCGCGGAACCCACGGATGTCCGTTTGCTGAACAGGGCATCGGCCTCGTCGAAGAACAGGATCCAATCCTTGTCATGCGCCCGGTCAAACAAATGTGCCAGGTTCTTTTCCGTTTCACCGATGTATTTGGAAACGATCATCGACAGATCCACCCGGAATACATCTTTGTTGTATTTTTTACCGATTAGTTTGGCAGTAAGGGATTTTCCGGTTCCCGGCGGTCCGTAGAACAAACAGGGATAGGAAACATTGAACATCGGGTTGCTTTCGGTGAGTGTTTTGCCATGTTCTACCCAGCGCATGATCTCATCAATGCTTTCACGGGTTCGTGCGTCGAGCACCAGGTGTTCCCAATCCAGGCCGGTGGTTACCCAGGTAGCCGGAAAAGCACGCCCGAAATCCGGCCGTGGCTGGAATCCAGATTGGAGGTACAATAAATATTCCTGTGTCAACTGCGGAACATATTGCAATTCGTTGAGCTGGTCGGATGATTCGTTATACATCGGCGCAAGCCGGATGATTCCTTCACGGACCAATTTTCCGGTATTGGAAATGGCCATTTTATAGAAAACAGCGTTGGTTTTATCATTGCCCGCAAGTAAGAACAGGACTGTCTGCAAAGTCGGAACATAATTGGTGTGAACCAAATCAATAAACCCTCCGAATTCAGGATGTTTCGTGCGAGCATGATTTCCCGCTTCGCGCAGGGCGTGCGTCAATTTTTCAGGAGCAAAATGCGGCATGATGCTGCAGATGAGCAATAAGCGTTCGGCAGGGGTTAATTGCAATTCAGTGATGAGTTGGCTGTAAGCCGAATTGGAATCGGGCAGGAGCGGGGCCTGGTGTTGGCTAAATAGAAAATTGGTGGTTTCCCGGCCATTGGTAAGTTCTTTGATCCGGGCATCCACAATTTCCATGAGCCATTCCATTTCAGCCAGCATGGCCTTCATCAGGAAAGTCACTTCCTCAATATTCGGCGCCTGAATTCCGGGCTTATAACTAAACTCCCTGGAGTAATCTTTGTTTTGCTCGAATTGATTTTCCATATCCCTTTGAATTGGTTGAAATGCAATCACCAATATTCTCGAAAAAAACGGCAGGAATCAAGGACATCAAACCACAAAAATGGACATGTCGGGACAAATTAAAAACGACCTTAAATGGCTTTAATTGTTTGATAATTAGTGTTTTATATCCGGACAAAATAAGCGCTAAACCGGTCATTTACTCACATTTGAGTAACACTCCGTCGTGCTCCGTAAATCTTTCGCATTCCCAGTATTTATAGGGGATAGAGAAATTTTGGGTGTCGAAAAAAAACTAGTTCCCGGCCTGGAAAATAAAAAAAACAGGGGTTTATTTGTACGCTTTTTGGGTGTTAATTATTTGATAATCAATTATTTGATTTTTAAAAATACCGCTTAATTTGTCTATGTTTGTCGCAAATGTCCTGGCGTAGATACTTAATTTCCGACCAGGTTATGGTTTAATAAAATTAATGAAATCAGTTTCGTCAGGATCGTATTTATTCAGGATCAATCCGGGCTACATTCGGTTTCTGCTGATTTTCGTTATCAATTGCGACTTATTCGATAGTAGTCAAGTAATTATTAAGCTTTGTAAGATATTCTGTACGATTTTTTAGAATTACGATGTGACGATTTAATACGGAACTTTCCGTTTCATCATTTAGAGGTAGAATTGTCTGATTTTTATACTCCAACCAGGTACTATGAGCAGATAAAAAGTCCGATTCGAGATGGCCCAAAACTTTGAATCGTTGAACAATCTTGTTATAACTTGTGTTATAGTTGGTTTTAGCATCAGTAAGTTGCCTGTTGAGAGCGTCAATTTCTTTAAGATCATCGGATGTTTTTATTTCCAGAATCCTGTTTTTGACGATTTGTGTTTTGTATTTTACTGTCAGCACAGGATACATGGTTCCATCCTGGTCGAATATCTGCTCTATAAATCTGAATTCTTTTGATTTGTACTTCAGCCATTTCTCCTGAATATTCTTGTAGGCTTTTTGATTTTTTGATTGAAGAAGTTCTTCTTGTTTGGCTATTAATCTACGATCTAATTCATCATAGACCTGTTGTAAACAATCAATTTGATCATAAGTATCACTGCAGAATTCCTCTAAATCGCTAATTGGCAAGTCTTTTATTTCGTCTTTAGATACTCTTTCGGGAAGTGAAAAAGAATTTGTTTTATAGCGTTTTAATTGATCTTCTGTTCCTCGAATTTTTTTAAAACCACCGTCCTTAAAAGTATACAGATCTAAATAATTGTTTTTTAATTCAGATGGATCAACGTCTTCGTATACAATGTAATTATTTGTGACTAAGTCTGGAATATTGTCATTATTTAGGTCTGTAATGGTGCTCTCTCTATATTCAAATTGGCCACCATTCGCCCGCACACCAGAAATCATTTGAGGTTCAGAGATAAACTGTCTTTTTCGATTATCCCACACCACTAGATAGAAGTCAATTCCACCTTCGTAATAATCACAACCAAAAACAAGAGCTTGATGGTTTTTTCCTAAATTATATTTGAAACCATAATACTTGTCTCCGTCCCCATTATAAATTGAACTAATGTCAAACTCGATTGCTTTCAGGTTTTTAAAGAATGCAGTCATGCTCTGATCTTCAATCTCAATTCTGCAATTTAAGCATGTTATGGTGTTTAAATTTTCAGGCTTATTTGGTGTAGTGTTTAGCATTTTCTCGCCAACGGAAGTTTCCTGATTTGGAACGCCCGAAGGTTGGCTGCTACAACTTGTTAAGTTGCAAATCATCAAAAGTAATGCTACTGATTTTAGTAAATAGTCGATCATAAGATTAAACTTTGGGAATTATTAAACCCTTGAACTATTGCATTTCAACCGGAATTGATTGAGTTTAATTCTATGGTTTAATAAAACTAATGAAGTCAGTTTCGTCGGGATCGTATTTATTCAGTATCAAACCTGGAGGGCAATATTGGCAACCTTTATTATCACCAATATATTTTAATGAATTCCGGGTAATTAAAAACCGAGCATTATATCTTTTGCCATTAGCAATTGCATTTTCTACGCTGCTCATTCTTGCATCATAAACAGCGACCATTTTTAATTCAAGGATGTCATTTATTTTTTCTCCACCTGTAATATAATATTGATTAGGGATGCCATGTGTGAACGCCAATCTTCCATTTTTCTGCACCGATTTCCCGATTAATTCGAAAGAAAGTTCAAACTCATTATACACTGTTTCATTGTCGATGGTCATGAACATACTTGCTTTATACAAAAAATAGCTATCCGAAGAATTGGGTGCAGAAAGCCGGATCCCTTTCGAATAATAGTTTTCTTCTCTAACGACCCAAGGATCGTATTGATCCGGATAATCATCATATTCCACATGAATATGGTCCCCATAAAAAGTAGTCTTTCCATCCAACAAACCGTTTATAAAGTTGATTTTTGCTGCAGGAAGAGGTTCAAAGCCTTCCTGATAACCATAATATAACAGACTGCCTGAAAATAATTGACCATTAACTTTTAGTGTTTTCCTATTTGCAAACACTTCTTCCGGTTTCTTCTCCCAGTCAATCATTTGGGGTTGACCTAAATCGGGTGAATAGAATAGGGATATTTTATTGTCCTGTAAATAGGAAGTATCGATTTTAAGTTCATTGCTTTCTTTATTGTAGGACCAGTTGATATTTCCAATATCCTTTTTACTGGATTGCAATGAACCGTTTTTAAAATAGCGTTCTATGATCGTTTCGCCTTCAAAAGACCAGGCCTTCATTGCTCCGTTCATTTCACCATTCAGCATATTTAATTCCAGTGCCTGGTGCTTTTGGTCTTTATCGTAATAGGCCAGCATTTTACCTGAAAATTGTTGTTTCGTTAAGACAGCTATAATGTCATCATACAAGTTAAACATCTTCTCTTTAAAACCTTCTTCGTGAAAAGAAGCTGTATCCGGAATGAATATGAAAAGGGAATCTTTCGGTTTACAATTATCCGGGAAGATAAACTCATACTCCTCTTCATTTCCGAAAAAGCAATTGCAAATGTGAGTGCCTTTTGGAATACTGTCGACCACACCCTTTTTCAAAGTGATGCCATTGGAATTGTGCGCCTTTGAGGCGTTTGCGCAATAGGTGAGTGGTAATACAAGAAAGAATAAAAGGATGGTTCGCATAATCAATTTCTAACAAAAGTAAACTATTTACAGTTTTACACAAATGTGTTACTTTTTTTTAATTGATCATTATCCCGTTTTCTTCATTTAAAAATGCTGAATCTTAGGTAGTTTTTCTTTCTTCTCTGCTATCAAACGGCCAGTGGATAAATGAAATTCTTTCATTTAAAGGTAACGCTAGAAGGACTAACCATACTATTGATAAAAGATTATATAATTGAATGATATCTAAAATGAACGTTGTCTTATAGCCATTTGATCCTGCATCTATCATCACATAATAAAAAGAAACAAACAGGCAAATAAGCAGTAATCCATAAAGCATCATTTTTTTTCCGAAACTAAAAGGAAGTTTCCAGGAGAAAGAAATACCTACAATAATTGATGGTATAAATAGGTTAAGTGCCCAAAATGGTTCCAGATAAAAATTCTCTGATGTAGGTATTAATTGAGCCAGTAAATTATGTGAATAATTGACGTTAAGCTTCTGCTTATACTCATATGGTGTAATTATCAAATAAGCATTAATTGCTATTGAGACAATTATAAATGATATTCTACCAATATTTTTCATGATCAATTTCTAACAAAAGTACATTATTTACAGTTTTACACAAATGTGTTACTTGTTTTTGTCTTGATCATTATCCCGTTTTCTTTATTGAAAATGCTGAAGTTCTAAGCAGTTTTTTTGTCTTCTCTATTCTCAAAAGGCCAGTGGATTAAAGCAATTCTTTTCTTAACTGGCAAAGCTAGTAATAGAGCCCATAAAGTACCTGAAAAATTCCAAACCGGCATTACCCAGTAGATGTGTGTGAATTCAATATTCAGAAAATAAATACCGGTAACAATAAGGGATAATGAACTAAAAAAGAGGGAAGCTAAGAAGACGCAGATAAATAGTAGTCTTGTCATACTTTTGAATCGGAGCTGATAAAAAAAGGAAGATATCACGATAACAGTCGGTAGGAACAAAGTAAAAAGTAAACCGATTACACCAATAATAATAAACGGTGGATTATGTTCAAAACCTAAGTTCAATTGACCGAATAAACTGGTGCAAGTAGGATGGTTGGTGGGAGTTTCAATCCTGTAGCAGGAGAATCCCAGGTAACATCCGATTAATGTGAAAACAAGAATGCCAATTATTCGAATAGTATTTTTCATGGTATTATTTTTTAGTTTTTCTTGGAAGTACAAGATTCAGATTTTTTACAGCTATATTACGCATTTTTAGGTTGTCTCCACCCCATTTTCTTTTAGTTTCACCGGCTTTCGGAGATACATGCTTTTTATACTGGAAAGTAATTTTTTCTATTTCTAGACCTCCCGTGCTCAGGCTTGTAACGGAATCTTTACCTCCTATCTTGGTTGTAAAAGGTGGGACTACCAAATCGCTTATTCGGACGGTTGGATATATATCCTTGTCACCGGTAATATAAGATACAGTAGTTCCGTCGTCCTCATGATTTATATTTTTCCAAAAACCGGCCTCTAAATTCATACTTAAATTCTTACTTGTACTAAACATACTCATTAATCCGCGTTTTTCTTTGGGTACCCGGCTTAAATCGATACTTAAATCCATTGTAAATTTGGGATTCATAGGATTCTCTTTTCTAAATAAGAACTCGTCTATGGATTCTTTTGATGCCGTAGTAAATGAATCATCTTCCTTTTTTTCCTCTTCAGGTTTGTTAGCTATAGTTTTTACCATTGAAGAAATCCTTACCTGTAGATTACCTTCCGATTTTATGAGATTATTATTTTTAGTGTTTTCAAGAATTCTAAAAACTTCTACTGGATAACCAAACGGGAAAGTATAAATATTATACTGGCCACTTACCGTTGGTATGCAAAGCAAATCATCAAGCACAGATGCATCTTTCCCCCAGCCAACTTCATCGTTAAAGCGCTCGGCAATCCATGTTACCATGCTGTTTACATCTAGATAGGCCACTTTCCGGTATTCGTTATTTTCTTTAATCGTAAGTTCTTCGATGTCTTGTGTGCGTGAAATACCAAACATGGATAGCTCAACAGATCCGGAAGCGCCATCAAGGAACCCAAAATTATTAGGATCAGGGATATCCGTATCTTCCTGATCTTTGCTGTCTTTTTTCATTTTTAGATATTCTCCCAGGTCATCTAAATTGACAGAAGCCTCTGCTGAAGAAATGTATATGGTGCTCTCTACAGAATTAATGACCCATACCGGAGTGTTTTCAATGGTATTTTCACTAATTACTAGGACACCTTTGACCTCTCCATACAGAGTAAAATCAGTGAGAATACTCAATTCTTTTTTACCGAATTCGAAGGTGTTGTATGATCCTAATTTTAACGGGCTCAAGACGGGATCGGTAATCCGGTATTTATTGCGATATTCAATGTTTTCACTGGTTTTGTCGGAAATTTTTTCCCGGATGATTTCAACTTTTTTTGCATTGAAAAGCTTAAATAGCTCATTTTTTCCAATCGCCGCATTTACATCCAAAGAGAAATTAGCTCCTTTCGGTTCATCCGAAGTCATTACGTGTATCCCTTTTTCATTAATATATGGTGTTCCTATATTTTCCGGAATTCTCACATCCGGTGAAACGATGGTTATCACATACTCTCCTTCCGTATCACCGCTGAAAGAGACGCTTTGTGCTGAAATTTTTGATGCTATATTTGTCTGGTTATAACCAACTAATTCATTTCCTTCCAGCCATTTAGAAACCATATCTGATAAGAAATGAGAGGTGCCAATATCGATTCCTTTTTGTTTTTCGTTCCCAATAGATACTTTTCCGGAGAATTGAAACGGACTCGTACCGGAATTCAATTTTAGTTTAGAGCCGGTAATGTTGAGCTCCTGTAAAATGGCAGATGCTCCTTTTCTAAGTTTAAGAGAAGTTTTCGTCTTTTCTGTGTATTCTTTCGGTACGTTGTCAATGTCTATTGTTTTAATTACAGATTTATTACTGGTGAACTCCGCTTCATAAAGTTTTGCCTGGTCCATGTGAAAATAGTGAAAATATATTTCTACCATAGGAGAAGCTTTTTTCTCTGCTTTCAATGCTGTAATTTTCTCCTGGTCCGTTGGCATTTTTAAAGTAACATCAAACAAGCCGTTCATGTTTTTGAAAGCCGATTTTCCGCCAGACTTAGGGATGATAATTGATAACTTATCCGATTTAATGTTCAAGCTGTTAATCAAAATTTCAGGGATGTTGATTTTTGTTTTCTTGAAGTAGATGAATTTTCTTAAAACACCATTTTCATCCAATTTAGTCTCACTTGAATAGCTTCCCGAAATAATATTCGAGTTTAATTTAATCTCCGAATTGACCTCCTGCTCACCTTTCTTGTTTAGAGAAAGCAGAGCATCCAAGTTGTCAAATGAATAATCGATCCCTCCGTTTTTCAATAATTTGAAAGAACACTTGTCCCACTTACCATTTTGGAGTGTGAGGGTTGTTTTCTCCGTGATGTTTTGGTATTGCAGACCTTTTGGAAGTTTAACTCCATTGGTGGTTATGACAGCTTCTTTGCCTTCTTCCGGGTTGTATTGGAAGGATAGTTTCCCTTTACTATCCAACATTTTTTCCATTCTGAACTGAGTCAGGTCAAGTCCTTGTATAGTGACTGGAGAATTTTTTGGGAAAGAAACGGTTTGCAGCGTATCTTTCTCACCTGTTTCCTGGTTGCCGGGAGCAAACATGCTTATTTGCAAACCATATAAGCTTGTATCGTCCACATGGATTTTTTTCAGGTTCATACTTGCAGCTGTTCCTTTTTGCCCGGTACTTTCATCCGGTTTAATTTCAGGCATATATTCAAACTCAACGGTAACGCCAAGTAATTTGGACTCATTCTCACCTTCTGATTTGAAACTCAGCTCCTTGTCACCGAAATCGAGTTTCTGGATACCTAATTGAGGCAGATAAGCCTTGAAAGTAATTTTTCCATCCCGGTAAGAGCCCGATAAAGCGGGTTGTTGTTCACCTTCTTTAGATGATGACATTAGCCCCGGGAAATTTAAAATCGAAGTCTGTGTATTTCCTTTTCCTAAGGCATTGTATTTCGTCACATCTATTTGTGAAGAACCCGATAACGACATAAATTCATAATCAATACCTCCTTCTTTCAGCATATTCAAGGTGATTCCTCCCGCTACAACGTCTTGCATTGAAAAGGCCAGGACCGTTTGTGCCAGGTCGTTTTTCATTTCGACTTTATCACCTTTGCCTGATCGGTAGGCATCCAAAGACAGGGATAAAAGTTCTCTTTGTGCTTTAGGAATTGCTTTTTCTCCTTCTTCAGTATCCAGATCAATATAAAAATGAATCATTTTTAAACAATCAAGTACAGCAGGAGATGAAAGCCCGATATAGGCTGTTAAGTTTTGTTCCAAAAGCGATAATATCCCTCCTGAAACAGAAATTTTTTCAGCCTCAAAATCTGAAATGTAAACTAAAGCAGGTGTTGCTTGTATGGATCGTTTTCCTTCATCTGATTGGACACTTGCACTTTTTAAATACAATTCAAGTGAGGCTGTTACATTCACCATTTCAGCTTTCACGGCTTTAAGCGAAAGTGATTTGTTATCATTATAATTTATCCCGGATAAATCTAGATTACCAAATGAGACATTTGAAAGCGTTATTTTGGTGTCTTTGATGGACTCCGGACCTATTGTTGACTTGATACTAATGTGATCTGCGTTGGCATTTTGAGAACCATCAATACTTTGAACGAAGTTACTCAATGTACTGTTCAAATATTTTGCATATCCTAATTCGGTTGTTTGAAGCCCATAGATATTTGCGCTGGTCTCAAAAACAAGGTTTTTCTGGATTTCAGCGATCTCTGCTGATAGATTTTTTACGCGTGTTTGTTGCTTTGCCAACCTGTTTTTAAATATTGAAATTCCTTTTGAAGCCCTCTTTTCAAGCTTTGCCAAGCGTTCTTTTTCTTTTGCTAACCGCGTTTTTAAAACATACAATTTTGAATAATCTGATTCTTCAACCCCTTTTGCCTTGATTTTTAAATCAATTGAACTTTTATCTTGTCCATTTGCAGTTGTCAAATGCGTGATTTCAGTTTTTCCATCGATTTTATCTGTATAACTAAAGCCTTCTATCGCCAATTCCCCCATAGATATACCCAAATCGAGATTGTGTGAAGAGGAATTAGTCAGTAATTCTTTAAAAGTATCAATGGCTTCCCCCATATCCGGATTAGCCCCCATCCCACTAACTAACAGCATGGATGCATTCTGCAATAATGAAATATAATCAAGCAAGGTAAATATCGCCAGATAGGATTTAGTTAGTTTAAATTTATAACCAAGTGTTTGGGTTGCATTTATTCTTATGTCTTTAATTTCCAATTTTTTGATGGAGAACGAATAATCTTCGGCAAGAATTCGCATGTTATTCAACACCAGTCGGTCCAAATTCAAATTGATAGCTCCTGTTTGGTCATCCTGTTTTTTTTCAGGAAATCCCAAACAGAAATCCAATCCCTCAAAAACACTTTCATCAAGTCGGAAATTATAATCCGATGCCTGATAATTTACTGCTATCGGAAGACTGGATGCTGTTATATTTATTTCTCTGGTTTCTTTATCTATTTGTATTGTTACCTCACCAATATTCTCAGGAGATATATTTTCCGGTAAATCCTGAGACTTAGAGGTTGGAAATGTAGTTCCCCCCATTGGGCCAAAAGCTTTGGTAACTTTTCCTAAATTGATTTTATATTCCTTGACCTTTTTGAATGGATTTAAAAATTCGGAGAGGTTGTTTCCAACAACACCGCTGCCTATTATCCCTGTTTTTTCAATGTTATTGATATCGAAATCAGGTTTTCCTGACGTTGATCCGCTCAAATCATTATAAAACCCAAATTCGTTACTTTCGATAAATTCTTTAGGTAGATTATCAATTACTTTATCCCATAAATAGGTATAGTTTTTATAGAAATAGTCAATTTCACCAGCTGAGAGGTTTTTGAGTTTTCTATATGACTCAATAGCTTTGATTGATTTATTGGATCCGCGAAGATCTTTTCTAATGGATCGTGCCAGGTCATCAACACAATCTGTATCAACAGAAACTTGATCGATTTCCGTTTTTGGAACTTCATCAATAAATAGTTCTCGTTGATTCTCTTCCTCCTCGTAAAAAGCCTGGAACTTGGCATTTCTGTCTGAACGCTCTCGTTCCAGAGCCGCTTGGTCTTGTTGGTTTTGAAATGCTTTTCTGTACATCAGGGAGTTCTGTTTTCTTTAATGAATTCCTTCCGGATACCGTCTTCCAGCCATTCGATTCTTAATTCATGCGTATGATTGTTCAAGGCACGCAAACTGGCGTATTTAAGAATATTGGCAATATTGGCACCTGTAAATTCATAGGCACTTATTTTTGCTAATGAAACGCCTTTCTCAAAAGTAAAAGGCTTGGGCAGAGAAGTTTCCCAAAGTATTTGCCGTTCAGGTTGTTTGGGAGCCGGAAAATAAATCATTGCCTGGAAACGGCGGGTCATGGCATTGTCAATATTTGCTTTAAGGTTGGAAGCCAGGATCGTTAATCCCTTGTGCTCTTCCATGCGCTGCAGCAAATAGTTTACTTCCAGGTTGGCCCATTTGTCCTGAGACGAATTAACGGCTGTTCGCTTGCTGAACAAAGCATCTGCTTCGTCAAAAAAGAGGATCCAGTCTTTCCCGTGAGCCCGGTCAAACAAATGTGCCAGGTTCTTTTCCGTTTCACCGATGTACTTGGAAACGATCATCGATAGGTCCACACGGAATACGTGCTTGTTGTATTTTTTACCGATCAGTTTGGCGGTTAATGATTTCCCGGTTCCTGAGGGACCATAAAACAAACAGGGAAAAGAGCTGTTGAATGCACTGCTGGTGTTGATTAAATCTGCTCCGTACTCTACCCAAAGCATGATGTCTGAAATTTCTTTCTTTGTAGTCTCATTAAGGACTAAGTTTTCCCATTCTAAGTTGGTTGTGACAAGCGTTGCAGGAAATGCGCTTCCATAATCGGGCCTGGGTTCTTGTCCGGATTGAAGGAACAGTAAATGTTCTTTGGTCAAAACAAGGATTTTGTTCAACTCGTTGTCAGCCCCTAAATCAATACGGGCCGTTTCAAAACGAATAATTCCTTCCCGGATCAGCGTGCAGTTATTGGATAAAGCCAGTTGGTAGTACACCTGGTTGGTGGCATCCGTTCCTGCTAAAAGGAAAAGCACTGTTTGTTGCGTAATGATAAACTGGTTAAAGTTCGTGTCTATAAACCCTCCAAACTCTTTGTATTTCAGTTTGAGGTGATTTTCATCGTGCCGCAGTCTTTTTGTTAGCTCGTATGGTGCAACATGTGGTATAATACTGCAGATTAATAACAGGCGTTCGGCATTTGTCAGTGAATTACCGGTAACGAGTTGTTTGTAGGCTGAAGAAGAAGAGTCGCTCAAATCAGGAGGTGGAAAGTCAGAAAAGAGAAACATTTTCCCGGTATTCAGTTCTTCAATTCTTCTGTCTGCAATAGTCAAAAACCAGATTAGGTCTGAAAGAATTCCTTCCATCAATTGGTTCACATCTTCCACACTGGGGGTGTTTGATTGTCTTACATACTGAAATTTACGCTGGTATTCCTGCTGGTGTTCGTGCTCCATATTCGAATATAACTAGTGCTGTTTTCAACTTGTTGCTAAAAGAATTCAATAAGTGAAATGCAATCACCAATATTCTCGAAAAAAACGGCAGGAATCAAGGACATCAAACCACAAAAATGGACATGTCGGGACAAATTAAAAACGACCTTAAATGGCTTTAATTGTTTGATAATTAGTGTTTTATATCCGGACAAAATAAGCGCTAAACCGGTCATTTACTCACATTTGAGTAACACTCCGTCGTGCTCCGTAAATCTTTCGCATTCCCAGTATTTATAGGGGATAGAGAAATTTTGGGTGTCGAAAAAAAACTAGTTCCCGGCCTGGAAAATAAAAAAAACAGGGGTTTATTTGTACGCTTTTTGGGTATTAATTATTTGATAATCAATGATTTAATTTTTTAAAACACCGCTTAATTTGTCCATATTCGTCGCAGATGTCCTTGATTTTAACAAAGGATCCGTTCAACTTTACAGCAATCAATTTTTCAACGCCTACAGCCTTCAACAGGTCTCATGGAATAGAAGTTCAAAATTTTAAGTCACAGATTATGGTAATTGTATCTGATCAGGTTTTAAAAACATTTTTTCAGACCGGAGATAAGCCCACGGCTTCCCAGTTCAGCGCGTTGATCGATTCAATGGTGAACAAACTGGATGATGCGCAGTTATTGGGTTTACGTATTTATGACAGTGAGCGTGTTTATACCAAAGGCGACACAGTTATCTACAACTTTGTCATCTACGAATGCACGGGAATTTCAACCACGGGAACTTTTCAGCAAAACGACTGGCAGAAAATTGCAGGCGGCACAACGGGTGGCATCAATTACAAAGGAACGTGGGATGCAGAAACCAATACACCGGATCTGCTCACCGCCGCACCCGCAAAGGGAGATTACTATGTAGTTGCAGTTGCCGGGGAAACGGACCTGAACGGGATCACGGACTGGAATTTGGGCGATTGGGCCATTTACAACGGCGAAGCCTGGGAAAAAATATTCAACAGCCAAATCGTTACGGATGCTGAAAATTCAACAGCCGACGGTATTGGAACATTCGATGAACTGGTTGGTACCGTACTGCGATTTAAGCGACTGATCAGTCCCCAGGGAACTATAAAACTGACCAATATTGGAAACAGCCAGATTGGAGTGGATATGGTCTTTGATGATAAGAAAATTTCAGGTAAAACTGCCTGGTCATCACAGCGGGTCAATGATGGCCTCGCAAGCCTGGAAAAAAGCAAGGAACCTGCTAATTCGAACATTCAAAAGCACATTGCGGACATGAATAATCCGCATAAGACCACCAAGTCACAAATCGGGTTAAATGCAGTAACCAACGATCAGCAACTATCGCTTAAATTCAGTGCAAGTTCTGAAGAAATCAGTCAAAACGATACTACCGAATTTGCCACCAAGCTTTCCCTGGTTTTTGAACCGGCAGATACCGGCAGTTACCTGGTACAATGGTATTTTGAATTGGGCTCCACCAAGGAGTCTACTCAGATGGAGGCAAAAGTAGAGCTCAATACTGTCAAAGAAGCAGAGGTGATGCGCATTTCCCAGCACGGATTGGTCTCACAATTTGATTCCGCATCCGGAATGTTTCTGAGAGATCTGGAAGCCGGAACGTCGTGTGAAGTCACCGTTCAATACCGAAAACGCATAAATGGAACGCCGCCGGAGGAGCATTCCTGCCGTATTCGCAGAGCAAGATTGGTAATTATAAAAGCTTAAAACAGGATCATGATAGACCTAGCATTGAACATACTGAAAGAACAGATTGAGAACCATTTGACACTCGTAAATAACAACGTAGTGAATGGAGACGGGTTTGTGGTATTGAGCAATGTGGCGGATGAAGACGGCAAATGGGCCATTCCCTCCAATAAGATCGGGATGTCTATTATCAACGTGGAAGAAGAGCGCGTGCTGAAGGACCAGGTATTTGAACACCGGAATAATAGCGGGGTTTATGAGCGTTACAATCCTGAATTAAAGTTAAACCTGTACGTTTTGTTCTGTGCCAATTTTGTAAATGCCGGTGATGAAACCTATAAATACGGAGAAGGACTAAAACAATTGTCCCATGTCATCAGCTTTTTCCAGGGAAAATATGTGTTCACACCGGATAATACTCCTGGCATGGACCCGAAACTTCAGAAACTGATCGTAGATATTTACTCCTATTCTTTTGAACAGCAGTATAATTTCTGGTCTATTCTGGGAGCAAAGTATTTGCCCTCTGTTTTATATAAAGTAAGATTGGTTTCGTTCCAGGAGAAAGTATTGGAAAGCCAGAATTTGCCAATCAGTGAATTAGAAATTAACAGCAGCGATTCAAACTCATGATCAGATCGTATAAAATATTGTTCCGGGTTGAAATCAACCATTCTTACTATACCGATGGAGTGAGCAGGGATTTTGATATTTATCCTACACGTGAAACAGCTGCATGGATGCAGGAGAATAACCTGATTTTCAGAAAAGACGATACCGGGATACGCGTATTTTATACCGATACCAAAAATTCGGATCCTTCGGTGCCGTTTACACCATTTGATGCGGTTCAATTGCGGTTCATGTTGTTTTTAAAGAGTACAGAAACCTTTTTTAACATCACGGATCTGAATATTGACAACGAAGTTTATAAATCCGGACAATTGCTGCTTTTGAAAAATGACAGTTTCGAAGAAGCGCTGGAAATGAGCCTGGTAAATGAAGTAAGGCCTTTTGTTTTTTCGTATGTTTTTCCACAGGTAACCTTAACTCCGGGCACAGCCAAAGGACAGATAGAAGTGATTGATCCCTTGGGGAGAAATGTCCCGCTAAGTACTCCGGATCCGCTGGAAGTAAGTCCCGCTTTGGATGGCATCTTTTCTTATCCGATGGATTTAACCGGCTTTCCGCGAGGGGAATATACCTTTAAAACAACGGTGGATGATACTGATTTAATCGAAAGAAGCGTGTATATCGATAACCGTGTGTTGGCAGAAAACCCTTTCGGACTCATTGCGATTGACATACCTGCATCGGCTGATGAGTTTGAACCGAATACGGTATTTAAAGCAACACTCAATAAAAAAGAACCGATTTGGAAGTACTTCCTGCTGATGAAAAATTTAAATCCGGGTGCCGGGTATTCGGTAATCGATTCTTTGATCGGTTCGACCTACACCTTTACGGAAAAAGATCCGGTGGAAATCAATGGGATAACCACCCTGGTCTTTGAGTCGGATCAGCAGATTCCATTAACTGAAATTCCTTTGAATACGATTCAGCTGCTCAACAATACAGCTCAGGTGTTGATCGACGGGCTGGCAAATCCCACGGTAAATGTAATTAGCTCAAGCTCTGGTAACCCGGAGGTTTACAAAATATATGTTAACGTTTAAATAATTAAAAAATAGAGTATGGCAAGTAATTATAGAACACCCGGAGTATATGTGGAAGAAATTAGCACCCTTCCCGCATCCATTGCAGCTGTGCCAACAGCCATCCCCGGAATTATCGGTTATACCGAAAAAGCGGTGCTGGTAGATGGGACTCCTGTTTTAGGTAAACCGGTAAGGATTACCTCCATGCTGGAATTCGAACAAATTTTTGGAGGTCCGTTCAAACAGGTGTTTGACGTGAATATTACCGGAACCGTTGCTGCTCCTTCCATTGCGGTAACACCTAAATACGGGACAGACCCGGTTTTATCGCCCTACATCCTGTATTACCAGATGCAGATGTTTTATTCCAACGGGGGAGGGACCTGTTACGTGGTTTCTGCCGGAGCATATTCCACCAATCCTTTGGATAAAGCCGCGTTGGAAAGCGGACTGGATGAACTTGAAAAAATCGACGAGATTACACTGGTTAACATCCCTGAAATTGTAAAATTGGCTCAGGCTGACCGCAAAGAATTAAATGATGCCATGCTGACCCACAGTGCAAAAATGGAAAATCGGTTTGCATTATTGGATGTCCTGCAGGAAGCTACATCGGTAGCAAACGATGCGGATAACTTCCGCGATGATGAAGTAAGCATCGACAACTTAAAATACGGAGCAGCCTATTATCCGGGATTGATAACGACGATGTCCTACTTTTATCGGGATGCAGATGTAGCTATTACTACAGCAATAGTGGGGTGGACGAATTACACCACTTTAGAACTGGCTAAAACAGGGAATTTACCAACCTTCCCGCCAAATACCACACTTTACAACCTGGTAACGGCAGAATTGAAAAAAATCTCCCTGGAGCTTTACCCTTCTTCAAGTATGGCTGGTGTGTATGCACGGGTAGATGATTCACGGGGAGTTTGGAAAGCTCCGGCAAATGTTGGATTGAGAAATGTCAAAGCTCCTTCTATTTTAATTACGGATAGTGAGCAGGATATCCTGAACGTGGATTCCACATCCGGAAAATCCATTAATGCGATCCGCAATTTCGATGCAAGAGGTTTGCTGGTTTGGGGCGCGCGTACACTGGATGGGAACAGCAATGAGTGGAGATACATCAACGTTCGAAGACTATTCCTGTTTGTGGAGCAATCCACGAAAAACGCATCTCAGTTCGTGGTTTTTGAACCGAACAGTGCCATTACCTGGAATCGTGTCAAAGGAATGATCTCGAATTTCCTGACAGGCCTGTGGCGTGACGGAGGATTGGTCGGAGCAACTACAGAAGAAGCGTTTTTCGTCAGAGTGGGGATCGGAGAAACCATGACCACTCAGGATGTCCTGGAAGGAAGGATGATCGTTGAAATCGGATTGGCAGCATCCAGACCGGCAGAATTTATCATCCTGCGCTTTTCACACTTTATCAGTCAGGAATAACAGATCGGTCCATACTGATCGATGAAAATATAGTTGAATCAAATAAATAAAATTCTTAATCCTTATGGCAACGAATTTAAGAACTCCCGGAGTATACGTTCAGGAAATACCCACCTTATCCGCATCCGTTGCGGGTGTCGAAACAGCAATCCCCGCATTTGTAGGTTATGTGCAAAAGGCTGATCGCAACGGGGAAGGTATTCCGATGTTTACTCCTGTTAGAATCGCCTCTTTTTTAGAATATGAATCCATTTTTGGTGGTCCGGATCCGCAGGGATTCAACATCGATATTGCTGATGTAAGCGTTGGCGGGAATGTAACTCGTACGGTAAGCGTGAACAATACGCTGATCAATGAATCCATTTTCAGAATGTATTACAACCTGAATATGTATTTTGCCAACGGAGGGGGTCCTTGCTGGATTGTACCGGTAGGATTTTATGCACTGGCTTCGGCTGTTTCCAAAGATGACCTGATAGACGGATTGAGTGCGTTGGAAAAAGAGAGTGAACCGACCTTATTGGTTTACCCGGATGCATTGTCTCTTGGTGACAGTGACATAAAAGTAGTCAATGATGCAGCGATTGATCAGTGTAACCGCCTGAAGAACCGCTTTACGATCATGGATGTCAAACAAGCGAATCCGAATGTTCCGCTGGATGACGCGGATAACTTCCGGAATCTGATGACGGGAATAGATACGCTGAACTATGCAGCAGCTTATTATCCTTATCTGAACACAAGCATGAACTTCGGGAACAGTCCGTTGCTCTTGCAGGTGACCAATTATTCATTAACCGAGGATGGTGTTCCTGCTCCTACAGCTGATTTTGAGGCAGCTAGGGATTTCAACGGGCACGTTAGCCAGGCTGTTCAAGCTACAACCGATGCATTGAATTATCTGAAAGTAGCTACAAGAACACTCACTTTGGGAGATGCAACGGCAGTTCAAACTTTGGTCAACAAAATTCAGGGAAATCTGACGGATGCCCTTGATGTTGCAGGCCTCATTCCACCGTTTAATAGCGTTCAGACAAACGATGTGGATGGTATTAATAATACCCAAATGGACGCTGTAAATACCGCAGCTACTAATTTCGTTGCAACCACTCCAAGCAGCGGGCAGACACTGGCAAATGCCAATGCGCTGCAAGTAGCTTTATCTGATCTATTGGATGCATTGAACGCAGCGATGGGAGAATTAACCACCGCTTACAATGACCCGGTAATTGATTTCGTAGGAGGAAATGTGAATTACCTGCAGAACAGCCGTCCGGCAATCTATTCTGATGTTATCTCAGGGTTGACTGGATTTAGAGTGACGTTAAATCCTTCGGGAGCAATGGCCGGAATTTATGCCCGCGTAGATAACAGCAAAGGAGTCTGGCAGGCACCGGCGAATGTCGGAGTCCGAAATGTAATCGGTCCGGCTGTGCTGATCACCAACGAACAGCAGGGAAGCTTCAACATTGATTCTTTGAGTGGCAAGTCCATCAACGTCATTCGAAACTTCACCGGAAGAGGCACCATTCCATGGGGAGCAAGAACGTTGGACGGTAACAGCAATGAATGGCGTTATGTCAACGTAAGAAGACTGTTCATTTACCTGGAAGAATCGATCAAACGTGCCAGTCAGTTTGTGGTTTTCGAACCCAACGATGCAAACACGTGGGTAAGAACCAAAGGAATGATCAGCAATTTCTTAACGGATGTTTGGCGCAACGGCGGTTTGGTCGGTGCAACGACAGAAGAAGCATTTTTTGTCAATATCGGCGTAGGAACTTCCATGACAACCATAGATGTTCTTGAAGGACGAATGATCATCGAAATAGGTGTGGCGGCAGTACGTCCGGCTGAATTTATCATTTTGAAATTCACACACTTTGTTCAGGAATAATAGCAATAAATTTTAATTAAAAAGTACAATTATGGCAGCAAATTATCCAGTTTCAACTTTTCACTTTCAGGTAGAATGGGGTGGAGCACGTGTTGGATTTACAGAAGTATCCGGTTTGGATTTCGAAATTCAACCGATTGACTATAGAGAAGGTAGTTACAAGAACTACCAGGTAACCAAAATGCCGGGAATCCCCCAATTTACGAATATCAATCTTAAAAGAGGTATTCTAAAGGGAGATAACGAATTTGCACAATGGCTGGGAACGATTAAACTGAACCAGGTAGAACGCCGGGACATTACGATTTCCCTTCTGAATGAAGATCACGTACCGGTTGTTACCTGGCAGGTGTTGAGCGCATGGCCTTGTAACATGAAAGGCCCGCAGCTGAACGCAACCGGCAATGACGTGGCAGTAGAGGAAATCGAATTGTGTCATGAAGGATTAACCGTTGAAGTATTGTCTTAGTCATGGCAGCGAGATATCCCCCGGTTGGTTTCCATTTCAGCGTGGTCTTTGAAGGGCTGACCGGTGATACTGAAATTGGTTTTCAAACCGTTTCAGGGATAAAAGCAACAATTTCAAATGACTACCTGATCAAAGAAGGAGGCGAAAACAGGTTTACGCACAGACTGCCTCAACGGGCCAGCTATGGTAATCTGATATTGAAACGCGGACTTTTAAGTAATTCCCAATTGATTCAATGGTTCAGGGATGCAGCGGAAAATTTCATATTCAATCCGGTTACCGTAACGGTGAACCTGTTGAATGAAAACCATGAACCCCTGGAAAGCTGGCAGTTCATCAATGCCTATCCGGTAGATTGGGATGTTGACGGATTCGATGCCGAGTCAAATTCAATTGTTGCTGAAACCATCGAGCTTTCGTACCAATACTTTAAAAGGTTGAATTAAATTTTTAAACAGATGCCGGTAGTCATTAGAGAATTGGTCATCAGGGGGATCGTTGGAGGTCCTGCGGCCAGTAACGAGAAAAACACACCTAAGCAAAATGAAGTGCGTTCAAACCGCGCCCAGATGACGGTGAACATGGTCGAAGAAATTATTAAAAGTAAAAAAGAACGGTAATCATGGCTTTTCCCAGAGGTAAACTAACAAAACTGGCAATCATATTCTCATCGGATGAGAATAAACCTTTGATTGGCGTTCCTTTCTTTCCGATGTATAACCCGGAGTCGTACCAGATGTCTTATGAGATGGATTACGATGATAACCAAAGGTTGATTGTTGGAAATCAGGACAAGAAGTTTCTTCGGGTTAAGCCTAAGACATTGAGTCTTAAATTATACTTCGATGGTACTTCGGCTTCTCCGAATGACTTGTTGATCAGTAATCTTGAAAAGGTTCCCGGGTTTAACGGAGTGGTTGCCCAGGTAGAAGCCTTTCTTGCCATGGCAGCATCCGTTGGAAGAAGCGAAGGGCCTACTGAAGCAGGAGCTAAAGTAACAGGAGAAATTCATAAGCCGAAGGGAATGGCCATCATCTGGGGAACATTTTACATGACGGGCGTTTTAAAGAGTGCAACGGTCAATTATACGATGTTCACCCCGGAAGGTATTCCGATCCGTGCAGAAATGGATGTAGAGATTTCAGAATCTGCCTCACTTACGCTGATAGAGCGTGCCATGAAATTAATGTCTCCCGATCTGTCCAAATCCATTGTGGTCAAAGAAGGAGATACCTTACCGGATCTTTGTTACCAGGAATACGGAGATGCTTCCTTTTACCCGAAAATTGCCGAAGTAAACCAGCTGAAGAACTTCCGGAAACTGGTTCCAGGAACCGAATTATTATTTCCACCCATTAAATAATCGAACAACATGTCTGTATTGAGTGCAATAAAAGGTAAAGGCAACGGGAACAAATACTATTCCCTAAAGCTCTTTATTGTGTCTGTTGCGGGAGTTGAAAAAGAACTCTCCAGCCTTTACGGAATAAGTTCGGTTGCTGCCATCAACTGTTTGAATAAAATTCCAACAGCAAAATTAACCCTGCTGGACGGAAACGTTTCCAAACAAATTTTTGAAGACAGTGACGGAGATGATTTTGTACCCGGAAATCAGATCCGGATCAAAATCCGGTATGATGAACTGGAAGAATCGATCTTTGAAGGAATCATCATCAAACAAAGAGTCAAGCAGACGGCAGAAGGAAACACACAGCTTTGCCTGGAATTGAAAGACACGGCTGTACGGCTTACTGCTCAGCGCAAGAATAAGCTCTTTAAAGATAAGACCGACGTTGAAATCCTGAAAGAAATACTCAATGAGTATACGAAGCCATCGGGCGGAATTAAAAAAGTGACCGTACTTGCCGGAACTGATACCAGCCGTGTGCAAAAACACCGCGAAATGGTGCAGTATTTTGTGTCTGACTGGGATTTTATGGTTTCAAGGGCTGATGCAATCGGAAGGCTTGTTTATGTGGAGAATGGGGAGGTGAAAATTGCCGAGCCGGATTACAATCAGCAGCCATTAACCGAATTGGGTTTCGGCGGCAACATGTACCAGTTTGATCTGGAAGTAACTGCCGTGGGGCAATATGAAAAAGTGACTGCCAGAAGCTTCGATCCGACTGATCGCAAAGTAATCAGCGAAGAAGTGGGGAATGCTATTTCAACCGGTCAGGGAAGTTTATCAGACAGTGATTTGGCTAAAGTCCTTGGAGTTGACAATTTTCCGATGGAACACGCCGGTAATCTGGGAGATCCAGAACTAAAAGCGTGGGCGTATTCCAAATTGATGCGCAGCAAACTGGACCGGATTAAAGGAACGATCAAAATTGACGGCTGGGCAAAAGTGAAACCCGGAGTGTTGGTGGATATGACCAAGATTTCGAACAAATTCAATGGAATCGCTTTCGTTTCCGGAGTTATGAACCAGTTCACCACCGATTCCGGATGGTATACCGAATTGCAAATCGGCTTTGACCAGGAATGGTTTTCCGAGCAGTACGAAAATATTGTACAAAAACCTGCATCAGGTCTGGTTCCTTCGGTAAATGGCCTGGTGATCGGAAATGTGGTTTCGGTAGATAATGAGGCCGAAAACGACACGAATTATTGGGTGAAAGTTTTAATTCCTTTGCTGAACGATTCGGAAGAAGGCGTTTGGGCTAGAGTTTCGGGGGTGGGCTTGGGTGAAAAAAAAGGAGTTTACTTCAAGCCGGAAGTCGGAGACGATGTAGTCCTTGGATTCCTGAACGATGATCCGAGACAGCCGGTGGTACTGGGAACACTTTACAGTCATCTGGCACCACCTGAAAAAACAACCGAAGCGGATGGAAACGACCAGAAAATAAAAGGATTCTTCGCACGAAACGATTTCAGCGTCTATTTCGATGAAACAACCGATACGGTGACCATCGAAACACCGAAAGAGCAGAAAATCCTGATCTCCGACAAGGAAGACAGTTCAACCGCTTACATCAGCCTGGAAGATGCCAATGGGAATAAAATCACCATGGACAAGGACGGGATAACCATCTACAGTGAGAAGGATTTGACCTTCGAAGCCAAAAAGAACATCACCCTGAAAGGAGTCAACGTGACAAATACCTGTTCGGGAAGTTTTGAAGCAACCGGAAGAAGCGGTGCAAAATTAGAAGCCTCAGGAGGAAATACCGAGGTAAAAGGAACATTGGTAATGATTAATTAAGAAATATGCCGGCAGCAGCAAGAATACTGGATGTGACAAATCACGGCGGAACAATAACCGGTCCGGGAGAATCAACTGTTCTCATAGGCGGAATCCCGGCCTCTGTCATGGGTGATAACCACATGTGTGCAATACCGGCCAATACACCTCACCCGCAAGCTTCTCCTTTTGTGGTCGGAAGCGGAACGGTACTCATCGGTGGCAAACCTGCCGTGCGCGTAGGAGATACATGTGTATGCGGAGCAGCGCCGGCCGTAGGAGAATTAACTGTTTTAATAGGATAAATATGACAGATTTTATAAATACATCAAAAGCATTTTTAGGCCGTGGATGGGGATTTCCTGTCACCTTTTCAAAGACAGCGAAACAAGTAGCCATGTTTGAAGCGGAAGAAGACGTTAGAAGCAGTCTTGAAATTATCCTGCAAACAGAAATCGGAGAAAGAATCATGCAACCGGAATTCGGCGGCAGTTTGAATAGTTATGTATTTGGATCTATTGATGCCAGCTTCAGGACATTTTTAACGGAACAGGTAAGGAATGCCATTATACGAAACGAACCGAGGGCAGAATTGATACGTGTGGATTATGCAGAGGAAATTCTGAATGGCAGACTTGATTTAACCATTCACTACCAAATCCTCGGCACAAACACCAGGTATAATATGGTGTTCCCATTTTATTTAAGTGAAGGTACTGATATCTAAGAATCATGAGCAAACTGTGTGACAATAAAAACCCTCTTTTTAGAGATGGGACCAGCCAGCAACAGCGCCTGATAAAAGCACTGCTTCCTGAATATGTCTCTGTTGACGAACGGGATATGAACGATTTGATTGAGTTCGTCAATAAATTCACCACATTGGTCCAATACTATTCGATTAACAATCAACCGGATGGTTCGTGGAAAGAATTAATGGTCGGTCAGTTTATCGATGATTTGAATCAAAAAACGGAACCACATTATGCATTGTTCATTGCATTTCTGGAATTGTTCGGTTATGCTCAGAAAGACATCAATACATTCACAAAAAGACACCTTGATTTTTATTACCAGGATGTCTTGAAACTGATCAAGAAGAGCGCAGATCCGGACCAGGTTTTTGTGCTGTTCGAACTGGCACAAACCGCTTCCGGAGTATTGATTCCTGAAGGAACCGGTCTGGTTGGCGGAAAAGATGAGTCAGGAAATCCGTTGGTGTACCAAACCGAACGAGATGTACTGATCAGCAAAGCAAAAACCGGCTTTTTCAAAGCACTTTACTACAACAAAGCCAATGATGGCAGACTTTATGCTTCACCCATAGCCAACTCAAAAAACGGGTTGGGCGAAGAAATCGATTCACCGGAACCAAAATGGCGCACATTTGGAGCGATCAATGATCCTTCAGCCCCTTTTAATGCGGCAAATACTGATCGGATTCCCGCTGAAATCGGATTTGCCATGTCATCTCCCGTATTATTTATGGCAGAAGGCGTTCGGATTGTTCAGTTAACCTTACAGGTTAATTCGGTTGCCGGTATCGCAAATAATATGCTGACTGATGCTTTCCACGTTAGCTTTAGTGGTGAAAAAGATTGGATCATTCCTTTGGCAGATCCTGCAAAAACACCACCGGATGCTACTTACCTCGGAGCTCCGGGAACCAATACCATTATTATCCAACGCACATTGACTTCCGATCAGGAAGCAGTGGTTGCCTATCAGCTGGAAGACGAAACAGAACGTTTTGCCGGGGAATGGCCGGTAGTTAAAGTACTCCTGAACCCGGCATCTGTGAATAATCCGTTTATTTACGAAGCGCTGAAAGGAATCCGGGTAAACTCCGTAAAAATTGAGGTGGATGTACAGGAAGTCCGAAACATTATTGTTCAGAATGACAACGGGGTACTGGATGCTTCAAAACCATTTCAACCTTTTGGCAGCAGGCCTCAGATTACATCTTCGTTCTATATCGGAAGCCAGGAAATATTCAGAAAGAACCTGACAGAAATCAGTGTAAACCTGACCTGGAAAGGATTACCTGCAGGCAGTACCGGTTTCAATGACTATTACCAAAGTTACCTTCCGGTAATAAATGATCTTTCAAAGCGCAGAACGAATCAAAATTTCAAAGCGCAGGTAGATATCCTCGATGGAAAGAGCTGGAAGCCATTATTGCCCTGGACGTCGAATGCAGCCAGGCTGTTTGACGAAGAACCGCTTGTTGTGACACAAGCCTCTGTCTCCGGTGGTTTGTTCGGATTTATCCCCTTTATCCTTCCTTTTTTAGGCAGAAAACTCGTACCCTTTCGACAAATTTCGGTAAGCGGTAACGCTGTTCTGAATACCTTCAAAGGAAATCCGGAACTTCCGGAACTGGAATCTTATTCCGTTAATTCGACATCCGGATTTTTGAGGCTGCAGCTTCAGAACATTGACTTCGGGCATGGTGATTATCAAAATTCGTATGCCGTTAGGGCGATTAACGCTGCAACCAATAAAACACCGGGATTCCCGCTTCCAAATGAACCGTATACACCGACTATTTCCGAAATATCGGTCAATTATTCGGCGAGCGATGAGGTGAACCTGGTCAACAACGCGGTGAATAAAACGGTGGAAAGTTTCCAGACCAAATCGGTGTCTTATTATCACGTAGAACCGTTTGGAATCCGCGAAATACATCCTTATTTGTTCCGGGAAACCGCAGTTTCCAATTTACTACCGACATTCAATGACGAAGGAACCCTATACATCGGTATTTCCGATTTTACAGCTCCTGGAACTCTTTCGGTTTTATTCAAGGTAGCCGAAGGAAGTTCCGATCCGAATTTGCCGGTTCAGCCTGTAAAATGGAGCATACTGTCGAATAACGAATGGAGCGTTCTTCCAGCAAACAAGATCATATCCGACAGCACGATGGGATTGCTGACTTCGGGGATCATTGAATTTGACCTTCCGAAGTCAATGAATGCGGACCACACGATTCTGCCTACCGGGTTGGTTTGGTTGAAAGCAGCCGTTGAAAACGATTCGACAGCCATCTGTGAAATGATTGAAATCCATGCGCAGGCTATAACGGCAGTTTTCCAGGATACCGGAAATGATCCGACACATTACGATACGGCACTTCCGGCAGAAAGCATTACTGAATTTGTAAATGGAATAGCCGGAATCGCTGAAATTTCGCAGCCTTATGCCTCATTTGGCGGCAGAGCCGTTGAAAGCGACGAAGCATACTATATCCGGGTCAGTGAACGGTTGAGACACAAAAACCGGGCGGTCATGATTTGGGATTACGAAAGACTGGTGTTGGAAGAATTCCCGAAAGTCTATAAAGTGAAGTGTATGAACCATACGCGTTACCTGGCCCCGAATGATATCAAAGAAATTATTCCCGGACATGTATCTCTGGCAGTTGTTGCCAACCTGAGAAACCACAATTCGGTGAACTTATTGAAACCGCAATCGAGTTTGGTTCTGCTGGAACGTATTAAGGAGTTTATCACGCAAATAAATCCACCTGGTGTTGAACTGCATGTGAAAAACCCGATTTATGAGGAAATTTTTGTCCGGTTCAATGTCCGTTTTCGTGCGGGGGTGGATCCGGGTTATTATTCGAGGCTGTTGAACGATGAAATAAAAGGCTTCCTGGCTCCATGGGCTTATAAACCACTGGAAATTTCGTTCGGAGCAACCATTGAAGCTTCGGTGATCCTGAACTTTATTGAAAAACGCCCTTATGTGGATTACATCACATGTTTTGAAATGGATCAGATTACGCCGATCGAAACACTGCAGAACATTCAATTAGCCAAAGCGTATTCAGGAGCTTCTATCCTGACTTCCGTGGAACAGCATGAAATCTATGTACTTGAAACCGAAGATTGTGAATGCGATGATAACGTAGTTTCAGGACCGAAATCAGCAGCGGGCTGCTCTTGCGGATGCAGTGGGACATGTTCCGAAAGTGCAGGCTCCGGTTCAGGACAGGCGGGCAGTGGTTCCGGGCAATCAAGCACCGGTGTAGGTACCGGAGTTGTAGGAACGAATTTCATTGTTGGCGACGGAACACCACTTGGAGACGATGGGATCGGATCCATGGGAATTGATAACGATTTTGAAATAGGATAAAACACTAAAAAGAAAAAATCATGGCGATATTACCTAGACAAAGTTTATATACTTTTTTCGAGACAGGAGATATTCCTACTCAGGAACAGTTTGCAGACTTAATTGATTCTTACGTACACCGGGAAGAAGACGGGGTCTTTATTTATAAACCTACCGACACCATTAAACGGTTCGGGATTGGTCTTAACCAGCCTCCATACAGATTGGGGATCGCTGCGGAAGGAGATACCCAAAAACTGATCAGTTTACACGAAGCCGACGGAACTCACCGGTGGTCTTTGAATCTGAACCCTCTGGCTTCCGATCTGAAAGGATTAAACTTTGCGCAGGAAACTGCAGACGGAAGTGAGAGCAGGCTGTTCATCAACGAGGAAACCGGAAACGTAGGGCTTGGAAGCCTGGATCCGGAACAAAAACTGCAGGTGGAAGGATCAGCGCCCACAAAAATCGTTGGTGTGAAACTGCTGAATAATGCTTCGGTGGCAAATAACGGCTGGTCAATCGGCCACTTGCAGGAAGAAGAAGATTTGCGGGATGGCGGACTTTCCTTCAGCAGCGAAGTCGATAATCCGATAGAAAGAATGTTTATCAGTCCTGCCGGAAATGTGGGGGTTAATGAACCCTTGCCTCAAACGAAACTGCATGTTTCCCTGCCGCTTGCAGATCCGAACTCCGTGATCGGGTTAACGGAAGCTTCCGGAGTTTTAAATGTTGGCCCCATCAATGAAAGTGTTGTTTTTGATTCTCGCGGAATGCAGGCCAGAGTGGGTGAGTACATCGGTGAAACACTTAGTCTGGGAGCTTCCACGCTGAATTTGCAGCGAATTGGAGGTGAGATCCTGATACACGGGGATGATACTATCGAAAACAGTAAGAAAATTGTTGTGACTAATGAAGGTTACATCGGTGCCGGAATACTAAATCCAAATGAGCGTCTTGTATTGAATGGAGCCATTCAGTTAGGGAATACCGAAAATTTGAATCAAGGAACCATTCGTTGGACCGGGGAAGATTTTGAAGGATATAACGGATCAAGCTGGGTGTCATTAACATCCGGGGGAACGAGCCAATGGGAGCAAGGGGTAGAAAATTCCATTTATTATAACCCTGACACACCGATGTATGTTTCTATCGGAACAACAGCACGCAAAGGGACGCTCACCATTCTGAATGAAGGAGTTATCGGCAGCGGGTCGAGCTATGCGAATTCTGTTTCGAATATTTCCTCAAATGAGTCAGCGGGAGCCGGAGATAACCGGGTAGGACTAAGAATTGAAAGTTCCGGTGAATGGGGAGGTGAAAAATCAGCGGTCATAGGTTTGCATGTGGATGCAGTCAACGGACATCAATATGCCAATCAAAATTTAGCAGCCGTTATTAATGGAAATACGGTGATTGGTAATGTGCAGGATGCATTTGGCTCGGTAGGTGAAAACGGACAACACGTTTTAGTCATTCAGCGAAGCAGTGAGCCTGCTTCTACTCCGGAAGTGGCCGGTGTACAATTGTATTCAAGAATGATTGACGGGAAACTTCGTTTGGGGATTATGGATGGCAGTGGTGATGTTATCACATTGATGCGCCAGGAAGCTCTTACAGCCTCCAACGACTCCGCTTTCTCAGACGTTTACAATTCTTCCGTGATCGATATTTTAGACAATATGCGCAAGCGAATCAATGATTTAGAGAATAGAATGCAATCCCTGGGGTTACTTCCATAAAAACCAACAGACATGAAGCAGGTCCATTTAACATTAAGCGTAAATGAAGTCAATATGGTGATCAAGGCCCTGGGTCAATTTCCCTATAATCAGGTGTATGAAACCATCAATAACATTCATGCACAGGCTTCGGAACAAGTGAAGGGAGAGGCAGTGGAATGGAAGACAAACGAGGATAATCAGAGAAATATTCAGTAACATTTTTATTGAAATGGCAGAAAACATCATTTTATCAAAGAATCAGCCGGAATTGGAAAGTATGCGTTTTGACTTTCTTCGTGAAGAAGGAATAAAGCACATTGAGCGGCTTTCCGGAAAGCTGTGGACGGATTTTAACCTCAGTGATCCGGGTGTAACCATCCTGGAGGTACTGAGCTATGCAATCACTGATTTGGGTTATAGAACAACTTACAATGTTCCCGATATTTTAGCACAAAATCCGAACAACCCGAAAAAAGATCTGAAGAATTTTTATACTGCCGCTGAAATTCTTCCCATGAGTGCCGTAACCTTCAGGGATTACCGAAAGTTACTCATCGACATTGAGATTGATACCCCGGAAGATTTGGTATGTCCGGTTGCCGGAGTCAAAAATGCATGGATCCAGCTGTCACAGACCAACGAAATTCCAATCTATCCTGATTTTTCACAGGATCTTCTGAGATATACACCATCAATCCCGAATCAGGCTCCGTTGAAACTCAAACCCCTGTACAATGTGTTGCTGGAGTTTGATTCCTGCGAAGAATTGGGAGATTTGAATGCAAATACGATCGAAGGGAAGACCGGGTTGTATGCTTGTGCGGATATTCCGGATTTTGACGCGGCTTTGAGCGGCATTATTGTAACTGCAAGCATTGAATTTCCCCGATGGGACGATCCGCAAATTGATTGGGAAAGCCATGTATCCATCCGTTCGGGTGCTGCAAACCTGATCCTGAATTTTGAGAACCTTCCTTCCGGATACATAGTTGAAGGTTACGGATTGACACCCAATAAAGAAATTTGGTTGAGTATCACAAAAGGAAATCAGCCTGTTGGCGTGAATTGCATCCTTCATCAACTGGAAGAACTGATCTTTAATCCGCAAAATGCTCAGAGTTTTAGTTCGCTTTACCAAAGAAAGGTTCAAAAGGTATTTGAAATTGTAAAAGCAGTTCGTGAAACATTGATGGCTAATAGAAACCTTTGTGAGGATTTCTACCAGATCAATGCACTGAAAGTCGAAGAGATCCTTCTATGCGGGGACTTCGTTTTATCCACCGATGCAGATATTGAAGAAGTAGAGGCTCAGATCTATTTTGCGGTCAGAAATTTTCTTTCTCCTACGGTTTACTTCTATTCCCTGGAAGAAATGTATGCCAAAGGATACAGAACTGAAGAGATCTTTGAAGGACCACTTTTAAAGCACGGGTTCATCGATGACCAGGAACTGGATGCATCCGGTATCAGATCCTCTATTCACGTTTCGGATCTCATCAGTATTATTATGGACATTCCGGGAGTGGAAGCTGTCCGGAACCTGCAGATCGCAAACATTCCGTTAAACAATACAGACGGAATAACTTCTCAAAGTGTCAAATGGTGTTTGCACCTGGCATTTGATAAGAATTACATTCCGCGATTGAGCATTAATAAATCCAATTTGACCTTTCTGAAGGAAGAAATTCCTTACCAGTCGAACCGCGAAGAAGTCGATGCGCTACTGGAAGCATTGATTGCTGCGGAACGTCCTCAAAAATTGTACAATACACCATTGAATATCCCGGTTCCGCAAGGAAAATTTAGAGATTTGTCCGACTATCAAAGCATACAGGAAGATTTTCCCTTGCTTTATGGTGTGGGGACTGAAGGACTTCCGGCAGGTGTTTCGGAACAACTGAAAGCACAGACCAAACAATTGAAAGGATTCCTGCTGATTTTTGATCAGCTCTTTGCGGATTACCTGTCCCAATTAGCGAATATCGGTTCGTTATTTTCTATGAACGGAGAGCGCGGTACGAACGGGGAATTCATCATAAATAAAAGTTACTTCACACAAAGCCTGGAGCAGATTGTTCCGGGAATTGAAGACCTTTTGACAGACCAGGCCAACTATGCGGAAGACCTGCAGGACATGGCTGAAGGAGAAAACGGGTTTAATGAACGCCGCAATCGCTTTCTGAACCACCTGATGGCACGTTTCGGGGAACAATTTACCGATTATGCATTGCTGGTTTACAAATTAACAGGGAAAAAGACACCGGAAGAATTGCTGGTTGATAAGCTTAATTTCCTGAACCAATATCCTGCAATAAGTAGCGGACGTTTCAAAGCATTTAACTACGAAAGTCCTTGTGATATCTGGAGCATTCAGAATGTGTCCGGACTTGAGCGAAGAACTTCTTTGCTTTCTGGAATTGATACATCGGAAGGAGTTACACTTCATTTCTCTCCCAACTATACTATACTGGAAGTTTCTCCTTCCCTTTTTCAATTTGAAGTATCGCTTCCTAATTATGATGTAAGCAGCGTGGAATCTTTTGCTGATCAACATTTGGCAATGGAACAGATCGAAAAACTAATCATAAATGGCGTTAGCGCGGAAAACTATTCAATCGGACAAAATAACGGATCGTACTTCATTTATGTGTCGTGCAGATCCGGGAATAAAATTGCAAGGAGCGGGGCTTTTGCTACTCAACCAACCGAATCACAATTTGAAGATTTTGTGTATGAAGCCAAGGAAGAGTTTTCGCAGCAGTACTATGATAATCCCGAATCAAACAGGAATAATCTCATTTCCCCCTTGAACAATTACTTCGAATTTGATACGGTAATAGCTGACATGATTTCAGATCCTCCCAAATACCTGATGGAGTATAGCTTGAATTATTATCCTGCCGGAACTCCAAACAATTTTGAGCTAATTGACGGTCCGTACATTGGTTATGGGAAATGCAAGTCATCGGCGGGAATTTTGGTGGTCGATCCGCTTACTTACAAAATTACCGTAAACGGAGATCTGTCGGAATTCATTCATGCAGGAGATAGTGTGTTGATTGATGATTCTCAGAATAACGATGGAAATTACGAGGTCGAAAGTGTTTCGATTGATGAACCGGCCCCCGGAGAATTTCAAACCAGTATCATATTTGCAGGCACACCGGTTTTGATTGATTCTTATCCCTATGGAGTTCTTTTATACAATAAGCAGACAGAACAAATGCTGATTGATGAGGGGCTCAGCCAAATCGATCAGAACTTCTTTGATATTGCTTCACGTGGTTTGTTGAGATCCAACTACATCTTTTCGAATTACGACCCGCTTATTCCCGAATCCTATCGCATTCAAATCACCAATAAGTGTGAAGAGGTGATCGGAACCAGTGAAGCTTCCAATTTCAACCTGGAAATAGCAACCGCTATTGCCACTCCGAACGGATTTCCCGGTAATGGGATTATTAAGGTTGTTAATTCTTCCGGAAATGATGGGACATATACCGTTTCTTCCGCTCAGCCGGAAGGAGCACTTATCCGGGTGAATGTCACAGAATTGATTCCGAGTACAATTGGTAACGGGCAATTGGTGTTTGAAGAAAAGGCTTTTGAAGTAAGCGAAGTGAACAAGTTTGATCATTCCATGTTAGTAGATGGGGCAAATCTCGAAATGCGTTTATTTATTGGAGATCAATTTTCAGTGTATGGCTCTACAGAGAATAATGGAACCTATACCGTTGAAGATATTTTATACAATCCTGTTTCTGAGCAAACAACCATCCGGGTGGCGGAAACTATTTCAGATGACAGCCTGGTTTTAGGATTTATACAGTACGAAAAGGCGCTTCAAATTATCGAGGTACAATCCGGTTCAAATGCATTCATGGTAAAAGGTGGTGCTGATGAATTTGCAGTGCAGCAGCTCATGGCTTATTTCAGAAAAAGGTTCTTTTCACACGAAGGAATGCACCTGGTAGAGCACATTCTTTTAAGGCCTAAGGTTCGCGAGGAGCTGTTTTTACCATTTGGCCCTGCTGTACCTCCATTGGATAACAACTGGTCCGTTTTCGGAATGGTTTCATTGGGAAAGGAATTAGACATAACGGAAATAAATATCATTGAAAATGAATTGGTAGTTGCGGGTGATTTCACCATTGATTTCATTCCTATCCAGGAAATAAGAGTAGCAGGATCGGAAGATGGTCTTTTAGACGGTACTTACCACCTGATCAGCACGGATTTTGATGGAACCGATACAACCATTAAGGTGTACGAACCACTACCAGACGTCTCTTTATCTGAGTTTGGAAAACTGCAGTACTCGACTACGGTTCCAATTACGGATATTCCAACTTCAGACTTAGTAATAGCTAACATCGAAGCCAGTTTTGTAAATCCGGAGGTCCCAATAATCATTTCAGGGTCGGAAAACGGCGTGAATGACGGGGAGTACGCAATATCCAATGTCGTAGCTGCCGGAACCGAAAGCATGATCACGGTTAATGCCCGAAAAATGGTAGTGGAAGACGAATTAATGTCTGTGAATCTGGGAGATGATTGTGATGCATGTATTATCGATGATCCATATTCATTTGTATTGACTGCTATCTTGCCGGCCTGGCAGGGACGATTCAGCAACCAGGATTTCCGCGCTTTTTTCAACCGGCAATTTCGATTGGAATGCCCTGCTCATCTGGTCCCGAGTATTTGCTGGGTAAGTAACGAACAGATGGCACAATTTGAAAAAGCCTGGAAAAAATGGCTGCTTGAAAACCAAAAAAAGGACAAAGACAAGGTGGAGCTCAGTCGCTCTTTATCAGAAGTAATTAAAGTATTGAAAAACCTTAGAAGTGTTTACCCGCAAGGGACGCTTCATGATTGTGAGATCAGTGACACTTTAGACAATAACACGATAATATTAAATAGAACAAGTTTAGGAACTAATTAAAAAAAGGAAGGATTATGAGCCAGTTAATAAATAGCTATCCTGTATTCGAGGGGAATCAGGTACTTACCAGTTCTCAATTGAATCAAATGACGGCTTATTTGGATGAGCAGAATAGATTAACGAGAGTCAAGTTGATTGGCTCCGGAGTAGTTTGTGGATTGGAATTGGGAGTTGAACTAACAGCAAATCCTCCGCTGATTAAAATATCACAAGGGATTGGTATTACTTCAGAAGGATATCTGATGTCTACGGGAGACTGTACCTTAAATCGCTACAGAACTTATACGCTTCCGTCAGGATTGGTATACCTGCCTTTTGTGGACCCGGATACGAGACAGCAGGACGTCGAATTGTTTGAACTCATTTCGATCGACCAGGATGTGAACGGGGAACCTGGAATCAATTTACTAAATGTTCCGGTAGACTTCCTGAGCGATAAAGTGGTCATGCTGTTTTACGAAGCGTTGGATGATGATTCCAGGTCGTGTTTGGGAAAAAGTTGTGATGACCGCGGAATGAACAGGGTGTTCACGCTGCGTAAGTTATTGGTTTCTATTTCGGACCTTGAAAACAAGATCATTCCGAGAACGTGTATTCCTGATAAACAGAACAATACCAAGTACAATTTGCCGCGATTTGTTATCGGAGAACCTCACTTTCAACCAAATACACCTCAAAGCACGAGCTACAACGAGTTCTCACAAAATTACGTGCAGCAGATTCTGAACAATACGTTTAAAAGTGACTTTTTACCGTCAAACGTTTCACTGTACGATGCGTTATTCGATGCTTTGCGTCAAACGTATACCGATTTTGCGGGAGTACTGGCACCGGTTTATGGTTCCAATCCGTTTGCCGGGTTGCCGAACCTCACATGGACGTCGTTTTTAAATCAGCAGTCATCCGGACCAAGATACCTAGGTGTCCAGTATTTTTACGATTTCATCAAAGACCTGATCCTGGCTTACAATGAGTTCTATGATGCGGCTTTTGCACTGATTTCAGAGTGCTGCAGCGACATGGATTGTTTCCCGATGCATTTGCTGTTGGGAGAGGTAATCGCCGACAACAATGGTCTTCCATCCGAATACCGCAATTACTTCACGCCTTCACAGGCTGTTACAGGTAGCACAGATGCGCTTGACCGCCTGGTAATGCTTCATAAACGAATGGTGCTGATGACTAAAAAGTTTAATCTGAGCATCGTTAATAATCCTTCCACGACACCGGTTCCTCCGGGTACACTCGGGCAACCCGTTTTGATAACTCCGAGCAATGAGAAAAGAGATCCGCTAAGTATGCGTTCGATCCCTTATTACTATTTGCTTCATGAAGAGGAAGCAGGACTTGGATCCCTGGAAGATAACTGGAGTTACAAATTCATCAAAGAATGTTTGTTCTACCACGGTTTAAAACCATTGGGCTACGGTAACCAGGATATTGTTCAGACAACGAACCAGGGACCGGTTAAAACACCGCTTTACTACGATTCGGATCCGTTCAATTTCTTACGGATTGAAGGTGCTATCCGCCAGCATTACCTGGATGTGGAGAATGAACTCGACAGTTTGAGAAGCCGTTTCAACCTGCCGTTTAATTTCCTGACAGTTCGCCTGTCCGGGGAACCGTTTGACGATATTGAGAAACGCTGCAATTTCGATGACATCCGTACCCAATACCTGATGCTGCGTGACCGTCTGAAAGAAATGTCTGTAAACTTGTTTAACCGCATCGCCGTAGTGAATAGAGTGGTACAGTTAAAACCGGCGCCGCCATTCTTTGCACCGTTTATTGCACAGGCAAACAGTGGTGCAGACGAAAAAGGGTCGGTTATTCAGCCACAGATCGGCTGGGCTTCCGCTTCCAGAAACGTTGCAAAATCAACAGAGGCGGGCGAAGCTACAGAAGCAAAATCGGCAGAACCTGCTCCCGCGCAACGGATAACGTTGGATGTTCAGCAATTGCCTGTTTTTGCTACCAGAAGAAGCATGTCAGAAGCAACTTCCTACCTCCAGACAAATTTATTGGAGTTAGCTCAGGCTCTGAATGCACTTTACACACAGATGCTGCCTTTCGATTTCAGTGAGTTTGATTTCGGATATACGGGTACAACTCCGAACCAGGAGGAAGGATTTATTCAGACATATAACAGTGCGCTGCAATTTGCAATCAATGTAACGGTGGGCCAGAATCAAGTTCTGGATCTGGTTACCAGAAGTAAAACCTTATCCAATACTCCGGGATTGTATGCGAACCTGGTATCCTATTTCGAGAGCTACAAGGTTCCTTTGGCGTCCTTTATCGGGGACACCGACTATAAAGCACTGACAACGTTGTACTATTTATACCAGTACCGTTTGGGATACCTCAAACAAAATGATATCACGTTGTTTTCCAACTTTATCAAAAAACATCCGGGAATCAAACACCAGGCCGGTGTACCGATGGGCGGAACGTTTATCATGGTCGTATCGGGAAATCCGGTTCAGATCAGTCAGCCTACCAGACAATATGCAGTAGCTGTAAACCAACAAATCAAAGCTTTGCAGGTAGGGCTTGCCCAGGCAAAATACCAGCCGGCAAAGTCGGTTGCTCAGCAGCAACAGGTAAAAGCCATGCAGGCACAATTGCTGTCATTGTCGAATATCCAGCTGAGCCTTGCGGGGAATGTACCGGTTACGTCTCGTCCTGCTCCAAACCTGCTGGACGGAGACCAGGTAATAGCCGATTTCACTTTGCCGTATCTGATCAGCTGCGACTGTTCCTGTGATGAGATTCCGATACCGACTTCCGAAAGCAGTATCAACATGCCGGCATTAACGGCTCCTTACATTGCAACATATAGTCCGGGAGATTACGCTTATGCCAAAGGAGTGATGAAATCTACCGGAGCAGCACTGATGTTTATCGATGTTTCCGATGCCTTGCAGTTCGACAGAAATCTCTACACCGATTCCAATATCAAGCTGTACCTGGTAAACCGAAACGGAACCCGCGTTGCTTATAATTTTGTGATTCCGCCTGACGGGCAGTCCATGCAGCAATCTCTGATGCCAACTTATAACTATCCGAACAATCCGGCGAATACCCAACAGTACGGAACTGCCGGAATTGCCTACCAGAACGGGAAATGGTACTTAACCTATGCTCCGGTAACCGGATTCTCGGGTGTAGACTCGTTCTCTTATAGTTTTGACCTCATTGAACCGACCCGCCAGACTGTTCTGCAAAGTGGAACTACGAGTGTAGTGACTGTGAATGTGGGTGGTTAAGGGTAAATCCAATAAAAGAACCAACTAATTGAAACAAGAGAATTGAAATAACCGATATGGAGGAATCTATCAACATAGAACTTATTCTGGAAAGCAGATCTGTTGCAAATGCTTCACACATCGAAGCTGATTTGAACTGGTTGAGTTCACTGATTGATCTTCGGATGAAAGAGCTGACTCATGCACCGGAAGATTCCGGTTTCCTGGCAGTAGCTCCTCCGTTACACAATTCGATGCCTTCGCATTACAGTTCGTTGATACAGGAATATAACCTGGTCGTGGAAGAAAGACTGCTTTTGATTTTAGCACTGGCACCTTATATCAATCCGAATGTATTGGATAAACTCTTGTTAAAGGATCAGCCGGCAGATAAAATAAGTCCCCTGGTTGGCGGAATGCAGTCCAGGTACGGACGCCTGTTCTTACCTACGATAGAGACATTTTTCTTTTTAGCAGCAGGAAATGATTTGCAGAAACGCTTCATGCTGATGCATCTTTTTGAACAGGAAGCCAGGTTATTTAAGGGCCGGCTTTTGGATTTTTCCGAAACGAAAGAAGAAGTGGTCTTTAACACCCGTTTAATTGTTCCTACTAAAGAATGCCTGACCTGGTGCACCACCGGGACCCGTTACATTCCTCCGTTTAACAATGAATTTCCTGCAAAAGAAATTTCAACTTCCCTGGAATGGGGCGATTTAATATTAGCACCCTCCACAAAATCTCGTCTGCAGGAATTGCTTCATTGGCTCCAATTTAAAAATGAGTTGTATCAATCCGAATACGGGAAACATCTAAAACCGGGATACCGGGTTTTGTTTTATGGTTCACCCGGAACGGGGAAAAGTCTCACGGCATCTTTACTGGGGAAGTTAACGGGAGTTCCGGTATTCCGAATAGACCTTTCCAAGATCGTTTCAAAGTTTATCGGTGAGACCGAGAAGAACCTGGCCCGTGTATTCGATAAAGCAGAACATTCCGATTGGATCCTGTTTTTTGATGAGGCGGATGCACTCTTCGGAAGCAGAACTCAAACAAGCAGTTCGAATGACCGCTATGCGAACCAGGAAGTAAGTTACTTATTGCAGCGCATTGAAGAATATCCGGGAATGGTGGTCCTGGCATCCAATTTTAAGAACAACATAGACAATGCCTTTGCCCGGAGATTCAATGAAATGATCCACTTTCCGCTTCCCGATGTGGAAGAACGAAAAACACTTTGGAATTCCATGCTTCCGGAGAGTGTATTATTAGAAGATGGTTTAACACCAGAATTACTGGCAAAAACGTACAAATTAAGCGGTGCTCAGATTAACAATGTTATCAGTAAAATTGCGATCCGCAACATTGCCTCCAGTGCCGGCACTATTACACACAGTGATATTCGGAATGCAGTGGCAGTTGAACTGGCGAAAGAAGGAAAAACCTTGTAGCTATGGCCGATGAAAGAGTTTTTGATCCCCAGCCTTCACAGGAAACAGAAGGTGTTGCCGTACAGGATTTTGGAACAGGAAGTTTTGCGAATAGTCAATTCTCCAATGGTTCCACAGGTCAATCCGGACCAAATGTCAATGGAGCTTCTTTAAAAGATGTCGGTGCGCAAAGTGCACCGGAAAATGCATCAAAAGAGAACAATCCTGCAGTTAAAGACAAGCCCCGGGATGAAAGTTTCAAAGTATTTACACCTGAAATTCCAGGCTGTTTGGTTTCTGACGCAGTTTTGTATTCGGTTGAAAAAGCACCGCTGAAATCATTGATTACAGGGGAGAAGAAAAACGAAAAAAAAATAAGTAGTAACGAATTTATAAGTCAAACGATTTCTCTTTTTAGCGGAGTCAGTGTACCGTGGAGTTACCAGGATGAGGCCAACCGGATTGAAAAACAGAAAGAACAGGATTTTAACGCTAAGTACCTACCTCCGTTGCCTGAACAAGTAGTGGGCAGATTGACTATTAAAGAAGAATCCAAAAACTGGTATAAAATAGCATTTGACGGCGGGGAAGGATATGTTAAAAAGGAACATATTGATATCGAATCGCTTGAATGGCTGACTAAAAGTCATCAGAAAGAAACGGGCGATGAAACCATAAAGGCAGAAAGGAAAAAAGTCATTGATAAAAAACTGAGGGAACAAGAGGCTTCCCAAATTAATAAGGAAGAAAAGACTACCAAAGGAAGTGAACTTAAAAGGAAAATATTCCAATTTTCCAGGTTGAGCTTAAAGATCACAACGGAGGAAAGAAAACTTAAAGAAGCAAAAGAAGTATTTGAAAAAAGACTAAAGAAAAGGGAAAAGAAGGATAAAAATGTCGATGAATTTTTCCGAAGATCACACTATACAGAAGCGATCCACGAGTTAACTGCAGCATTGAAAAAAGACATTCCCGAGTACAACCGGCTTAATCAATGGATAAAGTCAGAGCGTATGAACTTATTGTCCGCGGAAGAAAAAGCAATTGTCAAGGAATACAAGCTCAAAATCCTGGATGAACAGGAAGACAAAAAAACAGATGACCTGGATCCGGAAGTAATCACCCGGGATATTGAAAACAAAGCGTTGCTGGATGAAGGTGCATTCAAGCAGTACGAAGAAGGGAAAAAGCAGCAGAAAATTAAGAAACTGGAAGAGGAGCTGGAAAATCCAACATTAGACGATAAGGAAAAAGCAGCGAAACAAGAGGAGATCAAAAAAATAAACAATCCTGTTCCGGGCACCAAACCGGAAGACTTTGCCAGAAAAGAAATCCTGCTTTACGCGGACGGAACAAATCAGACTCCGCTGGGACTTCCGGAGAAAAAGGCACTTCTGCATTACCTCCTTAAGGTTTCGGAACTGACGGAAGAGGAAAAAAGAGGATTGTTTAATTTTATGGTTCAGTTTTTCGATGACGTTACTGAAATAAATGAAGTATTCGGTTATGACGGGGACAAGATTGATCCGAAAGCTTTTACGGAGAAATTTTCGGACCTGGAATTTACCATGCCCTCGGACCTTGTTCGTGATCAATTGAATGAGAATAAAAAAACGTATAAAAAGGAAAGGAAGACACGGAGAAAGGCAAGTAATTCTCTGAAGGAAAGAAGGGCATGGAGGAGAAACCTGAAAGTTGATTTTAAGAAAAAAAGAAAGGTTATCAAAGCTCCCCGCAAAAATCTCAAAGAACAATCAAAAGAGAATAGACAAAAGTTTAGAGCCGATAAAAGGAAGAACAGGAAAAATAAACGTGCGGATGAAAATTACGTGGACAAACGATCAACGATAAAGAGTGAGTTTAAGAATAAAAGAGAAAGCATCAGAGAAGAAAAACGTAAAAATCCTGTTCTTTTAAGAGGTTTGTGGCAAAAATCACGTAAGGATGCTACCTATGCTTCTGAGAAGAAACGATTGGAGCATTTGAACAGTCACAGAACCGAAAACCAGGGGGTTGTCAAGATGGTGAGGGATAATAAATCCAAGAAACTATCCATTGACGCAATTAATGCTGCTGATAAACAAACAGCTGCATTTTGGGGATTCATTGAAGGGCACCCCAATTTTTATTTAGATGCCTATGAATTGGAATCTCTGCGCCGCACAGAAGGAGATACGGAAAAGTTACAGGTAAAATCAATACGGTTTTATGAAACCTATTTTAAAGGAAATTCGAAGTCAGACTTTGGATACCAAACCGCCCTTTTTGATTTTGATCCCAACATTTTTTACAGGATGGTTGTTTTATCTGGACTTTTGTTTAAAACATTTCCTGCAAAATACTATCAAAATAACGTTCCTTCGAGACCCTCGGAAGTACAAGATGACTTCCTGAGATTCTTCTATGCTGATGATTTTGCCCGGTTTGGGCAAAAAGATGAGAGTTTAGAAGAAAACAATAACGTGAAAGGCCAAATTGGTAATGTAATCTCAAACGTTGATCCCGCTAAATTAGACCAGGATTGGTTTAAGTTCACACAACAGCATCCCGGCAATTATTTAGAGGCTTATGAGCTGGAACAATTTCTTAAGAAGGATGGTGTATCTGATCCTGCAAAAAAGGAAAAGCTCTATGCTTTTTATCTGCATTACGACGAACGATTTAAGAAAAAAGGGTACGGTTTTGCTAATAAGGAGGCTCTTTGGGCAAAATGGAACGGAAATCCAACCACTTTTTTCAAGGACTTGTACCCTGCAGAATATTTTAATGATAAGAATGAGTTGCTTCCCCCAACGCAGGTTTACATGGATTTATGGGATGCTATCAAAAAAGGAGGAGAAGAAACCCTAAAGGAATATTTGGCAGAAAAAATGCTTACGAAATATGCGGGAGATAAAGCCGGAGATTTTGGTAAGAAGAATTTGCTGCCTCTTTCACTTACTGGTGTGTCAGCTTTAGTTCTTTCAGATCTTCTTTCCGAAGATTCCAATGTGTTTAAAACGTCTCTCGGAGAATTAAGTGTTCTCTCCGGTTACTTAATGGCATTTGCTCCTTTCAATAAAACAATTCTGGATTACAAGCGCACTGATAACTGGGGAGACAGTCAAAGTTTCATCCAGCACAAATTGCGTGTTAGTAATCAACCATTCGGTGACAAGGGAATATCACCGGTCTATCCCGATCCACCCGGAAGATCCGGAGAATTTAAGCTGGACCCAAACACTTCGGCGAATTACCCGGGAATGTTCGAGAAGGATGAGAAAAAAACACCTCTAAACAGTTACGCCGCTTTTCAATATGACTTTTTAAAAAACCGAACTGAAAATTCTAAACTGATGAACCAAACTTCTGTTTCAGCGGGTGGATTCGGTCAGTTTTTTCCTGCGATGGGCAAGAAGCCCGGAGGAGATAAAAAAGATTACAGTATGTTGGCGCAGGGATTTCCGATGATCTGGCAAAATAACTTTGACTTGAATACCAAGGATGAAACCTTGAAAACTTTTTTCACATTGGCAAATCTTACGGGACAGCAGGAGAACCAGAATTATCTCAATTCGACTTTTGATAAATCGGTATTTAATTATGGAGCCAATCTTAGCGTTGTACACCAGCCCTCGAAATATTTAGGAATGAATGCTTCCGTGAATTATGCAGGAGTAAATGCTGTTCGCGGTATCAATGACTTAAAGAAAATGGACTTATGGTCTGGACAAGTAGGAATTGCATTCAATGCCAATCCTGTAGGTTATTTGAGCGTGAATGCAAACCTGAATTATAATTGGGCATACACTAATGATCTGACACCCAATCCCACAGCTAACAACCAGGATGCAATGAATGGAATCGGTCAGCAGCATGTTTTATCAGGTAATGTGACTATAGGAAATGGTTTTTGGGAATTTAGGGGCTCTTTTTCAGACGATTTAATGAGAAGTAACGATGCAACTTCTTTCTCTCTTAGATTTAGCCTGAATCAAATTGCAGATATCCCTAAAGGAACTTTTTCAGCACAGGTTTTTATGGATAAACATGCCGCGATTGCCAGTATGGACATACCATCCCTGATGTTTGGTGGCGTGAAACTGATATTCCATCTCAAAAACGTTCTTCCTCATCAACCATATTAGGGGATTGATTGAATCACTTTGGAACAACTTTTGTAAATTTGGGGATATGAATAAGTTAGTCACTATTTGGTTCTTTTGTGTATTTGGATTTTTTTCTTATTCACAAACTAAAATTACGATCAATAAGTCTGTTCTCAAGTTACCTTATACCCTTCAACGGGCAGAAAGCTACCTGGACAGCAATAAAGTGAGCGAAGCCACCTGGATTTTAATCAATGCGCTGGAAGATAATCCGGCTCAGGCCGAAGCACTGACCAGACGTATTAAGGGAAATAAATCGGATAAAGAATTTATTCAAGGTGTAGAGGATGTGTTTTGGGCCTATATTTTGCATGTTGACCTGGTTTCAAATAACGAAAAAAACCGGGTTTTTGAAGACTATTTCTTTTTGGAAAACCAATTAATTGCTTTTGCCACACAGAACGGGATGAAAGCACTGCAATTGGATGATCAGGCACAAAAGCAAATGGCACAGAATCAAAAAACAGAAGCGGTTCAAAGTTATACGGCTGCCATTCAGTTAATTCCAACCGCCCGCAGGTATTACCGCCGGGCACAATTGTATGAGTCCCTGGATGATAACTGGCGGGCACTCCGGGATTATGATTCTTCTATTTTGCTTCAGTCATATCCAGCTCATTATTTCAGCCGTGGAGAACTATACATGGGGTTGAGATCCTTGGATGATGCCATCCGTGATTTTACGGTAGTGATAGATTCTAAACTTGAATACCTGTTTCAGGGAGCTTATTTCAATAGAGCGAAGTGTTATGCATTAAAAGGGGACCTCAATTCGGATCGAAAAAGTCTTGAATTGTCTATTGCTGATTTTACAAAGGCCATAGAAATCTACCCAACTGCTGATGCTTATAAACGAAGGGGTGTGTCTTATTATGCAGTCAATAAAATAGAAGCTGGTAAAAAAGATTTTAGACGTGCCATTGAATTAAATCCTAATGATGCTCAATGTTATTTCTTTTTGGGAGCTTATGAAGATAATTCTGAAAAAGATAATTTTAAAAACAGAATTACTTTATTGGATAAATGCATTGAATTGATTAAGGATGACACAGAAGTTCCAAATTTAAGAAGAGATGCTATTGGCCTGCGAGGAATCATTTACTATAATAACGGGAAAAAGAAGCAAGCCTGTGCGGACTTTCAACAAGCCATGGAGTTGGGAGATGAAAATGCCTCAAAGAACTACAATAAGTATTGCCGCAAGCGTAAGTAAAATCAGGATGAATATT
>CBINBC010000040.1:0-46274 GCA_966248825.1 uncultured Fluviicola sp.
ACCACATTTATGGTATTGGTGCAATAAAAAGGAGAAGATTATTAAGTATGTATGTTATTTTATTCTAAATCATTTGGCAGGAACTCAAATAACCGGTGTTTTGGATTGTGTGGTTTGAATAAAAATTATTCCGGATCCTTGACTTATCAAAAATTTACATGCTGTTTCGGTTGTTTAAACGATGTATGTATAGCGAGGCATGGATTTTAGACGTTGAATTAAAAAAAGACATTTAAAAACAGGGCTCCCAAGCTTGATATATCAACGAAAAAATGCGTTGAAATGGTGCAACTTTTGAAAAATAGCGGGCGTTTCTAAAAGACAGTACTGAAGCAACTATTAATTTGTTACGATATATAAAATGAAAAAAAGATTTCTTTTTGGCATAGCTGTATTACCAGCCTTATGTCATGCACAATCAAATACGACTCAATTACCGAATGGAGTTATTGTTCACCAGGCACAGGGGGTGGAGATTATTACAGCCCCTGTTAAAAATGAACCGATTAAAATTCGATCGGTAGAAGACTGGACACTTTCGGAATGCATGGATGCTTTACCTTTTTTAGAGATCAAGCTAAATGAGTCATTGCCAACTGACAGGGAGCGATACCTGCACGAAAAAGAGCTTTTGGTAAAGCGGATTAATGAACTTAAATCTTCCAGGTAGTTATGAAAAAGTTATTGATTCTTCTTGCATTCTTAAGCTCGCTATATACTCATGCCCAGCTTACTCCAAACGGAAACTCAGGATCTTCCGTGACTTCTTATACAGATGGTTCTCCGAATGATCCGATCTATATCTGGTGCGGAAATACGCTTGGCGCACAACAGGGAAGTTTGACAGCTACGCCAACCAGCGGAACAGGACCTTATACCTTTAACTGGTTTTATCACAACCAGGCTACTTCATCCTGGCAGTCATTATCTTCCGATGCCGGAGCAACTTCAACCATATCAAACCTTGCAAGTGATGGTTATCGCGTGGAAATACGAGATGCCTCCAATACAGTTACGGATTGTTTTGTTGCCTGGGTATGGAATTTAAATACGGAAATTACAGCTTCAAGCGGGGTATTTGGTTGTAACAACGCATCCTTGTCGTCTACGGTGAATACAACCGGATCCTTTTCTTATTATAACCCGCCGCCGCCAGAATCATTGATTAATGCGAATACACTTATCCAGGTTTGCTTTACCGCAAACCACACATTTGTTTCGGATTTGGCATTTTACTTAGTCGGTCCGCCTTCCTGTGGGTCGCCAACTATCTTGCTGCTTCCAAATCCCGGAGTAATTGGTCAGGGCCCCACATGTAACAGTGGTGATAACGTAAACAATCTTTGTTTCACCAATGTTCCCAGTGGAAATATCGATGTATGCAATCCCTCACCGACCAGCCTGACAGGAACATATAGTACCTACGGACCAGCCAATACCCCGATCAATTGGGGAAGTTTAATCGGATGTAATGCAGCCGGAGGAGGATGGGCAGTACAGATTTATGACTGTATTGGTGCAGATGTGGGATCATTAACGAATGCAAACATTACATTTTCAAATTTAACACCTACCTGTGGTTCACCGACTACTTTTTCGTACAGTTCAGGCGCAATCAATTCGGCAATTAATGACAATTCCTGTTCTGCCGCAACAGCTTCCATTTTCCAGGTTCCGGTGCCAACCATTTTGTCTACACCGATTACAATAACTGCTACAACGACTTTATTGTGGACAGGAGCAGGTTCAATTGCAGATCCGACATCCGGTAGTACAACTTCAAGCGGATTGCCTGCTGGAGTTTCTACTTTTACATTAACAGCAACTACTTCCTACGGAAATACAACTTGTACACCTCCGCCTGCTACAACAAGTGTAGAAGTCATTTATCCGACAGTAGATGCAGGACCGGACCAAACAGTTTGTTTGGGTGAATCAGTAACACTTTCAGCTTCCGGTGCACAAACGTATACCTGGGATAACGGAGTTACCAATGATGTTTCGTTCATTCCGGGTTCGACAGCAACCTATACTGTTACAGGTGCTTCTTCAAGTGGTTGTACAGATACAGACCAAGTGCTGGTAACAGTGAATCAGCTTCCAACCGTTGATGCGGGACCAGACCAGACTATTTGTTTGGGAATGCAGGTTACACTTTCAGGTTCAGGTGCACAAACATACACCTGGAACAACGGGGTTACAAACGATGTGTCGTTCACGCCGTCCGGTACTCAGACTTACTCGGTTGTTGGTACGGATGTTAACGGATGTCAGGATACCAGTGAGATCACAATAACAGTTGTTCCGGCACCGGTTTCTTCACTAAGCTCCGATGTATCCTCCGGAATGCCTGTTTTGACCGTTGAGTTTTATAATAACAGTACGAATGCGACTGACTACTCTTTTGATTACGGGAACGGTCAGTCTTTCCAGACGTCTGATGTGTCTTATCAGCCAACGGTCAGCTATGGGTCGGCAGGTGTTTATACAGTCGTATTAACAGCTGGTAACGGGGTTTGTAATGATACTTCAAGCGTTGTAATAACTGTTTTCTATAATCCTTTACTTGTAACAGTTCCGAATATTTTTACCCCGGATGGTGATGGTGTGAATGATCAATTCTTTATTACCCTGGAAAATGCAACTTCCCTGGAAGTAACTATTGCAAACAGGTGGGGGAATAGAGTTGCTTCTTATTCCGGGGTGAATGGTTCCTGGGACGGGAAGGTGAATGGAAATCTCGCTGAGGAAGGGGTTTATTTCTACAATTATACCGTAACCGGTCTGGATGGAACAACACAAACCGGACAAGGAAATATACAACTTGTAAGAGATTAACACTGGTATAATTAGTAATGGTGCAAAAGGTGTGTAGATTTGGTCTGCACACCTTTTTTTGATGTGGGAGTTTGTTTTTTTAACCTCTTTTCTAGCTGTAAAACAATCTTTTTTTGGATAAATGCAACCTTTATTCGTAAATTTCGTTTTTAAGAACGTATTAACTAATTGTTACTTATTACTACTATGAAAAAAAGACTGTTCATTACGGGCATTGTGCTCGTTGCACATACTGCTGTTTTTTCGCAAACTCCAGGTTCACCTGATTTATCCCGTGATATTGAATTACATCGAATAGAAAACATCAAATCGGGTAGAAAAGGGGATGAAGGGTTATTAAATCACCTAACATTTACTTTTGAAGACTTTAGTTTGTTCCAAAAACATGCTTCTGAGATAGAACAACTTTTAAAGGACCGTACCGGTATTGAGCAATTTATTGTTCGGGATGGGGAACAAAAATGTGAAGTCTCTTATCCGCTTGTTGATCACCCAACAAATGATTTTCTGAAAATTTTTAAAGAAACCATCGGCGAGTATAAGGTGCTGATGTACACATACGAGGAAGAATTAATAATCAAGAAAAAGTAATTTACTACGTTACAACGACTACTACTATGAAAAATATTTTCACTTCTCGATACGTGAAGTATTGCGTATTGACATTTATGGCCTTAGCTGCTTTTCATTCGTTTGCCCAACCGGCTAATGATGATCCGTGCAATGCGATCGCTTTAACAGTTGGTTCATCATGTTCTTATACTGCAGGAACTACTGTAAATGCTACGGCAACTGCTGGTGTACCGGCTCCCGGATGTGCTTCTTACGGTGGCCCGGATGTTTGGTATTCAGTGGTTGTTCCGGCTTCCGGACAATTGAACTTTGATTCGAATACTGGAACCATAACAGATGGAGGTATGGCAATATACTCGGGGACTTGTGGTAGTTTGACATTAATTGAATGTGATGACGATGACAGTCAGAACGGTGCAATGCCAGCAATTAATTTGTCAGGTCAAACACCGGGAGCAACACTTTTTATCCGGTTTTGGAAATATTCTTCCGGAACAGGTACATTTAGCATTTGTGTAAAAGAACCGGTACCTGCTCCGCCATGTGGAGCAAGCCCGCTTGCTGGTAATACCTGTGCAGTAGCAACTCCTATTTGTGATATCAATGGCTACTGCGGAAATACCTCTTCAAGTTACGGATCCAATTCCTGGTCGAATTTAACAAGCGCTTTCTGTGGAACTATTGAGAATAACTCTTTCTTGTCTTTTACGGCATCATCCAGTACGATTTCTTTTGATGTTTGGGTAAACAGCTCGACCATGGGTTATGGAATACAGATCTTTATTTTTTCGGCTACCAACTGTTCCGGAGCGGTTACACAATACGGACCTTGCTATAACCCGGGATCGGTTCCGAGCGGAAATGTTAATATTACTGCCACCGGACTAACACCAGGGAATACTTATTACATTATGATCGATGGAAACTCGGGTGATGTCTGCAATTATACATTTGCAGCAAATTCGGGAGTATCTATTCCGGTGAGTGTCACCCCTGCAAACGCTACTATTTGTGAGGGTGGAACGGTGAATCTTACAGCTGCAGGAGGAAATGGTACATTCACCTGGAATGCGTCTGCCGATCTGAATACGACTTCCGGTGCGAATGTAACTGCAACCCCTCCGTCTGCAGGGACTTATAATTATACAGTTAACTCCTCAACAGGAAACCCATTGTGTCCTTCGTCAACGTCGGCAACAGCCACCATTGTTGTGAATCCATGCGGATGCGGAGTGACTGCAACGAATAGCGGCCCGGTTTGTACCGGAACGACAACAGTTAATCTCTTTGCAACAACAGTTGCCGGTGGTACCTATTCCTGGACAGGACCAAACGGATTTACTTCCACGGATCAGAACCCGACAGGAGTTCCGATTCCTTCAACTCCGGGAACTTATACTTTCGAAGTTACTATGACGGAAAATGGAAACACGTGTGTTGCTACGACAACAGTTGTGGTAAATGCACTTCCAACAGTTAGTGGCGGAACGAACCAGTCAGTCTGCCAGGGAGCTTCTGTTACCTTGTCGGGATCCGGGGCTCAGTCATATACCTGGGACAATAGCGTCAGTAACGGGGTTTCTTTTATCCCGGCGGGTACTCAAACTTATACTGTAACGGGAACTGATGCCAACGGATGTCAGAATACTGCGCAGGTGGCAGTAACGGTAAATTCTTTGCCAACAATTAGTGCGGGAACTGATCAGACGGTTTGTCCGGGTGGTGCGGTTATACTAACAGGTTCGGGTGGGCAAAGTTATGCCTGGAATAATGGAGTAACAAATGGTGTTTCTTTCACTGCAACGACCACTCAGACTTATACTGTAACAGGAACGGACGCAAATGGGTGTCAAAATACGGATCAGGTGGTAGTCAATGTAAATTCATTACCGGTGGTGAATGCAGGTACGGATCAAGCTATCTGTGCCGGAGGATCTGTTATTTTAACCGGATCCGGTGCGCAAAGCTATACCTGGAATAATGGGGTGACGGATGGTGTTTCATTTACCCCGGTTTCAACAGCAACTTACACCGTAACAGGAACAGATGCAAATGGCTGTCAAAATACGGATCAGGTGGTTGTGACCGTGAATGCTTTGCCGACAATCAACGCCGGATCGAACCAAAGTGTTTGTGCCGGAGGATCCGTTACTTTAACAGCTACGGGAGCGCAAACGTATTCCTGGGATAACGGAGTAACTAACGGTGTTGCGTTTACACCGGGGTCAACTCAGACATATACGGTAACGGGAACGTCAGCCGCTGGTTGTCAGAATACGGATCAGGTTGTAGTGACGGTTAATGCATTGCCAACGATTAATGCAGGAGTGGACCAAAATATTTGTATTGGAGGATCTGCAACATTAACGGCTTCAGGTGGACAGACTTACTCCTGGAATAATGGAGTAACAAATGGTGTTTCTTTTATACCGGGTGCTACTCAAACTTATACAGTGACCGGGACCGATGCCAATGGTTGTCAAAATACAGATCAGGTGATTGTTGTGGTGAATCAGCTTCCTAATGTAGGAGCTGGGGCAGATCAAACGATTTGCGAGGGTCAGTTTGTTACATTGACCGGATCAGGTGCGCAAAACTACAGCTGGAGCAACGGTGTTTCGAACGACGTTGCATTTGCACCGACAAATACACAAGTATATACTGTTACAGGTACCAATGCGGCCGGATGTCAGAATACTGCTACGGTTACAGTTACTGTTGTAGATGTACCTCTTGCTTCCATGGATGCGGATGTTACATCAGGTATTCCGGGATTGGAAGTGAATTTCACAAATTCAAGCCAGGATGCGAATACCTATGAATTTTCTTTTGGAAACGGACAAATTTATCAAACGACAACTATATCCGATGAGCCGGGAACATCATACGACCATCCGGGAGTTTATACAGTAATCCTTACTGCGGGCAACGGAATTTGTGAAGATACAGCCCATCTAACGATTGTTGTAGCGTATGCTCCAATGTTGATCACCGTTCCGAATATCTTCACGCCGAACGGAGACGGAAATAACGATACATTCTATCTTAGGTTGGAAAACGGAGCTTCATTAGAGGTCACTATTGTGAACCGCTGGGGTAATAAAATGGCATCTTATTCCGGAGTAGCCGGTTACTGGGATGGAACAGTAAACGGAAATTTGGCGGAAGAAGGAGTTTATTTCTTTAACTATAGCGCCACAGGCATGGATGGAACGGTTCAAACCGGACAAGGAGATATCCAGTTAATAAGGAGGTAAGAAGCAAGTAAACACAAAATAATTGAAAGATGTGCCGGTTGTTTATATTTAACACCGGCACATCTTTTTTTGTTAAAATCGTTGATTTAATGCGCGTTATGTTTTTTTCTTAAAGTAAGATTTCGTAAATTCGGATTGCAATTAATTGACGGTGATCTACTTACCGTCCGGAATACTTACTACGCCTGTTAATGAAAATCTGATTTTTCATTGGCAATTTATTTACTACTACTAATATGAAAAAAATTGTAATTCTACAGTTGTTTCTATTCGTTGCTGCGCCTTGTATTTTTTCTCAGGAAGGCGGAACGGTACAAACATCTAAGCAAAACATTACCTATCGGTACATCTCGGAAAAATCGAAAACCGAATCACTGGAAGTGATTTACGGATTGATCGATCAATGCCCTGCCTCGGAATTTCCGAAAGTCTACGAACATTTTTTGTATAAATCCAGGTTCGAGCCATCAGACAGGCACGCCGCCATTTTGGAATATATCAAAAACAAGAAAAACTAACCGAAATGAAACACTTACTACTAACACTACTATTACTACTGACACTCAAAGGTTTTTCTCAGCCACCATGTGGTAGTAATCCGGCCGCAGGAAATACCTGCGCTACTGCAACTCCAATCTGCGAGTTGAACGGCTATTGCGGAAATACTTCATCCGGTTATAGCCCTGATGCCTGGGAAAACTGCACCAGTTACTTTCTCGGACTTTGTCTTTCGGGTAACGGACTGCTCGATCAGTTTTGCGGATCGGTGGAAAATGATTCGTATCTGACTTTTGTAGCTTCGTCTTCATCCATTACGTTTGACTGCTGGGTGTATAATTCAACTTACGGTGATGGAATTCAAATCATGATCTTCTCTGCCAATACTTGCGGTTCTGGACCAGTAACATCTTATTACTGCGGTCAGCTGGCTCCTTCTGCAGGATCACAGACGGTAAGTGCTACCGGACTGACCCCCGGAAACACGTATTATATTATGATCGATGGATTTGCCGGGGATGTATGTGATTATACTTTTGCGGCAACTTCCGGGGTGTCCATTCCGGTCGATGTTACCCCTGTAAACTCAACAATCTGTATTGGAGAGTCCGTAGCATTAACAGCTAGCGGAGGGAATGGGACTTATACATGGAATGCATCTCCGGATCTTAGTGCTGCAAGCGGATCTGCCGTAACAGCAACCCCGCCAGCAACTGCCGGTACGTACACTTACACGGTTAACTCATCAACCGGAAATGCTTTGTGCCCGTCCTCTGCTTCAGCTACAGCTACTATTATCGTTAATCCTTGTGGATGTGCGGTCACCGCTACAAATAGTGGACCCGTGTGCTCAGGAACCAGCACTATTAATCTTTTTGCCACTACGATTGTGGGAGCCACTTATTCCTGGACTGGTCCGAATGGATTTACTTCTTCAGCTCAAAATCCAACTTCTGTTTCGATACCGCTTACACCGGGAACTTATACATTTACAGTTGATGTAACCGATAATGGTTCAACCTGTTCTTCTACAACAACGGTGACAGTCAACGCACTTCCGGTTGTTGATGCCGGGGCAGCTATTTCCATATGTGCCGGTGGTTCTGTTACCTTGTCGGGATCAGGTGCTCAAACTTATACCTGGAATAACGGTGCAGCAAACGGAGTTTCTTTTGTACCTGCAGCCAGTCAGACTTATACCGTAACGGGAACAGATGTCAATGGTTGTCAGAATACAGATCAGGTTGCTTTAACGGTGAATCCCTTGCCGGTTATCGGTGCTGGTCTCCCTCAATCAATTTGTTTGGGTGATGCTATCACACTTGCGGGATCGGGAGCGCAAAACTATGTTTGGAGTAGTGGTATTACGAACGGATTATCTTTTGTTCCGGGCGCGACCCAGACATATACTGTTACAGGAACGGATGCAAACGGATGTATAAATACCGGGCAGGTAACTATAACCGTGAATCCACTTCCAATTGTCGAAGCCGGATTGCCGCAAAGTGTCTGCCAGGGAAGCCAGGTCACGCTAAATGGTTCGGGTGCTCAGAGCTATACCTGGAATAACGGGGGAATTGACGGAGTGCCATTTACACCCGGTTCGACTTCCACTTATATTTGTACCGGGACAGATGCCAATGGTTGTCAGAATACGGATCAGGTTGTCGTGACGGTAAATCCGATCCCCACAGTGAATGCCGGTCCTGATCAGTCGGTTTGTATTGGAACGAGTGCTGTGCTCACAGCTTCCGGAGCTTCGAATTATGTTTGGAACAATGGGGTTACCAATGGTGTTGCCTTTATACCGGGAGCAACCCAGACATATACCGTTACTGTAACTGCGAACGGATGCCAGGCGTCAGATCAGGTAGTTGTAACGGTGAATCCATTACCAAACGTAAATGCGGGTATAGATCAATCCATTTGTATGGGAGAAGGAATTACCCTTTCCGGGGCAGGTGCGCAAAGTTATACCTGGAACAATGGGGTTTATAACGGAGTTTCATTCTTGCCGGGAGCTACTCAAACATATACGGTCACAGGAACAGATGCCAATGGCTGTATCAATACCGATCAGATTACAATTACGGTGATCCCGATGCCCGTAGCGGATGTTTCTGCTGATGTGGTTACAGGAACACCGACCCTGACGGTTAATTTTGAGAATAATTCAAGTAGTGCATCAACCTATCACTGGGCATTTGGAACAGGCGCTGAAATGAATTCGGTTACCGGAGCCGGTTCGCAATATGAATATACTATTCCCGGAGAATACACGGTTGTTTTAACTGCTGCAAATGGCTCATGTACAGACGCTGATACTTTAAAGATTGTTGTTGAACCGATTCCTGATCCGACGGTGAATATTCCTAATATTTTCACACCCAACGGAGATAAGAATAACGACCAATTTTTTCTGGATGTCAGTTTTGCGAAATCGGTTAAAGTACAAATTGTAAACCGCTGGGGAGAAAGAATGTACGAATACGATGATGTAAATGGTTACTGGGACGGAACAGTTCATGGTAATCAGGCATCGGACGGAGTTTATTTTTTCAAATATGTGATTGAAGGATTGAATGGAAGTATTCTTTCAGGTCACGGAGATCTCCAACTGATGAGGTAATAAAAAACTTTTCATTAAAAAGACTGCATTTCATTTTTCGACGATGCAGTCTTTTTTTGTTTAACTACATTTGTACCATGCGTGTAGTTCGGCAGTTGAATTCAGATACGAAGTTTAATCACCCAATTCTTACTTTGGGTACCTATGACGGGGTTCATTTAGGACACCAGGAAATTATTCGTTCATTGGTTCAAAAGGCGAGGCGTGAAAACAAGGAATCGGTTTTATTTACGTTTGAGCCGCATCCCAGAAAAGTGCTTTATCCGGATAGCTATTCTGTGAAACTGATTGATACGGTAGACGAAAAGTTGGTCAAACTTGAAAAACTGGGACTGGATACAGTGATCCTTTTCCCCTTCACGAAAGAATTTTCTCGCTTATCTGCCATGGAATTTGTAAGGGACGTTTTGGTGAACCAGATTGGGGTCAGCGAAATGCATATTGGTCACGATCATCACTTCGGAAAAAATAGGGAAGGTTCTTTTCAGGAATTGCAGGAATTGGGAGAATTATACAACTTTAAAGTGTTCCAGTTGCCGGCTATTTCTGCGGGTGAAATTACGATCAGTTCTACTAAAATCCGGAATGCGATCCTGGAAGGAAATGTGGAGTACGCTTTTCAATTGATGGGAGCACCTTTTGTGCTTTATGGAAAAGTCGTAAAAGGGCAGCAGATCGGACGCACAATAGGTTTTCCTACCGCAAATATTGACCTGGAAAACAGAGAAAAGATTTATCCTAAAAACGGCGTATATGCTGTGAAGGCTTACCTGGATGAAAGGTTGGTTTTCGGGGTGATGAATATCGGAACGCGCCCCACAGTTGCAAATAACGGCCAGGTTACGATAGAAGTTCATTTGTTTGATTTTGCAGAAGAGATCTATGATCGGTATGTAAAAGTGGAAGTAATGCAACATATACGTGATGAAAAGCGTTTTGAGAACATAGAAGATCTAAAACATCAAATTCAACAGGATGAAATTACTGCCCGTACTTATTTTTCTCTGTATAACTAAGTGCTCTTTTTCACAGGATACTTTAAGGATTTACCGCTGGGAAGCTATCCAAAAAGCAAATCCGGATACGATTTATGGAATTGATGCGTCGAAGCTGAAGTGGGAAGAGATTCCTGAGAAATTATATGCCTTTAAGAATGTCAAGTATCTAAATATCTCAAAGAATAAACTGACAGAACTTCCATTGGAAATGAGGGTTTTTAAATCATTGAAAACGCTGGATGCAACAAAGAATGACCTGGAGAATGCTCCGATTGTGATTTGCCAGATGCCGAAACTTCAAAAACTTCATTTGGCACGGAATAATATCAGTTCTTTGCCTGCCTGCATCGGTTATTTGACAGATTTAAAAATACTGGACATTTGGGATAATCCGATCAATTCACTTCCGGAAGAAGTTTTGAAATTACAAAACCTGCAGGCTGTGGATATGAGAGCAATTATGCTGGGACCGGAGTTCCAAAAAAGATGGCAGGAAGGTATGCCGCAGGTAAAGTGGTATTTTGACCCGCCATGTCATTGTGTGGAGTAAAAATCCATTATAGAAAGCTCTGTCTGGTAAGGCGGTAAATCCGATGTCAGCGAATGAATTCAAACAAGTTATAATCTGCCGGAAATTTTCTTTTCAAGAAAAAAAAATATTTTTTTCATTTTTTTTCCAACCTTTTAAAAACCCGTGCATCATAAGGGTGTCAAGTATATATCAGAAATCTCTCTGATTGGTTTGGTAAATTGGGTTTTAGGTTTGGAAAAGGGTACTTTTTGGATTGTACCCTTTTTCATTTTATAAACTTTTCTATCTAAGAAAGATCGTAAAATTCTTTGCGCCTTTGCTTCTCAGCTGTTAATGAAAAAGCAGTACTGCAGTTTTACTTGCGACATAAAATCCGCGCTTTTCTGCGTGCCTCTGCGGGAAACAAAAACAAAAAAGAGCTCTACCGCAGGTGGAGTTCTGTTTTGAAAATCTGGCTCCAGAAATCCATGATTGAAATTCCTGCTTCGGCTAACATCTGAGGAACCAAACTCGCCGCCGAGAACCCTGGAGTGGTATTTACTTCAATGACATGCGGAACATCGTTCACAACCATGAAATCAATGCGTGCAATGGACTTTAACTGCAGGAGGTTGTAGATATCTTTCGAATTTTCCCACACCTTATCTCTGATCGCATCGGGAATGCGTGCAGGTGTGATTTCCTGGGATTGTCCCAAATATTTCGCTTCGTAGTCAAAGAAATCATTTTCGGTAACAATCTCTGTCAGGGGCAAGGCTACCAATCCGTTTGGTGAACGGTAAATACCGCAGGTAACTTCCGTTCCTTTCAGGAAAGATTCGATAACAACCGTATCTCCTTCTTCAAAAGCTTTATCCAGTGCATTTTGCAAATCTTCGGCTTTGGAAACTTTACTGATTCCGAAACTTGACCCGGAATCGGAGGGTTTTACGAAACAAGGAAGTCCCAGCTCATCCAGGATCTGTCCGTTCGTATATTGATTGCGCGACTTTAAGAAAAGCGACTTTGCAACCGGAATTCCAAAGCGTGACAAAAACTGGTTGCAGTACCACTTGTCGAAACTCAATTCAGAAGCCAGTGCATTGGAATTCACGTACGGAATTCCTTTCATGTCTAAAAGAGCCTGGATTTTTCCGTTTTCTCCGGGATTCCCGTGGATGTAGATCAGTCCGATATCGATTTTGCGTTCGTTACCATTTGTTTGAAAACTCATGCTTTCAATGGAGAATGGCAATTTCTCCGAACCTTCCGGTACAAACCAGCCGCTTTCAAATACATGGATCGGTACCACTTCATATTCTTTCGGGAAATTATCCATGATGGTTTGAGCACTTTTCAAAGAGATCTCAAATTCCGAAGAATATCCACCGCAAAATAAACCAACCAGCTTCATATTTTTTGTTTTAGTACAAGTGTTCAAAATGGTTCAAAAAATTCAAAAGGGTCAAACTTTGAACTCTTGACCTTTTGAGCAGGTGTTGCTCTGTTTTTGGAACACTTAAATGCAAAAGTAACGGATAATTAATCCTGCATCCGGAGGTGCTGAAAAAGTTTTCAGAATCGATTGTTAAAAGCTTCGTATCTGCATTGCATACTTGCAGGAACATTCTTTTTATATTTGTGCAACTTACAATCGATTTATGAAGTTTTTTCAGAAGCTTAAGGCATTTGTTTGGAGCAGGCATTTTTTGAAGCATTCGCTTTACATTGTGCTTACTTATTTTATCGTGATCACAATCCTGGTTTTCTATTTGGATTCATATACGAATCACGGTGAGAAGATTGATGTTCCGAATGTGGTTGGAATGAAAACCAGCAGTGCACAGTCTAAACTGGAAGCACTGGAACTGAAGATCGAAGTATTGGACTCCGTATATAAACCCGAACTTCCTGCAGGAACCATCGTGTCACAGGATCCGCTCCCAACTTCCAAATCATTGGTTTATGTGAAGTCAGGCAGGATTATCCGTGTGCAGGTTTCCAAGAAAATGCGCCTGGTAGAAATGCCTAGCCTCATCGATAAATCCGAGCGGATTTCTGAAAGTATCCTCAAGAATCGCGGGTTGAAATGCCGTAAAACGTATGTTCCGACTTCCGAATCGAACGGAGCTGTATTGAGACAGCTTTTCAACGGAAGAGAAATCAAGGAAGGAACAAGAATTCCTGTTGGAAGCACGATTACATTGGTGGTAGGTCAGAATAACGAAGCACAACCGGTAACCGTAATTGATTTGATCGGTTTAACAATATCTGATGCCAAAGCACGTTTAAGTGGGGTATCGCTACAGATTTCAGTTGGTGCATGTGATGGATGTACAAATGCTGCGGACTCAACCAATGCTGTTATTTATTCTCAAAGTCCCGAGTTTATCGAGGGTGAGACTGTTCCATCCGGCACAACAATTATGGTTTCAGCTGAAAAACGGTAGGTAATTTTTGATTAGATGAAATTTAGTTTAGTATCCGTTTTTGTATTTGTTATTGGTTTTGTTTCATTCGGACAGGAAGTTTTGAGCCCGATCGGAGCTATGAAAAGAGAGGTTTCTCCCAAAAGATCCCTGAACTTGAAAAGCACCGCAAACATTGACAGTACCTTTGTTTATTCATTTGACACCTTATCTTTGCCACTTTTGGATGAGTTTTCTCATTCCAAATTCCCGGTTTTAGACGCTCAACCCGGGGATGCAAACGTGACAGAGCAGAAATTCTATCACCTGACAGACTTGTCGGATGTTCCGCTCACGAACGATAAAAAATTCTCGACTTCTCCAACCAGACGTTACACGACCGCTTTGGCAACAGGTACGACTACTCAAACAGATTTACCGCTGATTACCATTAAACAAGCCGATTTTCAAAATTACCCGGTAGTTTATTCGACTATTGATTTCTATCCGCCCTATAACATTTACGATACACTGGATTTGTCTAATAACCCCGATCCTGATCCGGACACAATTCCTATTACAAACCCTGATATCACTCAGGATTCGGTAACTATTTTCTTTGCGCATGAAGTGAATCCGGATGTATACTGGATGGATGTTTCTGCGTACCATAATTATACACATGCCGTAAATCCATGGACATTGGGTGTGGTTACCTTTGACGGACTGGACGAAACAGGTTACCCTTACGCAATTAATACAACTCAAACCGGTTATGCAGATTATTTAACCTCTAAAACCATTAATTTATCAGGGTATAATCCGAATGACTCTATTTACCTGAGTTTTTTAGTTCAGCGGCAGGGCTTTGGCGATGCTCCGGAAGCGCAAGACTCACTTGTACTGGAATTTTACGACAAAAATTCAGACGAATGGAACCGTGTTTGGTCGATCAACGGAGGTCCGCAGGGTGATTTCAAAGTTGGGCATTTGAGAATTGTCAATGCAGCATATTTAACGGATGGATTCAGATTCCGGTTCAAAAATTACGGAGGGCTTTCCGGAATGTTGGATGAATTCCACCTGGATTATGTGCATTTGAGAAACGGAAGTGGTTACCAGGATACACTTTTCAAGGATTTTGCATTCGTATACAATATCGGGTCATTGATTGAAGATTACACGGAAGTTCCATGGGAACATTGGGTAAATGATCCGACACATATGAACCCTGCTGTAAAGGTTTCAGTTAGAAACGGATCGAATGTTCCTGAAAATAACATGAACGGAACGGTAAAAGTGAATTTCGCCGGAACAACGGAAGGAACGTTTACGATGCAGGGAGCTACTTTATCCGGTGCGTTGAACTATGCCCCAAGAACAACTGTGGCTAGCGTACACGATTTTTCAACCGGGTACACCTTCTCAACCACTCCGCCATCAGCAACCAAAACATTCGACATTATAGCCAATGCAGGAGCCCAGTTCCCTAATTTGCCCCTGAATGATTCTTCTTATACCAAACAAGTGTTTGAGAATGTTTATGCCTATGATGACGGATCTGCGGAAGCAGCTTATGGAATTTCTCAGGTCCAGGCAAGGTTGGCCCTTAAGTTCCAGCCTTACCAGGCAGATACCTTGCTGGGGGTAAGAATGTGTTTTGTTCCTTCTGTAAAAGATCTGTCTAATAAACTGTTCTTGTTGACCGTTTGGGGCGATAACAACGGAGTTCCGGGGTCTGTACTTTATGAAGATCAGTTCTTCTACCCGAGAACACCGATTTACGAAGAAGGAAGGGGTATTTATACGGATTACCTCTTGAAAGATACACGTCTTCCTTTAAACGGGGGAGCATTTTACGTCGGGATGCGTCAAATCGACGCAGATCCGTTGAATATCGGGTTTGATAAAAATACCCCGAATGTCGGGAATTTATTTTTCTCATTAAATGCAGGAGCAACCTGGAGTACAGCATCCAGTCCGGGAGTTCCGATGATCCGGCCAATTATTTTGACTTCCGACAATGTAAACCTTGGAACCGATGAGTTGGTAAAAGAAGAAATTGAATGGAATGTTTATCCGAACCCTACAACCGGAGTTGTAAATATCAACTGGCGATCTGAAAATGAATTTCCGGGAGCTGTTTTGGTAGATTCACAAGGACGTATTGTGTTGACGGTTAATGCAGCGGATCTTCGTTTTGATTTGAGCGATGCTCCGGGCGGGATTTACTTCTTAAGACTGAACAACTCGCAGACAGTAAAAAAAATTATCAGATAGTATATGAATGAGGATGTTCAGGATGTTGAGCAGGAAGAGGAAGAACTTTTTGAACACTACCGTTTTAAAGCGGACCCGGGTCAGGAATCCGTTCGTATAGATAAGTACCTGTTAGATCGTCTTCCTAACACATCCAGGAATAAGATTCAATCCGCTGCCAAGAATGGAAGTGTAGTTGTTAATGGAAAACCGGTTAAATCCAACTATAAGGTAAAACCCGGGGATGAAGTAGCTATAGTTCTGCCTTACCCGGTTCGCGAAATAGAACTTATTCCGCAGGATATCCCATTAGATATTGTATACGAAGATCACGAATTGATCGTTGTGAACAAGCCTGCCAATATGGTCGTTCACCCGGGTTATGGGAATTATACCGGAACACTGGTCAATGCACTGGTTTATCACTTTGACAATCTGCCTGAACGAAAATCAGATTATTTCGGAAGACCTGGCCTGGTTCATCGGCTGGATAAACACACGACCGGGATCATGGTGGTGGCAAAAACAGAAGATGCATTAACGAATCTGGCGAAGCAGTTTTATGACAGGACCACCGAAAGAAGATACCAGGCTTTGGTTTGGGGAGATGTAGAAGAAGACATGCGTATCGAAGGGAATTTGGGGCGCTCTTTGCAAAATCGAAAAGTAATGACTGTTTTCCCGGAAGGAGATCATGGGAAGCATGCAGTAACGCATGTGAAAGTTTTGAAAAGATATGGCCTGGTGACTTTCGTTGAATGTAAACTGGAAACAGGAAGAACCCATCAAATCCGCACGCACCTGAAATGGAAAGGGCATCCTTTATTTCATGACCTGGAATATGGCGGTGACCGCATTGTGAGAGGTACGACACACGATAAGTATAAACAGTTTATTTCTAATTGTTTCGACCTGATTCCCGGACAGGCATTGCATGCTAAGTCTTTAGGATTCCAACATCCTGGAACGGGTGAATGGATGCAGTTTGATTCCGATTTGCCGGAAGGATTTCAGGTTTTGCTGAATAAATGGGACAGGTATGTTACCGAGTAAAATCTCACAAAAACGATCTTAGACGTTTTTTTTTGCCCGATAAATAGCGCGTATTCAAAATTTTAATTTAATTTCGGCAATCACGATAACTGAGTAACTATAACTTTAATCCTGTAGTTGGTCCTTTATCACTGTGTTTATATAAAAAAGATTGCACCTTGCTATGAATGTTAAAACGCTTATTTTATCTGGACTTTTAGTTGTTTCCAGCATGTCTTTCGGACAAGTGAAACAAATTAAAGATGCAAATACTCAGTTTAGAAGTGGAAACTACTGCGAAGCAGCATCAAAATGCGAATTAGCCTATTCTAAAATTAAACGTAAGTCTAAATCAGGTCTTGCTCAGAAAGGTGACATGGCATTTAAAACTGCTGAATGTTACAGGTTAACCGACAACTTCAAAAGAGCTAATGAGTGGTATGAAAAAGCTATTCTGTTAAAGTTCCAGCAAAAAGAACCTCTTGTGCTTTTGTATAATGCGGATATGCTTCGTCAGATGAGTGAACTGAAAAAAGCTCAGGAGAATTATAACGCATATAAAGCGCTGGTTCCGGATGATCCGAGAGCAGACGTAGGGATTGCATCTTGCAAAATGTTTGAAGAATTTAAAGAGAACAGAACACGTCATACGGTGTCCAATGTAAAAGCCCTGAACAAAGAAGGTTTTGAAATGGCCCCAATGTTCGTAGATAAGAAAGAAACGAAGATTGCTTTCGGAACTTCAAGTGACCGCGAAGGTCTTCAGGGAAAAGCGAAAGATCCGTTGACTTGTCAAAAATATATGGATATTTTCGTTTCCGAATTGGATAAAAAAGGAAACTGGTTGGAACCTAAGCCGATTGTCGGTGACAGTATTAACACAGAGGACAGCGAAGGTACTTTGTGTATTGATGCACGTGGAAAAACCATGTTCTTCACACGTTGTCCAAGTGTGAAAAAGAAAAATCTGGGCTGTGACATCTTTATGTCTGAACTAGGAGGTAAAGGATGGGAGCGCCCGAAAAGACTTTCTTTGAAACCAAACGATACATTATCTGTAGGTCACCCTTGTGTATCTGACGACGGGAAATTCCTGATCTTTGTTTCGGATATGCCTGGCGGACAAGGAGGACACGATTTGTGGTACACTACTTACGAAAAGAAATCAGATTCATGGTCACTTCCTGTGAATATGGGGCCTGAAGTCAACACAGCTGGAAATGAATTGTTCCCAAGCTTTGCAAAAAACGGAGATTTGATCTATGCTTCCGACGGGCTTCCTGGAATGGGTGCATTGGATATGTTCCGTGCTGAGAAAGTAGGTGATAAGTACCAGTGGGAAAAACCAACAAACTACGGTTCTCCAATTAACTCAGAATTTAATGATTACGCAATGGTTGAAGTGGATGACCGTAAAGGTTATTTTACTTCCGAGCGTAAAGGAAACGTTGGTGAGCAATTCAGCCCGGATCTTTGGATGTACGAGCTGCCGCCGAATGTGTTCAGCTTGAAAATCAATGTGTTTGATTTGACGGATAAAACACGTCAAACAAAGATCGATGGTGTGAAAGTGATTGTTACCGGATCTAATGCAAATGAAAAATGGGAAGGTTTGACTTCAAAAGACGGATCTGTTTACTGGGATAAAAAACCAAACGGGGATCGTTATATTGCTGAAGAATCCGATTACAAAATCATGATTTCAAAAGAAGGATACTACGAGAACAAGGCAGGAGCTTCAATCTCCACGAAAGGATTGAAATACAACCAGGATTTCGTATTGGATATGGGATTATTCCCTGTGAAAAAACCAATTCGCCTGCCGGAAGTTCGTTATCCTTTGGCAAAATGGGATTTGTTAGTTGACTCTTCTATCAACTCAAAAGATTCCTTGTTATTCGTTTACGACTTGTTAGTGGAGAACCCGGGATTGGTACTTGAATTGAGTTCACATACCGACCCTCGTGGTAACGACGTATATAACCAGGTTCTTTCTGAAAACCGTGCTAAAGCATGTTACAAATTCCTGGTTGAAGAAAAAGGAGTGGATCCGCGCAGAATCATCCCTGTAGGAAAGGGAGAGCGTGAACCAAGAACTGTTTACCTATTGGCAGGGAAATACGACGAAAATGAGCCGAAAGATGAAAACGGTGTAATGATTCCCGGAACTCAGGTGATTGTATTGAAAGAAGCATATATGAATCAGTTCAAGAAAACTAACAAGAAGTTGTTTGAACAATTACAACAATACAACAGACGTACGGAAGGTAAAGTAGTTACCCTGGAGTTCGACGCAACCAATGCACCTCCCGCAAATCCGGATTACCTGATCTTTAAACCGCTTCCGAAAGCGAGATAAGAAGAAGCATGGCTTCTGATAAGAGATAAACGTTAGTGCAATCAAAAGTATCGTTCGCGATAATTGAAGCGTAGCTGAAAATAATATTTAGAAAAAGCCTTCGTCATTTTGACGAAGGCTTTTTTTTGTGCTCTTTCCTCTCAATGGAATTTTGTAACTTTGCCCTTTCAAATTTTAGTATGTCAGATATCCGATACAATTTAAGAGGTGTTTCAGCCGGAAAAGAAGAAGTGCATAATGCGATCAAAAAAGTGGATAAAGGCTTATTCCCCAAAGCATTTTGCAAAATTGTACCTGATTATTTGACCGGAGATGAGGAATATTGCATCGTTATGCATGCTGATGGTGCAGGTACGAAATCCTCACTCGCATACATGTACTGGAAAGAAACAGGTGATATTTCCGTTTGGAAAGGAATTGCACAGGATGCATTGATCATGAATATTGATGATTTGCTATGTGTGGGGGCGACCGAAAACATCCTGCTTTCTTCTACGATAGGAAGAAATAAGAACCTGATTACTGGTGAAGTTATTGCAGCCATTATCAACGGAACGGAAGAATTACTTGAAACGCTGCGTGAACAGGGAATCGGAATTTACTCTACGGGCGGTGAAACTGCCGATGTGGGAGATTTGGTTCGAACAATTATTGTTGATTCTACAGTTGTCTGCCGCATGAAACGTTCCGATGTAATTTCCAATCACACGATTCAAAATGGAGATGTGATTGTTGGATTGGCATCTTACGGCCAGGCAACTTATGAAACTGCTTACAACGGTGGAATGGGGTCAAATGGATTGACTTCTGCACGTCACGATGTATTCAACAAAGCATTAGCATCGAAATACCCGGAAAGCTTTGATGCTGCAGTTCCTGCAGATTTGGTTTATTCCGGTTCGAAGAACCTGACGGATGTTGTGGATGGAGTTCCGGTTGATGCCGGTAAATTGGTACTTTCACCGACCAGGACATATGCACCTGTTATTAAAGCCATTTTAGACAAATGCCGTTCATCCATTCATGGAATGGTGCATTGCTCGGGTGGGGCACAAACGAAAGTGCTTCATTTCGTAGATGACGTTCATGTAATTAAAGATAACCTATTCCCGATTCCGCCATTGTTCAGAATGATTCAGGAAGAGTCAGGCACAGATTGGAAAGAAATGTACAAAGTCTTCAACATGGGGCACCGTATGGAAGTTTATTTGCCGGAAAGCGAAGCGCAGCAGATCATTGATATCAGTAAATCATTTGGAATTGATGCACAAATTATCGGCCGGGTAGAAAAAATGGATGGAAAACAAGTGACTGTCCGATCCGAAGTCGGAGAATTTGTTTACAACGGATAAAAGGATTTTCATCACGTAAGGGTAAGTTGCGACTTACCCCTACGTGATTGATATAGAAATTAATATTGAAAGAATAGATGCAAGATTTATTAAGTAAACTGGAAGCAATTCATTTCCGTTTCGTAGAAGTGGGTAAAATGATCACAGACCCGGATATTATTTCGGATATGGATCGTTATGTGAAGCTGAACAAGGAATACCGTGATCTGGAAGAAGTCGACAATGCCTACAAGGCATATAAGAATGTTTTGGACAATTTAAAGAGTTCAAAAGAAATGCTGGAGGTTGAAACGGATCCTGAAATGCGTGAAATGGCAAAGATGGAGATCAATGACCTGGAGCAGAAGAAGCCTGAATTGGAAGAAGAGCTTAAAATATTGCTGATTCCAAAAGATCCGGAAGATGATAAAAATGCAATTCTTGAATTACGTGCCGGAACAGGAGGTGACGAAGCTTGTATTTTCGTGGAAGATGTATTTAGAATGTATACCATGTATTTCAAGGAAATGGGATGGCAGTATGAAATTGCCAACTCTTCGGAGGCTTCCGGAAAAGGATACAAGGAAATTTCAATGAGTATAGAAGGTGCGGGTATCTATGGGATGCTGAAGTTTGAATCGGGTGTGCACCGGGTGCAGCGTGTTCCGGAAACAGAATCTCAGGGTCGTGTCCATACTTCTGCAATTACAGTGGCGGTTTTACCCGAAGCAGAAGAAGTGGATTTCGAGCTGGATATGAACGATGTGAGAAAAGATACCTTCAGAGCATCAGGAGCGGGAGGTCAGCACATCAACAAAACAGAATCCGCAATTCGTCTAACACACATCCCAACGGGAGTTGTGGTAGAATGCCAGGACGGACGTTCACAACATAAAAACTTAGAGAAGGCAATATCTGTATTGCGTTCCCGTTTATACCAGGCGGAATTGGACCGCGTTCACCAGGAACGTGCGGCTCAACGAAAGACTCTGGTATCGACCGGGGATCGCTCTGCAAAGATCAGAACATACAATTATCCGCAAGGCCGCATTACAGATCATCGAATCAATAAAACGATGTACAACCTGGGAGCCTTCATGAACGGAGATATCCAGGAAATGATTGATGCACTGAAAATGGCAGAGAATGCTGAAAAGATGAAAGGCGAATTGAACTAACTCAAGAGGTTGAAAGGTTTAAATGTTCAAATAGTTCAATGGATTTGAACCTGTTGAACTATTTTTGAACCCATTGAACAATCATAAAAAAACGTACTGTTAACAGTGCGTTTTTTTATGATGATTACCTTTAACCGAATAATGACAACCATTCGCCCCTTTTTTTAACGATATGAAAAGATAAATGCGAATTTTACACCACAACTCAACAATATGAAATCAGGAATACTCCTTTTATTTGTTCTAATCACTGCAATCTCTTTCGGACAGGGAAATGCAACCCTAAGCGGAACCGTTAAAGATCAATCGAAAGGCGAAGAAATTATCGGGGCCATTGTACGCGTAAAAGACCAGAAACTGGGAGCTGTAACGAATGAGTACGGATTTTACTCATTGACCCTTCCTGCGGGGAAATACACCATTCAGGTTTCTGCAGTCGGGTACCTTTTATTGGAACAGGAAATAGACCTTACCGTCTCCCAATCAGCCGATTTTCAATTAAAGACAGAGCAAGACGAAAAAGAATTGGAAGAAGTGGTGATTTCCACTGAAAGACCTGACGGAAATGTTCGTGATCCTTTAATGGGAGTAGAAAAAATCGACCCGAAGGAAATTTCCAAGATCCCGGTGATCTTCGGTGAAAAGGATTTGATCAAAACCATGCAGCTGATTCCCGGAGTAAAAAATGCCGGCGAAGGAAGCTCCGGATTTTACGTTCGTGGAGGCGGTGCTGACCAAAACCTCATTTTGCTGGATGAAGCACCGGTCTATAATGCAAGTCACTTGTTAGGATTCTTTTCAACATTCAATTCAGATGCTATCAAAGATGCGATGCTTTACAAAGGAAATCAACCTTCGAATTACGGAGGAAGACTTTCTTCCGTGTTAGACATTAAAATGAATGATGGGAACCAAAAGCGCTACAATGTTGGCGGTGGGATCGGTTTGATCTCTTCCAAATTGATTGTGGAAGGACCTATTGCCAAAGATAAAGCGTCATTTTTAATTTCGGGAAGAAGAACTTATGCCGATTTATTCCTGAAATTGTCTGACAGATTCAAAGACAATAAGTTGTTCTTCTATGATTTAAACGCTAAAGTCAACTACCGTATAGGAAAAAAAGACCGTTTGTTCTTGTCCGGATATTTCGGGAGGGATAAGCTCGGTTTAGGAGATGTTTTCGGGATTAATTGGGGGAATGCAACGGGAACCCTGCGCTGGAATCACATCATGAACGAAAAATGGTTCTCCAATACTTCATTTATCTATAGTAAATACGATTACAAGATTTCCATTTCAGGCGGCGATGTGCAGTTTGATATCACTTCCCAGATCCAGGATTTCAATCTAAAGCAAGAGTTCCAGTGGTTTCCGAATAACCGGAATAAAGTAAAGATCGGGTTGAATGTGATCAACCATGGAATTACACCGGGACAGATCGACGCGAATGAAGAATCCGGAATTAATGTGAAGCGTTTAAAACCGACTAATTCCGTTGAGAATGCGGTTTATATCACAAACGATTACACCATTACCGAAAACTTTACCATGAGTTACGGATTGCGTGGTTCAAACCTGATGGCACTGGCAAGCGGGGATGAAATGTACACTTATAATCCGGATGGAACAGTTGCTACAGCCAACACATGGACTAAGAATAAATTATTGAAGTCTTATTTCTTTGTGGAACCGAGACTATCCTTCAGCTGGCAGTATTTGAAAGGGCAATCGATCAAAGCTGCTTATGCCCGAAATACCCAAAATATCCACCAGGTTTCCAATTCTACTTCCGGTTCACCTACGGATGTGTGGCTTTCTTCTAGCCTGAATATAAAACCGGAAATTTCCGACCAGGTAGCTTTGGGCTGGTTTAAGAATTTCCTGGATAACAAATTGGAATTAAGTACAGAGGTATATTACAAATGGATGCAGAACCAGTTGGACTACAAGAATGGCGCAAATGAACAGGCAAACGAACGCCTCGAAGGAGAATTGCTTTCCGGGATCGGCCGCGCTTATGGATTGGAGATCATGCTGAAGAAAAAGTCGGGTAAATTTACCGGCTGGGTAGGGTATACACTTTCGCGGACAGAGCGTAAGATCGAAGGAATTAACGACGGAAAATGGTACCTGGCGAAACAAGACAGGCTGCACGATCTCTCAGTCGTAGGTATTTATGAGATTACTCCGAAATGGTCTGTTTCAGCTTTGTTCGTTTTCTATACCGGAAATGCAGTGACATTCCCTTCCGGGAAATACCAGGTTGACGGTCAGACTTATTTTATCTATACCCAGCGAAATGGTTACCGCATGCCAAATTATCACCGTTTGGACCTTGGAGTAACCTGGCTTCGCAAGAACACCAAGAAGTTTGAGAGCAGCTGGAATTTCTCGATCTACAACGCATATGCACGTGAAAATGCTTATTCGATCACATTCCGTGAAAACAAGGATGATCCGTCCAAGACCGAAGCAGTCCGGACAACTTTGTTCCGGATAGTTCCTGCAATTACTTACAATTTTAAATTCAAGTAGGAGAAAGCACTGCTTTCGATTAAGACCCCGAAGCTTCGGGATTAGTGCAGTCATGAGCACAATGAATTAACTAAATACAATAAAGATGAAATTGATAATTACAGTCCTGGTTTCTTTTGCTTTTATCATCGCGTTTTCAAGTTGTGAAAAAGTCATTGATATCGATTTGAATGACACCGAACAGAAAGTGGTGATCGAAGGATTCATTTTAAGAGGAGATACTGTTCAACGAATCCGGGTTACCAAAACCCAAAATTTCGATGAGAGTACACCTCCCCCGACTGTTGACAATGCATCAATAACGGTGATAGATAATTTTGGAAATGCCGGGACCTTTACTTCAGTTGGCAACGGATGGTACGAATTGACCAATTATCCCGGAATTGAAGGGCGCACATATACATTAACTACCGTAGTGGAAGGAACTTCTTACACGGGAAGCAGTACCATGCCTGCGTTTCAGCCTTTCCAGGAATTGTATCCCGTAATTTATACGTTTGGGACAGATACGCTTTATTCCATTGTTCCGGCACATTTTGATGAGCAGGGAGTTGCCAATTACTACCAGTTCCATGTTTATGTAAACGGAGAAAGGGAAAAAGGAATTTTCATCCAGAACGACCAGTTCACAGACGGAAACCTGGTTGTTGAACCGTTGTTTGTTCCGAAATTAAAAGTAGGTGATACGGTTCGCGTGGATATGTTCGGTATTGATAAACCGATTCATACTTATTTCAACCAATTGGGAGTCAATTTATCCAGTAGTGCAACACCTGCAAACCCGATCTCTAACCTGAGCGGTGGGTGTGTTGGTTATTTTTCTGCCAGGACTTTTGATACGCGGACGGCAGTTGTTCAGTAAGAAAAGGAGCAAAAGTTAATTGAAAACAGATCGTTTAAATCCGACAATTCCCGATACAGTTACAGGTGGATAACCGCTGACCATTGAAGAGGCTGCATCATTTCTCCTGATAGAAAAGAAAGGGAATCCGCCATGAATTTCGGTGAAAAGCAGACTGTTGGGCCCTAAAGCAAACTGGAATCCCAACCCGACCCCAAAATAAAGGGAAAACTTTTTGTTGTTTTCCACGTGGTTGGTCTGGTAATAATCACTCACATCAAACCCATTCGTTTTTCGGGTAATGCTGGAATAAGAAATGCCGTTTTTAATCACCGAGTACAGGCCGGTTTCAAATGCATCGTTGTAAAAGTAATGGATGTATTCGATGTTGATTCCGATATTCTTGTACCAGGATGTGACAGGAACATACCCATCGGGAAGGTATCCGTTATTAATGGGGTAAAGTGTTGCCATTTCTTCGATTTTCATCGGAAAATCGTAAAACAAACCAGCTCTTACAGATGCCCCGTAGTATTCTCCGAAAGGAAGCTCCGTGAAAAACGCAATATTCCCGCCGTTCATTCCGGGATCAAAGTAACGGTTGTAACCACTCTTAGCTCCTAAAAAAAGTTGAGAATAAGCTGAAAAATGTAGGGAAGAAATGATCAGGATGGTCCAAATGGTAAGTTTCATAAATAAATATTCTGGTGCAAAAATACGATCTTTTTAGATGTCCTGGCCGCCAAAACATTCCTTGATTTTAAGCTGATCAAAAACAAGTTATTTATTAAATGATACTTCTTATCTTTGCACGCTTAAAACTAATGAATGAAAAGACAGGAATTGATTCGGCAAATTCGCGAAAAGAGATCGTTTTTATGTGTTGGTTTGGACACCGACCTGGATAAAATCCCTGCGCATTTGCTGCAGACAGAAGATCCGGTTTTTGAGTTCAATAAAGCAATCATTGATGCTACCAGGGATTTGTGTGTGGCTTACAAACCCAATATTGCGTTTTATGAAGCGTTGGGACCGAAAGGTTGGGAGTCATTGAAAAAAACCATTGATTACATCCCGGATCATTGTATGACTATTGCAGATGCCAAGCGCGGGGATATCGGAAACACATCAACTTATTATGCAAAAACCTTTTTCGAATACCTGGATTGTGACGCAGTAACCGTTGCGCCTTATATGGGAGAAGATTCGGTCACTCCTTTCCAGGAATTTGAGAATAAATGGGTAATCCTGCTGGCATTGACTTCCAATAAAGGTGCTTTGGATTTTCAATTTACAACCGATGCATCCGGTGAGGAATTGTATAAGAAAGTCTTGAAGAAGAGTTCCAAATGGGGTTCTGAAAATAACCTGATGTATGTAGTCGGAGCAACGCGTGCAGAAGGAATCGCAGAAGTGCGTAAAATTGTTCCGAATCACTTTTTCCTGGTTCCCGGAGTAGGAGCTCAGGGTGGAAGCCTGGAAGATGTGGCTAAATATGGCTGGAATGATGACTGTGGTTTATTGGTCAATGCATCCAGATCGATTATTTATGCATCAAATACTTCTGATTTTGCGTCTGAAGCTCGAAAAGAAGCCCAAAAACTGCAGGCGGAAATGGCCCGGATTTTGACAGCGAAGAATTTCTAAAAACGGAATTTTTATGGTTGATTACGTAGAAAAACTCATCATTTTTATCAGTACACCGATCTACGTGTTCCTGATACTCGGTGAAATTATTCTTAGTAATTGGCACAATAGAAAGCTGTATAGCATAGGTGACACCATCCAGAACCTCTACCTGATGATCGCAAATATGGGAGTCGACGTGCTGATGCGCGGAATAACCCTGTTTTTTCTTCTTTTCTTCTTTGATTATCGCCTCATCAATTGGGAAACACATTCCTGGCTTTATTGGGGACTGCTTTTCTTAGCGGAAGATTTTATTTTTTACTGGATCCATCGTATCGACCATGTTGTGCGCTTCTTTTGGGCAATCCACGTAACCCATCATTCGTCGGATAAATACAATTTGACAACCGGGTTCCGGTCTTCGGTTTTTCAACCTGTTTACCGGTTTATCTGGTTTATCCCACTGGTTTTTTTGGGTTTTGAGCCGTTTGATATTTTTATCATGTATTCGATTACTCAAACTTATGGAATCCTGGTACACACCAAAATGGTCCATAAGCTGGGAATTCTGGAGTCCTTTTTGGTAACACCTTCACACCATCGGGTCCACCACGCATCGAATGTAGAATACCTGGATAAGAATATGGGAATGATCCTGATCATTTGGGATAAGCTTTTTGGTACTTTCCAGGCTGAAATTGATGATCTTCCGATTGAATTCGGTTTGTATGAAAAGAAAATAGACAACAACCCGGCAAATGTAATTTTCCACGAATGGGTGTCGATCTATCAGGATGTACGAAAAGTACGAGGATTCAAAAACAAATGGCTTTACATCCTAAAACCTCCGGGATGGAGCCATGACGGAAGCACCATGACGTCGAAACAATTGCGAAATCAGATCAAACAAGCTGAAAAAGAATAGCATGGAACAGGTAAAAAAGGAACTGGCCGAAGTGATTCGTGCCTACCATCAAAAAGGCTGGTCGCCGGCAACATCTACCAATTATTCTTTCCGACTGGTTGAAAGACCGGATGTAATTATTGTTTCCCGTTCGGGAATCGATAAATCCCGTTTCTCAGAGGCCGATTTTATGGAAGTAGACCTGCATGGAAAAGCCCTTCCTGCTTATGAAGGCATCCGTCCATCCGCAGAAACACTGATCCATTGCAAATTGTACCAGTTATTTCCGGAAATGATGTGTATTGTTCACAGCCATTCCGTGTATTCGGTTCTGCAGTCCATGAAGAATAAACAATCCGTTGAATTGAGCGGTTATGAAGTGCTGAAGGGTTTTGAAGGAATAAAAACGCATGAAATGACTGTTCAGATCCCTGTTTTTGATAATACACAGGATATGCCGGCATTTGCAGCTGTTTTGGAAGAGGAGAAAAATAGGCTGACCGTTCCTGCATTCATTATGCGTCAGCATGGAACATACGCCTGGGGGAGAAACCTTTTTGAAGCAAAACGACACCTGGAAACAGCGGAATATTTGTTCGAAGTAGATTGGAAATTTTCCAATTAAGTAAAAATCACCCAACCATCATATTGAAATACTCGTTGAGAATTGATATCAGGGATATCAATTTAAGAATTGACCGAAATATCAGCTAAATATGAAATTGCTTATTACACTTATCACAGCATTATCTTCCGGATTAGTTGCCTTCGGACAAACTTTTTCACCTCAAAACAGCGGGGTTTCTTCGCAGTTGAATGGAATTGACTTTTCATCTCCTTCCGTTGGAATGGTTGTAGGAAACGGTGGTGTGATCCGTAAAACAATGGATGCGGGGTTGCACTGGACCGGTTCGAATTCAGGGACACAATACGACCTGAACGGAATTGCCTATTTGAACGGATCAACTTATATTGTTGTGGGTGAGAACGGGACCATTCTCAAGACCACCAATGCGGGAGCTAGTTGGACAACGGTCAATTCGGGAACCAGCAACGATCTGACAGGGATTTTTGTCAACGGATTAACTCTTTATGTGACCGGTACCAATGGAACAATTTTGATTTCCACCAATTCTGGAAATGCCTGGACGCCAACGAATACCGGGATTTCGTTTAAATTAAATAAGATCTTTTTTGTTTCTGATCTGGTTGGTTATGCGGTAGGTGATGGCGGTACCATCCTTAAAACAGTAAACGCCGGACAAGCCTGGAATTTCCAGACCAGCGGGACCAACACACATTCGCTGACAGATGTTTACTTTACGGATGCAAGTACCGGAGTTGCTGTGGGAGGAATTACCGGCTCAAATGAGGCAATTATTCTTCGTACAACAAATGCAGGTTCTGTTTGGACGTCAGATGACATAACCGGAGTCGTTTTGAACGGAGTAGCTTTCTACCCGGACAATTCGGTGGGATATGCTGTTGGCGGAAGTTATACCGGAAATACCAGTATTATTTACAAGACAACTGGTCAGGGATCTTCCTGGCTGCCGGCTGTTTCCAGTTCTTCCCGGCAATTGGCGGCCTGCTTCCCGGGTAACGGGATCGGTTATACCTGCGGATTGAACGGAACGATCCTGCGTTTGGCTTCAAATACAGCCGGATTGGATGAGAATGACCAATCGGATATCCAAATTAATCCGAATCCCGGAACCGGAATATTCCATGTTTCTGCTGAATTGACAGGTGACTTTTCGATCGAAGTTTTATCTGCAAACGGACAACGCGCAGCATATCTTGAAAACGAGAAGGAAATTGATCTGACAGCTGCTCCGAAAGGGATTTATGTGGCTGTAATCCGGTCCGAAGGATCTGTGATCACACGTAAATTAGTGAAGGAATAAGAAAAACCGGTATTACCAGGATTAGAATTTGCGAAGTTATTTCGTAAGGAAAATTCACCATGATGCTATCAAGGATCGTATTTTTTGATTTAATCGATTTCTTCCAATACCGAATTTCCTTTCGATTGATCTCCGGAAGTCCACTGCCAGCTTTCATGCAGCAGAATTTTTCCATCGCTTCGGATTTCCGGCTTGGATTGACAAATTCCCGTCATCAATTCGCCTTTGCCATTGACCTGGTGGTAACGCATATCAATATTACCGGCTTCGTCTACTAACCCGATTAACTGCCCGGATTTGATTTGCCCGCCCGAATACGAGCAGGTAAGAATATTCCCTTCCTGCTTGTAATGAAAAATTGTTTCTTCCGATGTTTCCCCGTTTGGAGTGTTGCTGACCGGACGGAATTTTTTGTTGTGGTAGTTCATGGAACTTTATTTAAGAATACGGATTAACGAAGCAAATCGTTTTATTTAAAAATCAAATGAGACTAATTAGAGGACTATGCGGATCAATTCTCATCCGATCCGGATCCAATAAGCAGACTTTAAAAATATGTTCCTTATTCTCCTTAAACATTTCCTTTATACAATCCGCTTTATTTTCGAACACCTTTTTTTCTTTGGAAAGCAGAACTTTGTTAAGTGTTTGATGTGCATCACCTCCAAGGTGAATAAATTTTAATTCATCCGTATTAAGATGCTTTAATACTCCAGATGGTAGATCTAGACAATGATAATCCCATTTCATATCTACATCAATATCAATATCTGCATTAAACTTGTGATTGGGTTTATAACTAAGTTCATATAATACATTTGCATCTCTTAATTTAAAATTGGATATATCATGATTGAATTCGATTTCTTTGAGTGTTTTTAATTTATCTCTTACCAACCTAAAAATGTTCTGATAAAAGGATATTCTTTCGTCACCTTTTAATATAGTATATTGATCATAATTAAGAGACATAAAACTTTGCTGAGGACTATTATGAGTCAATTTTGCTTTAATTAAATCAATACTTCCCAATGCGATTATATATGGTCTTGTTTGAATTGGATATCCTAGATTTAGAGGTTCTAAAAGATCAATTCCAAGTTGTTTTGCCCTTGCTATTGCTGGACCAGTATATCCTTGATTGGAAAATAGTATAACTTTGTTTGCACGAATTTCACCAGATAAATACTTGCCAACTATTCCATCGATAACTTCATTTCCTACAGGATTAGTCCAGTTTTTTGCTTCTCCACAGATCAAGATATTCGATATTCCTATTTTGCCAGTGATTTTGGTGTCAATTTGTCTGTAATTTTTACTCTCTTCACCGAGATCTCTAATATCATGCTCAACAGTGAAATTTGGAGGAAGATCTTGTTTGCTAAATTCAGTAAGCAATAATTCAAATTCTTTAGGACTTAAATTCATTTTTGTGAATGGATTTTAAATGGATCAATATATAGCAAAATAAGTAGTAGAGGATTTATAAGTATCAAGATACAAATATTTCTATTAACCCTTTTTGCCAAAACAAATTTTGCAATTGATGTTCGTTTCTATTAAATTAGTACCCGGGTAAATAATTTTGTCGATGAGTAAAGAAGTTACACGTAGAAATTTCGTTCAGCGGCTTTCGGCAGCTTCCGCCGGACTTTTTGCTTTGCCCTGGCTGGCAAGCGGAAAAGGAGCAGTTGAACCAACTATAGAAAAGAATATGAATGCAGTTAAACGTTTTTTTCCTTTGGGCTTTCAATGGGAAACACAGGATCCGTTCCTATTTTGTGTGCATCACGAAGACCAGTTTCCGAAAGGGAATGAGCAGATGGGGCCTGACCCGGAATATTTCAAAGGTCGGCACATGGGAGATGATTTTATCATCAAGGATGGTTTCCGCATGTATCACGGGAAGAAAGTTCCGGGGTTTCCGGGACATCCGCACCGCGGTTTTGAAACCATTACAGTGGTGCGCCGCGGATTGGTGGATCATGCCGATTCCCTTGGGGCGGCAGGTCGTTACGGAAATGGTGATGTACAGTGGATGACTGCCGGAAAAGGGGTTCAGCATTCGGAAATGTTCCCTCTGATGTCGCAATCGGAAGAGAACCCTTTGGAATTATTCCAGGTGTGGCTGAACTTACCGAAGAAGAATAAAATGGTGGAACCGCACTTCAAAATGCTGTGGCGCGAAAGTATCCCGAATTTGAAATTGGATCACGGAAAGGTTTTGGTAGAATTGATCGCCGGAAATTGGGGTGAGGACAAAGCAATGAGTCCGCCGCCGGATTCCTGGGCATTCCCGGCTGAAAATGAAGTATTGATCGTCAATATCAAAATGGAACCTCATGCGAAAATAGCATTACCGAAGGCTTCCGCAGATGTGAATCGAAGTTTGTTTTTCTACGAGGGAGATCAGCTGTCTATCAATGAAGAGAGCTTTGAATCCTACTCCGGATTTTTCCTGGATCCTGCTGTTGAAACAACGTTAAGTTCGAATGATACACCGGTAAGTTTATTCCTGCTACAGGGGAAGCCCATCAATGAGCAGGTAATGCAGTACGGTCCGTTTGTAATGAATACCAAGGAAGAGATTAAGCAGGCATTCGATGATTATCATCAAACGCAGTTTGGAGGATGGCCGTGGTCTAGATACGATCAGGTTCATGATCGCAACAAAAGTCGTTTTGCATTACATGCTGACGGCAGAGAAGAAATAAAGGATGTATAGAGTAGTGGGGCGATTAATAGCGCCACAACAGTGTTTATTAGCGCCACAAAAGTGATTATTTTCCTGAACTTTGTAGCAAATTCATGATCTCGTCCAGCTTCGGAGAAAGAATGATCTCTGTTCGTCTGTTTTTGGCTTTTCCTTCCGCTGTATCGTTAGATGCTTTCGGGAAGTACTCGCCTCGTCCTGAAGCTGTCATACGGGTTGCAGCAACACCATATTTCTCATTCAGCATACGTGTAATGGAAGTAGCACGGGCCACACTCAAGTCCCAGTTGTCTTTGTATACTGCTGTTTTGATCGGAACATTGTCCGTGTGACCTTCTACCAAAATCTGTATATCCGGATTTTTGTTCAATACATCCGCCAATGCTTTCAAAGCTTCAACACCTTTTGGTTCTACTGTGTTGGACCCGGATTTGAACAGGAGTTTATCCGACATAGAGACATAGACTTTTCCGTCACGGATCTCCATGGTCAACTCATCCGAGTTAAATCCAACCAGTGCATCCCGCAAAGTCTGATTCAGTTTTTTGGTCATTTCATCCTGACGCGCAATAATGGCCTGCATTTCGCGAAGCATGCGCTCTTTTTCCTGGAGATCCTTGTTCTTGTTCATCAAGTCCCTGTCCTTTTGGCTTAATTGTGCCGATTGATTTTCGTTGATGTTCTCCTGGCCTGAAAGTTTGATCTGAAGGCTTCTGTTATCAGCTGTAAGTCGCTCGTTAACCGCTTTTTGATCAGCGAGGGAAGTACATAGTGAATCGCGTTCCGAGACCACTGCCTGAAGTCTTTTTCCACCTTTCTTTTTCTCTGGAATAGGGTCACCACATTTATAAATTGGCTTACAAGAGGATACTGCCAGCATTCCAACAGCCAGTAGGCCCATTAGAATGGATTTGTTGAATACTTTCATAATTTTTCTTTTATAATTGGTCTATTAAAGAAAGGGAATTCGAAAAAAATCGATTCAAATAATTAGGCTTTTTTAGGATTGTTTGGGTTTAATTGTGAAATAAAGATGCAACCTGTCAAAATGCCTAGCCAATGTGAGTAGCTAACTTAAAAATCAGCGAGCAAAATCCCGATTTTTCAATTCGTAATTGGGTCCGCCTTGGCTGATAATTCGTAATTTCTTAACTTTGTTATATGGCAGTATTATCTATTCCCGATTTGAATATCACGGAGCGCGATCCGTATAAAATCCGCGAATTTATGAATGCCCGCGGGATCTTTTTTGATCAGTGGCAGGCGGATGTAGTTTTTGAAGACAGTGCAGACCAGGAAGAAATCCTGAAAGCCTATGAATCGAGCTTGAAGCCGTTCATGGAAGCCGGTGGTTACCAAACGGCAGATGTCATTACCATTAATAAACTGACTGAGAATTACGAGGCCATTCGCGCAAAGTTTTTGGCCGAACACACCCATTCCGAAGATGAGATCCGCTTTTTCGTAGACGGTGAAGGGTTGTTTTGGTTCAATCTGGAAACAGAGCCGGTATTTAATTTGCTGTGTGAGAAAGGAGATTTGATCTCTGTTCCCGAAGGGACAAAGCACTGGTTTGATGCAGGAGAAACAAATCCGTTTGTGAAAGCGATCCGCATTTTCATTGATATGAGCGGATGGGTGCCGCATTATACGGAATCAAAACTGGAGCAGCGATTCAACGATTTTCGCGTCGCGCGATAAGGCGATAGTACTCAAAGACGTAATAGTGCGGAATTACATTTTTACCGGATAAAAACTCATTGACATGACGATTAAAAGACCTCAATTCATTCTTACTGATATTGAAGGAACAACTTCTTCTATATCTTTTGTAGCAGAAGAACTGTTTCCTTATTTCCGGGAAAATATTTCCGATCTGCTGGCTTTGAAAGACCGCCTGGTGGTTAAAGAAGCGTTAGAAGAAACTGTGCAGCTGGCCCAGTCGGAAGATGGGGAAATACTATCTACAGACCAGGAAATTATTGACAAATTGTACCGGTGGAGCTTGGAAGACCGCAAGATCACACCGCTTAAAACTCTGCAGGGAGTTTTGTGGGATGCCGGCTACCGCGACGGAGAATTGAAAGGGCATGTTTATCCTGAGGTAGCAGCGAACCTGAAAAATTGGAAAGAGCAGGGGATCAACCTGGGAGTATTTTCATCGGGTTCCGTTCCGGCTCAAAAATTGATCTTCGGTTACAGTATCGCTGGTGACCTGACACCTTATTTTTCCTATTATTTTGATACCAATACCGGTGGCAAGCGAGAAGTTACTACTTACGCTAAAATTGCGGAAGAATTAAACCTTGATCCTTCAGAAATTCTTTTCCTAAGTGATATTGAAGAAGAATTGCTGGCAGCAGATACAAACGGATATCAAACGGTTCAATTGGCCCGAGATGGCATGACCCCTTCCTGGAAACAATTCGCGACTTCCTTTGACGAGATTATTTTCGAATAGAAAAGGGGCACAAACAGCCTGAAAAACGGCGGGTAAAATAACATAGAATCCACTTGATTTGTCCCAAATAGATTAATTTTGCAGCATAAAATAAGTTTATGAGCGCATTCAGAACCATTTGGACAACCGAGGACAAGTACGTAGAAGTAATAGATCAACGTAAATTACCCCATGAATGGGTTGTTGAAAAGTTGATCACCTACAAAGATGCGGAACGCGCCATCAAGGATATGGTTGTTCGTGGTGCTCCGTTAATCGGTGCTACTGCTGCTTATGGTATTTACCTGGCAGCACGTGAAGGTGCAAATATGGAAGAAGCATTCGAAGATCTGCGCCTTTCCCGCCCAACGGCTGTGAATTTATTTTGGGCACTCGATCGTATGAAAGCAAAATTAGCTGATGCTTCGGATTTGGTCCAAACTGCCTGGGAAGAAGCTGCCCGGATAGTGGAAGATGACGTGGAGACCTGCCGTATGATAGGTGTTCATGGTTTACCGCTGATCGAAGAACTTTCGAAGAAAAAGAACGGGGAAACCGTTCATATCCTGACACATTGCAATGCAGGAATGCTGGGGTGTATCGAGTGGGGAACTATTACTTCGCCGATTTATCAGGCAGTCCAAAAAGGAATTAAAGTGCATGTTTGGGTGGATGAAACACGTCCGCGCCTGCAAGGTGCAAACCTGACTTGTTACGAACTTACCCGACACGATGTTCCGCATACACTGATTGTAGATAACCAGGGCGGACATTTGATGCAGCACGGTATGGTTGACATGTGTATTGTCGGGACAGACCGCACAACCCGCCGGGGAGACGTTGCCAATAAGATCGGGACTTACCTGAAAGCGCTTGCAGCACACGATAACCACATCCCGTTTTATGTAGCACTTCCTTCAACAACTCTGGATATGACCATCCGTGATGGTTTGAAAGAAATCCCGATCGAACAGCGAAACCAAAACGAAGTGCGCTATGTGGTTGGTAAAAGTAAAATCACAGGTCAGCTGGATGAAGTACTGATCTGTCCGGAAACCACCCAGGCAAGCAATTACGGTTTTGATGTTACACCTGCTCGTTTGGTTACAGCACTGATAACGGAACGCGGGGTTTGCAATGCCAGCGAAGAAGGATTGACCACCTTATTTCCGGAATACAAATAACGTTATATGGACAAAATTCCATTTAGCAGGAAAAAGGTTGAAGATTCTCCGCATGATTATTGGAATCAGATCAATGACTTTCTAGCACTTTCATCGCACGAGGATTTATCCGGAAATGCATTGAATCTCCATTATTTGTATTGGGTATTCAGTGAAACAATTAACGGTACTTTTATTCAGTATTTTGAGAACAAACAGGATTGGGATCAGGAGGAAGTACTTCTTTCATTAAAAGAATTGGGTCATATACCGTATTCCGAAAATTTTGAAAAAGCAAAAATCCTATTTGAAGAAGTCACCAAACTTGCTGTGAATCTAGACGAAAACGAGGACCAGATATGTGACTTGGAGGATCAGTTGTTTGAATTGGGAATTGTTTACCAGACCAAACCCGATGCCCTGAATTTTATTGAATCCTTGATTCAAAAGAACGAAGAAAAATATTTGAATTTTCTGGATTAAAACCAGGTGTTCTATGCACTAAGTGGTTTGTTTTAGGACATAGAACACCTGATAAATGGTTAGTATTTAATGACCTTATGTGTTCGCATATTTTGTCCCTGCTTAATTTTCACAAAGAACAAACTTCCTTGTAAATCGGAAAGATCAATGGTGTCTGTTTCCGATTGGATCATTGCTGTTTTCAGAATTCGCCCGCTTCCGTCATAAACCACCGCAGTTGTCTGGATTTGGTTGATCCCGCTGAATTTGATCAATCCGGTTGTTGGGTTCGGATAAACACCAACCTGGAGGATATTCGATTCTCCCACAGACAAATCTTCCTCAATCGGGTTGAAATTAGTTCCGCAAGGACCTGCATTCTGATTGTAGGCCAGTTTGATTTTTGCTGCTTTATTGAAAAGCCCGTCCAATGGTTCTGTAAAGCTGGCGGATGCATGCGTTGAATCATAATAAACCAGGTACACATAATCGAATTCAATCGTATCACTTTGGAAAAATGTTCTTGAACCGTGAGAGGCATAGATCCGGTAATCTGCAGGTGGTAGCGGGTTAGCTGCATTTAACTCCGTTTGAAGTGGTGTCCAGTCAAATCCGGGATCAAGTGATCCCGTTCCATAAAATAAAGTATCACTTCCACCCGGGAAAATGAAACGCGCTTTATTGTTTGTGGTATTACTTAGAAGAATGTTCCCATTTCCTCCGTAGAACAACGGGGTTCCGTCTACCCAGTTTCCGTTTGTAATCTGTTCCCATTCATAGATAGTCGACGGATCGTTGATAATTACTCCTGAAGCGGTTGCAAGGGTGCGTTCCAGCGTGTAATATTCATTGTCCACAATTCCGTCGTTGAACCCAAGTCCATTGGTACAGCCTATCGGTGAAGCATTATCCGGGTTATCCAAACCGTCAGCGTCCATTTTATTTCCTCTCAGAACCATGAATCCTTGTGCCGGCAATGTGTCTGCAAAATTTGTCTCCTGTCCGAAAGATTCGTCAAACAGATCGCCGTTATAACAGTACGCCATGCCTAATTCTACATGCGTGCCGATATAATCGTCAAACGGACTTCCATTGTCCAAATCCAGGAATGTGCCCAGACTGAAACGGCTGAAATCATTTTCGCGTGAGATGTATTTCGTTTTGAAGAAAACCGTATTCCGGTATATTTCAGAGGTGTCACAATTAAGTGTGTAGGCATAATTATGTGTCTCAACTCCACCAGCACGATCTAAATTAGGGTGATCGTGCCAGATTTGAAGGAAGCAGGCGTCACCATAAATTTCCGGGTATTCACCCAGCATGGGCTCGTAAATCCCGTTAGCATTTATATCCACATAGGAAGCAATTTGAGCACTTTGTCCCACTGAAACATCTCCGTTCCCGGGCCAATCGCGAATTCCATGAACAGGAACATAGCTAGCGGAATTTGACTGGATAGAATCAATATGTGCCTCGATCATGTCTTTGGTGACATAAAACCCGCGGTTGTATTTACTTTCTATCACATCATTGAATAAGTTATTCGTAGTGTATGGCCCCACACGTGTAAATCCGGAAAATCCACCGTTTATCTTTCCGAGTGTATCCCCGTTTTGGTTGGTACCGGTATAAACCTGTGAAAAAAGATAAGCAAGCCGTTTGTTTTTTTTGAATTTCACTCCGGCAAGTGTGCCCGAGTTGCTGTTTACAACCTTGGAGTTTTCGCTAAAGTGCATTTCAATGTCATCCTTTTTAAATCTTGTTTGATATTCCTGCGGGAGATCGAAATCAACAACGTTGTTTTTAATCAGGTGAACAAAGGCCTGGTAAGCATCTTTATCATTTCCGTACATGTCCTGATCTGTTAAGATAAAGGAGGAAGTTCCCAGGACAATTTGCTGATCCTGGCGTGAAACAAATTCATTCATGTAATTCATCCCGGGATAATTATTGCTGCTTATCAGGTTTAATTGGTTATCCAGTTGTTCGAATTTGAATGCACCTGTTTTTCCGATGCGGTAGAATCCGGTTGGACTTTTGGTGATAAGGTGCTGAACAAAATTGGAACCGGTAGTGAAAGTTCCGGAAGCCAGTACCTGTGCAGACGAATTAATTTTGTACCAGCTTACCGCATCACAAACCAGCAGCGAATCGTTTGATAGAGGAGTGAAATGAATACCTGAGCTGTTGGCGGTTCCGATGGTCGTTGATGAGAAGTTGTTCAAGCCGCTTCTGATATAGATCTTCATGGTTCCCAGGTAGCTCATCACAATCAGTTCTTTTCCTCCTATTAGCTCCAGTTCGGTTGATCGTTTGCAGTTTACGAAAGAGGAATTACCCACAGAAGAAGTTACAGAACCATCTACCAATTCCGTTGAATACCCGTTCAGATTTGAAAAAGAAATATAGGTGCGGTATAGTCCACCGCTTGTTTTTACCAGGTAAGTCACCAGTTGGTTGTTTACAAGCTGTGTTTCCACAAAGCCAAGCTGGTAAGTGTCAGCAGTCTCAAAGCTTTGTATGACTTGTCCGGTTGCTTTGCTGACTTTAAAGAACGAAAAAATCTGGTTGGAAGATCCTCTTAGCAATAAACTGAACACATAATCGGTACTTGTTTCAAATCCGTTGGAAATGTAGGCGGTTCTTCCGTTTGCAGAAGGGATATTCAGTGAAAAATCAGTAGCAGCAAGCAGGTCACCAATCGAGTTAATTTCGGAAACTTTTAGTTTAAATGTGGTAGCGCTTCCGTCTTTGTGAAGACTCAAAAGTTTCATGTTTCCGGCATCCGAATCGAGAATCTTTAGCTGCAGCAGGTTTAGTTCGTTGTAATTATTCAGAAAAGTCCTTTTGAATTGAGCATTGGAGATGAAGGATGATGAGATAACTGCAATAATTATGAGTAATCCTTTTTTCATAGAGTAGAGATTTAAATAAATGGGTTTCGTGTTTCAATCCAAGATATTGATTTAAGAATTGAGTGAATTCAGAATAAATGTAAAGTATACAGATGATTGATTTAACGAGCAGGATTTCCTCTTGTTTGGAATGACCTTTTTTCTTAAATTAAAGAAGAAATGATGTGAAATGAATGAAAATTACCTCCATTTTCTCTGGAAGAACAAACGGCTTCCGTTAACGAATCTGCTTACTGTAGAAGGCAAAAAAGTTGAGATTCTTCATATAGGAATTCACAACCTGGATTCCGGTCCCGATTTTTTCAACGGACTGATCCGGTTAGATGGCATCCGGCATTCCGGCAATATTGAAATGCATGTAAAATCGTCCGATTGGAACCTGCACGGTCACCAGTTTGATCAAGCTTATTCCAATGTGATCCTTCATGTGGTCTATGAGCACGATCAATTGATCTTTATAGAAGGAATTCCCATTCCGACGGTGGAATTGAAGTCTTTGATAGATCGGGATCACTTTAACTGGTTCACGAACTATTACAAAAGACAGGGATTCATTCTGTGTGAACCTTTTTTGAGAGAAGTTCCGGAAGTAATGGTCGTAAATCAATTGGAGCGTGCACTTTTTCAGCGTATGGATCGCAAAATGATGGAGTTGGAACATTTGTACCAAAGTGGTAAATTATCTTTCAAAGAAGTGTTGTTTCATACTATTTCCAGGGCATTCGGAATGAAGGTGAATCAGCTTCCCTTCCAGGAACTGGCCATTGGAATTCCTTTTGATAAGTTTCTGAAAGCAACCCGCAGACAAAAAATGGCCATTGCCTTTGGTGTAGGAGGTTTTCTGAACGAAGAAAAATCGGTCACGTATCACAAAGAATTGAAAAGAGAATGGGATTTTCAGCGCTACAGGCTCAAATTAAAAACGCTGAATACACAAAGCTGGAAATTCAAAGGATGCCGTCCGGGCGGTTTCCCCACGCAGCGGTTAGCACAATTTGCAAGCTTTGTCCATGAAATGAATTGGGATTCGGATACCTGGTATCTGCCGGCACAAGAACTGCTTACGATGCTGCAAACCCAATTGATGAAGCCGGCGGACGATTATTGGATAACCCATTTTGATTTTGGAAAAGAGAAGAAAGCGCCGTCAAGTATCAGTCTGGCTACAGCAAATACAATTATCATCAATAGTATTGTTCCGTTTCTTTGGTGGTTGTCTCACCGGCTCAGTGATGCTGCTTACCGGAACAAAGCTTTTGAAATTCTTCAACTGCTTCCTGCGGAAAAGAATGAAAAAATAGCCTCCTGGAAAAATGCGGGTATCAAACCTGTCAACGCATTAGAATCCCAGGGATTGATCGAACTTACCAATGAGTTTTGTGCGAAAAAGAAATGTTTGGAATGTGTTATAGGGAATGTAGTTTTGAAAAAATAATTGTTTTCCGATAGCTCAAACTAGTTATATTCACCAATAAACCAATCGCATAAGAGTTATGGCAAAGAAGTATCTATTCGGACTATTGACACTTTTTGGAATTATCAACGCACTCATAGTTATTATCGGCGGATTGACAGGCTCCAATGCATATATTTTAGCGAATAATATCTCGTATTATTTTGATTATTTACTTTGTTACGTGCCTCTGGGACTTGTTATTATTGCTTTAGGTTGGTGGCTCACAGATTTCTATTGGAAAACAGAAAAACGAGTAAACTATTTTGTGATTGCTTTTTGTGGAATTCTTGCCGATGCCGTTTTTGTTATAGGTTCAACCTTATTCGCATCAGGACATTAGTTTGAAGAGATCCTATTATTGATAATTGAAAAATGTGTACTTTTGAAAGAGGAATAACAAATGAAAAGAACCCTTCAAAAAATAGCTTTTTTCTTTGAGATGCGCTCTTTCGGAGTGTGCTCCTGGTGGGCAACCAAATTAGGGATTCAGACCAATAAAGTGCGGTTGGGCTTTATCTACGCAACCTGCATTGGTTTGGGTTCTCCCTTGATTCCTTACCTCATTATGGCCTGGATCTTAGAACATAAACATTACTTTGGTTTTAAAAGATCTAAGCGAGCTTCCATTTGGGAATTATAAGCCTTTACTTTCATGAAAATATTGATTACCGGCTCTAATGGTTTATTGGGACAAAAAATTGTCAAGCGTTGTATCAGGCACCAGCTTCCATTTATAGCAACCTCAAAAGGGCCGAACAGGAATCCGGAATGCCCGGAAAACAATTATTTCAGTCTGGATCTGCTTCAAACAGATGCCGTGAACCAATTGGTAAAGGACCAGAAACCTACAGCCATTATTCACACTGCAGCTTTGACCAACGTGGATTATTGCGAACTGCATCCGGAGGAATGCCACCAGGTAAATGTTGTTTCTACCAAAGTACTTTTTGATGCTGCAAAAAGCATTCATGCACATTTCGAATTGTTATCAACTGATTTTGTTTTCGACGGGGAGAACGGGCCTTATAAAGAAGAAGATTCTGTAAATCCCCTGAGTGTTTATGCGCAGTCGAAAGTAGATGCAGAGCACTTATTACTGCAAGATCCGGATAATTACAGCAATTGGTCTATTGCCAGAACGATCATTGTTTATGGCACAGGTTTTGGTTTGTCGCGCTCCAATATGATCCTGTGGGCTTTGGAAGCACTTCCGAAAGGTGAAATGATGAAACTGGTAGATGACCAGTTCCGTGCACCGACCTGGGCGGATGACCTGGCATACGGATGCGTGGAAATTGTTTTGAGAAATCAGCGCGGTGTTTTTCATCTTTCAGGACCTAAAACAAGAGCTGTAAACGAAATCGTAGAAGAAGTAGGTAAGGCTTTGGGGTTGAAAGACCTTCGTATTGAAACCATTTCTTCCGATACTTTGAATCAGGCTGCAAAAAGACCTCCAAGGACAGGTTTTGACCTTTCCAAAGCGGAAAAATTATTAAATTACCGTCCGAAAGATATTCGGGAAGCAATACCGATTCTGCAACATGATTTGATTTACTACCGCTAAAGACAAACAAATGACCAACTATTCAAAATCTACAAAACGAGGAATCATCATCTTCACACTGTTGCTGCTCGCTATTTTTGTGGCTCCGGATCTGATCCAGTATTTCAGACCGAAACCCGAAATCAGTATTGAGCAATGGACCGATACCGAAAAACAAATTACGGAAAAACTTAACAGGGAATCCGGTTTCAGCTACCGGAAAGACAGGGATAAAAAGAGCTATTCCAAACCTTTATCCCGTTTTAATCCGAATGATTACACCCTGGAGGAATGGATGGCACTTGGTCTTTCGGAAAAACAAAGCGCGGTCGTATTAAAATTTACCTCCGGGAAAATCTATTCAAACGAAGAACTGAAGCGAATCTTTGTCATTCCGGAAGAGCTCTACAACCTGATCAAAGATTCAACTTACTATCCGGAGAGAGCCAAAAACCTGGATAAACAGACAGAATATAAGCTGGAGCAAAAACTCGTGCAGGTAGAAATTAACCGTGCGGATTTGGACGATTTACTACAGGCGCAGGATATTTCAACTTTTGATGCCAAACAAATTATTAGGACGCGAGACAATTTCGGAGGGTTCTATTCGTTAGGTCAGTTGAGTGAAGTTTGGAAGGCAACTCCTGAGAAAATTGCTGTTTGGGAAAAATACATTCGGATCGATCCGGAGAACATCCGAAAGATCAATATCAATACAGCCAGTACGAAGGAATTATCCTTTCATCCATATATTTCTTGGAATTTGGCAAATTCTCTCGTAAAATTGCGCTCTCAAAACGGATTCTATAAAGATATCCGCGAAATTAAGAAGTCAGTTTTGATGACAGACGAACTGTACGAAAAGCTGAAGCATTACCTTATAGCAGAATGATGATAGAAGAAAAAATTAAAAGCGTAATCAGAGATGTATTGGATTTTCCCAAAGAGGGAATCGTATTTAAGGACATTACTCCAATTATGCTGAATCCCGCTTTGTCCAAAGAAATAGTTGCTCACCTGGTGTCTATTTACAAAGACCAGAAACTGGATAAAATTGCAGGAATTGAGAGTCGTGGATTTTTATTCGGTTATCCGCTGGCAATGGAATTGGGTGTTCCTTTTGTTTTAATCCGTAAAACAGGGAAATTGCCCTACCACAAAATCAGTCATTCCTATGATTTGGAATATGGGTCTGCAACCATTGAAATGCATGTGGATGCCGTTCAAAAAGGAGAGCGCGTATTGATTCACGATGATTTGCTGGCTACAGGCGGATCAGCTTCGGCTGCAGCAGAATTAATTCAGAAATGCGGAGGTGAAGTGGCAGGCTTTAACTTCCTGGTAGGGTTAAATTTTCTAAATGGTAATGAGAAATTGAAAAACTACTCTAATAATATTACTAATTTAGTGGCCTATTAAAATTTATTAATCGAAATAAAAAATTAACGGAGACCCCAAAATACTGTTAATCATGAACTTTGAACTAAACGAAAATCAAAAAATGATCACGCAAATGGTGCGTGATTTTGCAGAAAGAGAAATCCGCCCGAACATGAATCAATGGGATGCCGATGAGTTTTTCCCGGTAGATACCATGAAAAAAATGGGGGAACTTGGCCTGCTGGGTATTTATATCCCTGAACAATACGGCGGAAGCGGTTTTTCTTACCTCGAATATGCTACAGCATTGATGGAATTAGGGAAAGTATGCGGCGGAATCGGTTTGAGTGTTGCTGCGCATAACTCCTTGTGTACAGGTCATATTTATTATCACGGAAGCGAAGAACAAAAGAAAAAATACCTTCCGAAGTTAACTTCGGGAGAATTTATCGGTGCTTGGGGTTTGACAGAGCCAAATACAGGTTCGGACGCAATGCGTATGAAATGTACTGCGGTTAAAGACGGAGATCATTGGGTAATTAACGGCGCTAAAAACTGGATTACACATGGATTATCCGGTGATTTGGCTGTTGTGTTGGTTCGTACAGGTGAATTGTTGGATTCAAACGGAATTACTGCATTTATCATTGAAAAAGGCACTCCGGGATTCTCAGCCGTAAAGATCAAGGATAAATTGGGAGTTCGCGCTTCTGAAACTGCAGAGCTGATTTTTGACAACGTTCGTGTACACGAATCCCAGGTTATCGGAGAAGTTGGGCAAGGATTCAAGCAGGCAATGCACATTTTGGACGGAGGACGTATTTCCATTGCAGCACTTTCTTGCGGAATTGCGCGCGGAGCTTACGAAGCATCTGTTAAATATGCGAAAGAGCGCGAGCAGTTCGGACAACCTATCGGTAAATTCCAGGCAATCGGCTTCAAATTGGCTGATATGGCAACGGAAGTAGAGGCAGCTGAGTTGTTGACTTTTCAGGCGGCAGATTATAAGAACAGAAACCAAAAGATGACAACTCAGGGAGCATTTGCAAAATACTTCGCTTCTGAAGTTTCGGTAAAATGCGGAAATGAGGCTGTTCAGATCATGGGTGGTTACGGGTTTACAAAAGAGTATCCGGCTGAGAAATTCTTACGTGATGCGAAGCTGATGACCATCGGTGAAGGGACCTCTGAAATCCAGAAATTAGTCATCTCACGAGAAATTTTGAAATAGTTCAAATGTTCAACTTGAACTATTTGAACCATTTATTTTTCGCAGTACGAAATTATTTTTTTGAAATACGTATTGTTGAAAAGAAAAATAATGTATCTTTGCGCTCCCTATCATAGGATGGGCAATAAATAGCTAACAATAGAATTTAAATAGAATATGTTAATCATTCCAGTTAAAGAAGGCGAGAACATCGAAAGAGCGCTTAAGAAGTACAAGAAAAAATACGACAAAACGAACGTAATGAAAGAATTGCGTCGTCGTAAAGAATTCGTAAAACCATCTGTTGTTGATCGTCAAGCGAACATTCGTGCGGCTTATGCTCAAAAAATGAAATCTCAAGAGATTTAATCCGGAGGTATTCGCATTAGAACATTGAACCCCGACAGTTATCGTCGGGGTTTTTTTGTACCTTGTTTTCTGTTATGTCCTACAAAGATTCCTTCATACATTATCTGCAGGTAGAAAAGCGCTATTCGAAGCATACGATCCTGGCGTACGAAGAAGATTTGGACCAGTTTATTGTATTCGCAGAGATCTCCAGGTCTTCAGAATGGAATGAGGTGAATCACCAGCTGATACGCGGATGGATCGTTCAGTTGCTGGAAGGCGGGCAGAGCAGCCGCACGGTGTCTCGCAAGCTGTCTTGTCTGCGTTCTTTTTTTAAATGGCTCATTGCGGAAGGGAAGGTTGAACAAAATCCCATGCTTCGTATTCGCGGGCCAAAAGTGGAAAAGCGCCTGCCGCAATTCGTCAAACAGTCTGAAATTGAAAATGGTCGCATAGAACAATTGTTTTCTTCCGATTTTGAGGGGATTCGGGACCGTCTCATGTTTGAATTGTTCTATCAGACTGGAATCCGCTTAAGTGAATTGATTGAGTTGAAGAACAAAGACGTCACGAGTACACAGATAAAAGTGCTCGGAAAAAGGAATAAAGAACGGGTCATTCCGATAGGAAAAGATCTGTATGAAATCATCCGTTCTTACGAAAAACTAAAGCCTGCAGGGCCTGATAGCCAAATAATGTTATTTGTAAAAAAAGATGGTAGAAAATTATCGTCAAAGTTTGTTTATCGGAAAATTAATACATATCTTGGAAGTGTAACGAACGCGGAAAAAAAGAGCCCACACATCCTGCGTCATACATTTGCTACACACATGTTAAACAATGGTGCAGGGCTTGAAACTTTGAAAGAGCTTTTGGGGCATGCAAATTTGTCTGCAACTCAGGTTTATACGCATAATTCGTTCGCACAAATAAACTCGATATATTCACATGCTCACC
>CBINBC010000041.1:0-44467 GCA_966248825.1 uncultured Fluviicola sp.
TGCGAGAGTAGCTCAGTTGGTAGAGCACGACCTTGCCAAGGTCGGGGTCGCGGGTTCGAATCCCGTCTCTCGCTCGAAGAAATGATCTCGGTGAACGCCGGGATTATTTTTTTAAGTCCGCTCGCATGGTGGTCCCGATAGCTATCGGGATGGTAGCCACAGAGACAAGCTCGAATGGTGGAATTGGTAGACACGCCGGACTTAAAATCCTGTGACCATCTGGTCGTGCGGGTTCAAGTCCCGCTTCGAGTACAATGAGCGCTTCCAGCTCATGAGATTAAGCCCTGATTTTCTTAGGAAAGTTAGGGCTTTTTTGATTTACAACCAGGACATTTGGATTTCCAAAAGCCTCCACGTAAAAACCTTACGACCTGCAACTGTAACTTTGCTGTTCTAATTTAATCACTTTAAAACATGGAACAAATTCTCCAGGACTTAGACCGCTATTTTCAGCATGCCAAAAGAAGCCAATTAAACACTTTTACTACGGCGAGTGTGATGTCGAACAATGCCACGAAAGCAATAACCGGGTTGAGAACCCTGCTTGAGGATCCTGTTTATTCCATGTACGAACCATTTTTGGAAGATCTGATCACCGGCCTTTCGAAAGCAGAAACCATCTACGAACGCTATTGTGAATCCCTTAATTCGGAGCATAAGGGAAATGATCAATTATTCATTAATTTGAACCATACTTTATACAATAACCTGGACAATTTTCTTCAGGTATTCTATCACAATGATCCGGATTTATTATAAAACATCACCAATTCCGATACTAAAATCCATTTTTTTACACATTTGTTTCAGACAGCCCCGAATTCTACTAATACACTAGGAGAATCGGGCTTTTCAGAGCATCTGAAACCCGAAGGATTTACCTGTTATCCGGTTATTTAACCACTCATAATCCAAGAAAATTTTTTATTTCATTACTGTTTCTTTATTTTTACATCAAATAAAAAACTATGAAAAAAGTATACTTAGGCTTATTTACTTTGATCATTGCGGGTTCGGCTTCGGCTCAGTTAATGAACAAAAACTTGCGCAGCGCGCAGAAAATTCAAAACATCGGTGAAGTTCCTGCAAAGGCAACACACCATTATGAGAAAGCAACCGCTTTCTGGTCAAATGATTTCTCCACTACTTCTGATTGGACTATTTCCAACGCTGGAGCTGCGGGATCACCGGCTCACACTTTGGGAGACTGGGCAATCGTTACAGATGTAAATGCAATTCCGGTAACGGCTTTAAAACCGGCTGGTCACACAACTGCGGCAAACGGTTATGCATTGATTAACTCAGATGCTGCGGGTGCAGGACAAACTCAAAACTCTAAAATCGTTACTACCGGTACTATTGATTGTTCCGGAAAACCGAATGTATCTATGATTTTTGAGCAATCAACGCGTCACTTCCAGGAGTTGTACTTCGTAACTGTATCTAATGACAACGGAGCTACATGGACAGATTTCCAGGTAAATACTTCTCAGGCAGTAAACACAAACTCTGCAAACCCTGCTCTTGCTCAGGTGAACATTTCTTCAGTTGCTGCAAACCAGGCAAACGTAAAGGTTGGTTTCCGTTATGTAGGAGCTTATGACTGGTTCTGGGCAGTTGATGATGTTCAATTGATCGAAACAGACAACTACGATCTTGCAACAACAGGATATTTCTGGGGAGTTGAAGGAACTTGGGGAGCACGTTTACCGTACTACCAAACTCCGATCGCTCAGATCAACCCTATCAAATTTGCAGGGTTAATCGAGAATAAAGGAGCAATGACTCAATCTGACATCACTTTCTCAGCTGCTATTGCTTCTGCAGGATACGCAGGAACAAGCCCTCAGGGTGCATTGAGTCCAAACACAACAGACACATTTGACATTGCACTTCCATTTACTCCGGCTGCTTCAGTTGCAACTTTCACTGTTACAGGTGCTGCTGCTTCCGGACAAACAGATGCTTACCCAGCTGACAACGTAGCTCCTGCTTTAGCTTTTGCAACAACACAAACAACTTTTGCTCGTGATGCTCAGGTAGTTCAAGCAGGTTCTTACAACCAGGGTATGGGTTACGAAATGGGTAACATTTTTGATATCACTGCTGACCAAACATTGACAGGAGTTGACGTATTTGTTGCTTCAACTTCAACTGCAAACTGCCAGATTTACGGTTTGTTATATACGATTGATGCAGGAGGTGATTTCGTTTATGCAGCTCCTACAGCGTTGCATACAGTAACCTCAGGAGAATTAGGAACAGTAATTACACTTCCTTTGAGCTCTGCTTATCCGCTACTTGCTGGTAACTCCTACCTATTAGTAGTTGGTTCTTACGGTGACGGTGGTGCTACAGACGATTTCGTTGTAGGTACTTCCGGTATTTCAGAAGCTCAAACTACGTTCTACCTGGATGGAAATGAGAATACAGGAACATGGTACTACTCTACTTCCACTCCAATGGTACGTATGAACTTCAACACTTCTTTGTCAGTTGCTGAAAACACAAACGCAAACGTTGCAATTTACCCGAACCCAGTGGTTGGAGAAGCTACGGTTGAAGTAAACGGAACAACTGCTTCTGCAATTACAGTAGTTGACCTGGCAGGTAAAGTAGTTTACTCTTCAAACGTTGCTGAAGGAACTTCTAAAGTTTCTTTCTCAACAACAAACTTCTCTGCTGGAGTTTACACAGTAAATGTTGCTACAAGCACAGGAACTGTTACTAAGAAAATGGTTGTTAAGAACTAATAACACATTATAAAACAAAAAAGACCCGGCCTGTTTCAGGACCGGGTCTTTTTTGTTTTGTTCAAGAGGTTCAAAAATTCCACACCATAAACCGCCAACACATCCTTTGAACATTTTGAAAGATTCAAACTTTTGAACTTTTGCTATATTTGCCTCTTCGAAAAAACAAATTATGAAAGCATACGTATTCCCCGGACAAGGTGCTCAATTCTCAGGAATGGGAAAAGACCTTTATGATTCATCCGATTTAGCTAAGAAATTATTTGCACAGGCAAACGAAATCCTTGGATTCGATATTCAAAAAATCATGTTTGAAGGATCCGATGAAGAGTTAAAACAAACGAAAGTAACTCAACCCGCTATCTTCCTTCACTCAACTATTCTTGCGGCATGTTTGGGTGATAGTTTCAAACCGGACATGGTGGCAGGACACTCTTTGGGTGAAATTTCTGCGTTGGTAGCTAATCAAACACTTTCATTTGAAGACGGCCTGCGCCTGGTTTCCAAAAGAGCAATGGCTATGCAGGCTGCTTGTGAAGCTGTACCATCAACAATGGCTGCAATCCTAGGATTGGAAGACCATGTGGTGGAAGAGATTTGTCAATCGATTGATGGAATCGTTGTAGCGGCAAACTACAACTGCCCGGGACAATTGGTAATTTCAGGAGCAATCCCTGCAGTGGAAGAAGCTTGCACGAAATTAACGGAAGCAGGAGCAAAACGCGCTATGATCCTTCAGGTCGGCGGAGCTTTCCACTCACCATTGATGGAACCTGCAAGAGAAGAATTGGCGAAAGCAATCGAATCAACTACTTTTAAAACTCCTGTTTGCCCGGTATATCAAAATACAATCGCAAAAGCTGTAACTGATCCGAATGAGATCAAGAAAAATTTAATTGACCAATTAACTGCTCCTGTACGCTGGACACAAATCATGCAACAAATGATCGCTGACGGTGCTACAGAAGTCATTGAAGTTGGTCCGGGAAAAGTATTGCAAGGTCTTTTCAAAAAGGTAGACCGCGCATTTCCTACATCCAGTGCAGAGATTTAAACAATAAAACAAAAGTGGGGACGCAAAGCATTGCGTCCCCACACTTAGTTCAAACTTGAAAATACTATAAACAAAAAAACGGGTGGAAAATTTCCACCCGTTTTTTTGTTTATTAACTACTTATCTGATTAGTTTCTGTACAAAGTACTTTTCACAGCTTTCACCAATCTTTCCACATTTGGCAATGCAGCATCAATTAATGTAGGTGAAAATGCAAATGGAGTATCTGTCTGAGTGACACGCATAACAGGTGCATCCAGGTAATCAAATGCATAACGCTGCAAGTGATAAGCGATCTCAGAAGAGATGGATGCCAAAGGCCAGCTTTCTTCCAATACTACACAACGATTGGTCTTCTTAACCGATTCAACGATCAAAGCATAGTCAATCGGACGGATTGTTCGCAAATCGATAATTTCCAATTCAATTCCTTCTTTTGCCAGAACCTCAGCGGCTTCATGAGCTACTTTGATAATCTTACCGAAAGAAACAACTGTTACATGTGATCCTTTGCGTTTGATATCTCCAACTCCGATCGGAATGATGTATTCTCCTTCAGGAATTTCACCTTTGTCACCGTACATCTTCTCTGATTCCAGGAAAACTACCGGGTCGTTATCGCGAATTGCCGCTTTCAACAATCCTTTTGCATCATACGGAGTAGACGGGGTAATTACTTTCAATCCCGGTACATGCGAATAAAACGCCTCGAAACTTTGAGAGTGTGTTGCCGCCAGCTGACCTGCCGTACCATTACCACCTCTAAAAACGATCGGGCAACCATATTGCCCACCCGACATTTGAAGCATTTTCGCCGCTGAGTTAATAATCTGGTCAGCAGCCAAAATTGCAAAGTTCCAGGTCATGAACTCAACAATCGGGCGAAGGCCGTTCATTGAAGCACCTACAGCAATACCTGCAAATCCTAATTCGGCAATCGGGGTATCAATCACTCTTTTCGGACCAAATTCATCCAACATTCCCTGAGATACTTTGTACGCTCCGTTATATTCAGCAACCTCCTCACCCATCAGGAAAACACCGTTATCACGGCGCATTTCTTCCGACATAGCTTCACGAAGGGCTTCTCTAAATTGAACAGTCTTCATTTTTATTGTTTTTTATTTCGCTTAAAGCAGGGTCAAAATTAATCAAAATTCGTTTGTAGCATACCAAAATAAGGAGATAAGCACACACATTTTAAGGAATTCGTGAACAAATTGTTTAAAACCTGCACTTATTATGTGCGCATACTATTTATTTCATGCAATGATTTGATTATTTTTGTTCCCGAAAAGAAGTTTAACAAGCTAAAACTACAAAGTATCTGCATCGGAAAAATGTAGCTTATGTTTAAATAAAATACGATATGAAAATTTTGGTATGTATCAGTAAATCTCCGGATACAACTTCGAAAATTGCGTTCACAGACGGGAATAAGCAATTCGATGAGAATGGGGTTCAGTACATTGTCAATCCATACGATGAGTGGTATGCACTTGTTCGCGGTTTGGAATTGAAAGAGACGTTAGGGGGAAACCTGACAATCATCACAGTTGGAAACGCAGCTGATGAGGCAATCATCCGAAAAGCATTGGCAATCGGTGCTGATGACGCAGTGCGTATTGATGCAGATCCGAAAGATGCTTATTTCACAGCAATTCAAATTGCCGAATACGCAAAATCGAACGGATTTGATCTGATCCTTACTGGAAAAGAGACGATCAACTACAATGGTTCACAAGTCGCAGGAATGATTGCCGAGGCGATGGATCTTCCGTTCGTTTCTTTGGCTACAAAACTAGATATCAACGGTACAACTGCACGCATGGAGCAGGAAATCGTTGGAGGGGTTCAGGTTGTTGAAGCAAACCTTCCGCTGGTAGTTTCCTGTGCAAAAGGAATGGCTGAGCAGCGTATCCCGAACATGCGCGGAATTATGGCTGCACGTACGAAGCCGCTTACTGTAGTTGCCCCTTCTGCAACAGAAGAGCTGACAGCATACGCAGAGTATGGATTACCTGCACCGAAATCTGCAGTGAAAATGATCGATCCGAACAACATGGACGAATTAGTTGCTTTGTTACACAACGAGGCTAAAGTTATTTAATCGACAATACGAAATCATGAATATTTTAGTTTATATCAATTCATCCAATCATTTGGCAAAAAGTGCGCTTGAAGCGGTTACTTATGCGAAGAAAATTGGCGGAACAATTACAGTTGTAGCTACCGGATCGGTAGATGATGCAACATTAGGAACTCTAGGTGAATACGGTGCTCAAAAAGTATTGGTTGACCGTTCTGTTGCTACTGAGGACTCTCAGCAGGTAACTCGCCTGATCGCAAAAGCAGCAGAATCAACAGGAGCAGAACTAATTGTTTTCTCTCACGACTTGGTTGCAAAAGCAGTCGCACCTCGTTTATCCGTTCGTCTGAAAGCAGGTTTGGTTTCAGGAGCTGTAGATGTACCGAATGCGAGCGGACAAGTAAAAGTGAACGTATTCTCAGGAAAAGCTTTTGGATATGTTGAAGTAAAATCAGCGAAAAAAATCATTTCTCTTCTTCCGAACTCATTCCAACCGGAAAAAACGGGTTCAGCTTGTCCGGTTGAAGCATTTGACGGAGCTGCAGGAACTGCTGTAATCAAAGTAGTTGAAACAAAAATGCCGGAAGGTGAAATTCCATTACCGGAAGCGGAATTGGTTGTTTCTGCAGGGCGCGGATTGAAAGGACCAGAGAACTGGGGAATCGTAGAAGATTTAGCAAAGGCTTTGGGAGCTGCAACGGCATGTTCCCGTCCGGTAGCGGATATCGGCTGGAGACCTCATCACGAGCACGTAGGACAAACAGGTGTTGCGATTCGTCCGAACTTGTACATTGCAGCGGGAATTTCCGGAGCAATACAGCATTTGGCAGGTGTAAACGGTTCGAAAGTGATCGTAGTTATTAACACGGACCCGGAAGCTCCTTTCTTTAAGGCTGCTGATTACGGCGTTGTAGGTGATGCTTTTGAAGTACTTCCAAAATTAACGGAAGCTGTAAAAAAATTCCGCTCAACACCACACTAAGATTAATCTATTTAATTATTTTTACGAAAGTAATACCAAGAGGGAAGCACGTTACAATGCTTCCCTACTTATTTAAACCCTTCGTAAGGAAAACGTTCGGATGGACAAGATTAAACTCGACATCATTGGACTGTCATACAGTCAAACCCAAAGTGGAGCTTATGCTTTGGTCTTAGCGGAATCAGGCGGGAAACGTCGTTTACCGATCATCATTGGTGGTTTTGAAGCTCAGGCTATCGCCATTGAATTGGAAAAAATGACTCCGACAAGACCATTGACTCACGACCTGTTTAAGTCCCTTGCCCAAACATTCTCTATCCGGTTAAAAGAAGTAGTGATCTACAATTTGCAGGAAGGAATTTTCTTTGCAAAATTGGTTTGCGAAAAGGACGGCGTTTTCTCTGATATCGATGCCAGAACTTCAGATGCCATTGCACTGGCGGTTCGATTTGACTGCCCGATCTACACTTTTGAATCCATTTTATCTTCCGCAGGTATCCTTTCCGATGAATTCCTGGAAGAAGACGAAGAGCTTGAAACTGCTGAAACAGACGATAACGAGTTTACCAAAATGAACAAAGAAGAATTGGAAGAGCAGCTTCAGAATGCCATCGATAATGAGGACTACGAGCTGGCTTCCAAAATCCGCGATGAAATCAATAAACGCGGAGCTTAAAAAAACACCATTCAATTTCTACTATTATGGGGAATTCCATCAAATTTCGATTGACCGTTATGAGTTTTCTCCAATTTTTTGTTTGGGGAGCGTGGTTGATTACAATCGCAAATTATTGGTTTGATACCAAACATTGGGGACCTGCGGAATTTGGTGGTGTTTTCTCAACCCTGGGACTTTCCTCTCTTTTTATGCCTTCTATTACGGGAATCATTGCTGACCGCTGGATAAACGTGGAAAAACTTTATGGGGTGCTTCATTTGCTCGGAGGTATCGTTTTACTCTTTCTCCCATTAATCGAAACATCCAACAACTTCTTTTGGGTTATTTTCCTGGCGATGATCTTTTATATGCCGACTATTTCCCTGTCGAATTCCATTGGATACACTGTCCTGAAAAACCATCAATTTGATGTGATTAAAGTGTTCCCTCCTATCCGCGTTTGGGGAACAGTTGGTTTTATTGCCGCAATGTGGTTCACCAATCTAACCGGTAACAAAGCCTCTGCAAATCAATTTGTAATTGCCGGTATCGCAGCTATTTTATTAGCCGTTTATTCATTCACATTGCCCAAATGCCCGCCAACAAATACCAATAAGAAAGAAAAAAGATCGCTGACAGAAGTTATGGGGCTTGATTCATTCAAGTTGTTCGGAACCTATAAAATGGCCCTTTTCTTTTTGTTCTCCATGCTTTTGGGAGCTGCCTTGCAGTTAACAAATATGTATGGAGATTTATACCTTTCAGAATTTAAGAATTTTCCTCAGTATGCGAATTCGGTAGTCGTAAAATATTCCACCGTAATCATGTCTATTTCTCAAATTTCCGAGACATTATTTATTCTTGCAATTCCTTTTTTCTTAAAAAGGTTCGGGATCAAGCAGGTTATGCTTATAAGTATGCTCGCCTGGGTTTTGCGTTTTGGATTATTTGCCTTTGGAAATCCCGAAGAAAATCTTTGGATGATAATAACCTCTTGTATCGTTTACGGAATGGCTTTCGACTTCTTCAACATTTCAGGTTCTCTCTTCGTGGAAACTTCAACTGATTCAAAAATCAGGTCTAGTGCACAAGGCTTGTTCATGATGATGACTAACGGAATTGGCGCCATTATGGGAAGTTATATCAGCGGATGGATTATTGAGAAATTTTTCATCCTCGAAAATGGCGCTAAGGACTGGTTCCACATTTGGTTAACTTTTGCCGGCTATGCATTAGTAGTATCTGTCTTATTTGCTGTCTTATTCAAACATAAACACAATCCGGCAGAATTGTCAGAAATTTCACACTAATCGGTTTAGTAAATATTTAATAGTAATTTAATGTTTCAATAACATTGAATGAAAACTATACTCTCCTCTTTAGCGCTTGTTTCAAGTGTGTTTTCCTTTGCACAAACATTTAACGGAACTTCCGGAAACATCCAGGATAACCAGGAACTGATACGCTCGGTAAATGTCAGCGGGCTTCCGACAGCAATCAATCAAACCACATTCGGTTTAGAGCAGGTCTGTTTGTCAATCACTCACACTTGGGACGCTGATATTACAGCCACCCTCGAAACTCCTGACGGAACACAGATTGTTCTATTCTCTGCTGTTGGCGGCGACGGAAATAATTTTGACGGTACCTGTCTGCGCAGTGATGTTGCAACCTCCATCACAACTCAAAGCGCACCTTTCAGCGGAGTTTTTAAACCCATGAATTCGCTTGGGATAGCCAATAACGGTCAAAACCCGAACGGGACCTGGAAACTGAGAATTTTTGACTCTGCAAGCGGCGACGAGGGAACACTGGATTCGTGGTCAATCACATTCGGGAACGATCCCGCCACATTTCAGCCATTTTCAAGCAGCAACCTTCCTATTGTGATAATCAACACCAACAACCAGGGAATTCCGGACGAACCCAAGATCGAAGCTCAAATGAAAATGATCGATAATGGTTGGGGAAATATCAACCATATAACCGATCCTGCAAATGCTTACAACAATAAGGTCGGAATTGAGCGAAGAGGTTCCTCTTCCGGGGATTTCCCTCAAAAATCTTATGGTTTCGAAACACGCGATGTAAACGGGACAACGATCGACACTGTACTTTTGGGTTTACCCGAAGAAAACGACTGGATACTTTACGCACCCTACAACGACAAAACCTGCATGCGGAATATCATCACTTACCAACTTGCCAATGAAATGGGGAATTATGCATCCAGGACCGTATTATGTGAACTGGTCCTAAACGGGCAATACCAGGGAATCTATACGCTCATGGAGAAAGTGAAACGCGATGAGAACCGGGTAAATATCGCGAAACTGCTTCCGATCGATATTACCGGCGATGAATTAACAGGCGGATATATCATTAAAATCGACAAAACTACCGGCTCCAACAATGACGGCTGGACCTCCAGCTACCAGGCTGCAGATAATTCCGATATTACTTTCTTGTACCATTACCCGAAACCGGACGAGATCATGCCGCAACAGGCAGATTACATCCAGGCATACGTGGATTCCTTTGAAACAGCGCTTGCAAGCCCTTCTTTTGCGAACCCGGCGACCGGTTATAGAAAATATACCGTTCCGGAAACCTTCATTGATTTTCTGATCCTGAATGAGATCAGCAAAAACGTAGACGGATATCGATTAAGCACTTACCTGCACAAAGAAAAAGATTCCAAAGGTGGAAAACTGCGAATGGGACCCATGTGGGACTTCAACCTGGCGTGGTGGAATGCAGATTATTGTGCAGGAGATGATCACACCGGATGGCAGTACGAGTTTTCTAATGTCTGTCCGGGCGGGTGGCAAGTACCAACCTGGTGGACAAGAATGCTGGAAGACACCTGGTTCCAGGATGAATTAAAGTGCCGCTGGACAACCCTTCGACAGACTTTCCTTTCCAACAATTCGTTGTATGCAAAAATTGACTCTATCGCTCAATATATTGATGAAGCAAAAGACCGTCATTTTGAGCAATGGCCGCTTCTTGGAACTTATACCTGGCCGAATCCAAGCCCGATTCCGGCAGATTACCCGGGTGAGATCGTCGCGTTCAAAGAGTGGATACTTGACCGTGCGGCCTGGATAGATGCTAACATCCAGGGAACCTGCCACCTTGGTTTGATTCAGGAAGAAATTGCATCTTTATCCGTTTACCCGAATCCCTTCCGGGAAGAAATCCGCATATCCTGGTTCTCAACGGGAATAAGCAATACAAAGATCAAATTGTTTGATCTGAACGGACATGAAATAAATACTTTGGAAAAAGCTCCTGCTTATGGAATGAACGAAGTGAAACTGGATCAATTCTCCAATGCATTAAGCAGCGGGATTTATTGGGTAGAAATCCAGGAAGGAACTTCGATTAATCGTATCAAAGTGGTGAAAAATTAATAGAGGGACGCGAGGCCTCGCGTCCTTACTTTTTTTCATCTTACATAATCATATTTTTCTCAGGAAAACATCCGGTTGGGGATAAATCCCTTTTCTTTCCAGACGTTTGTCTTTTTTATAGAGCACATAATTCTCGGGTATGAATTGCCCCTCCAATTTAGCTTCGAAGTAAATTCCCTGCTTGTCTTCTTTGATAAATTGATAAGTCCCTTTGAGTTCTTTTGACGAGACCTTCTCCACCAACATCCCTTCCGAATTTAAACGAATCTCAATAGGCGCACTTTGTACCTGGTAAACCTCCTCCCCCAATTCCAAAGCATAGGAAGGAATTTCACCACTGTAAACTCCCAGGTATTTCTTTTTGATTTCCTGGGAAATACCGTTGAACCAACACGCAAAAAAAAGAAGTAATAAGCAAAAACGCATTCTTTAGTTTTGGGTAAAAATAGAGAAAGGAATCAACAATGCAATTGAATTATCAACCAAAACAAATCGCCAGTGATTAAATTCCCTAACTTTATGTTTAGTTTTCCAAAGTTCATTTCAAAACATCCATGAAACAATATCACGATTTATTACAGCACATTCTCGACAACGGAACTTTCAAAGGAGACCGCACAGGAACAGGTACTTTATCTACTTTCGGTTATCAGATGCGTTTTAACCTGGAAGACGGATTTCCCGTACTGACTACCAAAAAACTGCACCTGCGTTCGATTATCCATGAATTATTGTGGTTTCTTCAGGGTGACACCAATATCAAATATCTGAAAGATAACAATGTCTCTATTTGGGATGAATGGGCTGATGAAAACGGCAATTTAGGACCTGTTTACGGGTATCAATGGCGTTCATGGCCAACTCCTGACGGAGGATCTATTGACCAAATCTCTAACCTGATCGAACAGATCAGGAAAAATCCGAATTCCCGCAGATTGATTGTAAACGCCTGGAATGTTGCTTATGTTGACAATATGGCTTTACCTCCTTGTCACACCATGTTCCAATTCTATGTAGCTGACGGTAAATTGAGCTGCCAATTGTACCAGCGCTCTGCTGATACTTTTCTAGGTGTTCCGTTCAATATCGCTTCTTACGCATTGCTGACCATGATGGTGGCGCAGGTTTGTGATCTAAAACCAGGAGAATTTATTCATACTTTGGGTGATGCCCATTTATACTCCAATCATTTGGACCAGGCGAAACTGCAATTGGAACGCGACTTCAGACCTCTTCCAACCATGAAGATCAATCCGGAAGTGAAAGACATTTTCGGATTCAAATACGAGGACTTCGAATTATTGAATTACGATCCGCATCCGCATATCAAGGCAGAGGTGGCAGTATAAATACCATTCGTTACAAAACACGTAGGGGGCGCGATTAATCGCGCCCCCTACGTGTTTTCATTAAAATATTTAATTCGCCATTTCACTCATAAACTTGATCCGCATCAGCCTCAATTCTTCTTCGGTATAATCACCGTCAAATTCATGATACGCGGTTGTCAAATCATCTGTTTCAGCTTCGGAGAAGTACTCGTAAATTTCCTCCTGATTATCCGAATCTAAAATATCATCGATGTAATAATTGATATTGACACGCGTTCCGGAAGAAACGATTGCTTCAATTTCTTCAATAACTTCTTCCATGGATTTTCCCTGAGCTCTTCCGATATCTTCCAAAGGCAATTTGCGATCGATGTTTTGAATCAACTGCACCTTCAATACCGATTTATTCACCAAGGATTTAACTACTAAATCCTGTGGCCTGTCAATGTCATTTTCTTCCACATACTGATGGATCATTTCTACGAAGGGCTGGCCATAGCGCTGTGCTTTTCCGGCCCCAACCCCCTGGCAGTTGGTCAGCTCTTCTATGGTAATCGGATACTGGAAACACATATCTTTCAATGTAGGCTCCTGAAAAATAACAAACGGCGGAATATTATTCTGTTTCGAAAGTGACTTCCGAAGATCGAGCAGCATATTATAAAGCACCTCATCAAAAGCTCCGCCTTTTCCGGGAGCAACAATGCCTTCATCTTCATCGGATGCGGAGTAATCGTGCTGTTTTAACAGAATAAAGGATGCCGGATTTGCCAAAAACTCCAACCCTTTCGCTGTAAACTTCAGAGTCCCGTAGGTTTCAATATCCTTGTAAAGAAGTCCCGCAACAACCGTCTGCCGGATCACAGCATTCCAGAAATGCTCATCGCGGTCTTTTCCTATTCCAAACAACGGAGCCTGATCGTGACGGTAACTTTTAATTTCAGCAGTTACGCCTCCTGAAAGGAATGCGCAAACGTGTTTTGCTTTCTGCTGTTCCTGCAAGAAATCAACTACCTGCAGTAATTGATGAACAAAATCTTTTCCTTCCAGTTTTTCCCGCGGATACTTGCAGTTATCACACATGTCATTGCACTTATTTTCATCGAAGGTTTCTCCGAAATAATGCAGAATGAATTTACGCCTGCAGACAGAAGTTTCCGAGTAAGAAACGATCTCACTCAAAAGCTGTTTACCGATTTCCTGTTCAGCTACCGGTTTTCCCTGAAGGAATTTTTCCAGTTTTTCGATGTCTTTGTAGGAATAGAACGTAATACATTCCCCCACTCCACCGTCACGGCCTGCTCTTCCTGTTTCCTGGTAATAACTTTCCAGCGATTTCGGAATGTCGTGGTGAATAACAAACCGCACATCCGGTTTATCGATTCCCATTCCGAATGCTATGGTTGCAACAATGACATCTACTTCCTCCATCAGGAACATGTCCTGGTGTTTAGCGCGGGTTGCCGCATCCAAACCAGCATGATATGCGAGAGCATTGATTCCGTTTACCTGGAGCAATTCAGCCATCTCCTCTACTTTTTTCCTGGAAAGACAGTAAATAATCCCGGATTTTCCCTGGCGCTGGCGGATATATCGGATAATCTCTTTTTCAACGTCCTTTTTCGCCCGGATCTCGTAGTACAAGTTATCCCGGTTGAAGGAAGACTTGTACAAAGTTGCATCCATCATATTCAGGTTCTTCTGGATATCCGCTTGTACTTTTGGAGTTGCAGTAGCGGTCAATGCTATAATAGCCACATCCGATATCTTCTCAAAGATTTCTCGCAGCCTGCGGTATTCCGGACGGAAATCATGTCCCCACTCTGAAATACAATGTGCTTCATCAATCGCAAAGAAAGAGATCGGAACCGAGGTTAAAAAATCAATATTTTCTTGTTTTGTAAGTGATTCGGGGGCTACATAAAGCAATTTCGTTTTTCCGGCAAGGATATCATCTTTTACCCGGTTGATTTCCGTTTTACTTAATGATGAGTTCAGAAAATGTGCAACTGAATTATGGTCGCTCACATTACGAATTGCATCTACCTGATTTTTCATCAGTGCAATCAATGGAGAAACGACAATTGCCGTACCTTCTGATAATAATGCCGGAAGCTGGTAACAAAGGGACTTCCCACCACCGGTAGGCATAATCACAAACGTGTTCTTTTTTGCCAGTACGTTCGCAATTATTGCTTCTTGCTGTCCTTTGAATTGATCAAAACCAAAAAATGTCCTAAGCGCTTCCTTCAGATCATTTTGATCCATAGAGTTTGAATATTAGAGGATTACCTAAATTTAATAAATCGAAATTACAGATAATAAAACGCTCACGCGCTATAAAATCGGCAACTACACTAAAATACAAGATAAATACATAAAAAACAACTACTAACCCGAGTTCAAATTGATTTTTTTGAAGATTTTTTGCTGTCAGTCTAACATTTTTTATGACTGAATGTCGGTTATTAACATTTCAAACGGCGAAAATTTTGATGATTTGTTAACTTTGCGCCAAGGTATGGAAGAAGAAAAAAATATGTCGTTCTTACAACATCTCGAGGAATTGAGATGGAGACTGGTTCGAAGCGCAGCTGTAATCATTGTTTTGGCAATTGTAATCTGGTTGAACCAAGACTGGATCATGAGACATGTTTTCCTTTCAATGAGTAAACCGGACTTTTTCACTTTCGACTTCTTCTGCAGATACATGAACTTCATGTGTGTGGAAGAAATCCCGATCAATTTCCAGTCAACTACCATGGGAGGCCAGTTCTCCTACGCCTTGTGGATGAGTTTCCTGGGCGGAGTAGTGGTCGGTTTTCCATTCATCTTTTACCAGTTATGGTCTTTTGTAAAACCGGGACTAAAGCAAAATGAAAAGAAAATGGTCAAAGGAATAGTGCTTTATGTAAGCCTTCTTTTCTTCCTGGGAATTCTATTCGGTTATTTTATTGTGGCACCGATGAGCGTACAGTTCTTCGGAACATACCAGATTTCCAGAGAAATCAAGAATGACTTCACCATCAACTCCTACATGAGTACTGTCCTTTCGACTGTATTCTATTCCGGTTTGTTTTTCCTGCTTCCTATCCTGGCTTATTTATTGGGAAAGTTGGGAATTGTTTCTTCCGGTTTCCTGACCAAATACCGCAAGCATTCCATCGTAGTAGTGTTGATTTTGGCAGCGATTATTACTCCTCCGGATATGATTTCGCAGGTAATTGTCAGTGTCCCGATCTTACTTCTTTACGAAATCGGAATTTTTGTAGTAAAACGTGTTGAAAAAGCGCGTCTGAAAGAGGAAACAAACGGGTAATCACGTATTGTTTTTACCCCGAGTTTTTCTTAGTTTTACCGCATCTATGTTTAAACTAAGGATTCTATTTCTACTCTGCCTGATTCAATGTTCTGTGTATTCGCAGCAGACAAAAGTATCAGGGCGCGTCATTGACGCAGAAACCGGAGAAGGAATGCCCGATGTAAGAGTCCGGTTCCAAAACTCGAAAATCGGTACGCTGACAGACAGCCTGGGATTCTATACCCTTCAGACTTACTATGCAACAGACAGCATTACTTACATGATGCCGGAATTCAACCTGGTAACTAAAGCCGTTAAAAAAGACCAGGAACAAGTCATTGATGTGAAACTAACCGAAACCATAGTGGACATTACGGAAGTGACCGTAAAACCACCGGATGAATTTCCCTCAACGACACTGCATAAGAAGGTCATTGCCCACAAAGACATCAACAACAAGGAAAAACTGAGTTCTTACGACTACGAATTATACAACAAGATCCAGATCGACCTGAATAACATCGGGGATAAATTCAAAGACCGGGACATTGTAAAACGTCTGGATGTGGTCATGAATTACCTGGATTCCATTGATGGCGGGAAAACATATCTGCCGGTCATTCTATCTGAAAACATTTCGCAGTTCAGCTATAAGAACAATCCCAAAAAGAAACGCGAATTGGTTTCTGCAACCCGGATTTCCGGAATCGAGAATCTGCAGCTGAACCAGTTTTTGGGAGAAATGTACCTGGATTTCAATATCTATGACAACTACCTGAATATCTTCCAAAAAGCATTTATCAGCCCCGTAGCAAATTTTGCCCGCAATTATTATAAGTTTTACCTGGAGGACAGTATGTTTATCGATAACAACTGGTGCTATAAATTGCGTTTTGCCCCTAAACGAACAGGTGACATGACCTTTGAAGGTGAAATGTGGATCAACGACACGACCTATGCAGTTAAGTCCTTTAAAGCCAAATTATCCCCTTGGGCCAACATTAATTATGTTCAGGATTTGTACATGGAACACCATTTTGACCAGGTACAACCGGAAGTCTGGATGTTGACAGAAGAAAAGATGATCCTGGACCTGAAAGTCACAAAAGGAACAAAACTTTATGGTTTCTATGGCAGGAAATACTCTTCCCGGAAGAATTTTGTCATCAATAAAGACTACCCTGATGATTACTACAAAAGTGATTTTACGGTAGAGTTCGCCGACAGTGCCAAAATCCGCGATAGGAATTACTGGATTGCCCACAGGCATATTCCGTTGAATGACCAGGAAAACGGTATTGACAACATGGTCGATTCCCTGAACCACGATCCTTTTTTCAAGTTTCTGAAAAATTCCACCTACATGCTTGCTACCGGTTATTACCCTGTAGGCAAAATAGAGATCGGATCCATCTATTCCCTGTTTTCGGTAAACCCGGTAGAAAAGTTCCGTACGGGATTAGCCATTCGAACTTCCAATGCTTTTTCCAGGCGTATTGAATTTGGAGGGAGGTTGTATTATGGTTTCGGAGATGAACGTTTCAAGTACGGCTTGACAACCCGTATTAATATTACCCCGAAAAAACGCGGACTTTTGATCATATACGGGAACAGGGATATCGAACAAATCGGAATTTCTCCAACAGCGGCGGCAGTAGGATCCACATTCAGTTCGCTTTTAAGAACCGGACCTTTGGATAAATTGACCTTCGTAGATAAAGCCGGCATCAACCTGGAAAAGGATTTGGGAAAGGATTTCATCATCTTCGGAGGATTTGAATGGAAAGAATACACACCGCTTGGGCTTGCTACTTATGAACGACGTAATGAATTCGGAGGATTGGATACAATCAGGCATATTCAAAGTTCTGAAGTTACGCTGCGTTTCAGATGGTGCAAAGACGAAGAGTTTATTTCCGGGAATTTCGACCGTACCACACTTCCGTCCAAATTCCCCATTTTATCCGTCCAGGGAATTTTTGGAATTAAAGGTGTTTTCGGCAGTGATTACAACTACCAGAAACTGGAATTTGCCATGGAGCACAATCGGAATATCGGTGTTTTGGGAAGATTGCGTTACGGAGTAAATGCCGGAGTGGTATTAGGAACAGTAGCCTACCCCTTCTTAAAAGTTCATGAAGGAAGTCAATCTTACTGGCTGTATACCAATTCCTTCAACCGCATGTCGTATTTTGAATTCATTTCCGACCGATATGTAGGTGGGTTTATCGAACAACACTGGCAGGGACTATTATTCGACCGCATTCCATTGATCAAAAAACTAAAATGGCGATTGGTAACCACCGGCCGAATTACATACGGAGCAATCAGCCCAAGACATAACGATGTAATGATCATCCCGTCATTCACCAAACAATTCGGAGGCATTCCTTATGCAGAAGCTTCTGTGGGAATTGAGAATATTTTCAAATTAGGGCGTGTTGACCTGGTTTGGAGGATTACACACCTTGCCCCCGGAATTCCACCGTTGGGAATCCGTGCACGCTGGTCGTTTGCATTTTAACCTATTTGTCGGTCATGAATTTAATGAACCTTATTTATTCAAATTACTTCATTGTATTGATCCTTCAGGGATTTTGTGTTTTCCATTGCATGCGCAAAGGAAATTCAAACCAATGGTTGTGGCTGATTATTTTTCTTCCCATCATTGGAAGCCTTATCTATATCTTCACAGTCGTTTTCACAAAAGACCAGTTTAACTCTGCTGCCACCAATGTAAATACGCTGGTTCGACCTCATGGAAACCCGAAACAGCTTGAACGCAATTTGCAATTCTCAGATACCTTCCAAAACAGAATGGCTTTGGCAAATTGTTACCAATCCATGGGCAGGAACGAAGAAGCTCTTGAGTTGTATGAACAAAACCGGAACGGACTTTTCGCAAATGAACCGGAGCTAATTACAGCTATGATGCGGTCGCATTACGCTATTAACAATTATAAAAAAATCATTGATTTGGCTACCTCAGTGAATAAGCATCCTGACTATTTGCGTTCACAGGCTCATTTATCCTATGCTAAATCTTTAGAACACCTGGAAAGAACTCAGGAAGCAGAAATAGAGTACAAACAATTCAATACCCGTTATGGCGACTTTGAAGGAAAGTATATGTATTCCTGTTTTCTGGAAAACCAGCAACGAAAAGAAGAAGCCATTCAACTTCTTACCTCTGCCATTGATGAATCAAAACACATGGGCTATAAAGAAAAACGGAATTACAATTACTGGATACGTCAATGCGTTTTAAAAAGAAAAGAACTCGAAAAGGGTAGCAATACAAAATAATTCACGGTGGAAAAAATATCTTATTTTTGCTAAAGTGAAATTGCATACACACGATATCAAGAAGACCTATAAAGGCCGGAACGTAGTAAAAGGAGTTACGATAGAAGTAAACCAGGGAGAAATTGTTGGTTTGCTGGGTCCGAACGGAGCAGGGAAAACAACTTCCTTCTACATGATGGTTGGTTTGGTAAAGCCGGACGAAGGCCATGTTTTCCTGGACGACCTGGAAATCACCCATTACCCGATGTACAAACGCTCACAGCTGGGAATCGGATACCTTCCGCAGGAAGTTTCCGTTTTCCGTAAATTAAGCGTTGAAGACAATATCATGTCTATCCTGGAACTTTCCGATCTGAGCAAAGCGGAACGCAAAGAAAAAATGGAACAACTGCTGGAAGAATTCAGTTTGACAAAAGTTCGAAAAAATTTGGGAAACAGGCTATCCGGGGGAGAAAAACGAAGAACAGAGATTGCACGTGCATTAGCTACCAATCCGAAATTTGTTCTTTTGGATGAACCTTTTGCAGGGGTAGATCCAATTGCTGTTGAAGATATCCAAAGCATCGTCTCAGACCTGCGTAAACGCAACATTGGGATTTTGATCACTGACCATAACGTACAGGAAACCTTATCCATTACAGACAGAGCTTATTTGTTATTTGAAGGAAGTATTTTGAAATCGGGAACAGCCGAAGAACTGGCTTCTGATGAACAGGTGCGCAAAGTTTACCTGGGTCAAAATTTTGTGCTACGCACTAAAAACACTTAAACATAAAAAAAGCCTCCGTGGGAAGAGACTTTTGGTTTGTTTCGTTATTTAGATGCTAAATCAGCGTTTTCTGTAGGATTATCAATACTTCCGTAAGCCTCACAATGCCCTCTGGAGGATCCGCAAGATGCTAAAACTACCGCTAAGAAAGCAGCCATAGCTGCGTAGGCAAAAAATTTCTTCATAGTTATTGCTTGTTTTTTAGTTTACTAGTTGTTGTTCGGATACAAATCTATCACTTTTTAACGTTAATTAATACAAATATTATTCACATTCCATTTTTTTATGATGTGGATTAGTTGTGATTTTATTGAAAATCGCCTTATTTTTTTAACGATACAAACATCCTGAAGGCTCCCGATCCTTTTATTTATCTATGTCTCAGCAGAAACACACTAAATAATTAGTGCACAGCTTTTTCTGACTGGCTCATTCCGTTATAAGCGTCACAATTTGCTTTTGTTCGACAGGAAGCACTTGCTAAAAGGACGAAAAGGGCAACAGCTAAGATTCCGGCTATTTTTTTCATAATCTTCAGTTTAATGGTTCATACTAATTGTAACTTCTATACAAACTTACTACTTTCAACGTTATATTAGATGATATTACGGATTTTTGTGAAGCGAAATAATTGAATTTGAAGCATTTCGGTAAATTTTTAAAGAAAATATGGCTAACCGGTCTTTTGATCAGTTTATCGATTTTTAGTTCCTGCATCCTCCACGCACAAAAAAAACTCCATTTTTCGGATCCCGACTTCAAAAAGATCAGCAAACGAACCGATTTCAATTACTCCGATACCTTTTCACTCAAAAATCAACTGCAGGACATCCAATTCCTGGCCTATAAAAAAGGATACCTGACTTTCGGGATCGATTCCATCGTTCCTACCGACAGCATCAACAGCGAAGCTTATTTCACGCTTGGCCTTCAGTATAAAAAGCTCAATCTTTCTATTACCGACAACAGCAAGCGATCCCTTAGAGAAATCGGGATCAGTCCACGGACCATTGAAACACTTCCACCTACCCCGGTGGAAATTTCCAAAAGCCTGGAACGCATCCTGCACAGCTTCGAAATTGCCGGGTATCCGTTTGCAAGTATTTCTTTTGAGGACCTGCGTGTAGAGAACAATGCTCTTTTTGCAGAATTGATCATCACTCCGAATTCGCGCGTAAAATGGAATGAATTGATTGTTTCGGGAAATAAGGTCAAGCTATCCAAAAAATACCTGGAGAATTTCCTGCACATCGAAAAAGGAGATTGGTACAACCAGGAGCAGGTAAACCTGATCAATACCCGGCTCACCCAATTGATCTTTGTAAAACAAACGAAACCGGCTGAAATTCTCTTTACGCCTGAGGGCGCCAACCTATACCTTTACATCGAAACAAAACCGGTTTCTCTCTTCAATGGAACGGTCGGTTTGCAACAGGATCCGGTGAAGTTAAAGTACCAGCTCACCGGTGATTTGCGGCTGAAACTTCAAAATGCATTCAAGCGCGGAGAATTGTTTGATCTAAACTGGCGTTCCATTCAACCGGGAAGTCCGCAATTGAAAATCCAGGCTGCTTATCCGTTTTTATTCAATACCCCTTTCGGACTGGACGGACAGTTTTCCTTGTTTAAACGCGACTCGACTTTCCTGGAATTAAAATCCAGCATCGGCGTCACTTACTTTGTTTCGGGGGGAAAAACATTGACCGGATTTTACAAAAATCAGCAATCCAACTTATTGGGAGCAGCAAATACAGGTCTCGCTTACGGAACTTCCAAAAGCAACCTGTACGGACTTTCATTCCGGAACCAAACAGTGGATTACCTGCCCAATCCGCGCAAAGGATTTATCTGGTACCTGGAAGGAAATGTCGGGAAACGAACACTGATCAAAGATTCAATCACTAACAAATACCTCATCTACGGAGGAAAAGTGCAAATTGAATATTACCAATCCCTCGGAAAACGGTTTGTGTTGAAGAGCGGTTTGATCAGCGAATCATTTTACACCAACAACATTCAGCAGAATGAGCTCCTGCGTTTCGGAGGGAACCTTTCCCAGCGCGGCTTCATGGAAGACGAACTACTGAGCACCTTTCGGGCAACACTGACAATAGAACCACGCTTCATCCTGGACCAGAATTCTTATTTATTTGTATTCTACGATCAAAGCTGGTACGAACGGAATGTGCAATTATACAGACACGATTCACCCAAAGGCTTTGGAGCAGGATTATGTTTCGGGACAAACATCGGGATCTTTTCTCTGACTTATGCACTCGGACAGCAATTCTCCAACCCGATTCTATTCAGGGATTCGAAAGTGCATTTTGGGTATGTGGCTTACTTCTAACGATCAATTATAAATGATTCAATTATCAAGTCCACATCTTCTTGGTAATTAATAATTGATTATTGAAAATTACTCTAAATCAATCAAAAAGACATTTCAATCAATCGGATTTGAAGTAAGCTCTTTTTTCCCTAAATTCCATTTCCATGAGCTACTTATGTATATCGAACAGGGTTTGGAAATCCATTCTGTTGGTAAGCGTGCAATTTTTTTGCTTCGCTTCGTTTTCCCAGGATGTAGTGGTAACCGGAATCGTTATGAACGAACAAAATGTCCGTGTAGCCAATGCAGAGATTAAGCTCGGAACAGCCAATGTCAAATCAAATTCCAAAGGAGTTTTCACCTTACGCGCAAATAAGCTCCCTGCACCAATGAATGTGAAGCACCCTTCCTACAAAGAGTATGCTGAAGTAGTTCGTGCACCCATACGGCAAGGTGACACCCTGAAACTGGAAATCATCCTGGAAGGAAAAGAAACAGAGCTGGAAGAAGTTACGATCAACGCTTCAAAAATCATTTGGGCTTACGACAAAAAAAACACCCATATCATTGATTTTACGCTCTTTGATAACGAAATGCTGCTGGTTTGCAAAGAAGATCATAAATACTTTTTGCGCAGGCTTGATTCCATCGGTAAGAAAATCGTAGACCTGGAAATTAAAAAGAACCCCGTTGGTTTATATAGCGACTGCACCGGCGGAACTCATTTGGTTTATACCGACAGTATTTTCGAAATCAAGTTTATCCGGAACTCCATCGGAATGCTTTCCGGGAATTCGTATGCCGAAACCATGCGTGTTTTAGGTCCCTGCATTATTTCCAGTCCCGATAATATCATTGTGAAACGAATGGGACCCCACAACAAATTGGTTGAATACGACAAAATTGACTGGAATACCAAAAAACCCGGTTTACTTTATATCACCAGTGATCAGAAAACCATGCGCGAACTGGATGAATTTGTGCTACGGAATGAAATTGCCACGGAACTTTCCAATAAGTCCTTCAAAATGGGAAATCAACCGGATAAACCGAGTGAACGGGAAAAGTTCCAAAATCAGCAATTTTACAAACAGATCCTCCAAAAACCGCTTTATGCACCTATTTTTGAAATCAATGATTCCGTTTTTGTTTTCGACCACTTCAAGGACAGCGCCATTGTATTTACTCTTTCCGGGAAATATGTTCGTTCATACCAATTCAGCTATCACTATTTTGAGAATTGGAAAAATGAATTACTGATTAACGAAGAAAAGACAAAACTATTTGCCAAATATGAGAACGACGGTTTGGTAACCCTGCGCCAGATCGATCCTTCTACCGGGAAAGTCATGAACCTGGACGTACTCGACAAACACATTCACCCGATTAACATCCAGATTCGCGGAAGTTTCGCTTATTACATATACAAACATTATCTCGACAACAGTATTCACTACCTTTATAAACAGCCACTCAGAGAATAACCTGAAATCCAACCGTCATGCAGCATTTAAATCACATTAAAACACTTTGTCTGATCCTTTTCTCTACAGGATACCTGATCAGCTTTTCCTATTCACAGGTAGAAGCAGTTGTTAAGGGAAAAGTGGTCAATGAGAGCGGCACTCCGATTAAGGGTGCTTCCGTAAAATTGGGAAATTCTGACGCCCGCACAAACTCAACCGGTTTTTTCAGCGCCAAAACCACTTCTTTTCCGGCAAAGCTCACCGTGAACCATTCCCTGTATGTGGAATATACTTACATGGTTACTCTTCCTGAAAGATGGAAAGATACCATCCGGGTTTTGGTAATAATGACCGGAAAAGAAAAGGAATTAGAAGAAGTAACCATTTCCGCTGAAAAGGTCTTTTGGGTATATCCACGGAAGCAAGCAAATATCCTGGATTTTATTTTGCAGCCTGATAACGGAATTCTACTGTGCTGCAGTGATGAAAACGGGTATTTCATGCGAAGTTTAAATGAACGGGGAGAAAAAACCAACGAAATACCAATCAGGAACCATCCTAAAAAACTCTACCGGGACTGTATGGAAACCATTCACCTAATCTATTCCGACAGTATCTATGAGACCACATTGGTTAATAATTCCATTGGTTTTTTTAAGCCAATAGAAACATCCGGAATTTTCAACTTATTGCAATCCTGCGTTTACAAAGACAATAGAAACCTGATCAAATACACGTATTCCCAAAAAGATCAAAGCATTGAGTATACTTCGATTGACATTCAAACCAGAAAGGCACGAACGATGTATATTGGAGAAAATCACCTGCGCAACAAGGCCCTGGAGGAATTCGGAAGTGATAACAACGTAAGCGATGAACAATTATTTCACACCTTAGACCCGGAATTAATCCGGATTGTAAGAAGCAAATGGGCCAAACGAAAATTATACGAACAGGTATTGACTCGCCCTGTCTACATCCCATTGTTTGAAGTGAATGATTCATTGGTTATTTTCAATCACATCAATGATTCTGCTGTTGTCTTCACAAAAGAAGGTATTTTCGTACGCTCCTTCCCGATTTTCTACCAGTATTTCGATGGCTGGGAAAATGAGCTTATTACCAACCTGGAAAAAACAAAGCTTTATGCCCGTTACAAAGAAAATGGACTAACGGTCCTGCGGGAAATCAACCCAACAAATGGAAAAACAGAACAGCTAATCAAATTGGAAAAACACGTATTTCCCGAACACCTTCAAATCCATGGAGATTTCATTTATTACATCTACAAAGATTACCTGGACCAAAACATGCATTATCTTTATAAACAACCACTGAAATAATCTGCAAATCAAATCGGTATGAAACATTTATACTACATTCGAATTGCCTGTTTGGTCATCTTCTGCGGATGCATGATTCCCAAAGGCCTGTCACAGGTCGAAGCCATCGTTAAAGGAAAAGTCATCAGCGAAAACGGAACTCCTATTAAGAATGCATCGGTCAAATTGGGGAACAGCGATGCACGAACCAACTCGAACGGTTTTTTTATCGCTAAAACTACCGATTTTCCCGCTAACCTGACCGTGACACATGCGCTCTATTCGGATTACTACGACATGGTCCTTCTTCCTGAAAGATGGCGGGACACCATCCAGGTATTGGTGGTTTTATCCGGTAAGGAAAAAGAACTGGAAGAAGTGACGGTTTCCGCCGAACAGATCTTTTGGGTCTATCCGCGCAAGCAAGCCAATGTACTTGATTTTATTCTGCAACCGGATGATGGGATTTTACTATGCTGCAGTGATGAAAAAAACTATTTTATCCGCAAGCTGGACCCACAGGGAGAAAAAATCGACGAAACTCCCATTCGGAAACATCCGCGAAAACTGTACAAGGATTTCACGGAAACTGTTCATCTCATTTATTCCGATAGTATTTACGAGACTGCATTGGTAAATAATTCCATAGGAGTTTTTCATCCCGGATCGTCACGAAGACTATTGAACCTGCTCCAAACCTGTGTTTACAAAGATCAGCAGATACTCATTAAATATGAGTATTCCAACCAGGATCAACGCATCGAATACACGGCTATGAATATTCAAAACAGGAAGTCCAGGGTCCTTTATGTGGGAGAAGACCGGGCCCGGAACCGACAGCTCCGGGAATACATAAAGGAAAATGCCAATGCGGAAGATAATTTATTTCATACAACTCCACCCCCGCCCCCAGCAGCATCCACAGCCCCAAATCCCCAAAACGTGCTTAAAGACTCACCCGGAGATTTTGCTGTTCTGAAAAATGCCCGAGATCGGTGGAACAATCAAAAATTCTATGATCTGGTCCTTATCAAACCTACCTACATCCCCATGTTTGAATTAAATGATTCATTGATCATTTTTGATCACCTCAATGATTCCGCTGTGGTTTTTACCAAATCGGGATTACGGGTTCGGTCTTTCCCTATTTATTATCATTATTTTCCGGGATGGAAAAATGAACTGATTACCAATCTTGAGAAAACAAAATTATATGCCCGCTATGAACGTGAAGGATTGACAATACTTCGGGAGATTAATCCGGCTAACGGAAAAACGGAGCATCTGATCAAATTAGAAAAACACGTATTTCCCGAGCACCTTCAAATCCACGGAGATTTCATTTATTACATTTACAAAGATTACCTCGACCAAAGCATGCATTACATTTACAAACAACGCCTGGAGTAGTTAAATTGATCGATTATTTACTTTTTTTATCTAAATTTCGACTATCAAATACACGTATGTTCCGTCTGATAAAATTTCTTTCACTATTCGTATTCGGTATGCTGGCAGCACATTTATCCTGGTGCCAGGACGACATTATTATCAAAGGAAAAGTGGTGAACGAAACCGGAACTCCCATTAAGAATGCATCCGTCAAGATTGACATTCACAATGCCCGGACCAATTCCAACGGGAATTTCATCATCAAAAACGGGAATTTTCCGGCACAGATTACTGTGAAAGGAAGTCTTTACAACGACTATACGGACATTTTGCTCTTCCCCGAGAAATGGAAAGACACCCTGATGGTTTATGTGGTAATGAGCGGGAAAGAAACACAACTGGACGAAGTAACCATTAACGCCGACAGCAAATTTTGGGTTTATCCGCGTAAACAGGCAAATGTGCTCGACTTTAAAGTAGAGAAAGACGGGAACATCATCCTGTGCTGTAGTGACGGACACAACTATTACCTCCGCCATTTGAATGAAATGGGAGACAAGGTCTATGAAACATCCATCCGGAAACACCCCAAATCGATACGGCAGGATTGCGGAGGAAAATTACACCTTGTTTACAAGGACAGTATTTACGAAACATCTGTCGTTGGACAATCCGTCGGGATTTTTTCCCCTCTTCCTTACTACAAAGCAATCGGACTGCTCGACAATTGTTCTTATTCGGACGACACTTCCATTGTTATCCGAACCTACATGAACCAGAAACAATACCTGGAATACCAATTGATTACCAAAAAAACGCGGCACAGCAAAACGCTTTATGTGAGTGAAGACCGTCAGAAAAACCGCCAATTAAAAGATTACCAGCGTGAAAACAAGCAAACAGTCGGCGAAATCCTGAGAGAATCAAATGCCAATCACAGCGACAAACTTTCCAATGACAATGAGTACCTGAAAAAAGCGCGGGAACGATGGACCACCCAGCAATTTTACGACCTCATCCTGTTAAAACCAATCTATGCTCCGTTATTCGAATTGAACGATTCGTTGTTCATCTTTGACCACATGAATGATTCGGCAGTTGTTTTCACTAAAACCGGAGTACGTGTTCGAAGTTTCCCGATTTCTTACCAATATTTCAGGGGATGGAAAAGTGAATTGATCCCGAATATTGAAAAAACCGGTATTTACGCCAGGTTCGAGCGGGATGGCATTACCAGTTTGCGGAAAATCAACCTGATCACCGGAAAAGCAGAAGAAGTGGTGCAAATCAAAGACCATATTTTTCCGGAACACATCCAAATTCGTGAAGACTTCATTTACTATGTTTACAAGGACTATCTTGACCTGAGTATGCACTATATTTTCAAACAGCATTTGACAAACCGATAAAGATTTCAATTCGGTTTGAAAAAGAAGGTATTTTTGCGTATCTTCAAGTAAGAGATGAAAAACAACACAGAATCCATCAGCAATCCTGCTGAATTTACAGAACGATTTATCAATCAAACCAACAGTCCTGTTTTCTTAACCGGAAAAGCCGGTACGGGTAAAACTACACTGCTTCGAAAAATTGTCGAAACAACCCACAAAAACACAGTCATTGTTGCACCAACAGGAATTGCTGCCCTGAATGCTGGCGGAGTCACCATTCATTCTTTTTTTCAACTTCCCTTCAGTTCTTTTATTCCTGATTTTATTTCGGATGGATTGGTGCAGGGAAATACCAAATTTGAATCGAAAGAAACACTTAAAAGACATTTTCATTTCAATAAAACCAGGCAGAATCTCATTCGGAATGTGGAATTGCTGATCATAGACGAAGTTTCCATGCTTCGTGCAGATCTTTTGGATGCCATTGACTGGACTTTAAGAAATGTTCGCAAAAACAACAATCCTTTTGGCGGGCTCCAGGTACTTTTCATCGGAGATTTATTACAGCTTCCCCCGGTTATCAAACCGGAAGAATGGAGTGTTCTGCAGAAATATTACCACGGCATTTTTTTCTTCAACGCACATGTACTTCGTGAACAGGCTCCTGTTTATATTGAATTGGAAAAGATTTTCCGGCAGGATGACCAGCTTTTTATCAATTTGCTGAATAACTTAAGGAATAACCAGGTAACAAAGGACGATCAGCTTCTGCTTGAAAAATATGTGAATCCTTCCTTTGATGCTACCAAAGAAGAAGGATACATTACTTTAACAACGCACAATTCGAAAGCTGATCAAATGAATGCGGCCGCTTTGAATTCATTGAACGAAAAGTCAATCGTTTATTCCGCAGAGATTAAAAACGATTTCCCGCCTCATTTATACCCGATCGAAAAAGAAACCGAATTGAAAGTCGGTGCCCAGATCATGTTTATCAAAAACGATATTTCCTTTGAGAAGAACTTCTACAATGGAAAAATGGGTGTCATTAAATCCTTAACCAAGGACGAGATTGAGGTATACTTTAAAGAAGAAAAACGGAGTATTACCGTTGAAAAATACGAGTGGAACAACATCAAATACACGCTGAATGAACAAAGCGGGGAAATTGAAGAGGAAATCCTGGGAACATTTGTCCACTACCCGATCAAATTGGCATGGGCAATAACGATCCACAAAAGCCAGGGATTAACTTTTGATAAGGCCGTTCTGGATGTTTCGAATGTCTTTGCTCCCGGTCAGGCTTATGTAGCACTATCCAGGCTAAGAAGTCTGGAAGGACTTGTCCTGCTAAAACCGCTTTCCATGAATGGACTGGTCAATGATCACCAGGTCGTTTCTTATTCATCCAACAAAGCTCCGGAAGACCGCATGAAGTTGTACCTCGACCAGGAAACAGCACGCTTTGTTTACAACAGTCTGGTCCAGGCATTCGACTGGTATGATTACACGACCAAATGGGCAACTTTCGAATTGGGTTTTAAAAGCCAGGGACCAAAAACGGAAAAAGGAAAAGACAAATCCTGGGTAGCAAACCAGCTCCAAACAGTTCAGGCCACTTTTGATGCGGCACGAAAATTTCAAAATCAGCTCACAAACTTATTCTCCAAAGAAAAACCGGAATGGGAATTTATCCATGAACGCGTACAGGCTGCTTACCAGTACTTTTTCAAACCGTTGGATTCACAGGTCTATTCCATCATGAAAAGACGTTATGAGGTGGCTAAGATCAAAAAAACGAAAGGTTATTTTGAAGAGCTGGAAGAATTGGAGCAAGAAGTGGTTGCCGTAGTTCATCGATTAATGAAAGGCCGCTTGTTAATGGAAGCGGTTGTGAACCAGAAACCATTTACGAAAGAAACTGTCCGGTCGGCTGAAGTCACGAATTATGTGATCGCAAAAAGCCACAGTATCCAACAGGAATTGCGGGCAAACCGATCCATGATGGATGAGATGATGGAAGAAGATTTTACGGATGTACTTCAATTGGTAAAACCCAAAAAAGAAGCTAAAGAAGAAAAAGTAGTTAAGAAAAATACGTATGAAGTTACCTTCGAACTCTTTGAAGAAGGAAAGACCATTGAAGAAATTGCGAATATGCGCCAATTGGGACTAACAACCATCGAAGGGCATTTTGCAAAACTCATTCAGCAGGAAAAGATCGACATTACAGCTGTGCTCGATCCGAAACGCATCAGTGAGATTGAAACGTACCTGGAAGGTTCGGAAGGAAAAACACTCGGAGCTATCAAAGAAGAATTGGGAGATAAAGCGAGTTATGCCGAATTGAAATGGGTGCAGGCTTCGAAGATGTTGTAAAAGTCTCCCGCAGATCTCACTTACGCAGATATCTCTTTATAATCTTTTATAAAAGAATGTTTATATGGTCGATAATAAAATAATATCCCACATTAAATCTGCGCAATTCGTGTAATCTGCGGGAATAAAAAATCACACCGCAAGAACCGATGTGATTTCACCAAACTACCATTATTAAACCACTGTCATCGAACCAACAGCCATGACATTGTTTCTACTAGAACACATTCTTTCAAAAAAGTAACAAAATAAAAAACCCTGACGTCCCGACAGCATCGTCGGGAGTCAGGGTTCAAATTATTTTAACGTTGCTATTTCTTACAAAGAGAAAGCAGCTTTTACTTTATCTACGAAATCCAATTTTTCCCAAGTGAACAATTCTACTTCTTTCACTACCTGAGATCCATCCGGCGCGCTGAATGTTTTCTTCACTACTTCATTCTTACGTCCCATGTGTCCGTAAGCAGCAGTTTCAGAGTACATCGGGTTTCTCAACTTCAAACGCTGCTCGATTGCGTAAGGGCGCATGTCAAAGATCTCAGCGCATTTCTTAGCGATCTCTCCGTCTGTCATGTTTACTTTCGAAGTTCCGTAAGTATTGATGAACAAACCACATGGTTTAGCAACACCAATTGCGTAAGAAACCTGTACTAAAACCTCATCACACAAACCAGCCGCAACTAAGTTCTTAGCGATGTGACGCGTAGCGTAAGCTGCAGAACGGTCTACTTTTGAAGGATCTTTTCCGGAGAATGCACCACCACCGTGAGCACCTTTTCCACCGTAAGTATCTACGATAATTTTACGACCTGTCAAACCTGTATCTCCGTGAGGACCTCCGATAACGAATTTTCCTGTTGGGTTGATGTGGTAAGTGATCTGGTCATTGAACAACGCCTGCAATTCCGGTTTCAACTTCGCTTTTACACGAGGAATTACAATATTCACGATATCTTCATTGATTTTTTTCAACATGTCTGCCTCAGTTCCGAAATCGTCGTGCTGTGTAGAAACTACGATTGTATCGATACGCTGAGGAACATTGTCATCCGAATATTCGATTGTTACCTGGGATTTTGCATCCGGGCGCAAATAACCGATGATATGAGGTTCGTGGTTACGGATTTTAGACAATTCCTGAAGAATGTTGTGAGCCAAATCCAAAGCTAACGGCATGTAATTTTCAGTTTCTTTCGTTGCGTAACCGAACATCATTCCCTGGTCACCTGCTCCCTGAGCTTCTGCTTTCGCTTCGAAGTCATCGTTGGAAACTTTACGGTCAACTCCCTGGTTGATATCCGAAGACTGATCGTGGATTGCGGAAAGGATTCCACAAGAATTCGCTTCGAACATGTATTCGGACTTCGTGTAACCGATCTTACGGATTACATCACGTGCAATCGACTGAACGTCCAAATACGTATTTGTTTTTACCTCTCCGGCCAAGACTACCTGACCTGTTGTTACTAGCGTTTCGCATGCGACCTTTGACGTTGGGTCAAAAGCCATAAAGTTATCGATTAGCGCATCTGAAATTTGATCCGCTACTTTATCCGGGTGTCCTTCAGAAACAGATTCTGAGGTAAACAAGTATGACATAGTCCTTGAGTATAAAATTTATGGGTGCGAAATTAGTGAAAAAAAAGAAAATGATTCGCGAATGTTGAAAAAACAAAGGTTAATATTCTATTAAGTTTGTAGACTAATCAAGTGGAATTTCTACTTGCTTTATCAAAGCACTCAGAAAATGTAACAACCCGAACCACTCTCCGTTCCAGTCTCAGCCAAAAGTAGTTTCTTCTCTATTGCTTAAAATCGGACTATAATCAGATCTTTCAAAACAGAACACCTCGCAAATAACCAGTCATTCAATTGGCTGGTTATTTTTTATTTTAGCTTTAGGGAATCAAAAACCGAAACAGGTAGAAATTCATGAGAAGAAAAAGCAAAGCTTTTGAAGACAATGTCATGACAAACGTTAGTACGAAAATGACATGGAAAATACATACCACATTAATCCTTTTGTTTTTTACGATAGCATCTGCCGGTAACAAAGGACTATCTCAAAATACCAAAACCTATCTATTCGTTGGCACTTACACCAACAACCAACCCGATCATGGGATTTATATTTACGAATTCAATTCTTCAACCGGCGAGTTGCAAGCTCTGAGCCACGGAAAAGAGATTACGAATCCTTCCTACCTCACGCTTTCTCCTGAGGGAAACTACCTGTACGCATGCACAGATACCAAAATGCCCGATGCAGGAAGCGTATCCGCTTTTCGGTTCGATTCCATTTCCGGTTCTTTGACTTTCATAAACAAGCAGGCAAGCGGTGGCGAAAATCCGGTATACCTGACCACAAGCAAAAACAATGAGTTTGTCATCAATGCCAATTACACAGCCGGAAGTATTTCCGTTTTTTCCATCAATCCGGACGGAAGTTTGAATCCATTCCAACAATTAATTCCATTTAAAGGAAGTAGCATCAATCCCCGCAGACAGGAAAAATCGCATGTGCATGCAGCTGTTTTCTCTCCCGATTTCAGGCACATTTACTTTCCCGATTTAGGCACAGACCAAATCCATGCATTTGAATTTGATCCTGCGAAAAAACAACCTTTAAATGCAAATCCGAAGTTAGATCTAATCTGCATTCCGGGAAGCGGTCCACGACATTTTACATTCCATCCGAATAATAAATTTGCTTATTGCATCGAAGAATTGAGTGGAACAGTAAGCGCATATTCTATTGAAAATGGAAAACTGAATCAATTTCAACGCATTTTCTCCTATTCTGAATTGCAGGATGAATATAATAGTGCCGACATTCACATTTCTCCCGACGGTTTGTTTTTATATGCTTCCAACCGTTTAGGCGACAATTCACTGGCTATTTTTTCAATTGATCAAACCAGCGGAATAGTGACATTAGTTGGTCATCAATCGACTTTTGGGGAAAACCCGCGAAGCTTTGTGATCGATCCAAGTGGAAACTTCCTCCTCGCAGCGAATCAGGGTTCCAATACGATTATTGTTTTCAAAAGAGACCTAAAAACGGGTTTACTAACTAAAACCTCAACGGAAATAGCAGTTAAAAATCCATCCTGCCTAAAGATGAGAAGTTATACACACTAAAAATCAGTACATTTAATTTTCTATCTAAGTAAACGAAAACTCATGACACGAATTGATCCGATCATTGCAGTAAAAGATGTAGAAGCAAGTGCCCGTTGGTACCAACAAGTATTTGGATTCCGGAATGCGCACGGCGGACCAAACTTTGCCGTTTTACGATCAGAAGACGATGAAATCATGCTTTGTCTGCACAAATGGGGAGAACACGATCATCCTTCATTAACGGATCAAAACACAAGAGCCGGAAATGGCTTATTGCTTTATTTTAGGACGAACAATATGGAACTAATCCGGAAGAATATTGATCAGGCAGGTTCCAAAATAGAAGAAGAAATTCATCCGAACAGCAATTCACTACGAAAAGAATTTTCGGTAAAAGACCCCGACGGATACTATCTCACAATTACAGAATTCCACACATACGAAGGGTAAAATTTGAAATTATATGTCCCGTCGAATAATCAAACGCCTCATTTATCTCTTCCTTCTATGGTTCGGCATCCATCAAATAGTTGTGATTACGGATGGATTAACGGATGAAAACAGCAAAGCAGACATTGCAGTTATTTATGGCAATACTGTAAACGTGGACGGAACTCTTTCTGAAAGATTGAAGGCCCGACTGGATAGAGGAATTCAATTATACAATGATTCTCTGGCTGATGTTTTATTTGTAAGTGGCGGGCTTGGTAAGGAAGGGTTCTATGAGGGAGATAAAATGCAGGAATATCTGATTCAACAAGGAATTCCCGCTGAAAAAATTGTGGTGGATAACAATGGAAGTAATACAAAACAAACGACAATCAATTTCATCAAAAAGTTCGGAAAAGAGAAAAATGTTGTTGTGGTAAGTCAGTACCATCATATTTCAAGGGCGAAATTGGCTTTTAGAAAGGCCGGAGTAAAAAATGTAACCGGGGCACATTGCGATTATTTTGAACTTCGCGACTTTTATGCATGTATACGAGAATTCTTTGGATATTATTCTTACCTGTTAACCAAATAAGTGCACATGAAAATGCTACTCTTACTTGTTCTCACTCTGATGAAGAGTTATTCTTTTTCTCAATCAGCTTACGACTCTTTATACATTCAAAACATCATCTGTTCGGAGATCAAGCTTCGATACAGGAAGACCAAGAAAGTAATTCCGGTATTTAAACAAGCCCTTACTGCAGATAACGGTTTCAAATCCGATTCACTTTTTCAGGAATTTCCTTTTGGCAAGAAAATTCTTTGGAAAGAATTCCCGATTCAGTCGGATTACGGACTCTTCGTTTCGGAGGATACAGATTCCTGCCTGTACATTTATGCACCCGTTTTTAATGAAGCAAAAAATCAATTTGTTATTCGTTTCGAAACACGCTCACCGGGATCTGTCTCCTATTTTACGAGCGACTATTATTATCTTAAAAAAAGGAAATGGTGCTTCAAAAAATCTGTTTCCAGCTTTAGCTTCTAAAATTGAAATGGGAATACGTAATTTCAATCAACAAAAAATCCCGCTCTGATCTCTCAAAACGGGATTTCAAATTCTTACATCAATTCTTATCTTGTAAATCCACTGGTATAAGCATTCAATTCATCAATGCTTGATTCGAATGTGAATGCGTCATTCAATTGGTAATAATTTCCGATATCGTAAGTGTATCCGTAAGCGTATTTAGCCAAATCCAAACGTGTGTCTTCAAAACTGAACAACAACATCAATCGTTTTACCTGTGCGCTGGTCATACAGTTTGTATTGATCACTTGTTTTGCCATGGTCAATTTGGAATCATCAAATGATTTCGCCTCGATGGATCTAACCACCTCATTAAAACGGCTTTCGCTCATCGGGTAACCGTTGCAACCTACATTTCCGTTATAACCCGGCATCACATAACCATTTTGTACCGTACCAACAGTTCCTCCCGTCTGAACTGTTCCTACATTTCCGGAAGTGGTGGTCGTTGTTGTGGAATAAGTAGTTGTTGTGCTCTGAGTTTGGGTATTCATCCCCGTTTCATTCACATTGATGTTCATGTTGATATTTGCTCCCGTTCCACCCATCATCGGATCGTTCACATTAATCCCAACATTCATTTGTTCAGAAGTTCCCGGATTTGTACTAGTATTGGAAATAACTGTTGTTTGAGTAACCGTCGTGGAAAGAGGTGTGTCGTGATAAACGATTACATTCTGACCTGCAATCGGTCTTGGAGCCTGTGCAATCGGAACTTCGCTCATCCATCTCAAAACAATCTCTCCTTTATTGTTGCTTTTGATAGAATAAGTCGTTTCAGTTCCAGGATTAAAGTTCAATGTCTTATCAATATCCGGAGTCATTCCATCTGTAAATTTCACCTTTACTTTGTAATAAGGTTGGATCAGGTTTGTAACCCTCACATTCGTTTCAGGGTTCGGGTTCTGCTGGATTCCATTCAGTATGATATAGAATTGCTGTCCTTGCTCGGAAAAAAACACCAGGTTCGTGTTTTGCTGAGCAATTGTCCATTGAGAAAGGAACAATAAGGTCAAAAAAGTAAAAAAATGTTTCATGAGGTAATAAATTAAATTTAAAAGTCGGTTTTCAAAAACGATGCCAAAACTAAACTACTTAAACTCAAAAAAAAAATATTTTTTGTCTTCCCGACTTCATTATCAACTTCGGATATAAATTGCGATTACTTTTGCTAAAGATATTCCAAAAGGATGAACGGGTTATTCGAACAATTTTCCAAAGAATTCCAGCACCTCATCGGCGAGTTTAAACTGCCTTTGGAAAACCCCATCCTTACTTTTTCAATACTACTGTTAATCATTCTTTTTTCCCCGATCATTCTCAGAAGAGTAAAAATTCCGGCATTGATCGGGTTGATTATTTCGGGTGTGATCATTGGTCCGAACGGTTTTCAGTTAATCTCGGAAGCCAATATGAAAACCGGTTTCGTGAATATGTTTGCCAAAATCGGGTTGCTCTATATCATGTTCATGGCCGGTCTGGAACTGGATATGCAGGAATTCAAACGTTACCGCAATAAATCATTGGCCTTTGGAGCACTCACTTTTTTCATTCCGCTTCTTTTGGGTTATCCGACCTGCAGGTATGCACTGGGCCTAAACGAAACGGCAAGTTTGTTGACCGCAAGCATGTTCGCAACCCACACACTGGTTGCCTACCCGATCGTTTCCAAGTTCGGGATTTCCAAAATGGAAGCCGTGGCCATTGCAATCGGCGGAACGATTCTTACGGATACGGCGGTTTTAATCATCCTGGCAGTTATTTCCGGGTCGGATCATGGAGTCATTAACACCAGTGTTCTGGTACATTTAGGTATTACACTTTCCATTTTTAGTTTGATTATGTTTTGGGGAGTTCCTAAAATTTCACGGTGGTTTTTGAGTAAATTGGAATCTGAAAAATCGTCCCAGTTCATTTACGTACTTTCGATTCTCTTTTTTGCGGCATTCTTAGCCGAGGTAGCAGGAATTGAAGGAATCATCGGGGCTTTCGTTGCAGGTTTGGTCATGAACCGCCTCATTCCGCATTCTTCCACACTGATGAACCGAATCGAATTTATCGGAAATGCACTCTTTATTCCATTCTTTTTGATCTCCATCGGAATGGTTGTGAATGTAAAAGCATTGGCAAACGAACCGTGGGCCTGGGCTGTTGCCGGAATTCTAAGCGCTTTTGCCATTTTCAGTAAGTTCCTGGCTGCTTTGATCACACAATTGATCTTCAAGATGACCCGTCCGGAACGACAAGTAATCTTTGGATTAAGCACCGCACATGCCGCTGCAACACTGGCCGTTATCAATGTAGGATACAACATGAAGATCCTGGACATCGATATTGTGAACGGAACAGTAATCCTGATCCTTATTACCAGCATGACCGCTTCGTTTGTAACAGAAAACGGAGGTAAAAAACTCCGGATCCTGCAAACCAAAAACGAACCTTTGGAAGGACCTTCCATGCGCAGTCAGCATGTAGTAGTTGCAGCCAATGAATTGATGGGAAATGAAGCCCTGTTGGATTTTTCTGTGCTTATAACGGACCGCACGGTCATGAACCCGATTTCAGTGGTAAGTGTTTTGGAAAATGACGAGGAAGCAGAAATGCGGATCCGCCGTTCGAGGAAACACATTGATGATTTTATCACTCATTACAACAGCGGAGAGATCAATGTACATGCCATGGCAACGATTGATCACAACCTATCCAGCGGAATTGCACGTGTTTCGAAGGAATTGGTAGCGGACATTGTATTGATCAATGATAACTCTAAATCCAACCTCTTCAAAAAACTGATTGGTGATGATCGCGATCATTTATTGAGTGTGTGCGAAAAAACAGTTTTCTTTTGCCGTTTCGATCATTCGTTTTCAACTTACCGGAAAATCTCGGTAATCTGTCCGGTTTATGCCGAATTGGAGCAGGATTGCAACCAATGGCTGGAACGGGTGATGCGCATTTCGAAAGAATTGAATGTAGACATAGAAGTTTACAGTACACGGGAAACATTTGAAAAAGTGAAGGCTTATCGCACATACCGGAAATTCAGTGCGGATTTGACTCATTTCCCGATCGAATCCCCGGAAGACATGCTCGAAAAATTGCCTGATTTCAGCGAACATCACCTGTTTATCTCCGTTTTCGCAAGGCCAGGTTCAGTTTCTGCGTTTACTGGTATGGAATCTTTACCTCAGCGCATGGAAAAGGAAAACACGAAACTCGATCATATTTTCATTTATCCATCACAAAGCTCAGCCGATCTTTCTTACGCAGCGTATGACGACATGAGCGGAAGCCCGATTGCAGCGGGTGTGGAAACCATTCAGCGTTTGTCCAAAGAAGTTGGCGGTATGTTTAAGAAGACGGAGGAGTAACCTGTTTTATTTATTTGTTATCAACTCCACCAACTTCTTCGGTGCCACGTTCGAATAGGATGTCTTTACAATATCCTTCAGAAAATCTTCATCGACTTTTTCAAAATAGACCCTTGTCCAGCCTTGTAGACCCCATTTGTTGGGAACCGGGTGACAGGCACTTTCATCCCACTTGCAAAACACCGATTGCTGCATAGCCGTTAGTTTGACAACGAAACATGCTTCTTTTTCATCCACCGTTGCAAAGATTTTCTTTTTAACCCGGTAAGACCGTTTTTCAAAATGCGGTTCTTCTGTTGCCTCTGGCAGGGAAAGGGCATACCTGGAAAGCAGGGAAAAATTAGTCATAATTACAAAAACTTTGAACGAATATAAAAAATCCCGGTTCCACGAAAGAAACCAGGATTCATATTTATTCTAAATAAGTCAATGATCGTTAATCGTGCTGGATGTGCTCCATCCCACCCGCTTTGCAACAAGCCGGCAGATTTTCGTAAGCTTTTGGGTCTGCCAGTACCTCATCGGCATTGTAGCCAAGCGCTGAAATTTGCTTTTTGATCTCCGCCAATGAAATCACATCATTTTTGAACTTTACAGTCAATTTTCGCGATGGTATATCTAATTCTGCGAATTTCACCCCTTTTGTATAATTCAGCGCACCTTCAATGCGTTCTTTACATTCATCACACTCAGCGCTGGTCATGATCACTACGGTCTCTGTTTTTGCTGCGGGTTTCTGACTAAATGCGAAACTGCTTACAAACAAAAGGGCTAACACTAATACACTATTTTTCATCTTATTATATTTTAATTTAAATGACGTACTCGTCAGTCGCGACTGACAACTACTTACTTCTTTTCTTTTTTCCGCTGGATTTCATATCTGAATCCGGCATAAACGACTGCTCCCATAACAGGTGCCCAAACACGCGTTGCATCGAAAGTCGGGTCGTACGGATTATCCGCACTAATAATCGGATTCTTTTGTTTGAAGTTAAACAAGTTCTCACCGCCCAAATAGACATCCCAACGTTTGAAATGACGGGTAATTTGAGCCAATCCGACCGGAACTACTTTACTCTTCTCTTTCGTTAAACGCGAACCATCCGGTAAAGTAACATCCGGCAGACGCATCGGACTATATACAGAAATCGTACCATCCACTTCCCATTTTTTATTTCTGCTGGCAAAAGCCACATTAAATAAACCGCGGTGCTGCGGAATCATGACTTGCTGTCTCAAACTTCCGGCATAATTTGCTTTCACCTCCAGGAATTTATAAGCAAAACGGAAAGTAATCGTTTTCCACGGCATGAAGCTCAATTCCGTTTGGAAGGTACTGCTCCTGGACACATTTCGCTGGAAACCGAAGAAAATAGAATCCGTTGACTGCTCTCTATCAATAATCAACTGCTTATTAAAATGAGCATAATAGAAATCAGCAGAAATGCTTGCTGCACGATTCCACCATCTCATAGTTCTTACAACAGAAATTCCCGAATTCCAAACTTCTTCCTGCTCGTTACTGTTATTTACAATCCATGCTTTGGATGTCGCCAGTAAGGAAGAATTGTCCATTACTACCGTTGGTAGTCGCCAGGATTTTCCGGTTGTTACCCGTAAATCTGTAAATTCATCCAGGGTCCATTTTGCATGCACGCGCGGTGAGAATTGGAATTTTTCCTTCTGGTCACTGAATGCTGTTTGATAATCTGCCCTCATTCCGGCTACTAAAACCAAACGTGTTCCGGTGTAGGTATATTCGAAAAATGCTCCCGGAGTAATCACATTGCGGTTGAAATTCATTGAATCAATATGTTGTTGCAAATCTTGTCCAACTGCAGAAATTCCCACTTTGTACTTATGAGCCGTTGTTCCAAAAATTCCATCAAAGATGGCATTCACGTATCCGCGCAATTCTCTTCCGCCAAAATCTCTCAAACCGTACAATCCATCTGATTGATGGTATTTGAACTGGTAAACAATTCCCAAACTGTGATAAGGTTTATTGGGGAACAAGAATCCGGTTTTCGCAAAGAACTCTGCATGCTGGTTAGTTGTTTCTGCGCGGTAACGATTTGCAATCCCATACATTTGGCCTCCTAATCGCTGATCGTAATAACCGTTTACACCAAAACGCGTTTCGAATTTTTTTCCGGTGTATTCCCAACGGTTCATAAATGATCCGGATTTACTAAGAGGCACATCACGAAACCCATCCTTGTTAAAATCCCATTCGGTTTGCAGGGTAGAAACATGGGCAAAAGTTCCTGTGCTCCATTTATCGTTGATGATCTGTCCACCGTGAACATTCAATTCCCCTCTTCCCAGATAATTCCCGTACCCGTTTACAAAAAAACGCTGCATGGTTGTCGGTTTTCGAAACTCTACATTGATGAGCCCTGCCATGGATTCATAACCATTCACCACAGAACCTGTTCCCTTGGTAATTTGTATCGATTCGACCCAGGTCCCCGGAACGGAATTCAACCCGAAACTGCTTTCCAAACCGGTTAAAAACGGGATATTTTCCATTTGTAACTGCGTGTATACGCCATCCAATCCCAATAACTGGATTTTCTTTGCCCCGGAAACTGCATCCGTGAAATTGACATCCACCGTTGCGTTCGTTTCAAAAGATTCCGACAAATTACAGCAGGCTGCTTTTTTAAATTCCCCTTCTCCCAGGTTCTCAACCTGTAAAGGCTTTAAGCGTGAAAAGTTTTTGGAATCCTGTTTGTATTCCACAACCACCTCATCCAATTCGTCTACTTCAAAAAGAATGATTTCCAATCCGGAGAAACGGTCGTCTTTGGTAACTGTAACGGAATCACTTTCATATCCCGGGGCCGAGATCACCAGCACATCCGGCAGGTCTTTAGGCAGTACAAGCTCAAATCGGCCGTTTTCTTCACTATAAACCTGGGTTTGAGCTTTTCTTAAAATAACTTTCGCTTGTTTAAGCGGCGTTTTTCCACCATTTTTTATTCCAAATACAATCCCCTGAAGCTGGGCCTGGCTGTACGAAAGAAAAAACAGGAAAAAACCAATTAATAGATACTTCATTGTTTTTAACGTTTAATTCTACTTCACTTTTTATGACAAAAAGGAAGGAATCACAGACGCCAAATACACAAATGAGTTAATCGTTCGAGACTGGTTAGAGCGGGCGGATCGGATCCGGAAAACACTTGTGTGTCTTCATTGCTCCAAAGGACTTCAAAATGATTGAAAAAGGAAAGAATGGAAATTTCTTCCAATGTCTCAGCAAAGATCGGGTGAACGTCCTGAAAGAAGAAAAAGGAAAACTGCCAGTTTGAAACCTCATCCAGGCAGCAATTATCAGAAATTGTTTCCCGGTCGGAAGAGTTCACCTGAGCCGTTGAACAACAATCCGGCTTTTCAGCTTTCTCATGCTCTTCCGAACATTCATTCGAAGGAACAAAAACGGATTGCATCACGCGGTTTTCATGCAAACAGGTATGCTGATAGAAAGGAATACCGATGGTTCCCATCAGTACCACAACAATCATACTTATTTGCAAAATCCGCTTCATCGGAATCAAAAATACAAAAAAAGAAGTTCGCATAAATTCAGAAAAAACAAGTAACTTGAAATGCCAACTGATTAAACTTCGTACTTTTGTTACCGGTAAATCCAATATGAAGACAACAAGAAACACAGCAGCCAGAAGTGCTATCCTGGAACTCATTAATGACTCAAACGTGGCATTGTCTCAACCTGCTATTCAACACAAGTTGAACGGCTTGTGTGATCGTGTTACAATTTACCGGGTATTGGACCGTTTGTTGGATGATGGTTTGATCCACAAAATTGTCAATGTAAACGGCGTGGTGAATTACGCAGCATGTTCTTCTTGTAACCACCAACATGAACATGACCACGAACACATTCATTTCAGCTGCAGGGTTTGCAGTGAGTTGACATGTTTAGACCAGGTAATCCCATCCTTTTCGCTTCCTGATGGATTCCAGGCTGAAGAGACCTTTTTTACGATCTCCGGAATTTGTAAAAACTGTCAAGACTCCGAAAAATGAGTGTTAATCACGAAAAAGCAGAAAAGACCGCCTGGTTCAGTTTAATCGGCAATTTCGTTATGGCCGTAGTGAAAGCTCTTGTCGGATATTTCGGAAACTCATACGCTTTAATTGCAGATGCTATCGAATCGACAGGAGATGTGTTTGCCTCTGCGCTGGTGATTGTGGGATTTCGTTATGCCAAGCGTCCACCGGATGAAAACCATCCTTACGGACATGGAAAGGTAGAACCACTGATCACTTTTGTTGTAGTTGGATTCCTGGTTGCTTCAGCCACATTGATTATTATTGAGAGTATCCACAATATTCAAACTCCCCATAAAGCTCCGGCATCTTACACCCTTTGGTTCATTGGAGGCGTTATTTTAACCAAAGAACTTTTCTTTCGTTTTGTCTCCAAATCCGGGGAAGAAGTCGGAAGCACATCCCTGAAAGCGGATGCATGGCATCACCGAAGCGACGCCATTACTTCGGCCTGTGCATTTGTAGGAATTGCCATTGCAGTTTATAAAGGTGATTCCTGGGCCCAGGCCGATGACTGGGCAGCTTTGATAGCTTCGACGATTATTTTGTACAATGCCTACAAAATTTTCCGTCCTGCATTGGGCGAAATTATGGATGAACATCTTTACGACGATTTCATTCTCGTAATCCGCGAAAAATCAAAAGAAGTTACCGGGATTATTGATACGGAAAAATGCCTGGTCCGAAAATCAGGGATGCGCTATTGGGTGGATCTACACATCCATGTGGACGGAAACCTGAGCGTACATGAAGGACACACGATCGCACACGATCTGAAAAAACACCTGATGAACGAAATTCCCGAGATAGAAGATATTTTGGTGCACGTGGAACCATCTAACGATGTTCAAAGAGTTCAAGAAGGTTAAAAAGTTCAAACATTGTTTAATCGACATTATTTGAACATTTGAACATTTGAACATTTGAACATTTGAACATTTGAACATTTGAACATAATTATAAATCAACAGACAAGTATTACCTTTGTACTTTAAAATAAACAGACAAACATCATGACATCAGTTCCCGTTACAGTATACGTCGAAATGACTCCTAATCCAAACACAATGAAGTTCGTGGCAAATAAATATTTGCTAATCAACGGTGAATCGGTTGAATTTCATTCAGGTGCAGACGCAAAAAATTATTCTCCTCTGGCAGAAGAATTATTCCATTTTCCGTTCGTAAAAACGGTTTTCATCACCGCAAATTTTGTGACTATCGCTAAGAACGATACCATTTCCTGGGATTTCGTAACCATGGAGTTACGCGAATTCATCAAAAATTGGATCGTTGAAGGAAAAGATATTTTGATCCAGATGCCGGCTGCAAAATCCAAACCAGCAGATGCAGATGAAACAAAACCCGCAAAAGAATATGCTCCATCCGAATACGACGATGCTATCCGTTCTTTATTGGATGAGTATGTTCGCCCGGCCGTTGAAGGCGATGGAGGTGCAATCGACTTTGTAGGATTTGAAGAAGGAACGGTTACTGTTGCGCTTCGCGGCGCATGCTCCGGATGTCCTTCAAGTACAGCAACCCTGAAAGGCGGAATCGAGAATTTACTGAAACAGCACTTACCGGATGTAAAAGAGGTGGTGGCTGAATCATTGTAATCAATCATTTTAAAAAACAGTGGGCACGCGATTAATCGCGTGCCCACTGTTTTTTACAACCCTTTTATTTTTTTTCAGCATCATTTATGGAATTTTTAATTGATGGACATCTCTATAGAAATCAATTAAAAAATCAGATCATGAAAACAATCACATTTATCGCAACTTTATTCCTGACAGGAATCACTTTCGCTCAAAACACATTCGGAGATATCATCGGAACTTTTACAACTTCTGATAAAAAAGAAGGAATCTATGGAGCATATGTTATCACAAATAGAGGTGAACAAGTCTTCAAAGCAAAAACTGATGAAGATGGACGTTTCCGGATCTCGGCTGTTCCTGCAGGATCATATAAGGTATATTTCGTCACAATGGAGGGTGATACGACTTACGCTCCTGAAATGGTCGATGTAGCACCTGACGGATATGGAAATACCGGAATTGTTGCTCAGGCAAAAATCAATGAATTAGATATTTTCACTGTTGTTGCCGGACCTCCAAGTTTAAAACTAGGAGTAACACCCGAAATCAAACTGACTAAAAAGGACATCCAGCACATGCCGGTAAAATTCGATGCCAAGCAGATGGTTGCTGCAATGACTTCCGACGTAAAATTATCAGACGATGGCGAATTGAGCTTCCGTGGAGCACGTAAAGGCGATGTGATCAACTACATTGACGGGGTAAAAATGACCGACGTACAAAATGTACCAAGTGCGGCCCTGGGCTATGTAATGGTTTACTCCGGAGCAATTCCTGCAAAATACGGAGATACAACCGGCGGTGTTGTTGTGATGGAAACTTT
>CBINBC010000042.1:0-41999 GCA_966248825.1 uncultured Fluviicola sp.
GGTATTTCAGATGACATGAAAAATGCGATCATTCAATCTGAAAAAGATGGAACTGACATGGAAAAAGCTATGACAGCTGTTATGATGAAAGATCTTGAAAAAGGAATGGCAGATGCGCAGGCTATGCAGGAACTTGGAACAGAAATGCAGTCTTGCTCAAAAGACTTAGAGAAAAAATACGACCAGGTGTATACTTCTGAAACAGAAGACCAGGTAATCGAAAAAATCCTGAGTTCATTGAAAGCAAAGGACGGATGTGAATTTACTTACGCAATCATGAAAATGGGAGCTAAAGAAATGAAGAAATAATTATCCCAAAAATAAAATTATCAAGTGGGCACGCGATTAATCGCGTGCCCACTTTGTTTCAATTATTTATTTCTTCGGATTGGCGAACATGCGCACATCATCCCCGGTGATTTTATTTCCGCAAAGAATCACCAAACGTTCTACGATATTTCTCAATTCCCGAATATTTCCGGTCCAATCGGTTTGCTGCAATTCAAGCAGTGCATCATCTGTAAATTCTTTCTTAGGGATTCCATGCTCACTGCAAACCAATGCAATGAAATGCTCTGCAAGCATCGGGATATCTTCGCGGCGCTCATTCAAGGAAGGAACATGAATTAAAATCACTGCCAAACGATGGTACAAATCCTCGCGGAAGCGCCCTTCTGCAATTTCTTTCCGCAGATCCTTATTGGTTGCAGCCACCACACGAGCGTCGATTTTAATATCTCTTTCACTTCCTACACGTTGAATCACGTTCTCCTGCAGAGCACGCAATACCTTTGCCTGCGCAGAGGCACTCATATCACCGATCTCATCCAGGAACAAGGTTCCCCCTGAAGCCAGCTCGAATTTTCCTTTTTTGTCTTTTACGGCAGAAGTAAATGCTCCTTTCTCATGACCAAACAATTCACTTTCGATCAATTCTCCCGGAATGGCAGCACAATTCACTTCCACAAACGGCATTTTCTTACGGTTGGAAAGATCATGAAGCGATCGGGCAACCAATTCCTTTCCGGAACCATTTGCTCCGGTAATCAATACACGCGCATCGGAAGGAGCTACTTTCTCGACCATTTCCTTGATCTTGTTGATTCCTTCGGTTTCTCCGATGATCGAAGACCCTTTGAATTTGCGTACAGTTGTTTTCAGCTGTTTGGTTTCCTCAACCAATACCACACGGTCTTTCGCATTCCGGATAGTTACCAGGATGCGGTTCAAATCGAGCGGCTTTTCAATAAAATCGAAAGCTCCTTTTTTGATTGCATCCACAGCTGTTTCAATGTTTCCATGACCTGAAATCATAATAACCGGCGTATCGATCTTTTGAGCTATCAATGCATCCAGGACTTCCATCCCGTCCATTTGCGGCATTTTGATATCACAGAAGATAATATCGTAAAGCGTGTTTTTTGCTTTTTCAAGCCCTTCCGTTCCATTTTCAGCTTCATCTACCTGAAAGTCCTCAAATTCCAGGATTTCACGCAGAGCCCGGCGAATAGCTCGCTCATCATCTATGATCAGTATCTTTGCCATGTGTTTTTATTGGTGAACGAAAATAACCAATTAATTATGAATGCCGAATTACGAATTACGAATTTTTCGATCTTAGTTTGCCGGATCAATTATAATCAAGTAATACGAATATTCAGGCAACCGTTAATTGGCAGAATTCGTACTTGATCTAGACCAATTCAAAAATCATTCGGAACCCGGAATTAGGAATTCGTAATTTCAGAAAAATCGTCTTAAAACTCCTTCTTTCAATGAGCATGGAGAGATAACCACTTCTTTAATTCCAAACTTCTCCATAACCCATTTGGTTTTTAGTGCAGCGATCGGGGCCATTTTTCTTCGAATCGGGATAATGAAGGGATGGTTTTCACGCTGTTCGGAAGTCGAATCAATGATCCAGTCTAAGGTGTCTATTAATTCGGCTCTTGGAATGCGTATATTTTGCAGCATGTTTGGAAATGCCTCTTCATGCACCATTTCATAGAACGTTTCAAAACTCCCGGATGCCCCAACCAAGACTTCGCAGGACCTGAAACTTTCAAGTTCCTTCGAGTTTTCCTCAAACCATGCTATTAATTGATTTTTGTTTTCCCTGGTCAGCGGATCTCCCAATGAGAATAGCTGAACAGCTCTCGAAACACCAATGTTTGCGCTGATAAACTCCAATTCTTTACCGGTTTCAATACGAATGAATTCCGTACTTCCGCCTCCAATATCCATGATCAGTGAGCTCTTATCAAATTCATACGACCAGCTCACTCCCTGGTAAATCAGTTTCGCTTCTTCCAATCCGTCAACGATCTCGATATCCAAACCAAACCGTTTTTTGATCTCATACAGGAATTCAGCTTTATTACCGGCATCACGAACCGCAGAAGTTCCAATTCCAACAATTGTTTTAACTTCCAGGCTCCTGCAGGTTTGCTTAAATTTTTCAAATGCCTGAAAAGCGCGTTCCATGGCTTCATCCGAAATGATCCCTTCATTGATACCTCCCATTCCGAGGGCGACTCCTTCTTTTGAATTATGGATAATATCAAATCCGGTGGTATGCACATCTGCAACCAGGAGATTAAAGGTATTTGTTCCGAGATCAATGACCGCTACACGCATGTTATTTGACTTTCAACCAAAGAATAATATTTTTAAATCGTAGTGTGTGGCCAAATTGGAGTAAGCCGTTTTTAAATAAGCGTGCTGCAATGGCGATCACACCTACCGAACTTACCAGGAGTAAAAATAAGGAAACAAACAATTGGTAAGCATCTCCATCTGCAAATCCCATTGCCAGTTTCACCATCGCAACTACCGGAGCTGTGAATGGGAAGTACATCAGGAAGGTTGTCCATGGGCTATCTGGGTTCTCCAATGCAAAATAACCCGCATATAACGCAAAACACAAAATCAGGATTAAAGGAATCAGGAATTGCTGTCCGTCGGATTCTGAACCTGAAACGGCACCAAGTGCCGCGAAAAATGCTCCATAGAATAAATAGCCGCAGGCAAAGAACAGCGAAAAATAAAACAGCATCACTCCGAATTGAACGCGATCGAAGACTAATTCCACGAACTGATTGTAATCGCTTACCTGTCCTGCTGCCTGGTTCGATGCATCATAGATATCCACGAAAATCTTTTCCCGCATAAAGTACAAGCCCAAACCGATAATCAGGCACCATAAGAATACTTGTAAAAATGCGCTGATTCCAATTCCCAGGATTTTCCCCAGCATCAATGATCTTGGTTTCACAGTTGCCAGTAAGATCTCCACTACCCGATTCGTCTTTTCCCTGGAAACAGAGCGAAGGATCGTCATGCCGAAAAGGAAAATGAATACAAAGATTACCGCTCCGAAGAACAATCCGACCCACCCGGCCATATCGCTTTTAACATCCTTCGGATCGTAAACATTTCGAAATGCAAAATTCAGGGGCTGTTTGATCTTTCGAAATTCTGCAACTGACAATTTCGTAAATTGTTTGGCGAGTACTTCTTCCAATCGTCTTTCAACCTGGTAACGGATATTTACCGACATGGTAAAGGAAGGTTTTTCCCGGTAGAACAAAAAGCTCGATTTATTCGACAGGATCTTTTCGTTGACTTCAACCATCGCATCAAAATCAGCAAAGCGCTTGTCATTGGCAAACTGCTCTATTTCGATATAGTTCGTAGCAAAAGCGTATTGAATATTCGGATCTTCTGCCGACATGATCTTGTGCTCCATAATATTTGCAGGGTCCACGATCAACACATGCCATTTCTGCTGGTCTTTTCCACCGAATTGGAAAATCAGGAAAGTAAATGTCAGCACGACCATCGGACCTAAAATAGCCATCAGTATAAAAGAACGGCTTCCCAATCGTTCTCTTAGTTCGCGCATAGCGATTATCCAACTATTCCTCATCACTATCAGTTGTTACGGTTGCTATAAATACTTCGTTCATACTTGGCAAAACCTCCCAGGCAGCTTCAATTTTGACCTGACCCATCAGGGTTTTGAGCAAATCCTCGAAGGAATTATCACCTCTCATTTTTACGCGTGCAATAAAGCGGTCATCGCCCAATATTTCTTTATCGATCAGTTCAAAGCCTATCCACAATGCATTCACGAATGCAATCATATTGCCCCTGAACTTAACTGCGTATTCTCCTGTTTTTTGCTGGTCCTGGATTTCACTCACACGTCCTTCCAATACTTTTTTGGATTGATGGATCAGTACTACCCGGTCACAAATCTCCTCGACACTGCGCATATTGTGTGTAGAAATCAGAATTGTCTTCCCTTTCGCTTTCATTTCCTGCATTTCAGCTTTGATAAGTTCCACATTTACCGGGTCAAATCCCGAAAACGGTTCATCCAGGATCAATAAATCCGGTTCATGCAATACCGCAAAAATGAATTGCACTTTTTGGGCCATTCCTTTCGAGAGCTCCTGGATCCTTCTTTTTCTCCAGTCTTCACAATTGAATTTTTTCAGCCAATAGTCCAAAGAAGTATTGATCTCCGATTTACTCATTCCACGCAATGCACCCAGGAAGTGGGCATGTGCTTCCACGGTCATTTGTTTATACAAACCCCGCTCTTCGGGTAAATACCCGATATGTGCCAAATGCTTCTGCTGCAGCAAATCGCCGTTAAAACGAATTGTTCCAGAATCCGGTTCAATAATCTTATTAATTATCCGAATCAGTGTCGTTTTTCCGGCCCCATTTGGTCCCAGCAACCCAAAGATCTCTCCCTTCCGAAGGCTGAACGAAACCTGGTCGATTGCCGCTTTTCGCTGATAGCGTTTTGTAAGCTCCTGAATTTCTAACATTTAATCAAAAATGATTTATTTACTTTGTAAAAGTACCTTATTCCAGTTTTTCCATCGGTAAACCAACCAAAAAACAAGGATCATTAACGGATAAAACAGGAACATGGTTACATACATATCCCAGCCTAATACGGGTTCGGATACATCTATAAACAAAGCATCTGTCCGGATTACCTGCCAATTATTGGTAACAATGATAATTCCAAATAGATTATTCGCCAGGTGGAATCCCCAGGAAAGTTCCAGTCCGTCGTCCATGATGGCAATAAAAGAAGTGAAAACTCCGGATAACACATAATAGATCACAGCAAATGCTCCCAAAGTGTCAATTTCAGGATTCATCAGGTGCAATGCTCCGAAAAGGACTCCGTTTATTAGAATCAGGTAAATCCCTTTTTGAGTGACCTTTCCGAATAACTGGAGCAGAAATCCCCTGAAAAGGATTTCTTCAAAACCGGTTTGAATAGGGACCAGGACTAAAGCCAGTAATAGTAAATAAAAGAAGTGCTCACTCTGAAAATTCCAGCGTATATGATGATTAAAATCAATGAATGTGATAAAAAAAGAAACCATCATCAGAGTTGACCATAGCCCGAAAGAAAAGAAGAAACGGGTAAAATCGAAGCGTGGTCGTGCTGTTAAGAACGTACGAAATGGTCGTTCAAAGATTAATTTCGAACAAAATGCGATGGTTAAAACCCCAAAAATGAAAGGAATCATATTTAATGAGAAAAATTCATTTTTTGAAAATAGATCCTGCGGGTTGGACATTGAAATAAGGGATTCACCGGCCGGTAATTTAGCAGAGATAAAAAGACTCATCAACGAACCTCCGATAAAATAAACACCAATCAAAATCGCCGCAAGTCCCAGCAAATAATGCCTGATACCGATCGTGGGCTCGAGCGGACTCGTAAATCTTCTCATTACGTAAATCTAGTGAAAAAATCCATTAAACACAGTAGGGGCGCGATTAATCGCACCCCTACTGTCAATTATTTGGTTTTCCTTTTACTGGAACATATCTTTCATACGCTGAAAGAATCCTTTTTCATTTTGTCCGGGATTCGGCTTGAAGTTTTCACTTGCTTTCAATTTTTCAAGGATTTCTTTTTCTTCCTTGCTTACCTTCTTCGGTGTCCAAACATTGATATGCACAAACAAATCTCCATGTCCGTAACCTTGAAGCACCGGCAATCCTTTTCCTTTCAAACGGAGCATTTTACCGCTCTGTGTTCCTGGTTCCACTTTAATTTTCGCTTTACCGGTCACAGTCGGCACTTCAATGGATTCACCCAGGACCGCATCCACAAAATTCACAAATGCTTCATAATGCAGGTGTTCTCCATCTCTTCGTAACTCCTCGTGCGGCTGTTCTTCGATCACTACGATTAAATCTCCCGGAATTCCGTTAAAAGGCCCGGCATTTCCTTTCCCGGAAACACTTAACTGCATTCCTTCTTCAACACCAGCAGGAATTTCGATCTCAATGACTTCTTCTTGTCTTTTCAATCCCTGATTATCCGCATCCGAAGGTTTTTGATCGATCATTTTACCTGCACCCTGGCAAGTATTACAGGTCGACTGCGTCTGCATTGCTCCCAAAAATGTTTGGGCAACACGTGTAATACGACCGGTCCCGTTACAGGTAGCACACGTTTTGTATGTTACACCTTCTGCGTTCACCAGCTTATTGACTTTGATTTTTTTGGTAACACCTTCCGCAATTTCTTCCAGTGTCAGTTTCATTTTAACGCGCAGGTTTGTTCCGCGCACCACACGCTGACCACCACCTCTTGCACCGCCAAAGCTACCGCCTCCGAAAGCACCTCCGAAAATATCTCCGAATTGTGAGAAAATGTCATCCATGTTCATTCCTCCGCCAAATCCGGCATTTCCACCTAAGCCGGCATGACCGTATTGGTCGTAACGTGCCTTCTTGTTTGCATCCGAAAGTACCTCGTATGCTTCAGCTGCTTCCTTAAACTTATTCTCAGCCTCGGAATCTCCCGGGTTTTTATCCGGGTGATATTTCAATGCCATTTTGCGGTAAGCCTTCTTGATTTCAGCTTCCGATGCACCTTTTGAAATGCCAAGAACTTCGTAATAATCTCTTTTATCCATATTCCTTTTACAAGTGCAAATTGCAGGTTACCTATAGACCGCAATCTGTAATATTTTACTGTCCTACAACTACTTTCGCGAAACGGATCACTTTATCGTTCAGATAATATCCTTTCTCCACATCATCAATGATCTTTCCTTTCAAATCTTCCGATGGCGCGGGAACATTCGCAATCGCCTCGTGTAAGTCAGAATCAAATGCCTGGTGCTTAGCATCCATTTGTTTCAATCCTTTTGCTTCCAACAAATTTCTCAATTTGTGGTGGATCAGTTTGAAACCATCTTTCACAGCTGAAATATCTTCTGAGTTCTCATTATTCGCAATAGCACGTTCAAAATCATCCATGACAGACAACATGTCTTTCAGGACTCCTGCACTTGCCGTTGAAATCAATTCGATCTTCTCTTTATTGGTGCGTTTACGGTAATTGTCAAACTCCGAATACAAACGCAAATACTTGTCATTTAATGCCGCAATCTGGTCTTCAGATGAAGGTGCATCCTCATTTACTGACGAATTGTCAGCGTTTCCAACCTGCTCGTTCACCGTCTCATCCTGATTCTCTTGATTCTGCGCATCAGCATCCTGGTTAAACTCTTCGTTTTGAACTGCTTCTTCTGCCATTATTGTCAATTTTTTGATTGACTTTAGTCAACTACCTTGCCACAGCAGAGAAACAGACAAGGTGACAGGAAAACTGACAAACAAATTACGAATTCCTAATACCGAATTACGAATAAATTGAAAAAGGAATTTTGAAGATAATACTTGCGGTGATGTAATGAATGGATTTTTCGCCGAAAGGAATATGAAGGAGGTCGTTTTTGTAAGCTATATTATAGCTGAAAGAGTCTGGACTAAATAGAACTGTGTGAATCTGCTTTCTCAGATTTATTGAAAGTCTTATTTTCCATTGCCATGACTCCTGAATTCTGGGTTCCGGATCCATTAGATCAGGCAAAATCAATTTTATCAATTAACTTCTTATTCTTGAAGTAATATGCTTCAAAGGATTTCTTCCTGTTTACAGCATAAACTACTTCGATCACAATTTGATCTGCATGCGGTAAACGGTTTTCGACAAAACACTGCTGTTCCTGAGACAATTCCTCAAACGGAATGACTTTCTCCCATTCAACCCCTTCGTCGTAAGTAAATTCGAGTTCCAGGTTTGCATACTGCATCTTCAATTTTTGATTGTGAGCCAATAAATTCCTGTCCGCAGTGAATGGCTTTTCAGAAAAAAGGTCCTTCGCGGATTGCACCAGCATCATCGTTCCTGATAAAACCATTGCTCCATAACCAATCTTACGAAAAGAAACATCACTCAATCGCGGCAAGATCCATTTCATGACAATACTCGAAAGAATTGCTGAAACTGCAACAATCAAACCGATTAAAAGGACTTTCCCACCAATTAATCCGAACAAACCGTACAAGACAATTTTGAATAAATGCAATACAATTTCATTCGCTGCACGTGTGGCAACAATCTCTTCTTTAGTAAGTCCGTAGCGCAAATAAAAGCGATTAAACAAAAGCCCCACTGCTCCAGTCAAACCAGATAGAAAACCTGCTGAAAATCCAATAGCAATCAACACAGCCACAGTCGGCTTTTTCGGATGACTCACTAATTCCTGTTTCCGGAAAAGAAATACCAGGTTACTTGCCAAAAAGACTCCCATTGCTATTTCGAGGTAGACCGGATTGACATATTTCAATAGTAAAGCTCCCAACCAAACTGCGGGTAATGCCGCCGGAACAAAATAGGCCACGATACTCCAGCGGATATTTTTCCGGAATACCACCAGCCTGGAAGCAGAACTGGAAAAGGTCCCGATCGACAATGCGGCCGGAACCTGGCTGACAGCAAGCAGCTGGCCCAAAACCGGGATCAGCATAAGCCCTGCTCCACCTCCACAAACAGCACTTATTGAAAACGCCAAAAAACCAACGCCAAATAAGATTATCAGAATGCTTGTCATAAGGTATCGACTTCTGCTATTTACCGATTTTCATCAGAACGCCGGGATCCTGTTTCACTCCCGAAGCTGCATAAACAACAGTTTGATCACCAAATGTTCCGTCCAGTTCAATTTCATAATAAACGGTCTTATCTATTTCAATGCGTTTTGCGTCATCTGTCTTAAAATCCTTGTAATCCGTTTTTAGTTTGGAAAGAATAACTGCCGGCAATTCTGTATTTTTGATCTCCTGTTCAATTTTCAGGATGGTTCCCTCCGCATTTACCCACACTTCGTAATCGTCTTTCCCCAAGTCGAATTCAGCTTCATAAATCCCGTTTTTCACTTCCCAATCCAAATCTTTCGCATCCGGATATTTCGTTACCACCGCATTGATCACTACCGAAGGAATTTCCTGCGGATCGATGGTGCTGGCACAAGCTCCAAAAGCAATTGGTAAAAAAGCCAGTACAATTAATTTTAACCCTTTCATAATTTGTGTTTTTATTGATTCACACAAAGCTACAGGGCAAATCAGGAAAGAATTGGGAATTTCAAGATGTTCACACAGTTAAAAGTTTAAATAATTCAAATGGATTTTGGATTGAACTTTTGAACCCTGCACCGATGTTAACCTTGCTCTGCCAAAGTGGCTACACAAAGGCAAGAGCTTTAGCGCAAGCATTTTGAACCTTTCAACTAACTATTAGCGTAAACTGATGGATTCCCATCACGTAATTATAGGTGATCTGGTATCCGCTAATATCTACGATCGATTTCACAATTGCCAGGCCTAAACCGGTAGAAGATTTGTCACTCGATTCCTTGTAGAAACGCTGAAAAAGATTTTGCGGATCAAGGGCTTTTTCGATTCCAGTATTGGAAACCTGTAAAGAAGAATCTGTCAACAGTATCTCTATTTTTCCATTTTTCGAATTGTGTCGGATTGCATTTTTAAGGAGGTTAGCAATCAGGACATGCGCTAATTCCCGGTTCATCGTTGCTGTCAATTTTCCTTCTTCAGACACATTTAGCCTGATTTCTTTGAATTCGATCTGGTCCCGGAAATCATCCAATACCTTTCTCAGCAATTCGTTAAAATCCACTTTTTCTTCGTTCAGGAATTGCTTGTTCTCAATTTTTGAAAGGAGCAGTAACGATTTATTCAAACGTGTAAGACGTTCCAGTACTTCAATGGTTTGAAAGATCTCGGTCACCAATTCTTCGGATAAAGCCTCATTTTCTGCCAATAATTGTAATTTATTCAAAGCAATGGCAAGCGGCGTTTGTAATTCGTGAGAAGCATTTTCGATCAGCTGTTTTTGATTGTGAAAGGAACGGATATTGCTTTCCAACACTTCTGTAACGACTTTATTCAGAAGCAGGAATTCCGCAGTTTTGGATTGAATGGGCTGTACCTGTTCATTTTTACCCAGTTTGAATTGACTCAGACGATTCAGGTAATTGAAGAAAGGTTTCCACATACTGCGTAAAACAAGTGTATTTATGACCAAAATCGTTACAATCAAAATAAGGTAAAGCCACAGCAAAGAGTAAAAGAGATCCTCGATCAGGTCATCTTCCTCGACCATCGATGAAATAACTTTCAACTGGTAAAATTCATTTTCTTTTGCCTCAAAAACAGTGGTTAACAACCGTACAGGTTCCAGGTCGTCTTCATTTTCCATGTACATCAACGTATCTTTGTACTGGTCACGATGTTTCAATGCGTGATGTTCCGTGATTTTCCTGATTGCATAATTCCCCTCGTCAAAACTACGCTTGTACAAGACCGTAGAATCCATTTCAGCTTCATGAATGATTAATAGTTTGGAGTTGTCCAGCCCGTCATCTATGCTGTCGTGCACCTCATCAATCATATTGATATAAAAGATAAAAGCCCAAACGGATAGCGAAACAAGCAATCCAAGGGACATAAAAACGATGGTGCGCCGGATCAGTTTCACGATTCTATCAGTTTATAACCAACTCCGTAAATCGATTGAATTTCAATCCCGGAATCCAGGTCGTTCATTTTCTTTCTTAAATTCTTGATCTGGGAATAGATAAATTCAAAACTATCCGATTCATCAATATTGTCTCCCCAAACATGTTCCGCCAGGGCCGCTTTGGAAATCAATCTTCCTTTATTGGAGATCAGGTACATCAAAATTGCGAACTCTTTGCGGTTCAATACTACCGCTTCATTTTTAATCGTTATCGCCTGATTGGTAACATCAACATTGATATTTCCTATTTCAAGCAAGGCATTTCCACCAAACTTTTTCCTTCTTACAATGGAACGAACACGTGCAATCAGCTCGGAAAAATGAAAGGGTTTTGTCAGATAATCATCCGCTCCCAAATTCAATCCTTCCAGCTTATCATCCAGCGAATTCCTGGCTGAAAGGATCAAAATACCATCCGATTTATTTTGTTTTTTCAATTCCTGCAGCAGCTCCAGACCGCTTCCGTCGGGTAAATTAATATCCAGTAAAATGCAGTCGTATTCGTAAATCAGTGCCTTATCCAGCGCATCGTGCAGGTTTGTAGCCTTTTCCACAACCGCGTTTTCCTGTTTCAAAACACGTTCGATCGATTCCAGCATCTCCAGCTCATCTTCTACAACCAATATCTTCATCGTTCAAAGTTCCTTTAAAAATCTGAAAAAAATCTGGAATTATATAGAGTCAGGATACAAGACTTTGAGAGGCAGGGCTTGACAACTGTCTTGACTCCTGACTCTTTTAGTCTTGACTCTAATTTTCGTTCAAACATTCCCACATAAAAAATAAGCTCTAAATTTGTACCTCATTTCAACATGCATGCTTCGTCCTTTTAGTGATGCCCTTAAACTCATCCTTTTCTGGATTGTCTGTTTCGACATCCACCGGATCTTATTTTCGATTCATCATTTCGGAAAGTTAAAAGAAACCGGTTTGGGCGAATGGCTCCTGACTTTTGTATATTCATTCCGATTGGACCTTGCAACGGCTGCCGGACTTTCAACAATCCCGTTTTTATTCCGCTTATTCCAGTATTATTCCAATTGGCGCTGGTGGGGACGTTTATTCCGTATGAGTTTGATTGCTTCTGTTATCTTCCTGGTATTGGTGCAGGCAGGTGAAATAGTAGCTTACGGCGAATGGAACCATAAACTGACCTCTCGTGTATTTATGCACCTCTCACACCCGGATGAAGTAGCACGAACAGCTAATTATTCCATGATCTTCTGGTATATCCTATATGCCTTGATACAGCTGGCTATTTACACTTTCATTTCCCGGAAATTCTTTCAAAAAAGACCCGTTGAAAAAGCAAATATCCGGCATTGGTTTGAATGGCTTGCATTTCCGCTAACTTATGTCATTGCCGTTTTTTTCTTTTTCATGTCACTTCGGGGAGGTTTCCAGCCGGTACCGTTGAATATCAATGCAGCAAGTTATTCGAACAAAGCAGTTGTGAACGACATTTCAATCAACTCACTTTATTTCTTTGGAAAAAGCTATTTATTATACAATCGTTCGGAAATTGATGCTTTTATCCCGAAAGTAGATAAGGTTCTGGCCCGCCAGGAGGTTGAGAAATGGTATAATTATCCCAGAGAGCACGACAATTACTTTTTGGAAAATAACCGTCCGAATGTGGTGTTTATTGTCCTGGAAGGATGGTCAGCCGAAGCAATCGGAAGCCTTGGCCCCAATAAAGGTGCGACTCCCAATTTCGATAAATTGACTCAAAAGGGTGTACTCTTCACCAATATTTATGCAACGGGAACAACTTCCGAGATCGGGAACTCCAGTATTTTCAGCGGACATTACACCCTGCCGGAAGTTTCCATTTCCATGCAGCCGGAAAAACACCGCAAACTGCATTGCCTGAACGAAGACATGGAGGCCTGGGGATACCACAGTTCCTATATTTTCAGCGGTGATTTAAAGTACGGAAACATCGGCGGATATTTTATGGACCACGGATTTGATGTTGTAAAAGATGAATCGGATTTCCCTTCCGACCTTCCGCGCGGAAAGCTCAATTTCTTCGATCGGGATTTATACAAATTCTTAATCCAGGAAATCAATAAGAATAAGAAACCATTCCTTCAATGCGCATTTACCGGAAGTACACATGCTCCTTATGACCAGCCGGCAGCCTCCCGAAAGGGAAAACATTTTACCGGAGAAGAAGCTGATTTCATGAATTCATTGGTTTATGCCGATGAATGTTTGGGAGAATTCATTCGTAACTGCAAAAAACAACCGTGGTATAAAAACACCTTGTTTGTATTCGTGGCGGATCACGGACATGCTTCACCCGGAATGGTTGATCCTGGAAGGGGGAAATTCTACCATGTTCCATTGTTGTTCTACGGAGAACCAATCAAGAAATCATACCGCGGAAAACGCATGGATGTGATCGGATCACAGGCTGATATTGCTGCAACGCTCCTCTACCAAATGAAAGGACAACCTGCCCGTTATCCTTATAGCAAAGATTTGATGAACCCGAAAGTTCCGCAGTTTGCTTTCCATGCAATCATCCGCGGATACGGCTGGGGAACGGATAAAGGGAATTTCACGTATTACATGGAACAGAAGATTGTGGGAGACGATACTTTCAAGAATCGAAAAGACTTCAAACAAGCTCAGAAAAACTGTTCTTACTTCCTGAATACGCTTTACGAAGATTATAAAAAATTGTAAGTTCTGCCATTTTCTAAGATTGTCCGCTAAAAGTAGCGTATCTTTGTGCTCTTATTGAAACAGCATGTCATCCAAATTAATCAATATCAGAAATTTAAACCCGGAAGAACTGAAAGCAGCAATCGTTGCATTCGGAGAACCTGCATTCCGTGCAAAACAGGTTTATGACTGGATTTGGAAAAAGAACGTACATGATTTTGCTTCCATGGCAAACATCGGGAAAAGCCTGCAGGAAAAATTGCAGGAGAACTTCTACTTCGATGGAATTACAGTCGAGGACCAACAGGTTTCAAGTGATAAAACCATCAAATGCGCTTTCGGAATAGAAGGACAAAGCCAGGTGATCGAAGGCGTTCTGATCCCAACCACTTCCCGCATGACAGCATGTATTTCTTCACAGGTCGGTTGCAGCTTATCCTGTGCCTTTTGTGCTACAGGTCGTCTGAAAATGATGCGCAACCTGAGTGCCGGAGAAATTGTGGACCAGGTGGTTTATCTGAAGAATTTAGCAACTGACAAGTACAACACCAATCTTTCCAACATTGTTTACATGGGAATGGGAGAGCCTTTGCTGAATTACAAAAATGTGGTCCGAAGCACGGAAATCCTTACCGATGAAAACGGATTGGGAATGTCGCCGAAACGCATTACGGTTTCTACAGCCGGCATTGCCAAAATGATCAAAAAACTGGGAGATGACCAGGTGAAATTCAATCTGGCGCTTTCACTCCATGCAGCCAATGATGTCAAGCGTTCAAAAATCATGGATATCAACGACACCAACAACCTGGAAGCACTTTCCGAGGCGTTGCTTTATTTCCATGAAAAAACCGGTTCCCGCGTAACTTTTGAATACATTATTTTCAAAGACTTCAACGACGGATTGGAAGATGCACGCGAATTGGCAGATTTCGCCAAAGTTGTTCCATGCAAAATCAACATCATTGAATACAACCCGATCGATGACGGGGAATACCGCCAGGCAGACCGTCAGAAAGTAGACGATTTTGCACGTTTCCTGGAAGAAAAATGCAACCTCATCGTAAACGTTCGCAGAAGCCGCGGAAAAGACATTGATGCAGCCTGCGGACAATTAGCCAATAAGAACAAGATGATCGATAAGCGGGTGCTTAAAGTTTCATAATCTATATTTAAAGTAGGGTCGAAAAATTTTTCGACCCTACTTTTTTTGAATTTTGAATTTTGCATTTTGAATTCAAGTACATTTGTATTCATGACAGTTCAGGAGATTTTAGCGCCTATCGAAACGGAAATGAAATTGTTCGAGGTTCGCTTCCATGAGAGTATGAAATCAAAAGTTCCTTTACTGGATAAAATCACTCATTACATCATTCGGAGAAAGGGAAAGCAGATGCGTCCGATGTTCTTGTTCCTGACAGCAAAAATGCTGGGCGAGATCAACGAAAAAACGTATCAGAGTGCATCCCTTGTAGAATTATTGCACACAGCAACACTGGTTCATGATGATGTTGTCGATGATGCCAACGAACGCCGCGGTTTCTTTTCGGTGAACGCACTTTGGAAAAACAAAATTGCCGTTTTGGTTGGTGATTACATGCTTTCCCGTGTATTACTCCATTCCCTGGAAAACGATAATGTAAGAGCACTTCAGATAGTTGCCCGCGCCGTGCGTGAAATGAGTGAAGGAGAATTACTTCAGATTGAAAAAGCACGAAAGCTGGATATAACCGAAGAAGTTTATTTTGACGTGATCCGCCAGAAAACGGCCAGTTTGATCGCAACTGTATGTGAATCTGCTGCTGCATCCGTTGACCGGGAAGATATGGCAGACCGCATGCGTCGTTTCGGAGAACTCGTTGGATTGGCTTTCCAGGTAAAAGACGACATCTTCGATTATGGAACACCCGGAAACATTGGGAAACCCACCGGAAATGATATCCGCGAACGCAAAATGACCCTTCCATTGATCTATGCATTGCAACACAGCGATAAAGCAGTTCGCAAGGAATTGATGAACATTGTCAAAAACCACAACGAGGAAAAGAAATACGTGCAACGCGCTATCCATTTGGTAATAGAAGCCGGTGGAATTGAGTATGCCTACAAACGTATGATCGAATTAAAAACAGAAGCGCTTGATCTGTTAACCGATATTCCGGATTCCGAATCTAAAAGAGCGTTGATCGGTTTGGTGGAATATACGGTAACAAGGGATAAATAATTGAAAAGGAAAATAATACTTCAAAACCTTTTCAATTTGTACATTTTTCAATTATCAATTGACCTTATTGGTCCAATAAATCCGACTCAGCTAAATCTGCCTTTGGATTGCGTTCCCACTTCTTTTTTAATAAATGCTCAATCCCATAAGTTACCGCAGCTCCGAATACAACTCCTATCAAAGACAGTGCAAAATCAGGTACATTCAGATCAACATCTGCCACTAGCAAGAAAAGCCCCAGCAGGAAACCAAGAATGAATTGAGCGGCAAAAAAGATAACGATCCCCAAAACGGCATAGCCCCAGGCACTTCTTTTGTGCAATTTAGCAAGATCATAATACAATTTTCCGAAAAAATAGATGGGCAGAAGCGTTAACATATCCGTTGAATTAGGTACAAATTTAATGAACAGAATGAAAAAAGCGTATTTTCAACCAATGGATTCGTTTCAACGTTGTGATCTGTAACTTTATTTAGACAACTTTCAGTACCTTTGAATTAATATTAAAAACAGCATGAAACAAATCATTGGCCTTATTTTAATTGCATCCATTTCGTTAACAGCGGGCAGCTGCGGAGAAGAAAAAAAAGCTCCCAAAAAAGAATCTGGTAATGACCTGGTAGAAATCAAAAATGGAATTTATACGGAATACTATCCGGGTAGAAAAGCCATTAAATTTAAAGGTCCTCAAGATAGTGAAAGCAAGAGAAACGGACGTTGGTTCTTTTACGACGAACGAGGAAATGAGCTTTCCATGACGGAATATGTGAATGGTAAAAAACACGGTTTCATTTTCGTTCGTTATCCCAACGGAGCTATGCGTTATACCGGTGAATTTAATATGGACGTTGAGTCAGGCTTGTGGAAATTCTACAAAGAAGACGGAACGGTCATCTCTGAAAAAGATTACGGCAACAAAGAAATTATCCAGTAACAAATATGTCACGCATCCCCCCGCATATCATTGATGAAATCATGCAGACAGCTCGTATTGAAGAGGTGATCGGGGAATTTGTGAACTTAAAAAAATCAGGATCAAACCTGAAAGGACTGAGCCCGTTTGTGGATGAGAAATCCCCTTCCTTCATGGTTTCTCCAGCCAAACAAATTTTCAAGTGCTTCTCCTCCGGGAAAGGAGGAACCGTGGTTAGTTTCCTCATGGAAAAAGAGCATTTCTCATACCCGGAAGCTTTAAAATGGCTGGCAGACAAATATGGGATCCAGGTCCCGGAAGACAAACCGCAGACTGCGGAAGAAATAGCAGCCATTACCGAGCGCGAAAGCTTATACATCATCAACGAATTTGCTAAGGAACACTTCCTGCACAACATGCACGAAACCCAGGAAGGCCAGAACATTGGTCTCTCCTATTTCGAGGAGCGCGGTTTCAGGGCTGACATTATCAAAAAATTCCAATTGGGATATTGTTTGAATTCAGGGGATGATTTTACCAAAGCGGCCTTAAAAAAAGGATATAAAAAAGAATACCTGGAATCCGTTGGGTTAACCCGGACCAAGGAAGACCGAAGTTTTGATTTCTTCCGTGGAAGGGTGATGTTCCCCATCCATTCTATCTCAGGTCGTGTACTTGGATTTGGAGGACGAACGCTGATCACGGACAAAAAAATAGCCAAGTACTTCAATTCACCGGAAAGTATCATTTACAACAAGAGTGAGATCTTGTACGGGTTGTACTTCGCGAAAGGTGATATCGTCAAATACGACAACTGTTTCCTGTGTGAAGGATATACGGATGTAATCTCCATGCACCAAGCCGGAGTTGCCAATTCAGTCGCTTCTTCCGGAACTTCTTTAACGAAGGAACAGATCCGTTTGATCAAACGGTACACTCAGAACATTACGATTCTTTACGATGGCGATGCAGCCGGAATCAAAGCATCTTTTCGTGGAATTGACCTCATCCTGGAGGAAGGAATGAACGTAAAAGTCGTTCTTTTCCCGGATGGCGATGACCCTGATTCTTATTCCAAAAAGGTAAGCACCACGGAATTGATGGATTTCATCAAAGCCAATACGCAGGATTTTGTGAGTTTCAAGACTTCCATGCTCCTTGCAGACGGTGGAAACGATCCGCTTCAAAAAGCACAGATCATCCGCGATGTGGTACAATCCATTGCTTTGATCCCGGACCAAATCACACGTTCTGTCTTCACTACAGAGATCGCACGCGTTTTCGGTTTCGACGAGAGCATTGTGATCAACGAGCTGAATAAATTGCGTAAAACTCAAGTCGCAAAAGAACTGGACGAACCGATGATCGCTTCGAATCCTTCTTTGACCGATACCTTTACCGAACCGACTCCGCAAGCTGTAACGGCTACGGAAGTTAAATCGCCCTACGCGAAAGAAGAACATGAATTGATCCGCGTTTTAGTGAAATACGGCGTATTTGCAATTACAACCGATCACATTGACGAGCACGGCCTTGCCCACACTGTCGAAGTAAGTGTTGCGGAACTCATCAATCACGAATTGGCGAAAGATGAATTGACTTTCCAATTCCCGATCTTCCAGGACATATACCAGCAAATCGTAGATGGGTTAGCAGAAAAAACGCTGTATAAAGTTTCCTACTGGCTGCGTCATGAAAATCCGGAAATTGTGCAGTTCATCACTGAAATTGAAACCGAACAATACGAATTAAGCCCGCAGTGGCTCTTGAAATACAGCGTTGACACAAACCGTGAAATAGATAAGTTGAAAAACACAGTCATGAATGCTATTTATGCCTTCAAGAAATTACGTGTGATGCAGCGAATTGCGCAAATTCAAAAAGAACTGAATGATTTGGCTGAAAATATTACCCAGGAACAATTCCAGGACTTATTGTCAGAGCAAATTGTTTTGGAACGTGTTAAAATGTCTATTGCAGGGAAGTTGAATCAAACTATCATTCATTAAACATGTTAGAAACCAGATTCACGCTTGGTTTGATCGAAGTTTGTTATTTGAACATCCTGATCATTGCTGTTTCTTTTTTCCTGGCCTATATCGCTAAAAAAATCATTTACCGTTCCGTAAAGCGCTACCTGACTTCGGCAAACATTCACCTGGAAGGAAGGAAAAACAACCTGGCTGAAACTATTAAGTCAAAGCGGCTTTGCATTGGCGGCTTACATTTCGATCAAATGTTTCAACATCAATAACGAAGGAGTTACTTTCAAGGAATTCCTGGATTATCACTTTATCGATACTCCCAAGATCAAAGTCAGCTTCGAGAATGTGATTTATGTTGTTTTGATCATTTTCGGTGCACGTGTTACAATCAATGTGGTGCGTTTATTCATTCAACGAAGATTTAAACGCAATAAGATCAATGAGATCGGTACGGAATATGTTTACACACAGGTTGCTAAATATGTTATCAATGTCCTTGCATTTTTCTTCATTTTAGTAGCACTGGACGTCGATGCAAAACTATTCCTGGGAGGTTCTGCAGCACTATTGGTTGGTTTGGGACTTGGTCTACAAGATGTTTTCAAAGATATGTTCTCGGGCTTCGTCCTGCTCTTTGAAGGGAGCATTCGTGTGGGAGACGTGGTGGAATTCTATGACGGAAAGTCATCAGATGCCATTGTAGCGAAGATTATCCGTATTAATGTACGCACCACACAAATCGAAACACGCGACGGCAATATCCTGATTGTTCCGAATACAAAACTGACACAGGAATACATTGAAAACTGGAGTCACGGAAGTACGCTTTCCCGTTTTCGCTTGCCTGTAACCGTTGCCTATGGAAGTGACACCCATTTAGTTAGCGAAATCCTGAAACAAGCCGTTCTGAGCCATCCGAAAGTCCACAAGACGAAAGGTGTGGACGTACGCCTGATCGATTTCGGAGAGAACGGACTTCAGATGGAAGTAATGTTCTGGGCGGACCAAAGCTGGGATATCAATGTCTATAAATCCGAGATCCGTTTTGAGATTGATCGCCTGTTCCGGCATTATAAGATTACAATTCCATATCCTCAAAGAGAAATGCACATTATCCGGGAATCGGGCAGAAAAACATTCGAATAATAAAACTAGCAAACATGCAGGACTTCACAGAACAGGCAGATAAGAATGGAGTGGTTTTGCTCTACAAAGGAAGCTGCCAGTTTTGTGGGGCCGATTATCAAAGGGGCATCTTTGAATGTATGGAAAATTATAATAACGGTATAGAACTGTTAAACTTTAATAATCCTGACAATCACATTTCACGGTTTTTGAGTGTTGACGCACATGCTTTACAGCATCCTGAAATTCACGGTCGCTGGAGTAACCATTTTCATTTGACAAGATTGCATTTGATCCTTCGCAAACACGTGAAGTGGGAGTATAAAAAATCCCCCATTCTAAGCCATTATTTGAATGAATATAAATCAAGCAGACCAAATGAGTTCCTGGTTGTACCCAAACCAATGGAAAGGGGGTTCATCACAGCAAAGGATTTGATGCAAGCCAAAACCCCGGAAGAATGCATTGCATTAATAGAACGTTGGGCCGATGATGTTTATCAGGCCTGGGAACCAAGCCATTTTTTGATTTCTGCAATTGCAGAAGGCTTTTTAGTCCAAAACAAGTCTGAAAAGAAATAAAAAGCATCATTGATCAATTCCAAAGAAGCTTTGCTAACGGTCCTCCCTCCATACTAACTCAATCTGCTGGCGGATTCAAGTCTCAAAAGCTTCGCCTGTCTCAAATTACTTTCGCACTGACGTTTGTCGTAATTTGGTCTTCAAAAGCTTCGCCTGTCTCAAATTACTTTCGCACTGACGTTTGTCGTAATTTGGTCTTCAAAAGCTTCGCTTATCTCAAATTACTTTCGCACTGACGTTTGTCGTAGTTTGGTCTTCAAAAGCTTCGCTTTTTCTTCTTATATTCGCCCCATGAAAGCAGAAATTAAAGCAGTTATTGATGCGATGAGTAAGCGTTTTACTTCGCATCCTTGGCATGGGATCGAGATCGGTGAAAAGCAGCCGGCAGTCGTAAATGCCTTTATTGAGATCATTCCTTCAGATTCCATCAAATACGAGATCCACAAGCCATCGGGATACATTATGGTGGACAGACCTCAGAAATTGTCGAACCACATGCCTTGTTTGTACGGCTTCGTTCCACAGACATATTGTGATAAAGAAGTAGCAGCTTTTTCGAATGAGAAAACCGGAAGAACGGATATCGTTGGTGATGGGGATCCATTGGATATCTGTGTGCTTTCAGAACGTTCTTTCAATCACGGGAATATTCTGTGTGACGCAAAAGTAATCGGTGGTTTCAGAATGCTTGATGGCGGCGAAGCAGATGACAAGATTATTGCGGTTTTGAAAGGTGACCAGGCTTATGGAGCAATGGAAGACATTTCGGAGATGCCTAAAATGGTGATTGACCGTGTTCGACACTTCTTCCTGACTTACAAAGATTTGGATGGAGGCGCTAAAAACGTAGAGATTACACACGTTTACGGAAAGGAAGAAGCTTTTGAAGTGATCAAAAGATCACATAACGATTATACTAACAAATTCGGAAATGCCACTGACGAACTGGCTTCCTCTTTAGAGAAATTGCTGGGATAATCCCAACTTTTTTGTTCTGTTAATTTAAACAACATCCATATGAAACAATTATTCACGACCGCAATTTTAGCAATCGGATTCGGTACTTTTTCGAATGCCCAATTAGCTCCTCAACCAAGCCCATCCGGCAAATTAGAACAAACGGTAGGTCTGACAGATTTGACTATTCAGTACTCTCGCCCGAGTAAAAAAGGACGTGTCATTTTCGGTGATGTAGTTCCTTTCGGAGAAGTTTGGAGAACCGGTGCAAACCAAAACACGAAGTTTACCAACTCTGATCCGGTAATTTTCGGGAAAGACACTTTGAAGCCCGGAACTTATGCGCTTTTTACAAAACCGACTAAAGAATCATGGGATTTGTTTTTCTATACAAGTACCGACAACTGGGGAACTCCCGATAACTGGGACGATAAAAAAGTAGCTTTAAAAGTTAGTGCTAAACCAACTGCATTAAAAGAAGTAGTGGAGACTTTCACTATGTCAATAGACGGATTGGAGTCTGTAAATGGTGGTACTTTAACGTTGAAATGGGATCAAACCGCAGTTGCTTTCCCTTTTACTGTTCCTACCGATGCAAAAGTGATGGCTAATATCAAATCAACCATGAGAGGGCCTTCAGCAAACGAATACATAGAAGCTGCAAGCTATTACTATGATAATAAGAAAGATTTGAAGCAGGCATTGGAATGGGCTACTAAAGCTTCCGATATGAATCCGGAGGCATTCTGGATCTTCCGTACAAAATCTTTGATCCAGGCAGAATTGGGAGATAAAAAAGGAGCTATCGAATCTGCTAAAAAAGGATTGGCTTTGTCCGAAAAAACAAAATACGACAACTACACCAACATGTTCAAGGAATCATTGAAAGAGTGGTCTAAATAATTCACCTTAAGCCTCTTCGTAAAACACGTGAAGAGGCTTTCATTTTTTTTATCCTTTTGATGAAATTATCCTTAAAAGCTGCTTTAATCTTTATCTCACTGATCGTCTTCACGATTACAGCTTATTACAGTGTGGGATTTTTTCAAGCAGATGAACATTTTCAAATCATTGAATTTGCCGGGATAAAGGAAGGCTGGAACAACGTCAATGACGGCGTTTGGGAATATCACACCCAAATCAGATCAACCATCCAGCCAACTATTGCTTACGGGCTCATTTCTCTTTTTAAAGCATTCGGGGTTACCGATCCTTATATCCTTTCTTTTATCCTTCGGGAAGTAAGTGGTTTAATGCTCATTTTGGCCCTTGTTTTCTTTCATCGGAATACACAGCGTTTCATTCAATCCAGAAAACACCCGCAATACAATAACTTACTCAAGTATCTGTACCTGGGTTTCTTATTGCTGATCTGGTATGTTCCTTACCTGGGAGTGCGCTTCTCTTCTGAAACCTGGTCGGCCATTTTTCTATTGTTCGCCATGGGCAATTCTTGTGCTGAGCATAAAACCCGTAGAACCTATTTATTAACCGGTTTGTTTTTCGGGATTAGTTTTTTATTCCGCTTTCAAATTGCTTTCGCTTTGGTTGGTTTTGGAATTCACCACCTTATTTTTGGCACACAAAAATTGAAAACAAGCCTGCTGATGATCGGCGGCTTTTTGTTTGCAGTACTTATCGGAGCACTTATTGATTGCTGGTTCTATTCCGAGTGGGTTTTTACTCCCTGGAACTATTTCTGGACTTTTTTTAAAGATGACAGCGCAAATCCGACTTTCGGACATCTTCCATGGGATTATTACCTTAACCGGATGTTCCACCTCCCAACAAAACTGATCGGAACGCTCATCTTTTTAAGCCTTGCCGCGGCTTTGATTTTCCGGGGAAAATTGGTTTTCATTTGGATGATCCTGGTGTTTATTATCGTTCACACCCTGATCGGACACAAAGAGGAGCGTTTTTTATTTCCCATGGTCTTTTTCTTCCCGTTCTTTTTCATACAGTTTTTCAGCCTGCTGATTGATGCGATTCCGAAGAAAATCTCTCTAACACTCATCAGTTTATGCAGTCTTGGAATACTTACAACCAGTGTGGTTGGGATTCCAATTTTAGCAACTACCTCTGCCGGATTGGGACGAAATGGAATCACGCGCTTTATCCATGAGAACTACCAGGGAAAACCTGTGAATCTCATTGCTATGCCTTATGCAAACCCATACGCTCCCTGGTTCCTGAATGAGCGTTTTTATTTAGACGAAAACGTGAGTTTCACTCCCATCAATATGTTCGAAGAGCTTGATTCTACCAGGATAAAAAAGGACACTGTCAATTTATTTGTAACCACTCAGTTTTACCTCGACAGGTATCCGCGAAGAGAAAACATCGAGAAACTGGGATTCAAAAGAATCCATCAGAGTGTTCCTGCTATTCAATTAGAAATGGACCGCTATGTAAGGGAAATTGACGACCAGTATGTGACCTACTTATACGAATTGAAAAAATAGGCATTCTTCTTGCCGGCTAAAATTATTGTATTTTAGAGGAATCAATCTGGTATGAGAATTTTAGCAGTCATTTGTGTTTTATTCATTTGTGGGTTTATTCACGGACAACAATCCAATTCGGAAGATTTCCTGGAATACGGGACAATTGATTCGAAATCCAAACGGTACATCGATCTGAACATCGGGAATCCGACCGAAGAAAAAATATACATTCTTCGCGTAGAACACAGTCCGGAAGTTACTTACCGATTGACTGCGGATCTCATTGAACCGCTTTCCACCACACAGCTTCGGATCCAGGTCAACCCTTCTAAAAAAGGAAATTTCAATTACGTTCTGAAATTGTTCATGAGCGACCAGGCAAACCCGGTTGTTTATCGTTTGGTAGGAACAGTTACGGAAGATCTTCCGGACGATAATTACCTGACCAAATGCCCGGATTTCAATGCTATTCCGGCAGGACCGAATGTTCCAAGCGAGTTAACGATCATTACTATCGATAAAGCAACCCAGGAACTGCTTTCAAAATCTACGGTAAGTATCATCCACAACGGACAGCCAAGCGGAACATGGATCACTGGTAGATTGGGAAAATTCACCGAAAAACTCCCTCCGGGATTCTTCTATTTTTTGGTCAGCCGGGAAGGTTATTTAACCAAAGAAGCGGGAATTTATGTCGGGCCTGAGATTTCTGAAATTACTATTCCATTATCGAAAAATCCGGCTTACGATCCGCCGGTCCCAACAAAAGAACCCATCCCGGAACCGGAAGAAATTGCTCAGCAGCTCCCACCTAAAGAAGCACAGGAAAAGCTTAATGAACAAATGGCGAACGAGATCATTGACACGACGACCCAAAAAATAATGCCGGATTTGGTTTCCATTCCTTCCGAGAATTTCGATGAATCTTACTTCAAAGATGTCAACGTCGTTTTTGTCCTCGATATTTCCAGTTCCATGAAAATGGGCGAAAAAATGGATCTGATGAAGTACTCCCTGAACCAACTGGTAAGTAAACTGCGTCCGCAGGATAAAATGGGATTAGTCACCTACGCCAGCACAGCAGAAGTGTTCCAGGCACCAACTTCCGGAGACCATAAGGAAGAGTTGCAAAAATCTATTTCAAACCTGCGTCCTATTGGTATGACAGCCGGCGGAAAAGGAATTAAAATGGGCTACAAAGAAGTCATGAAAAATTACGATGCCAATAAGACCAACATGGTAATTGTGATTACTGACGGGGCTTTCAACAAAGATTCGGAGGATTATCAAAAAACCGTTCAGAAATACGCAAAAAACGGGGTTGTGTTTTCAGTTGTGGGAATCCAAACCCGGGAAAGGGATGCAAAACTGATGGAAGAAGCAGCAAAGTTTGGAAACGGCCGTTTTGTACCTATCCAAAAGCTAACGGATGCGCATTCCAATTTGATGCAGGAGATCCGGATTGCTTCTTTCAAAGGCCTCAAGAAATAATTGACAATTGAAAAGGTACAATTAACAAGAGCTTCGCCTCTTCTTGTTTGAGACCCTTAATGATCTCTGACTACAAATCGTCTCTTTTCAATTATCCATTTTACATTTTCAATTCGTTGGATCTGTTAAAACCATCTTGCAATCCAATTCTATTTTTAGTTTTGCATCGTTTTTTAATCTAACACGAATGAAATTCTCCTTCCTCCGAAAAAAATGGTTCAAAATACCTTACACCATTCTTCTATACGGTTTTGCGGCTTACGGATTCATTCTAACGGCAACCTATTTTGCAGTCAAATTCAACTGGACAAACGAAGGAGGTTCCATTGATGAGAACAACCGTTATTTTGCAGAAATGCATAACAAATACGATCAATCTTTCAAAGTTGATTCCGTTTCAATGATCAGGCACCGCTTTGAGGTATTGAACCGTATCCTACTGGTAAATGAGTTTTATCCGAAGAATGCCAGTCAGATTCTGGAGATATACACCAAAAACAAAGACGAAAAATTGGCTCTGCGCATGCTGGATGCTGTGGATCTTCAACTGCAAAAAAACAAATCTTACCGCAAAGCATTTTCGAAATGGAAATACAAAAATGAAAATGCGGATCAAAAAACTACCGGACTCAGCGTATTTGAATGGATGAATATTGCCGAATGGCAGGATTTTAAACAAGCTGTTACCAAGGATAAAAAATACATTGATTCAGTTTATCACGTAACCGGTGTGGAACCTAGATTAATTGTTGCCTGCCTGGTAGGTGAACAAATCCGCCTGTTCAATTCGAACAGGGAATCTTATAAACGCTACATGGGACCTTTGAAAGTTCTTGCCCTGGAGAACCATCTTTCTTACGGAGTAACAGGAATTAAGAATGGAACAGCTTTGACCATTGAGCGCTTTTTAAAGGAAAAAGACAGTGAGTTCTATCCCGGAGAAAAATACGAAGCACTCCTGGATTTTGATTCCACAGCCAATTTTACCACGAAAGGCAACGACACCCTGGATTTGCGCCTGCAGCGCCTGGTCCAGTTTGAAAACCATTATTATTCCTACCTATACACTGCTTTGTTTCTAAGAGAGATTAAAACTCAATGGGAAAAGGCCGGTTACCCGATTGATGACCGACCGGAAATCCTGGCTTCTTTGTTTAACCTTGGTTTCCAGCGTTCCAAACCAAAGCCGAATCCTGCTGTAGGCGGTTCTGTTTATAAGATCAAGGATACGGATTATACCTTCGGGTCTGTGGCTTACGAATTTTTTTACAGCGGTGAACTGGCGGATGTTTTTCCGTACAAAAAGAAAAGTTTTGACGAACCGAGGACTGTTATTAAACGGGCTGTGCCAGAAACAGAATGATCATGAGATTCAAATACTAACTACGTGCAACACTAATCCCCCTCCTCTCCCAGGTAATTCCGCAATTTTACGAACTTGTGCAAAACATGCACAACTCTCTGTTTCAGATCGCGACTGATTGCTTCAACTCATGTATACTTCGAGTTTCAAGGAAAGAATGTATCTTTCGAATAAAACCAATGTTTATGAAAACAATCTTGTTCCTGCTAATGCTCTTTCCCGCTTTTGCCTATACCCAAAAAGCAGAAAAGATGGAAGTCCGTAAAGTGATTGATCAGTTATTCGACGGTATGCGAACAGGTGATAGTTCACAGGTAAGGAAAATATTCTTCCCCGATGCAATGCTAAACACCAGTTTTGTCAATCCGAAAGGGGAAGCTAAGCTTCACCGGGATTCGATCATTGCTTTCATCAACGCAATCGGAACCCCACACAAAGAAGTTTGGGACGAACGCCTGCTTTCCTGTGAAATCCGGATCGACGACAATTTAGCAACGGCCTGGACCAAATACGCCTTTTATGTAGACAATGTCTATTCACACGAAGGAGTAAATGCTTTTCAACTGGCAAAAACAGAGGGCAGCTGGAAGATTTTGGTTATTACGGATACGCGACGGAAGAAGAATTGATTTGTTGTAGCAGACTAGTGTCAATTTTTAGAATTCGAATACTATTTTGTCATTATTCACATGAAAAGCAGTAAAACCAACTGTTAACAGAAAATAACTCCTCTGTTTTAGCGGGGTTTAAATGAAAAAGGCCATCTTTGTGACACTGCGCCGATGCTAACCTAGCTCTGCCGAAACGCTTATGCTGTAGCTTCAGCGAAGGCACAGTGGCTGCACAAAGGCAAGAGCTTTAGCGCAAGCATTTTAGTCATTCACTCAAAATCTGTCCTTATGATTCGCGTATTTTACACACACGAAAATGAGCTGGTTTGGGAAAAATATCCTGAAAAAGCGGTTCTCGACCCCAAAAGAAATTATTTATGGATCGATCTGCTTCACGCCAGTCAGGAAGAGAAAGACCAGGTGTGTGAGTTCTTCAAGGTAAAACTGCCGACTTACAAAGAAGCGGTAGAAATTGAAAGCAGTTCGCGTTACTCGGAAGACCATGTCTCGATTAAAGCCAACAGCGGCTTCCTGAAAGAAGCAGATACGCCTAAAATTCACCAGGTTTCTTTTTTGTTGAAAGAAACTATTTTATTTACGGTACGTAATGTGGAATTACAGTCTTTCGCAGAAGTCGTTAAAAAAATCAAAGTTGCCAGACAGGATTTCATTCGTTCGGGATCACAGATCTGGGTTTTGCTTTTGGAAACACGCATCGACCTGGATGCCGATTATATTGAAAGCCTTACACGCATTACCAATGTCATCAGCCGGAAAGTACAAAGCTTATCCGATCCGGAGGAAAAAACGCTGCGTAAGATTGCCGAACTGCAGGAAAATACCATTCTAATCCGTGAAAGTATTACAGACAAGCAGCGCTTAATTTCTGCGTTGCTGCGCTCGCCTTTTATTGATGCAGAAACAGGTGAACGCCTCCGTGTTATTATGAAAGATATTACTTCCCTGCTCCAGCATACGCAATTCAGTTTTGAACGCCTCGAATATTTACAGGACACTTTAATGGGTTTGGTGAATATCGAACAAAATAAGATCATCAAGATCTTTACCGTTTTTTCAGTAGTCTTCCTGCCTCCCACATTAATTGCCGGGATTTATGGAATGAATTTTCGTGTTATGCCCGAATTAAGTCTGTCTTTCGGTTACCCGATAGCTATTGTACTGATGATTGCTTCGATGGGGTTGACACTGCTTTATTTTAAGCGGAAAAAGTGGCTTTAGTAATTACGAATTAAAAAAGCCTTCATCAATTGACGAAGGCTTCAATAGTATTGTCAGCTGTGGCTGACATATATCGAAAGCACTGCTTTCTCTTATTTCGTTACAGGAATCGTAACATTGATTTTAATGGAACTTCCTACGTCTCCGCCAGGTTTTCCTACATTGTAAGTCGAACGATCGATGGAGAAAGAAGAAGCAATTTTCCCTTTACTTCCTGATTTTGTGAAAGTGAACGGAATTGTGATTTCTTTTGTCACGTCTTTCACCGTCAGTTTTCCTTTTGCGGCATAACCGTTCTCTTTCTTTTCAATAGAAGATGAGGTGAATTTAATATTAGGGTATTTATCTGCATTGAACCATTCAGCTCCAAGAGCATGTTTGTTTTGCAGACCATTGCCTGTATTGATCGAATTCACATCAATCGTAAAAACGAATTTGGATTCGGACAACTTAGCTTCGTCAAAATTGACAGTTCCGCTAAGTGTTTTAAAGATACCGTTTACACCCTTTGCTGAGAAATCCACGGAATAATCTTTCCCGATCTTCCAGGTTTTTACCTGAGTGAACGCGAATACTCCCCCAACAAGGAGGAGCATCGCCATAAAAAAGATGTTTCTTTTCATGATTATTCTTTCACCAATTCCAAATCAGCAGTAACATTTACGTCCTTGCTCAATCCCGGGTTTTCATCTCCTACTTTGAAATCCAATCGGTTGATTGTTCCGGTCATTTTGAAACCACTTACTTCTTTTTTGTTCATTGGATGCGTAACTGTTCCGTTATGAACTGCAGTCATGGTAACTTCTTTTGTAATTCCGTGTAAAGTCAAATCTCCAACTACTTTGTATTCGTTTTTAGACTTTGCAACTTTTGTAAATGATTTGCTGACGAAAGTAAATTTCGGGAATTTCTCTGCGTCGAAGAAATCAGCACTTTTCAAGTGGTTATCACGCATTTCGTTTGCAGTATTAATACTTGCAATATCACCTGTCAATTCAACTTTTGCATCCGAAAAATCTTCTTTTGTAGCAGTCATTTTAACTTCATAAGTATTGAAGCTTCCGTTGAAATCGGAAATTCCCATGTGTTTTACTGTAAATCCAAGTCTTGAATGTGATGCGTCAGACGACCAGATTGAAGATGTTGCAACTGTGAAAGACAATGCTAAACCTGCGAATGCAGCTGCGATAATTGTAACTGAACGTTTCATGTTTGTTTTGTTTTATTTGTTTGTTTTTAACGCCTACTTTGTGTTACGGTATTCGGCTTTTCCGTATTTTCTTTAAGATCTATTAATTACGTGATTCGTGTTTCCAAAAGAATGGAACCAGAGCTAAAAAGCTCAGCGCCGGGAAGAAATGCATCGGAATTGCCAATCCGGGAAATGCAAGGAGCATATCGGGATCCATAGATAGAGGAAACGTATAATTCAACACTCCAATGATACTGGCAAAGCTTAAGATACAGTACAAGACATTGATAATAGGAATTAAAAGCGGTCTCTTTAAACGAGCTGCTACCACATAGCCCATTCCCATCAATAAACATCCGATCATGCTTGCAGTGAATATTCCTGTGGGATTCAGAACTGAACTGAAATCCACATAAAATGCATCGCTAAAAATTGTATTGTATAAGGTCCCTACACCTCCTGCTACTATTCCGCTAGTCACTCCCAACAGGAGTCCTTTCTTTAGATTCATATCTTGTTTTTAGAAATACAAACCTAGGTAAATATTTCCATTGTAACCAAATTAATTTCTTCCGGATACCAGTATACTTTTTGAAACCTATTGAATTCAGGGAAGTTGGTGGTAAAATTACCTGCTTTTTTAATGAATATTTAACAATTCCAGGATAAACTAAAAAAGGCCGAAGATAAACTTCAGCCTTTCCTGTATAATTAAGAACCTTATTCTTTCCAGATCTTTTTGGTAATTACCCCTTCATTCGTTTCTACTTTTAACAAGTAGATTCCGGCAGGATAATCCGACAAATCGATTTTTTGATTTCTGGTCGAATCCGGAATTTTCATTTTCAGAATAACCTGTCCTAATGAAGAAATTACGGTCATTTCCGTTGCTGATTTTTCAGCCAGATTCACATAAATCATCCCATCCGTTGGATTTGGAGATACTGCCAATTCACTCATTCTCTCTTCTTTCTCCAAAACAGGGTGCTGCATCATTCCTCTAATAATTCCTCCGGGGCCTTCCGGTTCCAAAGGACGACTTGTAATGACAGGAAGCTGAAAAGGCAGAAACGCAAAAATATGGCCGTCATTGTTGCGCAGACTGATCAAATGTTTAGTGGTGCTTCCCGGAAAAGAAGTACTGCACATGATTCCCAAATCCCAATTTGTTGGAAAATGTTCTTTGAACAGTGATTTAACTACTCCGCCGTCCAGGTACTGCATGTGGAAATCCCCGTCATAATCGCGGTGCAGCATGATCTCATCATAACCATCCGCATTGAAATCTCCTGTTGTTAATCCGTCCCACTGGCTGTAGTTTCCGGTAGTTCCCGTGTAAGGAATTGCAGACATGAAGGTCATATTGGACCCGGAGAATGTGTAATTCAATACTTTGATGTTGTAATCAGAGCCGTTGTTATTGTTCAAAGTCACGATTTCCAACCCGTTTGCCAGGTTTTTATCCAGGTTACCGACAGCAATTTTAGCAGCCTCCGAAACCACATAAGTGGAAGTGGATGCATTAGTGATCGTAACTGTATTTAGACTGTAAGGACCTGCACCCGTAATGCGGTACACATACACTTGTCCATTACTTTTAGAAAGCATCACAATTTCATCGGTTGAAGTACCATCCAGGTTTCCGGATGCTATACCAGCCCAATCGATATTGGCATTGGTAGCAAAAGAAGCAATTAACACAATCCCGGTTCCATCGTAACGGAATAAGTACAGTTTCTTATCCGTTTTATTAAGCGCTACAAACTCAGACTGGTTATTTCCTGCTATGAAATCACCTGCAGTTATCCCTCCCCAATCTGCAAGATAATTGACATAAGTTGACAAACTGTTGCTGATCTTTTTAGTTGTCGGATCAAACTCCCGCAATTCTATGACTCCTGTAGATTTCGCCGCCACAAACAAATCTGTAGTTTTAGCAGCATCAAATTTTCCGGCAGCTACTGCTTTCCAAACCGTACCGGCAGTTAAATCGCTTCCTGCATGATAGGTTGGTGTACGCTTAACAGACCGGATATCCAGGTAGTTTTTGAAAACGGGTGAAAAACCTGTTCTGCCGTTTGCCAATTGTCCTACTGCGTCAACACCTCTGCACTGACCGGCAACATCACTTGTATAGACCGGATAAGTTGCAGGTCCATACAGCCCGAATTCATAAAAATAATCCGCAATCATGTTATAAATATCCGGAATGTGTCGGGCCAGGAACAGATATCTCCCGGCATTCATATATTGATCGTATCTTTCAGCACTTCCTTCCGGATATTGTACATTTCCACTTAATACTAATTGCGTTTGATCTCCATCCCAGCCGGTAATACTCATGGAATACTTCAATGGCATACTTTGCATAAATTTCACTTTAAATGTATTGGCAAAGTCATACATCAAAGCATTGTCAAAAATCGGTGTAACCCCATCTGACTTTTTGATATTAAATAAATTACATAAGTCTGCAAATTCCATAATCAGTTGTCCATGAGCAATATCCTCCATTGGGGAACTTGGATTCATATACCTCCAGCGAACAATATGATTGGTTACATCTCTCGTAAAGAGATAATTCGAAGGATCCATGAAGCGGGATGCCATTTTTTGGATTTTCTCCAGGTAATAATCTCTTTGTGTGATATTTCCTTCAAATTCATAGATTTTATACATGTAGGTGTGTGATCGTCCAATAGACGCCATTTGATTCGGGATCAACGGCTGCCAATTATGAATACCATCTGTAGGGTTAGTATCTGCATCGTAACGATACAATCCCAAAGCAGCCACCCAATCACCATGCATGTAATCTTTCAAAGTCTGATTAGCCTTTATTTTCAAAAATTCGGCGCAATCAGCAAAATTACTCAGGCAATACCATCCCGTCACATCACAGCCTGCAACGGAGGCTGGTGCCACACGTGATTGAAGCGCAGGATACTTCACCTTAATCATATATGCGAACTTTGCCAATGGGAAAGTAATAGTTCCCTGATTAACCGCATCTATGACCCAATAAGGCGAAGGGTCTAACCGACCGGACCATGCCATTTGTCCTCCCGGAGGAATAGGATTAGTAACACCGCTCATTCCTGCCAACGGAATGGTCGGATCAAGCGCTAATATATCATCTCTTCGTTCAATCACATTATAAGCATGCTCCATGAAACGATCCAAATACACTGGGTCTTTAGTCGCTTCATACATTTCCAACAAACTGTTCAGAAAAGGTGCTTCAATATTATGCAACCTATTATTGTAATTATTGCAAACCGAATACCCCGGATTGTAATTACTCAAAGTTGTAATCGGAACAACGCCCGTTGGCTCCAAAGATTTTTGAAAGGTTTGTGACATAGCTTGCCACGAAAAGAAGGTCAATAGACCGACCAGATAAAGGTGTCTCATGATGTTGATTTAAATGATTAGGTACAAAGGTAAACTATTTGATCGTAAACTTTTTACGATTTTCTTTTTTTCATCAAAACAGAAAAATGTATCTATCTGATTCTAAAACAATTCCAATTGCTCTCCGAAGTTCATTCCCTCCAATTGCAACAGCTTTTGCTTGGCATTCAAACCGCCTGCATAACCGGTAAGACTGCCGTCACTTCCTATCACCCGGTGGCAGGGAACAATGATCGAAATGGCATTAGCACCATTTGCAGTTGCCACAGCACGAATTGCTTTTTCATCCCCGAGTATCCGGGATAGCTCCATGTAACTGCTTGTTTTCCCGTAAGGAATTGTCAGCAGTTTCTCCCAAACAGATTTCTGGAAATCACTTCCTACAAATAACAACGGAAGATCGAAGGTTGTACGTTCCCTGGCAAAGTACTCATTGAGTTGTGATTTCGTTTCATCCAACAATTCGGTTTCTTCCAGCTTAAACTCTGCCTGCAGACCTGTTTGGATCCGGTTATCGATCTGATCACGCATTTTACGGTATTTCCAGTCGCACAGGCACAATTCCCCGCCGGATTCTCCGAGAACGAGTTCTCCGTAAGGAGTATGAAAGTATTGCAGGTAAACCATGTTTTATGAATTCAAAATTAGGAATCCCGAAGTATCGGGATAAGTTGCAAAATTCAAAAACCTGAAAATAGCAAAAAAGCAGTGAATTCAGATTACTGATTCACTGCTTTTTGTCAGGTAGTAGTGGTTGGTTACGTAGATGAATAGTGGTTAGGTTTCATCTAACAGTGGTAAGGTGGTTGGTGAATAATGGTTAGGCCGGTCGGTGGTGATTTAGGTTAAGTTGATTAGCAAATGGAGTGGTTGTTCATTGTCCTTAGAAATAGTCTCATTGTTTTCATTTTGATAAGACAAAGATACGGGGGTAGAACGTAGTGTATTTACGTCCTATTACAGATAGTGAAAAAAGTTTGAAAACCCAGTAAAATCAAGGGTTCGAGAGTGAATAAAATTACAAAAAAAGATGAGCTTTTTCTTAACTGTTTGCCCCTCAATTATTTCTTTATAATTCTTTCTTGCCGGTTCCCCATTTGCACCAAATAAACACCGGAGGACAGTTCGGAAAGATCCATTTTTGTTTCCGATTCTTTCGCTAAAATTGTCTTAACTAATTTTCCGTCCAGGGTCAGAATAGAAATAATTTCTCCCTTTTGACTTCCGGAAAGTATCACCGAATTTTCTACCGGATTTGGTGAGATGGTCCAGGCAATTTGGGGCTCCAATTCATCTGTCGAAGCAATTCCGTTGTATTTTGCAATGTAGCTGTTGCTGTTATTTGTTCCGCCACCTGCATACAAATCTCCGTCAAACCAGGCAATTGCTTCTATTTCCTTATTCGAAATCCCTCCACTCAGTGTATCGATATTTATGCCGTTAAAAGCACAGATTCCTTGCCCCATGTGCGCGATACTTCCTTCCTCTACCCGGTCAAAACCTCCTGCAACATACAGTTTCGAATTGAAAACTTTGAGTGTATGGACAAATGAATATAAGCTAGTATTATTGTAATAAACCCTGAACCCGGGATCTACCCAATTTGTGCCGTTCCATTTTGCAATGCATTTCAAAGAAGTGGTTCCGCTCATCGTAAAGTCGCCACCTGCATACAACTCACCGTTGAACAAACAAATGCCGTAAACCGTTCCGTTGAATCCCGCACCGAGATTATGCCACTGGTTTCCATCCCAACGAGCTATTCCGTTTACGGTAGTCCCTCCGGCTTTCTGAAAATTTCCGGCTACTATCAGATCTGCTCCAAAATGACACATATCATGCGGATACATCACAGGAGCGGTTCCCGCAATATTTCCACTCAGTCCGCTCCCCAGTGAATCCCAGGCAGAACCGTCCCACTGCATGATTCCCGAAATTTGTTTATTACCGACACGATCGAATTCACCGCATGCGATGATGTTACCATTGTATTCTTCCAAATCGTATAGATTGGCAGTTTGAGAACCTCCTGTTACAGCATTTGTAAGGTAAACTCCGGTATTCATTTTACCGAAATTAGTGCCATTGAATTGATAAACCCAGTTGGAGTCAATAGCGGGCTGGTAGCCCACAAAGTATAAATGGTTCCCCAGGTATTTCAATTGATGTCCGGCACGCGGGGAAACAATCCCGATCGGCTGCCAACCGCTTCCGGTCCATTTCATCACAGAACTTCCGCTTGAACCGCATAAATTAGTGAAAAACCCGGTTGCATATAATTCGTTATTAGAGACTTCGAAATTGTCCACAAAACCATTCCCGGTTCCGCAAACGGTGGTCCATTGTCCGAAAAGTGAGGTAAAATTAAGTACGCAAAAAGCTGTACAAGTAAGTAGAAGTTTCGTCATAGCGCAAGTTTTATTGAGTTTTCAATAAACTTCAACGACGGAAAGCTGTAGATGGTTGGAATGAAACAATTTGTTCTAAAAACAAACCTATTAAACACCATTCCGGAATGAAGCTAAATTACAGGTATAGACTTCCAGGAACTTATCTTTCCGGGTACGAATGATAAGCTAAAAAACACTAACTTTAACCGCTTGAAACAGCAAGAAAAAATATCCGGATCGCGTTTAAAATCGATCATCGGCGGGTCGATTGGAAACCTGGTGGAATGGTACGACTGGTATGCTTATTCAGCGTTCTCACTCTATTTCTCCGGTTCTTTTTTCCCGGAATCAAATAAAACGGCTCAATTGCTCAATACTGCCGGTATTTTTGCTGTCGGCTTCCTGATGCGACCAATAGGCGGCTGGCTGTTCGGAGGAATTGCGGATCAAATAGGCCGTAAAAAAGCCATGACACTTTCTGTACTGTTGATGTCATTCGGATCTTTACTGATTGCATTAACTCCGTCCTATTCATCCATCGGAGTGCTTGCCCCTATCCTGCTTTTGCTTGCCAGACTTCTTCAGGGTCTTAGCGTTGGTGGGGAATATGGTGTTTCTGCAACCTATTTGAGTGAAATGGCAACAGAGAACCGGCGCGGTTTTTATTCCAGTTTCCAATATGTCACTTTAGTCGGCGGTCTGCTCATTGCACTGGGCATTCAATTAGTGCTTCAAAAGCTCATCCTTACAGAAATGCAGCTTCAAACCTGGGGCTGGCGAATTCCTTTTGTGATCGGAGCGATACTAGCACTTGTTGCTTTGTACCTGCGCAGTAACCTGCATGAAACGGAAGCATTCGAAAGAACTAAAAAGAAAAGCAAAGGAACGATCCTTGCACTGATGCAGCATCCGAAGGCCATTTTACTGGTTGTTGGAATGACTTTAGGCGGAACTTTAGCCTTTTACACCTACACCAATTACATGCAGAAATTCCTGGTGAATACGGTTGGTTTAACCAAAGATGTTTCAACCCTGATCTCTTTTGTCAGCCTGCTGCTATTTGTCATTTTACAGCCTTTTTTTGGTGCTTTATCTGATCGAATAGGCAGAAAACCGCTATTGATTGGTTTCGGGATCTTAGGTACTGTTTTTACGGTTCCGATACTAACGGCTCTTAGTCAAACCCATTCTGCCTGGATTTCCTTTTTCTTATTGATGGCCGGATTGGTTATTGTGAGCGGTTACACGAGTATTAATGCGATAGTAAAAGCAGAATTATTCCCCGCTGAAGTTCGTGCTTTGGGAGTCGGACTTCCTTATGCTTTAACGGTTGCTGTATTTGGTGGAACTGCGGAATACATTGCTTTGTGGTTTAAAGATGCCGGACACGAATCTTATTTCTACTGGTATGTTACCGGGTGTATATTCCTTTCGCTTCTTGTCTACCTGTTTATGAAAGACACCAAAAAAACTTCACGTTTAAATAATGATTTGAACCAGCACTAGTTTCTCACCAGAATATATGCATTAAGTGAGGTAGCGATCAATAACCATAAAAAATAGGGAACAACAAGGAGGGATTTCAGTTTCATGGCGGCACCGTAACGGAATAAAAATGCTCCGACAACGATTGTCAGTGCAGAGATAATGACCAGGCCGGCAGCAGCATTCTCAAAATAGAAAAATACCGGATTCCAGGAAACATTGAGCACCCATTGAATTATAAAAAGAGTAAGGAGTGTCTTCTTATCATGGGTGATCCCGTAAATAAACGCCATATAAACGGAAAAACAGACCATGATCGTTGTCCAGGCTGCTCCGAATACCCATCCCGGTGGAGTCCACGGAGCTTTGTTTAACGACAGGTACCATTCGGAAACAACTCCCTTCTCGGTGAAAAAACCTCCAATAACCAGTGCTCCAAAATTGATCGCTAAAAAAATAATGATTCTCACAAACATACCCTGCGTTTTTAATCTTTACGACATTGTAAAGCTTATTCAAGTTACAAAAAAGCACGCTTTTCTTCTTCCAAAGTTCTTTAAAGAATTGTTAAACGGATATTGAAATAGGCTGTCAATGCCAGATTTCCTGTATTATTGCGCACGATATTACACTTTACAAACTCATCATGATTAAACACCTTTCATTCGTTCTTGCACTTATACTTGGACAAAACTTAATCGCTCAAACTTCCCCTGAGCTCAATTCTGCGGAAATCCTTCTGGGAATCAAAAAACTAAACACCGTTGGCTCGGTACTTTATATTGCGGCTCATCCTGACGACGAGAATACCCGTTTATTAGGTTATCTTGCCAAAGAGAAAAAACTTCGCACCGGTTATTTATCGCTGACCCGTGGTGACGGTGGTCAAAATCTCATCGGGAAAGAACAGGGAGAAGCTTTGGGGTTGATCCGTACACAAGAACTGCTTGCGGCGCGCAGAACAGACGGAGCGGAACAATTCTTTACACGTGCAAACGACTTCGGGTTCTCCAAAAACCCGGAAGAAACATTTACGATCTGGAACAAAGACAGCATTCTAAAAGATGTCGTACTGGCAATCCGCCGATTCAAACCGGATGTAATTATCTGCCGCTTCCCCACAACTGGTGAGGGTGGTCACGGGCACCACACCGCTTCGGCAATTTTGGCTATGGAAGCCTTTGACCTGGCAGCTGATCCGACCAAATTCCCGGAACAATTGGATGTGGTACAAGTTTGGAAAACCAAACGCATTTTCTGGAACACCTTCAATTTCGGGGGAAACAATACCACTTCGGAAGACCAGTTAAAACTGGATGTAGGAACGTACAATCCATTGCTCGGGATCAGTTACGGTGAAGTGGCGGCAAACAGCCGTTCGATGCACAAAAGCCAGGGATTCGGGTCGGCAAAACAACGCGGGGAAAGCATCGAATATTTTAAATTCCTGAAAGGCGAACCGGCTGAAAAAGACATCTTTGAAGGGGTGAATACTTCCTGGAAACGTCTTCCGGTTTCTGCAGACATTGAAAATTTATTAAATACCTGTATTGCGAATTTCAATCCGCAGCATCCGGAATTTTCTCTTCCGGCATTAGAAAATGTTTATACCCAATTGCAGCAGCTCGATGAAAAAGATCCGAATATCCGTTACTGGAAAAATCAGAAGCTGGAGGCTTGCCAGGAACTGATCCTTCAGTGTGCCGGTTTATGGATGGAATCAACTGTTTCTGATTACAGTGCCGTACCGGGAAGCGAAATAACGATTTCAAACCAGATTATTGCACGCAATATTGGAAATGTAACACTCAAAGCACTTGCCTTTTCAGAATTTATGATCCAACCTACGGACCTGAAATTGAGTAAAAACAAGCTTGAAACAATCGAACGAAAAGAGTTGATCCCGGTTGCAAGTCCTTATTCCACTCCTTACTGGCTTGTTGATCCGCATACTGTTGGAATGTACACGGTAAAAAACATGTGGCTAACCGGAAATCCTGAAAACCATCCTGCAAAAACCATCACTTATATCGTAACAATTGATGGAATTGATTTTTTTGTGGAACGCGGGTTGACCTTCAAATCCACGGACCCTGTAAAAGGAGAAGTTTACCGTCCGTTTGAGATCCTGCCTCCGGTTACGCTCAACATCACCGACCAGGTCTTTGACTTCAATGCCATGACTCCGAAAGAAATTTCTTTTACGGTGAAAGCAAACCAGGCAAAAGTAAAAGGAACTGTAAAAGTTGCCGTTCCTGCTGGCTGGAAAATAGAGCTTAAAAATCCGGAAGTAAGTCTGGAGAAAAAAGGCGACGAACAAATCGTAAAAGCCATACTTACTCCTGAAAAGAACGGAAAAGACGGACAGTTGCGCGCTTCTGTTTTAATCGACGGAAGCGAATATACCAAAAGCATTACACGCATCGAATACGACCACATCCCTTACCAGTTCTTCTTAAGCGATGCCGAAGCAAAAATCGTATTCCTTGACCTAAAGAAAACAAGCAACAAGATCGCATACATTCCCGGAGCCGGAGATAATGTGGTAGCTTGTTTAACACAGATCGGTTACGATGTGACCGTATTGACAGATGAATTATTGGCGAAAGAAGACCTGAACAGGTATGCGAGTATTGTAACCGGTGTTCGTGCTTACAATACCAACGACCGCATGCGTGTATATTATGACAAATTAATGAATTATGTAGAGCAGGGAGGAAACCTGATCGTTCAGTACAACACCAATAACCGCATCGCGCCGATGGAAACGAAGATTGGTCCTTTTCCGTTCACCATTTCCAGGGACCGTGTAACAGTCGACAATGCCGCCGTAGAATTCACCAATCCGAAACACCCGGTTTTGAACACACCGAATGTCATTACGCAAAAGGATTTTGAAGGCTGGGTTCAGGAACGCGGGATTTATTTTGCTACGGAAATGGACCCGCATTATGAAACTGTCTTTTCAATGCACGATCCAAACGAAAAACCAAATACCGGAAGCCTTATTATTGCAAAACACGGAAAAGGGAACTTTGTGTACACAGGATTGGTGTTTTTTCGGGAATTGCCGGCAGGAATTCCTGGGGCATACCGTTTGTTTGTGAATTTGCTGAGCTTGCCGCAGAACAAATAAAAATTGAAATATGTAGGGGGAAGTTGCGATTTCCCCCTACACATTAATAAAGAGAATAAAAGATTAATGGAAGAAAACGATCATAAGAACTGGAATTGGGCGTATGCCGGAGTGATTGGTGCGCTGGTAGCGCTGATCGTATTCTTTTACTTTTTTACCCGACATTTCTCATGAGCGCAATAGACTGGATTGTACTGATTATTACTTTGCTGGCTGTTATCGGTTACGGCTTGTATAAAAGCAAGAGTGAAAAAACCCTGGACGGTTATTTCAAAAGCAGTAATTCCATGAGCTGGATCCTGATCCTGCTTTCCATCATGGGAACACAGGCAAGCGCTATTACCTTTCTCTCAGCACCAGGTCAGGCCTATACCGACGGAATGCGTTTCGTTCAGTACTATTTCGGGCTGCCATTGGCTATGGTTGTTCTCTGTGTTACTTTTATCCCGATCTATCACAAGCTGAAAGTTTTTACGGCTTATGAATACCTGGAACAGCGTTTCGACCTGAAAACACGTTCGCTGGCTTCAATCTTATTCTTAGTGCAGCGTGCACTTTCAACCGGAATCAGTATTTATGCTCCTTCTATCATTTTAGCTTCCCTGCTGGGCTGGAATATTTATTACACGAACCTCGTCATGGGAGGATTCCTGATCATTTATACTGTGACAGGCGGAACAAAAGCGGTAACCTATACCCAAATGCAGCAATTAATCGTGGTATTCATCGGGATGTTCCTGGCCGGATACCTGGTTGTGCAGATGCTTCCGAAAAATGTGAGCTTCACGGATGCTTTGCATGTTGCAGGGAAAATGGGAAAACTGAATGTCATTGAAACCAAGATTGATGTTACAGATTCCGAATGGTGGAAAGACAAATACAACATCTGGAGCGGATTGATTGGCGGATTCTTCCTGGCACTCTCCTATTTCGGGACGGATCAATCACAGGTGGGACGTTATCTGACGGCTAAGAATACCAAAGAAAGCCGGACAGGATTGCTCATGAACGGTTTGGTAAAAGTGCCGATGCAGTTCCTGATACTGCTGGTGGGAAGTTTGGTCTTTGTCTTTTACATGTTTTTCCAATCGCCTATCTTCTTCAATCAGAAAGAAGTGGATAAAGTACTGGCTTCCGAATATAAAACAGAATTCCGTGCACTTCAGGCAAAACATGATTCGTTGAACACCATTCGGCAGGTGCAAACCACCCAGCTGGCAGCTGCTTTGAACGCAGAAAACCACCCTAAAATTGATCAGTTGCAAAAGAACCTGCTTCAGATCGAATCACAGACAAAAGTAGTGCGTGAAGATGCTTTGGCGGTGATGAAGCAAGCAAACAGTACGGCGGATACCAACGATACCAATTATATTTTCCTCTATTTCGTAGTGGAAAACCTGCCGAAAGGATTGATCGGTTTACTGATTGCCATGATTTTCCTCGCAGCTTGGGGAAGTATCGCCGCCGCATTGAATTCACTGGCTTCGACCACCGTTATTGACCTTTACAAACGGATGTGGGTCAAAGACAAAAGCGAGTTGCATTATTACAAAGCTTCCAGGTGGTTTACCTTCGGGTGGGGACTTTTTGCCATTGCCACTGCTATGTTTGCCAGTAAACTGGGAAGTTTAATCGAAGCTGTAAACGTATTAGGATCCCTGTTCTACGGAACTATTTTAGGAATGTTCCTGGTGGCATTCTACCTGAAAAGAATTGGCGGATTAGCTGTTTTCTGGGGAGCAATCATTACCGAAGTGATCGTAATCGCTATTTATGCAATTGATGTGATCTCGTTCCTGTGGTTGAATGTCATCGGGTGTTTGCTGGTGCTGA